>NZ_KI535607.1:955908-1021579 GCF_000492855.1 Enterobacter sp. MGH 38 | reverse complement strand
AGAGAATACCAAGGCGCTTGAGAGAACTCGGGTGAAGGAACTAGGCAAAATGGTGCCGTAACTTCGGGAGAAGGCACGCTGATAGGTAGGTGAAGTCCCTGCGGACGGAGCTGAAATCAGTCGAAGATACCAGCTGGCTGCAACTGTTTATTAAAAACACAGCACTGTGCAAACACGAAAGTGGACGTATACGGTGTGACGCCTGCCCGGTGCCGGAAGGTTAATTGATGGGGTTAGCGGCAACGCGAAGCTCTTGATCGAAGCCCCGGTAAACGGCGGCCGTAACTATAACGGTCCTAAGGTAGCGAAATTCCTTGTCGGGTAAGTTCCGACCTGCACGAATGGCGTAATGATGGCCAGGCTGTCTCCACCCGAGACTCAGTGAAATTGAACTCGCTGTGAAGATGCAGTGTACCCGCGGCAAGACGGAAAGACCCCGTGAACCTTTACTATAGCTTGACACTGAACACTGGTCCTTGATGTGTAGGATAGGTGGGAGGCTTTGAAGCGTGGACGCCAGTCTGCGTGGAGCCATCCTTGAAATACCACCCTTTAATGGCTGGTGTTCTAACGTAGACCCGTGATCCGGGTTGCGGACAGTGTCTGGTGGGTAGTTTGACTGGGGCGGTCTCCTCCCAAAGAGTAACGGAGGAGCACGAAGGTTGGCTAATCCTGGTCGGACATCAGGAGGTTAGTGCAATGGCATAAGCCAGCTTGACTGCGAGCGTGACGGCGCGAGCAGGTGCGAAAGCAGGTCATAGTGATCCGGTGGTTCTGAATGGAAGGGCCATCGCTCAACGGATAAAAGGTACTCCGGGGATAACAGGCTGATACCGCCCAAGAGTTCATATCGACGGCGGTGTTTGGCACCTCGATGTCGGCTCATCACATCCTGGGGCTGAAGTAGGTCCCAAGGGTATGGCTGTTCGCCATTTAAAGTGGTACGCGAGCTGGGTTTAGAACGTCGTGAGACAGTTCGGTCCCTATCTGCCGTGGGCGCTGGAGAATTGAGGGGGGCTGCTCCTAGTACGAGAGGACCGGAGTGGACGCATCACTGGTGTTCGGGTTGTCATGCCAATGGCACTGCCCGGTAGCTAAATGCGGAAGAGATAAGTGCTGAAAGCATCTAAGCACGAAACTTGCCCCGAGATGAGTTCTCCCTGAGACTTTAAGTCTCCTGAAGGAACGTTGAAGACGACGACGTTGATAGGTCGGGTGTGTAAGCGCAGCGATGCGTTGAGCTAACCGATACTAATGAACCGTGAGGCTTAACCTTACAACGCCGAAGCTGTTTTGGCGAAGAGACAGACACGATTTTCAGCCTGATACAGATTAACAGAATTTGCCTGGCGGCTTTAGCGCGGTGGTCCCACCTGACCCCATGCCGAACTCAGAAGTGAAACGCCGTAGCGCCGATGGTAGTGTGGGGTCTCCCCATGTGAGAGTAGGGAACTGCCAGGCATCAAATTAAGTAGTAAGCCGGTGCATTAATCCGGTGGTTACAGAAGTATTCGGTGGAGCGGTAGTTCAGTCGGTTAGAATACCTGCCTGTCACGCAGGGGGTCGCGGGTTCGAGTCCCGTCCGTTCCGCCACTTATTAAGACATTAAGCCTGCCCTTTCGGCAGGCTTAATGTCAAAAACTTTAGGGGCGTAGCTCAGTTGGTAGAGCACCGGTCTCCAAAACCGGGTGTCGCGAGTTCGAGTCTCTCCGCCCCTGCCATATAGAATCCTTTGCTTCGGCAAAGGATTTTTTTTTGCCTGCAAAACAGCTCAACACCTTCCTGAAGAATAAGCAGCCTGCGTTTCCGCAGGCTTTTGCGTTAATCCAGTATGCTGGTTTTTAACAGATCTTTTATCTGCGACTGCTTATCGCTGTTTTGCAGCCAAATGGCATACAGCGGCCTGGAGAGAGTTGTCGAATCGGTGACAACATGGAGTGCGGGTTTATTATCCGCCCAGCGAACAGGTAACCATGTACAGCCTTTCAATGCGGGAAGATGCTGGCATGCGATCTCCGCAGAGCTTGTCGTGAGTTGCGGGATATCATCGCTGGCAATTAACCCCGTCTCGTGCTGCTGAAAATCAGGCCCCCATTCCAGGCGTAAATAATTCAGGTCGGCCTTCATCATTGCAGGCTCGGATGCATAGAGCGCCAGGCTAAACTGTCCAACAATCTGGCTGCTAAATTCGTCCATCTTGGGCGCTTCTGTGGTGATCAGGAGATCAAGCTGCCGCTCGTGGAGTTGCTTAACCAGCGACTGGCGTTGCGCAATCCTCGCCTCAAATTGCAGATGGTTGTGTGAGCGATATAGCCGCATAAGCCACTGGCTGAGCATGCATTCCCATAGTGAAGCGCTGGCACCGATCGAGAATTCATTATGCCGGGAGGTGTGCGCAACCTCCTTCCGCGCTGCCTGCCAGGTATTCATCAGGGTTTCTGCATAAGGCAATAGCTTTTCACCGGCCGGGGTTAAACGAATATTGTTGCGATGGCGGGTAAAAAGGTTCACACCCAGTTGATTTTCCAGCTGTCGAATACGAAAACTGACTGCTGACTGCGTCAAGTAGAGGGCTTCAGCTGCTCGCCCAAAGTGTCGCGTTCTGCTCACTTCGAGGAAAGTTTTTAGCAATTCCGTATCCACATCTTTCTCCGCAAAATTATTTGTCGTTATGATTTAAATGTTTTGTTTTACACTCTGTCAAGCGTAACTAATACTCCGCGCCATAAATAGCTCGGCCAAAGAATTAGGAGCGTGTAGGATGGCGGAAAGCTTTACGACGACTAATCGTTTTTTCGACAATAAACATTATCCGCGCGGGTTCTCTCGTCACGGCGATTTCACTATCAAAGAAGCTCAACTTCTTGAGCGCCATGGTTATGCCTTTAACGAGCTGGATCTGGGTAAACGTGAACCGGCAACCGAAGATGAAAAACAGTTTGTCTCTGTTTGTCGTGGTGAGCGTGAGCCGCAATCTGATGCAGAACGTGTATGGATCAAGTATATGGCTCGCATTAAGCGTCCTAAGCGTTTCCATACGCTGTCTGGCGGCAAGCCGCAGATGGAAGGTGCAGAAGACTACACCGAGTCTGACGATTAAGAAGAGAAGGGGCTACGGCCCCTTTTTTTTACGCCAGCATTTTTTGCAGATGCAACAGCAGCCGATCGATCGCACGGTAACTTAATGCCTCCTGCAAATGCCGCCTCTCTATTCCGGGGCAGCCCTCCACGTCGGCGACCGTGCGCGCAACTTTCAACAAACGCTGCCACGCGCGAATGGATAGCCCAAACCGCGTCAGTGTCTCTTCCAGCCAGCCTGCATCTTCAGCGTTGAGAGAACAAAACTGTCGGATCCCGCTGTTATCCAGCCGGGCATTCAGCCTGTTCTGACGAGCATACTGCCGCGCCTGCGCCGCAATAACCCGTTCACGCACAGCTGCTGAGCTTTCGCCTTTGATACCGGTTTGCCTCAGCAGACCGGGCGGGGGCAGGGGGATCTCGAGAGATAAATCAAAACGGTCGAGGAAGGGGCCGGACAGCTTACTCAGATAGCGCAGTGTCTGCTCCGGCGTACAGCGGTTATGATTGCCCTGATAATGACCCGTAGGGCTAGGGTTCATCGCGGCGACCAGCTGAAACTGCGCAGGGTAGCTTATTTTGGCCCGTGTACGAGACAAATGGATTTCACCGGATTCAATCGGCTCCCGCAATGCATCCAGCACGCGGCGTTCAAACTCTGGCAATTCATCCAGAAACAGAATGCCGTTGTGCGCCAGTGAGATTTCACCCGGCCCGGGGATCGAACCCCCGCCCACCATCGCGGTAAGAGACGCACTGTGGTGTGGAGAGCGGAAAGGACGGCGGCGCCACTGTTTATGCAGCGACGTAGAACTGACCAGGCTAAATATCGCGGCGCTTTCCAGCGCTTCGTGATTATTGAGGGGTGGCAACAGGCCGCTCAATCTGCTCGCCAGCATCGTTTTCCCCGTGCCTGGCGGACCTATCAGTAACAGGTTATGCCCACCCGCGGCCGTTATCTCTAACGCCCGTTTACCCTGTTCCTGACCCATAATATCGCTGAGATCCTCGGGCGAATCTGGCGCCACCTCGTCATTCTCCTGCGGCTCGGCAAGCTCGTGTCGGCCTTCCAGCCAGGCGCAAACCTCCTGCAAATGTCCCGCGACAAGACATCCCTTTTCGGCGATAAGGCTTACTTCAGAGGCATTTTCATTGGCCACAATGATTTGTCTTCCCGCGCGTATGGCTTCAAGCGCACCCGAGATTGCTCCGGGAACGCCTCTTAACGCGCCTGTAAGCGCTAATTCACCCACGAACTCGCACGAGCTTAGCCCTGGCGTATTGAGCTGTTCAGAAGCCGCGAGAAGCGCTATAGCAATAGGTAAATCATATCGCCCTCCCTCCTTTGGCAAATCGGCGGGCGCAAGGTTGATGGTGATCTTCTTCGCCGGAAAAGCATAACCGCTATTAATAATTGCGCTGCGCACGCGATCCCTCGCCTCTTTAACGGTCGTTTCTGGTAAGCCGACCAGCGTCAGTCCGGGCAGTCCATTACTTAAATGAACCTCTACAGAAATAAGCGGTGCCTTCACGCCGATGGCCGCGCGTGTATAAACAACTGACAGTGACATAAGCCCTCCTTGGCGGTGACTATGCCAGCATCATTTTTTCCTGTTTAGCACTAATTCACTGAATTACGGCGCTCGTTCCAGCCTTTTAGCGGCAAAATGTAATCCTTACATGTCGGTGGAATCGGCCTCGCAGAAAAGAAATCATGCGCGCCTTGCCTGATGAAACAGGACAAAAAAATGAAAAATCTTCATTTCTATTTTTTCCCTATATAAAACAACGATTTTGAAAGAAATAGTTCGCATGCTACAGATATAGGTCATAAAAAAATCTTGTGTCAGATGAAATATCTGTGGTAACTCTTTAGGTATTCCTTCGAACAAGATGCAAAAAGAACTGAAAATGACAGCCCTTCTACGAGTGATTAGCCTGGTCGTGATTAGCGTGGTGGTGATTATTATCCCACCGTGCGGGGCTGCACTTGGACGAGGAAAGGCTTAGAAATCAAGCCTTAACGAACTAAGACCCCCGCACCGAAAGGTCCGGGGGTTTTTTTATGACTAAAAAACTTAAATGAGGAGCAGAGAATGACGACTAGCACAAAATTCTGTTTCTCCAGATTTATGACGGGGAACTAACTATGAATGGGGCACAATGGGTAGTACATGCGTTGCGCGCGCAGGGAGTCGAAACCGTATTCGGTTATCCGGGTGGCGCAATTATGCCGATTTACGATGCACTGTATGACGGCGGCGTGGAACACCTCTTGTGCCGACACGAGCAGGGCGCAGCGATGGCCGCCATCGGTTATGCCCGTGCGACCGGTAAAACCGGTGTCTGTATGGCCACCTCAGGTCCCGGCGCAACGAACCTGATCACCGGCCTGGCTGACGCGCTGCTCGACTCCGTACCCGTGGTGGCGATCACCGGACAGGTTGCCTCTCCGTTCATCGGCACCGATGCCTTCCAGGAAGTGGATGTGCTCGGTTTATCGCTGGCCTGTACCAAACACAGCTTCCTCGTTCAGTCTCTCGAAGAGCTGCCGCGGGTGATGGCCGAAGCGTTCGAGGTTGCCAGCTCTGGCCGTCCTGGCCCGGTTCTGGTTGATATCCCGAAAGATATCCAGGTTGCACTCGGCGATCTGGAACCGCATTTCTCTACCGTGAAAAGCGATGATGCGTTCCCGCATGCACAGGTGGAAGAGGCGCGTCAGATGATGGTGCAGGCCAAACAACCGATGCTGTACGTTGGTGGTGGCGTAGGTATGGCGCAGGCGGCTCCTGCCCTGCGCGAATTTATCGCGGCAACGCAAATGCCTGCCACCTGCACGCTGAAAGGGTTGGGTGCGGTAGATGCTGATTACCCCTACTATCTGGGCATGCTGGGGATGCATGGTACCAAAGCGGCAAACCTGGCGGTGCAGGAGTGTGACCTGCTCATCGCCGTCGGCGCCCGTTTTGACGACCGCGTCACCGGCAAACTGAACACCTTCGCGCCAAACGCCAAAGTGATCCATATGGACATCGACCCGGCGGAGATGAACAAACTGCGTCAGGCGCATGTCGCGTTGCAGGGCGATCTTAACGCGCTGTTACCGGCCCTGGAGCAGCCGCTGGATATTAACCCATGGCGTCAGCACACCGCCGATATGCGCGCTGAACACGCCTGGCGTTACGACCACCCCGGCGAGGCCATCTACGCGCCGCTGCTGTTGAAGCAGTTGTCCGACCGTAAGCCCGCCGACAGCGTGGTGACGACCGATGTCGGCCAGCATCAGATGTGGTCTGCCCAGCACATGACCTACACCCGTCCGGAAAACTTCATCACGTCCAGCGGGTTAGGGACGATGGGCTTCGGTCTGCCAGCCGCCGTTGGTGCACAGGTTGCCCGCCCGAACGATACCGTTATCTGTATCTCCGGTGACGGCTCCTTCATGATGAACGTTCAGGAGCTCGGCACCGTGAAGCGCAAGCAGTTACCGTTGAAGATCGTGTTGCTCGATAACCAGCGTTTAGGGATGGTTCGCCAGTGGCAACAGCTGTTCTTCCAGGAACGTTACAGTGAAACCACCCTGACCGATAACCCCGATTTCCTCACCCTGGCCAGCGCCTTCGGCATTCCTGGCCAGCACATCACCCGTAAAGACCAGGTTGAAGCGGCACTCGACACCATGCTGTCAAGCGAAGGGCCATACCTGCTTCATGTCTCAATCGATGAGCTTGAGAACGTCTGGCCGTTGGTACCGCCCGGTGCCAGTAACTCACAAATGCTGGAGAAATTATCATGATGCAACATCAGGTCGCCGTGCAGGCTCGCTTCAACCCGGAAACGTTAGAACGCGTTTTGCGCGTGGTGCGTCATCGTGGTTTTCAGATTTGCTCTATGAATATGGAAACGGCCACCGACGCGCAAAACATCAGTATCGAATTAACCGTTGCCAGCCCGCGGCCGGTCGACTTACTGTTTAGTCAGTTATCAAAACTGGTAGACGTTGCCCATGTTGCCATCTGCCAGAGCACAACCACATCACAACAAATCCGCGCTTAAGCGTGACAGGACGAAAAAATGACGACAAAAAAAGCTGATTACATTTGGTTCAATGGTGAGATGGTTCGCTGGGAAGACGCGAAAGTTCACGTGATGTCCCACGCGCTGCACTACGGCACCTCCGTGTTTGAAGGGATCCGTTGCTACGACTCTCACAAAGGACCAGTGGTGTTCCGCCACCGTGAACACATGCAGCGTCTGCATGACTCAGCCAAAATTTATCGTTTCCCGGTCTCCCAAAGCGTTGATGAGTTGATGGAAGCCTGCCGCGAGGTGATTCGCCAGAACAAACTGACCAGCGCCTATATTCGTCCGCTGGTCTTCGTGGGTGATGTCGGCATGGGCGTCAACCCGCCCGCTGGCTATAACACCGATGTGATTATTGCTGCGTTCCCGTGGGGCGCCTACCTGGGCGCGGAAGCACTGGATCAGGGGATCGACGCAATGGTTTCTTCCTGGAACCGCGTGGCGCCAAACACTATCCCGACTGCGGCTAAAGCGGGCGGTAACTACCTGTCCTCACTGCTGGTCGGCAGCGAAGCGCGCCGTCACGGTTACCAGGAAGGTATCGCGCTGGATGTGAATGGCTACATCTCCGAAGGTGCGGGCGAAAACCTGTTTGAAGTAAAAGACGGAATTCTGTTCACCCCGCCGTTTACCTCGTCCGCGCTGCCAGGCATCACCCGTGACGCCATCATCAAGCTGGCAAAAGATCTGGGTATCGAAGTGCGCGAGCAGGTGCTATCCCGCGAATCCCTGTACCTGGCTGACGAAGTGTTTATGTCCGGTACCGCGGCTGAAATTACGCCGGTGCGTAGCGTCGATGGCATTCAGGTGGGCGAAGGCCGCTGTGGCCCGGTGACCAAACGCATTCAGCAAGCGTTCTTTGGCCTCTTCACCGGCGAGACAGAAGATAAATACGGCTGGTTGGATCAGGTTAATAACTAAATATAAATGTGGGACGGCACGCACCGTCCCATTAAATAGTCAGACGGGAGTAAATAAAGCATGCCTAAGTATCGTTCAGCCACCACCACCCACGGCCGTAATATGGCGGGTGCCCGCGCACTGTGGCGCGCCACCGGAATGACCGACGCCGATTTCGGCAAGCCAATTATCGCCGTGGTGAACTCCTTCACCCAGTTTGTGCCGGGCCACGTACACCTGCGCGATCTCGGTAAGCTGGTTGCCGAGCAAATCGAAGCCTCCGGCGGCGTGGCGAAAGAGTTCAACACCATTGCGGTGGATGACGGTATCGCAATGGGCCACGGAGGGATGCTCTATTCGCTGCCGTCGCGCGAGCTGATCGCCGACTCGGTGGAGTATATGGTTAACGCCCACTGCGCCGATGCGATGGTCTGTATCTCCAACTGCGACAAAATCACCCCGGGGATGCTGATGGCCTCCCTGCGTCTGAACATTCCGGTGATCTTCGTTTCCGGCGGCCCGATGGAAGCGGGGAAAACCAAGCTTTCCGACAAAATCATCAAGCTCGACCTGGTCGATGCGATGATCCAGGGCGCGGACCCGAAAGTCTCTGACGAGCAGAGCGACCAGGTGGAACGCTCCGCGTGCCCGACCTGCGGCTCCTGTTCCGGGATGTTCACCGCCAACTCCATGAACTGCCTGACCGAAGCGCTGGGCCTTTCTCAGCCGGGCAACGGCTCGCTGCTGGCGACCCACGCCGACCGTAAACAGCTGTTCCTTAACGCGGGCAAGCGCATCGTTGAGCTGACCAAACGCTACTACGAGCAGGACGATGCCAGCGCGCTGCCGCGCAACATCGCCAGTAAAGCGGCGTTCGAAAACGCCATGACGCTGGATATCGCCATGGGCGGTTCCACCAACACCGTTCTGCACCTGCTGGCCGCCGCGCAGGAAGCTGAAATCGACTTCACCATGAGCGACATCGACAAGCTCTCCCGCAAAGTGCCGCAGCTGTGTAAAGTCGCGCCGAGTACCCAGAAGTACCACATGGAAGATGTCCACCGTGCGGGTGGCGTGATTGGTATTCTCGGCGAGCTGGATCGCGCCGGGCTGCTGAACCGCGACGTGAAAAACGTGCTCGGCCTGACGCTGCCGGAGTCGCTGGAGCAGTACGACGTGATGCTGACCAAAGACGACGCGGTGAAAAACATGTATCGCGCCGGTCCGGCGGGCATCCGTACCACCCAGGCGTTCTCGCAGGATTGCCGCTGGGACACGCTGGATGACGATCGCGCCGAAGGCTGCATTCGCTCGCTGGAACATGCCTACAGCAAAGACGGCGGTTTGGCCGTGCTGTACGGTAACTTCGCAGAAAATGGCTGCATTGTGAAAACCGCAGGCGTGGACGACAGCATCCTGAAATTTACCGGCCCGGCAAAAGTGTATGAAAGCCAGGACGAAGCGGTAGACGCTATCCTCGGCGGCAAAGTGGTGGAAGGCGACGTGGTGGTCATTCGCTACGAAGGGCCGAAAGGCGGTCCGGGCATGCAGGAGATGCTCTACCCGACCACCTTCCTGAAATCGATGGGCCTCGGCAAAGCCTGCGCGCTGATCACCGATGGTCGTTTCTCTGGCGGCACGTCAGGCCTCTCCATTGGCCACGTCTCGCCAGAAGCGGCAAGCGGCGGCAATATCGCGATCATCGAAGATGGCGACCTGATCGAAATCGACATTCCGAACCGCGGCATTCAGCTGAAGCTGAGTGACCAGGAGATTGCGGCCCGTCGTGAGGCGCAGGAAGCCCGCGGCGACAAAGCCTGGACGCCGAAAGATCGTCAGCGTGAAGTCTCCTTCGCCCTGCGCGCTTACGCGAGTCTTGCCACCAGTGCAGATAAAGGCGCGGTGCGCGATAAATCTAAACTGGGGGGCTAATGATGGCCGAGTCACAACCCTTATCCGCCGCCCCTGAGGGGGCGGAATACCTGAGAGCGGTGCTACGCGCGCCGGTCTATGAAGCCGTGCAGGTCACGCCCCTGCAAAAAATGGAAAAACTCTCCTCGCGCCTCGACAACGTCATTCTGGTGAAGCGTGAAGACAGGCAGCCGGTGCACAGCTTCAAGCTGCGCGGAGCCTACGCGATGATGGCCGGGCTGACGGACGAGCAGAAAGCGCGCGGGGTGATTACCGCGTCGGCGGGCAACCACGCGCAGGGCGTGGCGTTTTCCTCGGCGCGTCTGGGGCTGAAGGCGCTGATCGTGATGCCGGTTGCTACCGCAGACATCAAGGTCGACGCGGTGCGCGGTTTCGGCGGAGAAGTCTTGCTCCACGGGGCTAACTTTGACGAAGCCAAAGCCAAAGCGATTGAGCTGGCGCAGCAGCAGGGGTTCACCTGGGTGCCGCCGTTCGACCACCCGATGGTGATTGCCGGGCAGGGTACGCTGGCGCTGGAACTGTTGCAGCAGGACGCCCATCTCGACCGCGTTTTCGTCCCGGTGGGCGGCGGTGGCTTAGCCGCAGGTGTGGCGGTGCTGATCAAACAGCTGATGCCGCAGATCAAAGTGATTGCGGTTGAAGCGGAAGACTCTGCCTGCCTGAAGGCGGCGCTGGACGCGGGACATCCGGTAGATCTGCCGCGCGTCGGGCTGTTCGCCGAGGGCGTGGCGGTGAAGCGCATTGGCGACGAAACGTTCCGCCTGTGCCAGGAGTATCTCGACGATATCGTCACCGTCGACAGCGACGCTATCTGCGCGGCGATGAAAGATCTGTTCGAAGACGTGCGTGCGGTGGCGGAACCCTCCGGCGCGCTGGCGCTGGCGGGGATGAAGAAATACATCGCCCAGCACAACATTCGCGGCGAGCGTCTGGCGCACGTGCTTTCCGGCGCCAATGTGAACTTCCACGGCCTGCGCTACGTGTCCGAACGCTGCGAGCTCGGCGAACAGCGTGAAGCCCTGCTGGCGGTGACCATTCCGGAAGAGAAGGGCAGCTTCCTGAAGTTCTGCCAGCTGCTGGGCGGCCGTTCGGTAACGGAGTTCAACTACCGCTTTGCCGACGCCAAAGATGCCTGCATTTTTGTCGGCGTGCGTCTGAGCCGTGGCGTGGAGGAGCGCAAAGAGATCCTCAGCCTGCTGCACGACGGCGGCTACAGCGTGGTCGATCTCTCTGACGATGAGATGGCGAAGCTGCACGTGCGTTACATGGTCGGCGGCCGTCCTTCCAAGCCGCTGAAGGAACGCCTGTTCAGCTTCGAGTTCCCGGAATCACCGGGCGCGCTGCTCAAGTTCCTGCACACGCTCGGCACGCACTGGAACATCTCCCTGTTCCACTACCGCAGCCACGGCACCGACTACGGGCGCGTGCTGGCGGCGTTCGAACTGGGCGAGCACGAGCCGGATTTCGAAACGCGCCTGAACGAACTGGGCTATGAATGTCATGACGAAACCCATAACCCGGCTTTCAGGTTCTTTCTGGCTGGCTAGTGGTTCGGCAATATCGTCCAGAACGCATCAATAAGCGGCTCATGCAGCCGCTTTTTTTGTGCGCACACGCCCAGCTCAAACGGCGTTTTCTCATCGCTGCGTTCTAAAATCATCACGCGATTGCGCACCGGTTCCGGGCTGTTTTCCAGCACCACTTCCGGCAGCAGCGCCACGCCGCAGCCAAGCGCCACCATCGACACCATCGCCTCATGGCCGCTGACGGTAGCGTAAATCGACGGGTTGCTGATTTTCTGACGGCGGAACCACAGCTCGATGCGGCGGCGCACCGGCCCCTGATCGGCCATGATAAACGGCACCGTCGACCAGTCCGGTTTTTCTACCGAGACCTGGTTACGCACCGGGCAGGGCAGCGCCGGGGCAATCAGCACCACCGCCAGATTCTCCAGCATCGAGAACGCCACCGCCCCCGGCAGGGTTTCCGGTTTCCCGGCAATCGCGAGATCCGCTTCGCCCGTGACCACTTTTTCCATCGCGTCGGCGGCATCGCCGGTGGTGAGCTTAATTTCAACCGACGGATGTTCCGCGCGGAAGCGGTCAAGAATGGGGGGAAGATGGCTGTAGGCAGCGGTCACGGAACAGAAAATATGCAGCTCGCCGGAAAGCGACGGCCCCTGCTGGTCGATGGTGTGCCGCAGCTGCTGATACTGCAACAAGGTTTGCTGGGCAAAGATGCGCAGCTCTTCGCCGGCTTCCGTGAGGGTGACGGTGCGGTTATCGCGCACGAACAGCGGCTGGCCGAGGTCTTCCTCAAGGCGCTGGATCTGGCGCGAAAGCGTGGACGGGCTGACGTGCATCGCCCGGGCGCTGCGGCCAAAGTGACGGCTTTCCGCCAGGTGCAGGAACATTTTCAGATCGCGTAAATCCACCGATTCCACTCCCTCTTTTTACATTGCATAAATTGCAATGTGACGTTGTGAATATATCAATTTCCGCAATAAATTTCCTGTTGTAATGTGGGTACATTGTCGCTGAAAGGCGAACCGAACAATAAGACACACAACATCACGAGGTATCACCCATGGCTAACTACTTTAATACACTGAACTTGCGCCAGCAGCTGGCGCAGCTGGGCAAATGCCGCTTCATGGCGCGCGATGAATTTGCTGATGGCGCGAGCTACCTTCAGGGTAAAAAAGTGGTCATTGTCGGCTGTGGCGCACAGGGTCTGAACCAGGGCCTGAACATGCGTGACTCCGGGCTGGATATCTCCTACGCCCTGCGCAAAGAAGCGATTGCCGAGAAGCGCGCTTCATGGCGTAAAGCGACCGAAAACGGCTTCAAAGTGGGCACCTACGAAGAGCTGATCCCGCAGGCGGATCTGGTGGTGAACCTGACGCCGGACAAGCAGCACTCTGACGTTGTGCGTTCCGTACAGCCGCTGATGAAAGACGGCGCCGCGCTGGGTTACTCCCACGGCTTCAACATCGTTGAAGTGGGCGAGCAGATCCGTAAAGACATCACCGTGGTGATGGTGGCGCCGAAGTGCCCGGGCACCGAAGTGCGTGAAGAGTACAAACGTGGCTTCGGCGTACCGACGCTGATCGCCGTTCACCCGGAAAACGATCCGAAAGGCGAAGGCATGGCGATTGCCAAAGCCTGGGCAGCGGCCACCGGCGGCCATCGTGCGGGCGTACTGGAATCTTCCTTCGTTGCGGAAGTGAAATCTGACCTGATGGGCGAGCAGACTATCCTGTGCGGCATGCTCCAGGCTGGCTCTCTGCTGTGCTTCGACAAGCTGGTGGAGGAAGGCACCGATCCGGCATACGCTGAAAAACTGATTCAGTTCGGCTGGGAAACCATCACCGAAGCGCTGAAGCAGGGCGGCATTACGCTGATGATGGACCGTCTGTCCAACCCGGCAAAACTGCGCGCGTTCGCACTCTCTGAACAGCTGAAAACCATCATGGCGCCGCTGTTCCAGAAACATATGGACGACATCATCTCCGGCGAGTTCTCCTCCGGCATGATGGCAGACTGGGCGAACGACGATAAGAAACTGCTGACCTGGCGTGAAGAGACCGGTAAAACCGCGTTCGAAACCGCACCACAGTACGACGGCAAGATCACCGAGCAGGAGTACTTCGATAAAGGCGTCCTGATGATTGCGATGGTGAAAGCAGGCGTTGAGCTGGCGTTCGAAACTATGGTGGATTCCGGCATCATTGAAGAGTCTGCGTACTACGAATCGCTGCACGAGCTGCCGCTGATCGCAAACACCATCGCCCGTAAGCGTCTGTATGAGATGAACGTGGTGATCTCCGATACCGCCGAGTACGGTAACTACCTGTTCTCTTACGCCTGCGTACCGCTGCTGAAAGAGTTCATGACCACCCTGCAAGCGGGCGATCTGGGCCAGGCGATTGCGGAAGGTGCGGTTGATAACGCGCAGCTGCGTGACGTTAACGAAGCGATCCGCAGCCACGAAATCGAGAAAGTGGGCCAGAAACTGCGTGGCTACATGACCGATATGAAACGTATCGCGGTAGCAGGCTAAACACGATGAATCGGGTGGCGCAAGCCACCCGAACTGTTTTAGCTACGCAGTATCGCGCCGGGATAACCCAGCTGGCGCCACGCCTCATACACCACCACCGACACCGCATTCGACAGGTTCATGCTGCGGCTGTCCGGCATCATCGGAATACGAATTTTCTGCTCGGCTGGCAGGGCATCCAGAATGGTGGCCGGCAGGCCGCGGGTTTCCGGACCAAACATCAGATAATCCCCGTCCTGATAGCTTACGGCGCTGTGCGCTGGCGTGCCTTTGGTAGTCAGGGCGAACATGCGCTGTGGTTTTTCGGATCCCAGAAACGCGGCGTAATCGTGATGACGAACGACGGCGGTAAACTCATGGTAGTCCAGCCCCGCGCGGCGCAGACGTTTGTCGTCCCACGTAAAGCCCATCGGCTCAATGATGTGCAGACGAAAACCGGTGTTGGCGCACAGGCGGATAATATTGCCGGTGTTCGGCGGAATTTCTGGTTCGAATAAGACGATGTTAAGCATGCTGCCCCCTTAATTGCGGGGGCAGAATAGCAGAAAAGAGAGGGACTAGGCGACGCCCGGCTCCTGCGCGCGGCTATACAGCATTTTGTAGACGGTTGCCGCCGCGGCCACGAGAGCAGGCACGCTGAGGATCATTAAAATACTGTCTGCCTGCCACTGCATGGAAAGAAGCTGGGCGCTGGTCATGGTGCCCGCCACGCCGCCGAAGCGGCCGATCCCCTGCATCCAGGCGATACCCGTCGCGCGGCACTCGGTAGGGTAAAAGGTGGCGGCCAGGGTCTGCATGCCCGACTGCGCGCCGTTCATCGCGATCCCCATCAGGAAAATTAACCCGCCAAACAGGGCGATATGGTTATGCTCAATGCCGAGTAAAAGAATCAGGCCCATCGTCAGCACGAAACCACACGCGACCACCTTGTGCGCTTCCCAGCGATCCATCATCCAGCCCGCGAGCAAA
The DNA here is from genome assembly GCF_000492855.1 of Enterobacter sp. MGH 38. Classification (NCBI taxonomy): domain Bacteria; kingdom Pseudomonadati; phylum Pseudomonadota; class Gammaproteobacteria; order Enterobacterales; family Enterobacteriaceae; genus Enterobacter; species Enterobacter sp. MGH 38. The sequence goes on along the minus strand of NZ_KI535607.1, from coordinate 1,006,555 downwards.
ATGCCAGCGGTGCCGCCGAAGGTGAACAGCGAGGTGAGCCAGGCGGATTCCGCCAGCGCATACCCCATCCCCTGCATCAGCGTCGGCATCCAGCTCAGCAGGACGTAATAAATCACCAGTCCCATAAAGTAGGTGACCCACAGCATCAGGGTGCCGGGCAGCCAGGGCATGGAAAACAGCTGCGACACGCTGCCTTTTTTCGACGCGACTTTCTCCTCTGTCAGGAAAAAGCCCGTGACGCTATCCAGCGTGCTGCGGGCGAACCGGCTGGCGATGCGGCGAACCTGGGCGATGTCTTTCCCGCGCTGCACCAGAAACTTCACCGACTCCGGCAACAGCAGCGCCAGCAGCACCGTTAAAATCAGCGGCGCAATCGCGCCGGTCAGCAGCACGCTTCGCCAGCCATGGTGAGGGATAAGCCAGGACGAGATCGCCCCGCCGCCCGCCGCACCCAGCGTAAAGCCGCAGTACATGGTGTTAATTGCCATGGCGCGGCAGCGCTGGGGGGCAAACTCTGAGATCAGCGTGATGGCGTTAGGCATCGCGGCGCCCAGCCCGAGACCGGTCAGAAATCGCCATAGCGTCAGGGTATTCAGACTTTGCGCCCAGGCCGTGCCCAGGCTCGCCAGGCCGAAGAAGAGACACGAAAAGACCAGCACGCGCTTGCGTCCCATCCGGTCCGATACCGGACCTGCAATCAGGGCTCCCAGCGACAGCCCCAGCAGCGCCGCACTCAGCACCGGCCCCAGATCCTGTTTATGTATTCCCCACTCCGTCGACAGCGTAGGCGCAATGTAACCCATCGCTGCGGTATCAAACCCATCGATCGCCAGCACCAGAAAGCCCAGCACAATAAGAAGCCAGTGAAACCCTGAAAAAGGACTTTCATCGATCACCTGCTGAATATCCACCCGACCTGAATACGTCATACGTTCCCCTCCGATGTGATGTTGTTTTTGTGTTCTTGTATTTGCTTGTCTATACAATTGCGGAGGGGCGGGGTGTGTCAAATTTTCTTATCAAGAATGTTACGCAGGTGTTATTTTCGACAAAAAAAGCGCCCGAGGGGAAAGTCGGGCGCGGAAGAAGGGGAGGCTAACCGGGGAAGATCAGGCCGCGTTTCCTTGGGAAAGAGGGGCCAGCGCCGCAGGCAGCTTACTGAGCTCCTGCACCAGAGAGTCTTTGCTGATTTCGCTAATCGACTTCGCCCCGGTCAGGGTCATCGCTACTTTCATCTCTTTCTCGATCAGGTTCAGCAGATTCGCCACGCCCGCCTGGCCGCTGGTGGCCAGCGCGTACAGGTAAGCACGGCCCAGCAGCACGCTGTCGGCGCCGAGCGCAATCATGCGCACCACGTCCAGCCCGTTACGGATGCCGCTATCGGCCAGGATCGCAATATCGCCTTTCACCGCATCGGCAATGGCCGGCAGGGCGCGGGCGGAGGAGAGCACCCCATCAAGCTGGCGGCCACCATGGTTAGAGACCACGATCCCATCGGCGCCAAAACGCACCGCGTCGCGGGCATCTTCCGGGTCGAGGATCCCTTTGATCACCATCGGGCCGTCCCAGAATTCGCGGATCCACTCCAGGTCTTTCCAGGAGATCGACGGATCGAAATTGTTCGCCAGCCAGCCAATGTAGTCCTCCAGCCCGGTCGGTTTACCCAGGTAGGCCGAAATATTGCCCAGATCGTGCGGACGGCCGTTCAACCCGACATCCCACGCCCACTGCGGGTGCGTCACCGCCTGCCAGTAACGGCGCAGGGCCGCGTTAGGGCCGCTCATGCCGGAGTGGGCGTCGCGGTAGCGCGCGCCGGGGGTCGGCATGTCGACGGTAAAGACCAGGGTTGAGCAGCCCGCCGCTTTGGCGCGCTCCAGCGCGTTGCGCATAAAACCGCGATCGCGCAGGACGTACAGCTGGAACCACATCGGGCGCTTGATGGTCGGGGCGACTTCTTCAATCGGGCAGACGGACACGGTGGAAAGGGTAAACGGAATGCCTTTGGCATCTGCGGCGGCGGCGGCCTGCACTTCACCGCGACGGGCATACATGCCACATAAACCGACGGGCGCAAGCGCTACCGGCATGGAGAGCGTCTCGTTAAACAGCTTCGTCTCAAGGCTCAGGTCAGACATATTTTTCAGCACGCGCTGGCGCAGGGCCACTTCCGACAGGTCCTCCACGTTGCGGCGCAGGGTATATTCGGCGTACGCCCCGCCGTCAATGTAGTGGAACAGGAATGGCGGCAAAATGCGCTGTGCCGCGGCGCGATAGTCACTGGCTGCGGAAATAATCATGCTTTGTTCTCCCTGGAAATATCACTCTCGCCAGGCAGACGGGTAATACGCGCCTGTCGGGCCTGATCTTCATCGAATCGTTTAATGGTGGTATGCACGAAGCCGAGATGCGCCATCATCGCCTTGCGCGCGGCCTCGGCATCACCGGCCAGAATGGCGTTGAGCACCGCCTCGTGCTGTTCGGTCAGCTGGGCAAATACCGGCGGGACCAGATACATGCGCTGGCGACTCTGCTTCACGGAGGATTGCAGCAGGTCGAAGAACCCGCGCATGGTTTGCAGCAGCACCACGTTGTGCGAGGCCTCGGCAATCGCCAGATGGAACCGCACGTCCGCCTGGGAGGCGATGTCCGGGTCGCTGCTTTGCGTGGCTTCAAAACAGGCTTTGAGCTTCTCTTTGTCGGCGTCGGTTGCCCGCATCGCCGCGTGCCACGCGGTGCTGGTTTCGATGGCGTGACGCGCTTCGAGGATGTCGAAGCTGTAGTCCGGGTCGTTTTCCATCAGCGTCTTCAGCGGCTGCACGATGTTTTGTTCGGACCAGTCGTCATGCTGCCAGCGCACGAAGGTGCCGCCGCCGCGACGGCTCAGCAGCACCCCTTCGCTGACCAGCGTCGCCAGCGCCTCGCGCAGTGAGTTGCGCGACACGCCAAGCTGAGCGGCAAGCTGACGCTCGGCGGGCAATCTCATGCCCGCTTCCAGCTGTTGTTCTTCTATCAGCGCCCGTACGCGAGTGGCAATCTCGTCGGACAGGCGTCTGGGCATCACTATCATGGAATCATCCAGGTTAAGACATAGGCCTGCAATGTGGTGATCACGCCCACCATGCAGGTAAATATCAGGCTGTGTTTAACGGTAAAGCGGAACAGATCCGACTCTTTGCCTACCAGCCCCACCGCAGCACAGGCAATGGCGATGGACTGCGGTGAGATCATCTTCCCGGTCACGCCGCCGGTGGTGTTCGCGGCGACCAGCAGCACGTCCGAGACGCCAATCTGCTGCGCGGCCGTGGCCTGTAGGGCAGCAAACAGGGCGTTAGATGACGTATCTGAACCGGTCAGGAACACCCCCAGCCAGCCGAGGAACGGCGAGAAGAAGGTAAACGCGTGGCCGGTATGCGCCAGCGCTAACGCCAGCGTCGACGACAGGCCGGAGTAATTCGAAATAAACGCGAACGCCAGCACCATGCCGATGGAGTAAATCGGCAGCATCAGCTCTTTAATCGTCGCCGCAAAGGTCTGTACCGCGGCGGCAGGCTTCATGCGCAGCCACACAACGGAAAGGATAGCGGCAAACAGGATGGCCGTACCGGTGGCTGAGAACCAGTCGAACTTAAACACTGCCGCATACGGCGTGGCGTCGTGCACCACCGGCGGCATACGGGCGACCATTTTGTCGAGGAACGGCACGGAGATATTAATCACCATGTCGTACAGCGCGCCGCCCGGGGCGAACAGGGCTTTAAACGGCGGAATGCTCCACAGCGTCACGGTGGCGGTCAGGAACAGGAACGGTGACCACGCGCGCACAATCTGTCCGGCGGTATAGCCGGTGCGCGCCAGCGTCTGATCCACGTGCGATGCGCCCATGTCAGCAAAGCGGAAGATACGTACCGGCTGCCAGCGTTTCAGGAACAGCGTCAGGCAGACCAGCGACACCAGGGAAGAGATGATGTCCGGCAGTTCCGGGCCGAGGAAGTTGGAGCTGAGATACTGGGCAATGGCGAACGAACCGCCCGCTACCATCACCGCAGGCCAGGTCTCCTTCACGCCGCGCCAGCCGTCCATAATCGCCATGATCCAGAACAGCACGATAATGGTCAGGAACGGCAGCTGGCGGCCCACCATCTGGCCGATCTCGAAGCTGTCCAGCCCGGTCACCTGGCCCGCCACCAGAATCGGAATGCCCATCGCGCCAAACGCCACCGGGGCGGTGTTCACAATCAGGCACAGGCCAGCGGCATACAGCGGATTAAAGCCCAGCCCGACCAGCAGAGCGGCGGTGATCGCCACCGGCGCGCCAAATCCTGCCGCCCCTTCAAGGAACGCCCCGAAGGAGAAACCGACAATCAGCATCTGTAAACGCTGGTCCGGTGTAATAGAGAGAATCGACGAGCGAATAATGTCGAACTGCCCGGTTTTCACCGAGATTTTGTAGACAAAGACAGCGGCGATGATGATCCACGCAATCGGCCACAGGCCGTAGAAGAAACCATACACCACAGAGGCCAGCGCGCGATCGACCGGCATTTTATAGAAGAACAGCGCCACCAGCAGGGCGATGGCAACGGTGTACGTTGCGGCAAGGTAGCCCTTCAGCTTGAGCTTTATCAGCGCAAAGAAGAAGAACAGGATCGGTAGCGATGCGATCAGGCTCGACAGCCAGATATTCCCGGCCGGATCGTAGTTTTGTTGCCAGAGGCTCATGCAGGTCTCCTGAGGACCACACAGGTGTTCGTCGGGTGAGTCTCTGCTCATCTCAGCGTCACACTTAGTGTAAAAGTGGTCCTTCCAATATTGTGATGTAGGGTTAATGGCAATAAATGGTTAACCAAGTGTTGCTATTCAGCAATGCTTTTGTGAAGTGGAGCATCGAAACTGTGAACGATGGATAGCTTTACGCATGATTGGTAGGACCAAAACCGCAAGTTCAACTCACCGCGTGCGTTGGGAGCGGTAGTCAGGTGGAGGGCATTACATTCGCCTTTTGAGCAGATACGGCGCGTAAAAGAGGTTGAATAAAATGGGTATGTGATAATATTGCGTGAATCAAATGAGGTTTGTTTGTTTTATTTATGTTTTTGAAAATCTGTATATGTGTGATCAGAGTGATATATTTCCTATAAATAAAAAATTTTTTTGGTTAAAAATGCGAAATCGAAGCTGTAGCAAAAAATTTTAATTAAGGTAAATTTCACATATAGATTTTAACAGTGTATTACAAACGATCAATTGCTGATCGATAAGGAAATATCCTGTTTAACCGTGATTTTTCAGGATAAAGTGAAAGAATTTTTTGCTGAAGTGACATTTTTTGGCTAATAATATTCTGAAATAAATTGATCAAACAATGATCAGTTAACTCTCTTGTAATTTAGTTGCGGTATTAAAAGCAGATTAATAATTATTAGGGCAATGGAAAGGGGTTAAATTTGTTAGCTGAGTGTTAATTTCAGAATGTTTACAAGCGCGGCGTATTACTTTTCAATACGTAGACGTTAAAAGGCATTTGATTTACTATTTATTCAGAAGCAACGTAACAGAAGATTTTAAATTTATTACTAACCACAACGTATTCAGTGTTATTTTCGGCCAGAAGTCATTCCTCAGTTGAAGGATATCTGTGTATGGCCTTCTGAAAATATACGGATTATCACCATGGGATGGACCCTGCTTTATTCTATAAGGTCGCGTCACCCATTCTGCTAAAACCCTTTCGGTGGCGTTTTTAAATCCTTATAGCGGTTATTGTACCTGGTACAACAAGTCTATATCTGTTTAATTTACAGAGGGGAAAGTGTTCCAAATGAAAATCAAAAATGTGGCGCTGGCGATTGCCGCGGCGGGGCTGCTGTTATCTTCTCAATCGATACTGGCAAGCAGTGATTCTGGCGTTAATGCTTCTCTGGATACCGGTGCGGGTTCGCAAAGTACGGGCGGGGTGATCAATTTTACCGGGAAGATTACCCTTATTTCCTGTGATATTACTCCGGCCTCTAAAAACAAAACGGTAGACCTTGGGGCGTGGGCAAAAAGCTACTTTGACGATCACAACGAAACGACGCCGCGCGAGTTCAAAATCAACGTGGAAAACTGCCCGGAGACGGTTGAATCGGTTGCGGTACTGTTTGACGGAACCAAAGATACGGTGAATGACACACTGCTTCAGGTTACGCCAGGTGAAGGTATGGCGACGGGTGTCGGCGTGAAGCTTTATAACAGCGATCGCAGCACGGCGATTAAACCGGGTACGGTATCTGAAACAACCTCACCGGATGATGAAGGCAATGCTGAATTAACTTTCTATGCCGCACTTGACAAAGATGGCACGGAAATCAACGCCGGCGATGTTAACGCCGTATCCAACTTCCTGATGGTTTATAACTGATTTCACTGTCAGCCACCTCCAGAGATAATAATGATGAAACGTTTATCGTATATTATGCTCACTGCATTAATGGTTAGTTCTGCGTCAGTTTCCGCTGGCGTTGTAATGGGGGGAACACGGATCGTATACCCACAACACAGCAAGGAGGTGGCATTTTCTGTTTCTAATATGGAAAGTGCGGTTCCCTATCTTATTCAGTCGTGGGTTGAAGGGGATGGGCAGGGTAAAAATAACGCTGCGCCATTTATTGTCACGCCACCTCTGTTCAGACTTGATCCGGAGCAGACCAACACGCTGCGTATTCAATATACCGGCGCTCCGCTGCCCACAGATCGTGAATCTGTATTCTGGCTCGATATTAAAGCGATTGCGCCAAAGCCAAAAGAGAGCAGCAACGAATTACAAGTTAACGTTAAATCGAAATTTAAAATTTTCTACCGCCCGGACAATCTAAAAGGGGACGCTGCAACTGCCTGGCAGAAAATAACGTTTTCGCGGACGGGAAAAGGGCTTAAGGCCGCTAACCCGACGCCATACTACGTCTCTTTTTATCGGCTGACCGTTGGCGGGCATAAAATTGAGCAGCCGGGCATGATCGGTCCAGGGGAAACCCGTGAATGGCCTGTGTCCGCCTCCGGGGGCGTAAGCTGGTCGGCTATTAATGATTTTGGTGCCATCACCGCCACCCACACCCAGCCTCTTTAAGATCATGCCTTTTCGCCTGTTTCGTTACGCGCCGCTTTCAGTGTTGCTGCTTAGCTTCAGCCGTGCGGGGATGGCCGAGGATTACTTTGATCCCGCCGCGCTGGAGCTTTCCTCTACTGAACAGAAAACGGCGGATCTGCACTATTTCTCTGAAAAGGGCGGGCAGATGCCAGGCACCTGGCTCGTGACGCTGGAGATTAACGGACGCGAGGAGCGGCATCAGGAGATCACCTTCGTCAATGAGAAAGGCAGCCTGCAACCCGTTTTTAGCGTATCGCTGCTGGAAGCGCTTGGCGTAAATGTAGGGGCCATTCCTGCATTCTCCCGGTTGCAGGAGGGAGAAACGTTCACGCACCTCGAGGATTTTATTCCGGCAGCGCGAACCTCCTATGATTTCAACCAACAGCGCCTTTTTCTCAACCTGCCGCAGGCGGCGATGAAACACCGCAGCCGTGGCTACGTGCCGCAGTCGCAGTGGGACGATGGTATCCCGGCGGCATTTACTGATTACAGTCTGTCGGGCGGTCAGGCCCGTCATCAGAGCGGGGTCACGACATCCAGCTATCTGAGCCTGCGTAACGGCATCAATCTGGGGGCGTGGCGGTTGCGCAACACTTCGGCCTGGAGCCACAGCGACGCGGGCGGCAACCATTTTCAGTCGCAAAGTAGCTGGCTGAGCCGGGATATTCGCCGTCTTAACAGCCAGCTACGGATCGGCGATGCCTGGACCGCAGGCGACGTCTTCGATAGCGTGGCGTTTCGCGGGGTTCAGCTCTCGTCCAGCGAGAGCATGTTACCCGACAGCCAGCGCGGCTTCGCACCAACCATCCGCGGCGTTGCACACAGCTTCGCTAAAGTCTCCGTTTCGCAAAATGGCTATGTGATCTATGAAACCTGGGTGGCCGCCGGGCCATTTATCATTAACGATCTGTTCCCCGGCGCACAAAGCGGCGATCTACAGGTTACGGTCACGGAAAGTGACGGCTCAACGCGCGTCTTTACCCAACCCTATTCTGCGGTGCCGTTTATGCGACGCCAGGGCAGCCTGAAATACAGTCTCAACGCCGGACGATTTCACTCCGGCTCCGGCGATGCGCGTTCGCCTGAGTTTGTTGAAGGCGCTTTTTTCTACGGTCTGCTCTCCATGATGACGGTGTATGGCGGCTTTCGTACGGCGAGCAACTACCAGGCCGGTGCAATTGGCATAGGCAGAGGGTTTGGCGCATTTGGCTCGCTGGGCATTGACGATACGCTGGCAAAAAGCCATTTACCCGACGGCAAAAACGCGATAGGGCAGGCGTGGCGCATTCAGTATCAGAAAGATTTCAGCGCTACCGGCACCGCCTTCAACCTGGCGAGTTATCGCTATGCCTCGCGCAATTACTATGAATTTAGTGAACTGAATCAGTCTGACAGCCAACAGCTGCAACTCAATAATCGCCGTAGCCGCTCGCAGGTCACCTTTTCACAGACGCTGGGTCAGTTCGGCAGCCTCAGCGTCTCGGCATGGATGCAGGATTACTGGCATATGTCCGGGCAGGATAAAACCATCCACATTGGCTGGTACACCAGCTGGCGGGGCATTTCCTGGGGCGCGGGATATGACTACACCGACTCAGCGCGTGAGCAGCATCCCGATCGCACCGTGTCGTTTAACGTCAATGTTCCGCTTGGCCACTGGTTACCGGACAGCTCGGTCAGTTACTTCATCAACCACAACAATCGTGGAATGACCACGCAGCAGATGTCTCTCAACGGCAGCGCGCTGGCGAATCGCAACCTTAATTACAGCGTTCAGCAGAGTAAGGCCAGCGAGGGACAAGCCGACAGTACCAGCCTGGCGCTGCAATACAACGGTGGCTACGGCAACGTCAGCCTCGGTTATGACCACAGCCGAAGCGGTAGCAACGCGAGCCTCGGACTCGCCGGAGGCGTTATCGCCACGCAGTATGGCGTCACGCTTAGCGAGCCGCTGGGCGATACCGTCGCCCTGCTGCGCGTGCCCGGTGCGGCGAACGTTGAGCCGGAGGGTTACAACGGGATCCATACCGACAGCCGCGGCTATGCGGTCATGCCAACGCTCTCGGCGTATCGCAAAAATACCGTCAGCCTTGATACGGCGACGCTGGGTGAGAACGTCGACGTTGAGCAGAGCGGTCTGACGCTCATTCCCACCAGCGGCGCGGTGGTGCTGGCCAATTACAAAACCCACATTGGTTATCGCGTTCTGTTTTCCCTGCGCTACCACGGTGAACCGTTGCCGTTTGGCGCGCAGGCTGAAGTGGTGGAGCAGAACCGCCATTCTGCAAACCGAAGCATGGTCGCTGACGGCGGTCAGGCCTACCTGAGCGGAGTACCCGAGCGCGGCACCCTGCGCGTCACCTGGTATGAAAACGGGGAGCAGCAGCAATGCCAGACACCTTTCAGACTGGGGAAAGCTCATATGGCCCCCGGCATCGCTACGCTGTCTCTTGAGTGCCACTAGAGGAATATCATGCGTCACTTTATTCACTGGTTTTTCTATCTGAGCCTTCTTTCGCTTTTTGGCATGCTGAGTTTTCATGCCCATGCCCAGACTTCAACCTGCCGCACCACGCGCGATCAGTGGGTCGTTCAGGTGCCTTATGCCATTGGGTATGCGCCCGGCACGTCTGACTGGACGCCGATATCTGCGCCGATACAGTCTACCGGGGCGGATTTCTACAGCTGTGATGGCGGGAATGACGCCTGGCGTAGTATCGGCTTTGTCGACATGGATAACCCCGTCGGCACCGTGGTGGGTGAAGACGGCGCGTCACGTCACGTCTATAAAACTCAGATCGACGGCATCGGCTACGCGCTGGGGTTCCGGGAACAGCAGTACTGCGGCGCCGATGCGGTACGCTATATTGACGGCACAAGTCAGGTGAATGGCAACGAGTCCCGGCGTATCTGCGATGCCTCACAGAATCCTGCCTTTGCCAGCGCCCCAACGTATAAATTGCAGTTCTGGGTGGTGTTTTACAAAATCCCGACGACCAGCCCCATGCCTGACGATAACGCCAACTCCCAGGAGCAAAATGTCGGATCGCTGATATTGCAGGCGGGAGAAAATCAAGCCAGCGCCACCAACGTGGCGACACCAGTACAGATTCATCTCGCCAGCTTCACCGTCAGGCGTACCAGCTGTTCAGTGGGCTCTCGCAGCATTCTTGTTCCCATGGGGAGCGTGAGCCAGCGTGAATTTCACGGCATCGGCTCCCGCGCCGGGGGCGGACGCTTCAGCATTCCGGTGACTTGCGAAAATAACACGGCGGTTAAGATGGGTTTCTTTGGCGATACCACGCCGGGCAACGATCGGGCGCTGGCGTTGACGAAGCAGGAGGATAGCGCCAGCGGTGTCGGGATCGAACTGCTTTACGGTGACAATACCGGTTCGGTTCAGGGGCAGGTGGTACCGTGGAACACCCCGCAGGTGTCAGCGCTTGGGCAAGTAGGGGATAACCAGACGCAAACCTTCTGGTTTGATGCGCATTACATTCAGACGGAAGCGAACGTGACGGCGGGAAAAGCGGATGCGATGGCCACGTTTAACCTGATTTACAACTGAGTTTCCCCTGCCGCAGCGGCAGGGGAGGACGATCAGAACGCGGTCTTACAAAAACCCGTCATCTCTTTCAGGCCCATTTCGCGGCCAAGCTCAGTCATCGGGTGCACCACCACCAGGCCACGGACGCTTTTCTTCAGCTTGCCCATGTCGGCCTGCTCTTTTTTGGTGATCGCGCGGCGATGCGGCATGTTCATCAGCTTCTGCGCTTCTTTACTCAGCTTCTGGCCTTTCACTTCGCGCAGGCGTTCAATTTCCGCCTCCAGCTTCACGGACTCTTTTTCCAGCTCGGCATATTTCTCGGCGGAATCAACAAGGGAGAGGCCGGCCATCTGATGGCGGATCATATCCAGACGGTCGCTCAGGCGTTTAATTTCGTTCTTTTCGACTTCTTTCATGACAAATAACTCTGAAAACGGGGAATTTACAGGGAAGGATACACCAATGTGTGCGGGCTTACTTCTGAAACGCTTTTTTTAAGCTGATTTTAGAAATCAGCTCAGTCAGGGAAAGCACCATGGTGGAGCGGACAACCTGTTGATAACGCAGCTTTTGCATCGCGTACAGCTCTGGGTCGCTGTTATCAAACTGAGGTGCGGGAGGGAGCGCGGATACGCAGTGCAGTTCGCCGAAGGGCCCCAGTATCTCATCATCGGTAAAGGTGTACTCATTGCCGTCATGATTGAGCTCTTCGCGCAGCGCCATTAACAGCTCGGCGTCTTCATACTCCTGACGGTTCAGCACGCCGAGACCGTAAATCAGCTTCAGCCGTACCGACAAATCGCCCAGCGGTCCGTCTCCGTCCAGTAACGGTTCTACAGCATACTTTACCGCGTAGTCGTCTTTGCGAAACACCTGAAGCACCAGAATGTTTACCGCCTCGGTTAACAGCTCGACGGCGGTAATCAGGAAACTTCGTACGGTTTTGCCAGCATTCAGACGCTCAAGCACACGATTTTCAAAGGCCTGGGTTTGTTCCATTATTGCCTGCATATCTGACAATCTGTTATTCGGGCGCAGGCTCACCTGCGCCGGACTCTGCATCATTTGGTTGCGTTGTATGCGCTGACCGCCTCCGCAACTACGTCACTGTTGGCATCCAGACCGGAGATCTGCGCCAGCGCAGCCTGCGCGCCTTTGTCATCAATCAGCTGAGCCAGCTCAATTGCCTGCGGGTCCTGCTCGCTGCGGTAGTGCATTGCGGCAGCGATTCCCTTCACCAGGTTAGCGTGCGGCAGGCCGTATTCCAGCGTGCCCAGCAGCGGTTTAATCAGGCGATCGCCCGCGCTCAGTTTACGCAGCGGCTGACGACCCACGCGCTCAACGTCATCTTTCAGATACGGGTTTTCAAAACGACCGAGGATTTTCTGGATGTATGCTGCGTGTTTATCAGCATCAAAACCGTAGCGTTTGATCAGCACCGCGCCGCTCTCTTCCATTGCCCCTTTGACCACCGCACGGATGTTCTCATCGAGGATCGCGTCACGAATGGTCTGATGACCGGCCAATTTTCCGAGGTACGCGGTTATAGCATGCCCGGTGTTCAGCGTGAAGAGTTTACGTTCGACAAATGCCATCAGGTTATCGGTTAATTCCATTCCCGGAATGGTCGGCAGCGCGCCCTTAAACTGGGTTTTATCAACGATCCACTCGCTGAAGGTTTCCACGGTCACTTCCAGCGGGTCGTTGGTGGCGGATGCTGACGGCGGAACGATGCGATCCACGGCGGAATCAACAAAACCTACGTGCGCTTCAACCCAGGCTTTATCTTCGTCGGCGACGGCCGCAAGAACGTGGCCTTTCAGCTGCGTGGTGCCGCGCACCATGTTTTCACAGGCGATGATGTTCAGCGGCGTTTCAACGCCCTGTGCTTTACGCTTCGCCAGGCCTTTCGCGACCGCCGGGGCGATACGCTCAAGCACTACCGGACCCACGGCTGTGGTGACCAGATCAACGCTGGCAATAAGATCGATAACATCGTCGCCAATGCTGCTTACCGCGTTGACGCCAGAGACCGTTTCAACCTGTTCGTTTTCACCCACCACGTGAACCTGATAGCTATGACGGGCATTCAGGGCATCCAGAACCACCTGATTCACATCGGCGAATGTCAGGGTAATGCCCGCGTCTGCCAGCAGTTTACCGATAAAGCCACGACCAATATTACCTGCGCCAAAATGTAATGCTTTCATAGTGTTAACCTTCATCAATGTTTTTACCCGAGAGGGCTGGGGTGAGGAACGTTTTCCCCTCACCCTAGCCCTCTCCCCGGGGGGGAGAGGGAGGAGTACCGTTATTTGTTAAGCAGGGCCAGAACTTCTTCAACGCTGGTGGTGTTGGCCAGACGCTCAATAACCGTTTCGTCATCCAGCGCGTTGGTCAGGCTGGTAATCACCTGGATATGCTCGTTGTTGCGAGCGGCGATACCAATCACCAGACGGGCGATGTCGTCCTCTTCTTCACCGAAGCGCACGCCATCAGGATACTGACAGAACACCACGCCGGTTTTCAGCACGCGGTCTTTGGCTTCCACCGTACCGTGTGGAACCGCGATGGATTCACCCAGGTAGGTTGGGGTCAGCTTTTCACGCTCCAGCATCGCCTCAACGTATTCCGGCTGAACGTAGCCACCTTTCACCAGCTGCTCACCGGCGAAGCGAATGGCCTCTTCTTTATTGGTCGCCGTGCGGCCAAGGAAGATGTTTTCTGCGCCCAGTTTGAACAGATGCGCGTTGCTCTCGTCGAAGCTGTCTTGCAGGCTGGTACGTACTTTCACTTCGTTATCTTCATGGCGCTGCGCCGCCACCAGACGTTCGGTCAGGCTCGTGTACAGGCCGCTGTCGAGGAAGTTGGTCAGGGAAATGTGCTGCGCCTGCGGTACCTGACGCATAGCGCGTTCGGTCAGATCGCGGTGCGTGATCACCAGGTCAACGTCCGGCGGCAGGCTGTTAATCGCGCTGTTGGTGACGGAGATGTTGGTCAGACCCGCATCCTGCACTTTCTTACGCAGCACGCCCGCACCCATTGCGCTGGAGCCCATACCGGCATCACAGGCCACGATGATTTTACGAACGTGGCTCAGGTCGTTAGAGACATCGCCTGCCGCCAGCGGCGTTGCGCCTTTGGATTCGGCTTTCATGTCATGCATACGACGGGTTGCCGCTTCGATATCGTCGTCTTCTTTCACCTTGCTGGTTTTCAGCAGGATAGCGGAGGCCACGAAGGAGACCGCCATGGCCGCACAGATCGCCGCGATGTTCGCGAAGTAGGCGCCTTTTGGGGTCATCGCCAGCACCGCCAGGATAGAGCCCGGAGAAGCAGGAGAGACCAGACCGCCGCCCAGTACACTCAGGGTGAACACGCCGGTCATACCGCCGAGGATAACGGCCAGGATCAGGCGTGGGTTCATCAGCACGTACGGGAAGTAAATTTCGTGAATACCGCCCAGGAAGTGGATGATTGCCGCGCCGCCAGCAGACTGCTTCGCGCTGCCGCGACCGAAGAACATATATGCCAGCAGAACGCCCATACCCGGACCCGGGTTGGCTTCAATCAGGAAGAAGATGGACTTGCCGAGATCGTGAGACTGCTGAATACCCAGCGGCGAGAAGATACCGTGGTTGATGGCGTTGTTCAGGAACAGGATTTTCGCCGGTTCAACGAAGATTGACGCCAGCGGCAGCATGTCATGCGCCACCATGAAGTTAACGCCCGCCGCCAGCAGCTTGGAGAGCACTTCAACCGCAGGGCCAATGCCGAGGAACGCCAGAATCGCGAGGATCATCCCGATGATGCCCGCAGAGAAGTTGTTCACCAGCATTTCGAAGCCGGATTTGATCTTGCCATCAACCCAGACGTCAAATTTCTTGATTGCCCAGCCGCCCAGAGGACCGGCAATCATCGCACCGAGGAACATCGGCATATCCGCACCGACGATCACCCCCATGGTTGTGATGGCACCCACGACGCCACCACGGTCACCGCCCACCAGACGACCACCGGTATAACCGATGAGCAGCGGCAGCAGGTACGTAATCATTGGGCCAACAAGTTTCGCCAGCGTTTCGTTAGGCAACCACCCTGTCGGAATAAATAATGCGGTGATAATACCCCACGCGATAAACGCGCCGATATTTGGCATCACCATGTTGCTGAGGAAACGACCAAAGCTTTGCACTTTGATCTTTAAATCGGATGACATAAAACACCCCTTCTTATGTTTACGCTTAGGCTTGTGGCCCGAGGTTTATCGTTAATGTGCGGCGGCAGAGGTAGCCGGGCCCTGTTCTGATGCTGTGAAATCTGGCACTGAATCGTTCAACTGTCCAGACAGCGAAATTTTGTGTGATCTGAATCACATGAATGTAGGGGGTGAGGACATTAATGAAGTGATAGCGATCACATAATGAGTGTGTAAAAAAAATACATCGTTCAGAATTACGCCAAAATGGGCGGGTTTTTGTGATTAATATCACAATGTTAAGTTGGCTGTTTGTTTTCAGATTGTGATTTGATTCACAAAATATTTTTATGCAGATTTCTCCCGTATCCCCTCACGACAGGAATGCGATACGCACACCTGCCTTTTACCACGGCTTGATCCATACTGACCTCTTTGTGGGCATTAAGGATAGGCAATGAAACTCATCGGCAGTTATACAAGTCCTTTCGTGCGTAAGATTTCGATTCTCCTGCTGGAGAAAGGGATTGAATTTGAATTCGTAAATGAACAACCCTACAACGCAGAGAACGGCGTTGCGCAGTACAACCCGCTGGGGAAAGTCCCGGCGCTGGTAACGGACGAGGGCGACTACTGGTTTGATTCCCCGATCATTGCGGAGTACATCGAGCTGCTTGGCGTTGCGCCAGCCATGCTGCCGGCGGATCCAAAAGCAGCGCTGGCGATGAAGCAAATTGAAGCCCTGGCGGATGGCATTATGGATGCGGCATTAACGTCCGTACGCGAGCAGGCAAGGCCCGCCGCCCAGCAGTCAGAAAATGAGCTGCTGCGCCAGCGCGAAAAAATCAGCCGCAGCCTGGATATGTGCGAACAGCTGATCCGCGACGGGAAAATTCAGAGCGATAGCCTGAATCTGGCGACGATCGCCATCGCCTGCGCCATCGGCTACCTCAATTTCCGCCGCGTCTCGCCGGGCTGGTGCGTGGATCGTCCGCTGCTGGTCAAACTGGCGGAGACGCTCTTCCAGCGCGAAAGTTTCGCCCGGACTGAACCGCCAAAGGCTTGATGCGGGTTATAACACTTCCTGGCGGGAGGCGGTACAATCCCCCCACATGTTAACTCCCTCTCCCGTCGGGAGGGGGGAAGATATTTACTCGCCAGGCGCATTCATGACTACTCATCATTCCCTCTACAGCCAGATCCCCGCTACCGATCGTCTGCTTCGTGACCCGCGCATCACTGCGGTGCTGGAGCAGTTTGGCCATACTGCAACGGTCGACATGCTACGCCAGCTTCAGGACGATGCGCGTCGCCATATTCAGGCTGAGAACGCGCTACCCGGCTGGTGCGAGGCATGGGCGCAGGAAGTTGAAAGGAGGTTGAGCAAGCACGCGCAAAGCGCGTTGCGCCCGGTTATTAACCTGACAGGCACGGTTCTGCACACCAATCTGGGCCGGGCACAGCAGGCAGAAGAGGCAATAGAGGCCGTCACCCGGGCCATGCGCTCGCCGGTGACGCTGGAGTACGATCTGGACGGCGCCGGGCGCGGACATCGCGATCGCGCGCTGGCGGATCTTCTCTGCCAGATCACCGGCGCGGAAGATGCCTGCATTGTGAATAACAACGCGGCGGCGGTGCTGTTAATGCTGGCGGCCACCGCAAGCGGAAAAGAGGTTGTCGTCTCTCGCGGCGAGCTGGTGGAGATCGGCGGGGCGTTTCGTATTCCGGACGTCATGCGGCAGGCGGGCTGCACGCTGCATGAAGTGGGCACAACTAACCGTACCCATGCAAAAGATTATCGCGCGGCGGTGAATGAAAACACCGCCCTGCTGATGAAAGTGCATACCAGCAATTACCACATTGAGGGTTTCACCAAAACGGTGGAAGAGGCTGAACTGGCCGCCATCGGGCGCGAGCTAAACGTGCCGGTGATTGCCGATCTTGGCAGTGGGTCGCTGGTGGATATGCGCCAGTATGGTCTGCCAAAAGAGCCAATGGTGCAGGAAATGGTTGCCGCGGGCGTAAGCCTGGTCAGTTTCTCTGGCGATAAACTGCTGGGCGGGCCGCAGGCGGGTATTATCGTCGGCAGGCGCGAGATGATTGCGCAGCTACAGCAGCATCCGCTGAAGCGCGCCCTGCGTGCCGATAAAATGACGCTGGCCGCGCTGGAAGCCACGCTGCGGCTCTATCTCCACCCGGAGAAACTGGCTGACCGCCTGCCCACGTTGCGTTTGCTGAGCCGTGATGCGGCCTCTGTTCGCGCGCAGGCGGAAGCGCTACTGCCGCAGGTTGCTCCTCATTACCCTGAGTTTGAAGTTCGTATCGAGCCTTGCCTGTCGCAAATTGGCAGCGGCTCGCTGCCGGTGGACAGGTTACCGAGCGAAGCGCTGACGTTCACCCCGCGCGACGGACGCGGAAGCCAGCTTGAGGCGCTGTCGGCGCGCTGGCGCGCATTACCGACGCCGGTGATTGGCCGGATCGGTGACGGGCGCATGTGGCTGGATTTACGCTGTCTGGAAGATGAAGTGCGGTTTCTGGAGATGATGTTGAAATGATTATTGCCACCGCCGGTCACGTTGACCACGGCAAAACCACGTTATTGCAGGCCATTACGGGCGTGAATGCCGATCGCCTGCCGGAAGAGAAAAAGCGCGGCATGACCATTGACCTGGGTTACGCCTACTGGCCGCAGCCCGACGGTCGCGTGCTGGGCTTTATCGACGTGCCCGGCCACGAGAAGTTTCTTTCCAATATGCTCGCGGGCGTGGGCGGGATCGATCACGCCCTGCTGGTGGTCGCGTGCGATGACGGGGTGATGGCGCAAACGCGCGAGCATCTGGCGATCCTCCAGCTGACGGGAAACCCGCAGTTGACCGTCGCCCTCACCAAAGCGGACCGTGTGGAGGAGGCGCGTATCGACGAGGTGCGTCAAGAGGTGCTGGCGGCGCTGAGTGAATACGGTTTTAAGGATGTCGCACTGTTTGTCACCGTAGCGACAGAAGGCCGCGGTATCGATGCTCTTCGCAACCATTTGCAGCAGATCCCGTCTCGTGAACAGGCCAGCCATCACCGCTTCCGTCTGGCGATCGACAGGGCGTTTACCGTGAAAGGGGCTGGGCTGGTGGTGACCGGTACCGCGCTGAGCGGGGAAGTGAACGTGGGCGATACCCTGTGGCTGACGGGCGTGAACAAACCGATGCGCGTGCGCGGGCTTCATGCGCAAAACCAGCCGGTGGAACAGGCCCACGCCGGGCAGCGTATCGCGCTGAATATTGCCGGTGATGCCGAAAAAGACCAGCTTAACCGCGGCGACTGGCTGCTGGCCGACGCGCCGCCGGAGCCCTCTGAACGGATTATCGTTTCTCTCCAGACCCATACGCCGCTGACCCAGTGGCAGCCGCTGCATATCCACCACGCGGCCAGCCACATCACCGGACGCGTGTCGCTGCTGGAAAACGATCTCGCCGAACTGGTGTTCGACTCCCCGCTCTGGCTGGCGAATAACGACCGCCTGGTTCTGCGCGATATTTCGGCGCGGGAAACGCTGGCGGGCGCGCGCGTGGTCATGCTGGATCCGCCCCGTCGCGGCAAACGTAAGCCCGAGTATTTACAGTGGCTGGCCGCGCTGGCCCAGACCCGCGATGATAAGTCTGCGTTAGATATCCACCTTGAGCGTGGCGCGGTGGATCTGGCGGCGTTCGCCTGGGCGCGCCAGCTCAGCGGCGAAGGATTGCGTCTTCTGACGCAGGAGCCAGGTTTTATTCAGGCCGGGAACAGCCTGCTGAACGCGCCGGTGGCGGCGCGCTGGCAGCGCAAAGTGCTGAGCACGCTGGCGACCTACCATGAACAGCATCAGGATGAGCCCGGCCCGGGCCGTGAACGTCTGCGGCGCATGGCGTTGCCCATGGAAGACGACGCGCTGGTGCTGTTGCTGATTGAAAACATGCGTGAAAGCGGCGTTATTGCAAGTCATCACGGCTGGCTACACCTGCCGGAACACAAGGCCGGTTTTACCGCTGAGCAGGACGCGGTCTGGCAAAAAGTGGCGGCGCTGTTTGGCGATGAACCGTGGTGGGTGCGCGATCTGGCGCGTGAAACCAATACCGATGAGCAGCTGATGCGTCAGGTACTGCGCCATGCGGCACAGCAGGGGATGATTGTGGCGATCGTGAAAGATCGTTATTACCGCAACGATCGGATCGTAGCGTTTGCGAACCTGATCCGGGAGCTGGATCAGGCGCGCGGATCAACCTGCGCCGCAGACTTCCGCGATCGGCTGAATGTGGGACGCAAACTGGCGATTCAGATCCTGGAGTATTTCAACCGCATCGGGTTTACGCGTCGTCGTGGCAATGACCATGTGCTACGCGACGCGCAGTTATTTCCGTAAGCGTTAAGCGCTGCGCGCCTGCTTCTGCTTAGCCAGCCAGACCGCGCCCAGCCTTCCCGCCTGGTTACCCAGCTCGCAGGGAAGGATGGGCACCCGGAGCGCCTCCCACTCCTCGAATCGCTGTAGGTATTTATCCAGCAGGAGATAGATTTTCTCCTGCTCGCTAATGCCGCCGCCAATCAGCACCGCCTGCGGATCAAACATGGAGATCACGCTGTAGATGCCGCGCGAGAGGAAATGCGCCCACTCTTCTATGGCCTCACGCAGATGCACGTCGCTGTCCATGCGTTTAAACAGCTCCTCACCGTCAGGCATCTCATCTTCCGACACGGCCAGCGCGCGGCGGCAGGCTTTCATCAGGCCGCTGGCTGACGCCACTTCGTGCATCGGCTCGCCGTTGTTGCCAACGGGCAGCACGCCAAACTCACCCGCCCGGTAGTGCGACCCACGGTAGAGATCGCCCTCCATGACGATACCGCCGCCGATGCCGGTGCCGATGGTGATGCAGACAAAATGCTCATAGTCCTTGCCGGCGCCCTGCCAGCGTTCGCCCAGCGCCGCGCAGTTGGCGTCATTTTCGGTTGTTACGGGGAGATCGGTCAGCTGTGCGAAAAGCTCGCACAGGTTTTCACCGTCAAGGTAATCCAGCGCCCCGGCCTTGGCCGCTTCGCCGGTATGGTGATTGATGTGGCCCGGAAAACTCACGCCGATGCCGACGATCTCATGCTCCTGGCGGTACTTATCCACCACCGCTTTCCACTTCTGTTTGAAGGTGCTTTCATCGTCAGGCGTATCATATTCATCGGATGTCAGTTCTTCGCCGTTTTCGTTAATCACGCCGTGTTTGATGTGGGTTCCGCCCACGTCAAAGCCGATAAATAGCTGCATTGCATCGTTCCTCATGAGCCCCTGAGCTATTAAGTATGGCTCTGGCGGCAGAAACGAAACGTAAAGTACGGTAATCCGTGATACGGCTCGTAAACCCGTTACCGACTGGCGAGAAAACCACCAGCCGGAACTACCCTTGTTGTACACCTACTGCAAGGAGACGGTCATGACAAACAATCCTCCCTCATCGCGTATCCAGCCAGGCGAGTATGGTTTTCCCCTTAAGCTGAAGCCCCGCTATGACAACTTTATCGGCGGCGACTGGGTGGCGCCCGTCGACGGTGAATACTATTCCAACCTGACGCCCGTTACCGGCCAGCCGCTGTGTGAAATTGCGAGTTCGGGCAAGCGGGATATAGATTTAGCGCTGGATGCGGCGCATAAGGCGAAAGATAAGTGGGGACAAACGTCCGTTCAGGACAGAGCGGCCATTTTGTTCAAAATCGCCGATCGGATGGAGCAGAATCTGGAGCTGCTGGCGACCGCAGAAACGTGGGACAACGGCAAGCCGATCCGGGAAACCATGGCGGCGGACGTGCCGCTGGCGATTGACCATTTCCGCTATTTTGCGTCCTGCATTCGTGCCCAGGAGGGGGGAATAAGTGAAGTTGACAAAGATACCGTGGCGTATCACTTCCACGAGCCGCTCGGCGTGGTGGGGCAAATTATTCCGTGGAACTTCCCGCTGCTGATGGCGAGCTGGAAAATGGCGCCCGCGCTGGCGGCGGGTAACTGCGTTGTGCTGAAACCCGCTCGCTTAACGCCGCTTTCGGTACTGCTGCTGATGGAGGTGATTGGCGACCTGTTGCCGCCGGGGGTCATTAACGTGGTCAACGGGGCCGGGGGAGAGATCGGCGAATATCTGGCTACCTCAAAACGTATCGCCAAAGTGGCGTTCACCGGCTCAACGGAAGTGGGCCAGCAGATCATGCAGTACGCGACCCAGAACATCATTCCGGTCACGCTCGAGCTGGGCGGCAAATCGCCGAACATCTTCTTTGCCGACGTGATGGACGAAGAGGACGCCTTCTTCGACAAAGCGCTGGAAGGGTTTGCGCTGTTCGCGTTTAACCAGGGCGAAGTCTGCACCTGTCCGAGCCGCGCGCTGGTGCAGGAATCCATTTATGAGCGCTTTATGGAGCGGGCGATCCGGCGCGTGGAGTCGATTCGCAGCGGTAATCCGCTGGATAACGTTACCCAGATGGGGGCGCAGGTATCGCATGGCCAGCTGGAAACCATCCTCAACTATATTGATATCGGTAAAAAAGAGGGGGCCGATGTGTTGACCGGCGGTCGTCGTAAGGTGCTGGGCGGCGATTTGCAGGAGGGCTACTACCTTGAGCCGACTATCCTGTTCGGTAAGAACAATATGCGCGTTTTCCAGGAGGAAATTTTTGGACCGGTGCTGGCCGTCACCACGTTTAAAACCATGGACGAGGCGCTGGAGCTCGCCAACGACACGCAGTATGGCCTGGGGGCGGGCGTCTGGAGCCGTAACGGTAATCTGGCCTATAAAATGGGCCGGGGCATTCAGGCCGGACGCGTATGGACAAACTGCTATCACGCCTATCCGGCTCATGCGGCGTTTGGCGGCTACAAGCAGTCGGGCATCGGGCGTGAAACCCATAAGATGATGCTGGAGCACTACCAGCAAACGAAATGTCTGTTGGTCAGCTACTCCGATAAACCGCTGGGGTTGTTTTAATCTCCGGGCTCAGGCCGTCCCGGGTGGCGTGGCCTGAGCCGGGTTAAAGCCGGGTGGCGGCTTCGCCTTACCCGGCCTACGATAGTGGCCGCATTTTTATTTGCAACATGACAATCT
This sequence comes from Enterobacter sp. MGH 38, assembly GCF_000492855.1. Lineage (NCBI taxonomy): Bacteria > Pseudomonadati > Pseudomonadota > Gammaproteobacteria > Enterobacterales > Enterobacteriaceae > Enterobacter > Enterobacter sp. MGH 38. The sequence goes on along the minus strand of NZ_KI535607.1, from coordinate 984,584 downwards.
TCCCTCTTCTTTTCTCGATGCCTCTTCCTGTTTCGCTAAAGTCTGGCTGCGCTGCCGTTTTTAATGCGGTAGTCTCATTCAACCCAGTAGCGATGGTGTGTATCATGTGTATAATCAGGGAAGGATTGGGATGTGAAAAGTGCGGATATCATTACTGTTCTGGTTAGCCATGGCTGGAAATGTGTAAGAACGAAGGGAAGCCATCATCAGTTTCGCCATCCAGTGCAAAAAGGGTTGGTTACCGTCCCACATCCTAAAAAGGACATTAAACCAGGCACTCTCGCACAAATCTGGCGACAGGCGGGAATTAAACACTGATATCAGGAGTAGTTATGTTTTATCCGGCTTACATTCATTCTGATTCCGACGGTAGCGCCAGTGGTTTCTTTCCTGACGTTCCGGGGTGTTTTTTTGCGGGGGATTCACTGGATGATGCTTTTCAGGATGCACGTGATGCATTAACTGCCCATTTTGAAGCGTTGTTTGAAATGGATGAAATGTTGCCACTTCCGGGTATGGTTGAAGCGCATCTGGCAAGTCATCCGGAGGATTTCATTGGCGGACAATGGTTGCTGGTGGATATCAATATGAAACAGTTTGAAGGCAGAGTAGAGCGCATCAATATTACGATACCTCGCCGTTTGCTGGTGAAGATTGATTCCTTTGTCAGCGAGCATCCACAATTTACTAACCGAAGTGCTTTTCTTGCAGAGGCAGCACGGCGTGTACTGCCCCGGTGATGATTAGTTGTAAAGAGCAGCAGTTGCTTTCAGGATATCAGCAAAGGAATAAATATCATCAACTGTAGCAATTGGGTGCCGTGTTTCGTTTTTTTCCAGATCAAAAAGCCCGATGTATTTTTGTGTTCGATTAAAATGCAGTCGGCAAAGAGGCTTGCGGTTATTGTCGTCTACAAGAATGCCGCAATAGCTCTTTGTGTCTCTATGGGTAATGCGAGGCGCCTCAAGAACGGCTCGGGTGATTGCTTTAACAATGTGAAAACCTTCCAATTCTTCCAGAGTCGTTATGATTTCACTTTCATCCTTTTGTTCATCATCCTCACTTTGCTGTGTTTCTGTTTGAGTTTCGACAGTAGCCGGAGTGATACCTGTGATGGCAGACTTAAGCCTCTCATTAACTTGATCGTTTATGTACTGGCTTGCTGCCTTTCTGGTGAGATTTTGAAAAGACTCTCTGACTTTTTGGGTCAGCATACCGTCATAAACTCGCGAAGCAAAAAACTTAACGAAATCGTCTTCTGGATTGTTAAGTTGTGTATGCAATATTCTCTTGATTTGGCTAACGTACTTTAACTCTCCAGCAGCGTTTATGATGGATTCAAGATCAAAAGAAGATTTGGTGAGTTTTTTTAATTCAGGTATAACGTTTTCATCAATATCAAGCAGGTCGACCTCTAAAAAAGGTTTTTCATCCATTTTATTAGGTGCGTCGAGATCGGTATAAAATCTGTATATTTGTCCGTTCGTTAAGATTGATATCCTTGCGTTTGTAACATGAAAGTATCTAAAAAGTTGTGATGCATGATTTATATTTAAAGGCTCACCAATTTTTTTACATTCGATGAGAATTTGCACGTCATTGTTTTTCATTATCGCATAGTCAATTTTTTCACCTTTTTTTGTGCCAATATCACATACAAATTCAGGTGTAACCTCTGACGGGTCAAACACATCGTACCCTAAGACATTATGAATAAAAGGCATAACAAATGCCGTTTTGGTTGCTTCTTCAGTATTAATTACTTCAATTTGCTGTCTAATTTTAGTAGATAATGCATTCAGTCTTTCTGTAAATTCCATGGGATATCCTTATTTCAATACTGTGTGTCCTGATGAAATAGCATCAAAATGCATGCCATTTAATGAACTCCATGGGGAGTTAACAGCAAATAAAACGATTCCGGGGTTTGGATCACAGAGTGATTAAATTGAATAAAAGAAAATAAGCCCGTTAACGCCGAGCTTATTAAGTATATTATATATATAAAGCTATTTTATTTTTTCAAATTATGCCTACATTCACCTATAACCGCATTTCCTCTCCACGCCGGTTTGCCCAGCTAAACCACGGAGTGAGGGTAGCATTAGAGCCCTGCGCCTGATAACCGATCCCCTCCGCCTGTTGGCGCACCTTCGGGTAAGCTAAAAGTATCCGCGCCCGCTCTTTGACCCACAGCATCCTTAACGATTCGCACGCAAGGTATGATGCGCTAACGATAATTCAACGGAACTGACTTTTAACCTGCGCGAGGCGTTATCCATGAACCGATTTATCCTGGCGGATCCTGAAAAATGTATCGGGTGCCGTACCTGTGAGGTAGCGTGCATGATGTCGCATCAAAGCAGCGCCACGCCAGAAGCGCTTACGTCACGGATCCGCGTGGTTAAGGGGGGAACCTTCACTACGGCGGTGGGCTGCCACCAGTGTGAAGATGCGCCCTGCGCGAATGTCTGCCCGACGGGGGCCATTCACCACGCTGCGGGAGCCTGGCTCGTTAAGCAATCGCGCTGTATCGGCTGCAAAAGCTGTATGGTGGCGTGCCCGTTCGGGGCAATGCAGGTTCGGGTCGTGGAAGATCGCGTTCAGGCGCTGAAATGTGATTTGTGCGCGCATCGCGAGAGCGGTCCCGCCTGCGTCGAAGCCTGTCCCACCCACGCGCTGCGCTGCATAGACCCCGCCAGATTACGCGCGGAACGGCTGCGTAATCTGGCCTGAGGTTTTATTAACCGGCCTCGCGCCAGGCGTTCTCAATCTCTTCGGCGAGAATTTTCACACCCGCTTCGATTTTTTCCGGGTCCGGGACGTAGTTCATACGCATGCACTGGTGCGTGTGCGGCCACGGCTTATCCAGCCCCGGGAAGAAGTAATCCCCTGGCACCATCAGTACGCCACGTTTTTTCAGACGCTGATAAAGCAGCTCTGTCGTAATGGGCAGATCCTTAAACCACAGCCACAGGAAAATTGCCCCTTCCGGTTTATGGATCAGGCAGCGTTCTTCCGGTAAGTAGCGGCGAAGGATGGCTATAGTTTCCTGAACGCGCTGAGAGTAAAACGGCTTAATCACCTCATTCGACAGGCGCAGCAGGTCGTTACGCCTGATCATCTCGCACATCATCGCCGGGCCGATGCCGCCAGGCGAAAGGCTGATAATGCCGTTCATGTTGGTAATGGCGGTGATGATTTTCTCGTTAGCAATGATAATGCCGCAACGGCTGCCCGGCAGGCCCAGCTTGGAGAGGCTCATGCAGAGGATGATATTCGGGTTCCATAGCGGACGCGCTTCGCTGAATATGATCCCCGGGAACGGTACGCCATAGGCGTTATCGATCACCAGCGGGATGCCGTGCTGATTCGCCAGCGCATCCAGCTTCATCAGCTCGTCGTCGGTGATCACGTTGCCCGTCGGGTTGGTGGGACGTGATACGCAGATCATGCCCGTCTCTTCACCGATATGCAGATGTTCAAAATCGACGTGATATTTGAACTGGCCCTCTGGCAGCAACTCGATATTCGGACGTGCGGAAACAAACAGGTCTTCTTCGAGGCCGGCATCGGCATAGCCAATATATTCCGGTGCCAGCGGGAACAGCACTTTTTTCGTGGTGCCATCGGCGCGGCGTCCGGCGAACAGATTGAATAAGTAGAAAAACGCGCTCTGACTGCCGTTTGTCAGTGCAATATTCTGTGGTTCGATATCCCAACCCAGCGCTTCCCGCAGCATTGCCGCCAGAAGCGTCAGTAGTTCTGTTTTACCCTGAGGGCCGTCGTAATTACATAGCGCATCGGTTGCTTTACCGTTTTCCAGCATCTCTGCCAGCAGCGTCTGGAAGTAGGTGTTCATCTCCGGAATTTGAGCCGGGTTTCCGCCGCCAAGCATGATAGCGCCTGGGGTGCGCAGCCCGTCGTTGAGGTCCTCCATCAGGCGGGTAATGCCTGAATGGCGGGTAAATTTGTCGCCGAAAAGTGAAAACGTCATAGCAGGTGATCTGTCGGGCTTAATATGAAAGGCAGTAACCATAACGCCAGCACCGTGTTGGTGCAAATCGGCGAATGTGGTCGGATTTGTTGTTTTATGTGGTAGATTTGTATTTGTGTGGTGAATTATTCTGGTGAATACCCCTCACCCCGGCCCTCTCCCCTTTGGGGAGAGGGTTAGGGTGGGGGGTCTATTGATTACCCGCCCAAACCACCATCACCTTATCGCCCTTGTGCTCGCGCACAAAGCCGTAGCCTTCTTTCATCGACAGCGTTGTTTGCTTGCCTTCACCCACCGCCGGATGACGGGCGCGGAACTGCACCAGAAGCTGCCAGTGGGCGACAGTTAACGCCTGTTTACCCGTGACGTCCTGCCAGTTCATATCCGAACGGGTTCCCTGTAGCGGATCGGAGCCCGTCGGGCCGAAAGGACGCTCTGATTCATCGCCGTAATAGATCTGCACGCTTCCCGGTGCCAGCAGCAGTAACTCAGCGGCGCGCTGGCCTCCTTCACGGAACAGACGCGTATCATGGGAGGAGAGATAGCTCAGCACATTAAAACTTTGCAGCTTTTCTGCCATTTGCTGCCAGGTCAAATCCATATCGGCCAGGCAGTCCACCGCTTTTGCCGCCTGCTCCTGATAGTCAAAATTGATCATCGCATCGAAGCCGTGGCGGTAATAATCGCTCTGCATCACGCCGTGGCCCCAGGATTCACCGGTCATCCAGAATGGCGCATCGTCGAGTTTTTTGTCCGGGTTGGCGGCTTTCCACGCGGCCAGCGCCTGGCTGGCCTGGTTTTTCAGTTGCAGCCAGGCTTCAGGCTCAACGTGCTTAGCGGTATCGACCCGGAAACCGTCGATGCCGTAGTCACGTACCCACTGGCTAAGCCAGTGAGTCAGGTAATCTCGCGGCGTGAAATTCGTCATCACTTTCGCGTTGGTGTCGGGCTTGTGTTGATAAAAGTTCGGCAAACCTGACGGGATCTTAGATTCCGTTTTCAGATCAGGCAGGAAGGCCAGCGACATGGTCAGATCGTCAAAGCCCGGGTTGTCGTAATCACCGATATCGGTACGGATCCATTTTTTACCCCACCATTTTTCCCATGCGGCTTTGTCACTGAAGTTGATGTAATCGTTGAAGCTGTGCCAGCTTTGACCCGCGCCTGGCTTCCAGTCAGTCCAGCGCTCGCCGAGGGTTTTTTTCAGCTCATCGCCCTGCAAATAGAGCGCGCCAAACTGATACTCCTGCATATCTGCAAGCGTCGCATAACCCGCGTGGTTCATGACAATGTCAAACAGGACGCGGATACCGCGCCTGTGCGCGTCGTCGACAAGCTGGCGTAAATCATCTTCGTTGCCCATGTTGGCGTCGAGTTTCGTCCAGTCCTGAGTGTAATAGCCGTGATAGGCGTAGTGGGGGAAATCCCCTTTGGTGCCGCCGCCAACCCAGCCGTGGATCTGCTCCAGCGGCGAGCTTATCCAGAGCGCATTCACGCCCAGCTGCTGAAGGTAATCCAGTTTGCTGGTAAGCCCTTTCAGATCGCCGCCGTGGAAAGTACCAATCTCCTGCATACCGTCTTTATGACGGCCATAGCTGTTGTCGTTGGTGGGGTCGCCATTCACGAAGCGATCGGTCAGCACGAAATAGACGGTGGCGTTTTGCCAGCTGAACGGCGCGGGTTTGTCCGTCTCGGCGCGCTCAAGCAGCAGCAGGCCATTGCTGTTGGCGGCTGGCTGAAGAGTCACTTTGCCATTTTGAACGGTCGCGGTCTGTTTACTGTAAAAATCACGCACCACCGTGCCTTCCGGGAAGGTGTTAACGACGTCGATCGTCAGCGGTTTGCCGTCCCACTTCGGGCACTGGCGGGTGACGTTTGCGACAGGCTGTGGCGCCGCACTTTGCACCGTCAACATCAGCGTCGGCGTTCCCGAGCGCGTATCAATACGCATCTGATAAACGCCGTCACGGAATAACCGCCACTGCGGTGGGGTGCCTTCGCACGGTTTGAGCGACAGCATCTCGTTGAGCTTAATGGCACCTGTCGGCTGCCAGCACGCGTTGTCAAGACTCAACGTCAGCGGGCGGGTACCCTTCGCAAGCGTTGCCTGGCTGGTAAAGACGCCGGTACCTTCAGCGCTAAACGCATTAAATCCCGGCGATGACCAGTCGGCATGCGCGAATGCGGGTAACATCAGAACAGCTAATGCAGTGCGTTTCATTCCATTTTCCTGTCGCGGCATTTTTGACCAGTGTGCCATTCGGCTCAGGGGAAAAACTCCTCCTCTACGGCTTTCTGCAAGGAGGACGCGAAGGGATGAGTGATCCCGCGCAAAATTAGGCAGTTATCTGCGATATCGCGCACATTTTTCCAGCGTTGATGCTTTAATGAGCATGTTCCGGATGACATAGTTTCGGAATTGGACTATTTATAGACGTGCTCTTGAAGACTATTTTTGGTACGATTTGAGATTCCGCTCTCAAATTTTTGAAGAAAATAAGGTGTTGGAATGTTTATATCCGACCAGGAGACCTAATGATATCGACTCCCATTCGACGATATGGGGCCGCGATACTCATGTTACTCACCATGGCATTTTCAGGTGAGGTGCTTGCAAAGACGCACACGGATACAACGAGTAAGAAAGCCCACGTAATAAAGACGACAAGCAGTAAGGTTAGCAGTAAACAAGAGTATTCTCGCAATAGTGCAAAGAGTAGTTCACTTCCTGATTTGCGAAAATACCCTTCCGGGACACCAAGGAAAAAAGCGTTTCTCCGGACGGTAATGCCTTACATTAAAAGCCAAAATGCCGCGATTACTGCGGATCGTAACTGGCTGATCTCCAAACAGTACGACAGCCGCTGGTCGCCGTCTGAGCGCACTCGCCTGAAAGATATCGCCAAACGCTATAAAGTGAAGTGGAGCGGGAACACGCGTCGCGTGCCTTGGAACTCACTGTTAGAACGTGTGGACATCATTCCAGGCAGTATGGTCGCGACAATGGCCGCCGCCGAAAGCGGTTGGGGCACCTCGAAGCTGGCGCGCAACAACAACAATCTGTTTGGCATGAAATGCGTAAAAGGTCGTTGTACTAACGCCCCCGGCAAGGTGAAGGGCTATTCACAGTTTGAATCGGTGAAAGATTCCGTGAATGCCTACGTGGTGAACCTGAACACCCACCCGGCCTATTCCTCGTTCCGTAAGTCACGCGCTCAGCTGCGTAAGGCGGATCAGGAAGTGACGGCCACGGCGATGATCCATAAGCTGAAAGGTTATTCCACTCAGGGACAGCGTTATAACAATTACCTGTTCTCCATGTACCAGGATAACCAGCGTCTGATTGCCGCACATATGTAATGAAAAACGCCTTCCACTGGAAGGCGTTCTTTTTTCTAGAGCAGGACTTCACTGTACCGTTCCCGGTACTCCTTCGGCGTGGTGTCATACTCTTTCCTGAACACCGAATAGAAATACTGAAGCGACGGATAGCCACACATCTGTGAAATCTCGTTGATCGACAGCGAGGTGGAGATCAGCAGACTGCGCGCTTTCTCCAGCTTTTCCGCATGGATCACGGCGTGGATCGTCTCACCCACTTCCTCTTTAAACCGCTTCTCCAGATTCGAACGTGATATGCCGACCGAATCGAGCACCTGATCGACCTTAATCCCTTTGCAGGCATGATTGCGAATGTAGTGCATCGCCTGAATCACGGCCGGATCGTTTAATGAGCGGTAGTCAGTTGAGCGACGTTCGACCACGCGAACGGGAGGAACCAGCAGACGCTGGAGCGGCAGGGATTCGTTGTCTAACAGTCTGTGCAGCAGCTTTGCGGCCTGATAGCCCATCTGACGGGTACCCTGAGCCACGGATGAGAGCGCCACGCGCGACAGATAGCGCGTAAGCTCTTCGTTATCAATACCAATCACGCACAGCTTTTCAGGCACCGGAATATGCAAATGTTCGCACACCTGTAATACGTGGCGGGCGCGGGCGTCCGTCACGGCGATAATCCCTGTCTGGGGCGGCAGCGTTTGCAGCCAGTCAGCCAGACGATTTTGTGCGTGCTGCCAGTTTTCTGGCGCGGTTTCCAGCCCCTGATAAACGACGCCGCGATACTTCTCCTGGGCAACCAGCTGGCAGAAGGCATACTCACGCTCCATCGCCCAGCGCTTTCCGCTCGTGGCGGGCAATCCGTAAAACGCAAAACGATGGACGCCTTTCTCCTTTAAATGGAGGAAGGCAGTCTCGACCAGAGCATGGTTATCCGTGGCGATGTAGTGAACGGGAGGATAATGTTCCGGTGTATGATAAGAGCCGCCAACGCCCACGATAGGCACGTCAACGCCACTCAGCAACTGTTCAATCACGGGGTCGTCAAAGTCAGCGATGACCCCGTCGCCCAGCCAGTCTTTGATGTTCTCCAGACGGGTACGGAAATCTTCTTCGATGAAAATATCCCATTCGGATTGCGACGCCTGCAAATATTCGCCAACCCCTTCAACCACCTGCCGGTCATAGGCTTTGTTGGCATTGAATAACAACGTAATGCGGTGACGCTTTTCAAACATGGCTTATTTCCCAAATTAGTCACGATACTGTTATCAGGCGCGCCGCTTGGTGGCAGAGTCCATCCAGACTGCCAGCAAAAGAATGGCACCCTTGACGATATACTGCCAAAACGTCGGCACGTCCATCATACTCATCCCGTTATCCAGCGAAGCCATAATAAATGCGCCCATCACCGCCCCCGCCACGCTGCCAATGCCCCCGGCGAGGCTGGTCCCGCCAATCACGCAGGCGGCGATGGCGTCCAGCTCGGCAATATTACCGGCAGAGGGGGAGCCCGCCCCCAAACGTGAGCTGAGGATCAGCCCCGCGATGGCCACCATCAGGCCGTTGATGGCAAAGACGGCGAGTTTGGTGCGTTCTACGTTAATGCCGGACAAACGCGCGGCTTCGAGATTGCCACCGATGGCATAAATACGGCGACCGAATGCGGTACGCGTGGCCATAAACATCCCACCTAACAGCAACAGCGCCAGCAGCAGAACGGGCGTTGGGACGCCGCGATAATCGTTTAACAGCCAGATGGCGCCCAGTACAATCACCGCAGTAAGCGCCTGACGGCCGACAACCGAGGTTGAAGCAGGCGAGGCCAGCCCCAGCGCCTGGCGACGCATGCGTCCTCGCCATTGCCACGCGACAAACGCCATCAGCCCAACCACGCCGATCGTAAAACCGACGCCATCAGAGAGGTAGCTTTGGCCAATCTGGGACATCGAGGCGCTGGTCGGGGAGACGGTAGTGCCGTTGGTGATCCCAATCAGAATGCCGCGGAAGGCCAGCATCCCCGCTAAGGTGACGATAAACGACGGGACCTTACGGTAGGCCACCCACCAGCCATTCCACGCACCCAGCAGCAGACCCAGTACCAGCGTGACCGCAATCGTCAGCGGCAGCGGCCAGCCGAGCCAGACGTCAAAAATTGCCGCCACGCCGCCGAGCAGACCCATCATCGACCCTACTGACAGGTCAATTTCCGCTGAGATAATCACAAAGACCATCCCCACCGCCAGGATCCCGGTGATGGCGGTCTGACGCAGCAGGTTAGAAACGTTACGTGCGCTCAAATAGGAGCCATCGGTCATCCAGGTAAAGAACAACATGATCACGATAATGGCGGCAATCATTACAAAAACTTGCAGATTCAGCGATTTAAGTCCTGCGAACGCACCGGGCGTCGGAACAGCGACTTTGATATCAGACGGGTTGCTTTTCGACATGGCGTTCGCTCCTTAAGGCAGCTTCCATCACCTGCTCTTGCGTCAGGTTCTGGTTGTTCAGGTTGGCTTTGAGTTTCCCTTCATGCATGACCAGCACGCGGTCGCTCAGCCCCAGCACTTCAGGCAATTCGGACGAGATAACAATGACGGCAATCCCTTGCTGCACAAGCTGGTTGATCAGCTTGTAGATTTCATACTTCGCGCCGATATCGATCCCGCGCGTGGGTTCGTCCAGAATTAAAATGCGCGGATTAAGCAACAGGCAGCGCGCCAGAATCGCTTTCTGCTGGTTGCCGCCGCTCAGGCGACCTATCGCCAGTTCCGGCGAGGAGGTTTTCACCTTGAGCCTGGCAAGTGACTGAAGAATACACTGCTGTTCTGCGGCATCATCCAGGCTGCTCAGCGCGCCGGAAAACTGGCTGAGCGCCGCCAGCGTGATATTTTTTCCCACCGCCATGACCGGCACGATGCCGTCTTTTTTGCGGTCTTCGGGCACCATAGCAATGCCTTTGGCAATGGCCTGCTGGCAGTTGTCGATTTTTACCGGCTGACCGTCGATATAAATTTTGCCTTCCCAGCGCCCCGGCCAGACGCCAAACAGACACTGCACGGCCTCGGTTCTTCCGGCACCCACTAAACCCGCAATACCGAGAATTTCGCCGCGGTGCAGCGAGAAGGAGAGGTTATCCACGCGCTTGATGTGGCGGTTAACGGGATGCCACGCCGTCAGGTTTTCCACGCGCAGGAGTTCTTCGCCTATGGTGTGTGGTTCGTTGGGATACAGTGCGGTGAGTTCGCGACCCACCATCATGGTGATGATGTCATCTTCGCTCATGCCTTCTGCTTCACGCGTGCCAATGTGCTGCCCGTCGCGGATGACGCAGATGGTGTCGGAAATAGCTTTCACCTCATTGAGCTTGTGCGAAATATAGATGCAGGCGATACCGTGGTTTTGCAGGTCGCGGATGATATTGAGCAGAACGGCGGTTTCCTGTTCGGTGAGTGAGGCGGTTGGCTCGTCGAGGATCAGCAGGCGTACCTGCTTGTTCAGCGCCTTGGCGATCTCCACCAGCTGCTGCTGGCCCAAACCTAAGTCGCCCACGCGCGTATCCGGTGAGATAGCCAGGCTCACCTGGGCCAGCAGTTTTTCGCAGCGCAGCGTCATGGTGTCGTAATCCAGTACGCCGTGGCGTGAGAGTTCGGCGCCGAGAAAAATATTTTCCAGCACGGTAAGGTGCTTCACCAGCGCCAGCTCCTGGTGAATAATAGCGATGCCTTTACGTTCGGTATCGCGAATGTGCGTGGCCTGGAGCACCTCGCCGGCAAAGACGATTTCGCCCTCGTAGCTGCCGTGCGGATAGATCCCGCACAACACTTTCATCAGCGTGGATTTTCCCGAGCCATTTTCGCCGCACAGCGACATCACTTCGCCGGGATTCAGCCGCAGGCTTACGTTATCGACTGCTTTCACCGCCCCGAAGGCTTTGGTGATGCTTTTCATTTCAAGTAAATAAGACATAACTGCTCCGCATGGCCCGACAGATGTACAGGGCAGGTCGATGCGCCCCTGCCGGGCAGGGGCTGCGCTGGATTACAGTTCACTCTTCTTATGGAAACCGTCTTTCACCACGGTGGCGTCAATATTCTCTTTGTTGACTTCGATAGGGGTAAGCAGGCGAGCAGGTACGTCTTTCAGGCCGTTATTTAACGTCGCGTCTGCTTTAGGTTGCTGGCCATTGCCCAGCTCAACGGCAATTTCGGCGGCCGTATTGGCAAGCTCGGTAATGGGCTTATACACCGTCATGGTCTGGGTACCCGCGATGATGCGTTTTACACCCGCAAGGTCGGCGTCCTGTCCGGAAATAGCGACTTTCCCGGCCAGACCCTGCGCGCTCAGCGCCTGAATGGCGCCACCCGCAGTGGCATCGTTAGAGGCCACCACCGCATCGATTTTGTTGTTATTTGCAGTCAACGCGTTTTCCATAATTTTCAGCGCGTTTTCCGGTAACCAGCCGTCAGCCCACTGGTCGCCGACGACTTTAATTTTGCCCTCGTCGATATACGGCTTCAGCACTTTCATTTGTCCCTGGCGGAACAGTTTGGCGTTGTTATCCACGGGCGAGCCGCCCATCAGGAAATAATTCCCCTGAGGCACTTTTGCGACCAGGCTTTTAGCCTGTAATTCGCCCACCTTTTCATTGTCGAACGAAATATAATAATCAATGTCGGCATTATTAATCATGCGGTCATAAGCCAGGACTTTTATGCCTTCCTGTTTCGCTTCTTTCACCACGTTGCTTAATACCTGGCCGTTATACGGGATAATGACCAGCACATCGACGCCACGGTTGATCATATTCTCGATTTGCGACATTTGCGTCTCTTCGTTGCCGTTAGCGGACTGAACGAACACCTCCGCGCCGAGAGATTCCGCTTTTTTAACAAAGATATCGCGATCTTTTTGCCAGCGCTCCAGGCGTAAGTCATCAATCGCCATGCCGATTTTGACCTCTTTGGCGTGGCCGGCAAAGCTTGCAAGCAGGAGAGTAGTGCAGAGCGTTAGGGTCAGGTTCTTTATCTTCATAATTATTAGGCCTTTTTGTAGGGGTATGTGTAGCTGAGATAAAAGAAACATTCACTGCTGAGACGCAGCAAATTTTTAACGTGGAAAGGCCTGCTGGCAATTACAGATTTTTATCTTCTCATTACGATATTTGGTTTATTTCTGAATTTATGACCGCGATCGGATTTTAAAAAGCGTAACCTATTAATTACATTTGATTCTGGAATGCGCGCCGAAAAATAGTTTGTCTGCACATTATTTTGCGAGCCAGCGCACAATTGCGCATTCTCTCAATAGCAGTGTGAAATAACGTAATTGAGCAACCTCCAATGTCTATTCACTATTACTCCAGAAGCAAGACCACGCCGCATACCCTGATTATGGAGCTCAATATGCAAGCTTATTTCGACCAACTCGATCGCGTTCGTTTCGAAGGCACGAAAACGACCAATCCTTTAGCATTTCGTCACTACAACCCGGATGAGCTGGTGCTGGGTAAGCGCATGGAAGATCACTTGCGCTTTGCCGCCTGCTACTGGCACACCTTCTGCTGGAACGGTGCCGATATGTTCGGCGTGGGCTCTTTTGACCGTCCATGGCAACAGCCGGGCGAGGCCATTGAGCTGGCGAAGCGTAAAGCCGACGTCGCGTTCGAGTTCTTCCATAAGCTGAACGTGCCGTACTACTGTTTCCACGATGTGGACGTGTCGCCGGAAGGGGCATCGCTGAAAGAGTATCTGAACAACTTCGCGCAGATGGTCGACGTACTGGCTGAAAAACAGCAGCAAAGTGGCGTCAAGCTGCTCTGGGGTACGGCTAACTGCTTTACCAACCCTCGCTATGGCGCGGGCGCGGCAACCAACCCGGATCCGGAAGTCTTCAGCTGGGCGGCAACCCAGGTCGTGACTGCGATGAACGCCACGCATCAGCTGGGCGGTGAGAACTATGTACTCTGGGGCGGTCGTGAAGGTTATGAAACGCTGCTGAATACGGACCTGCGCCAGGAGCGTGAGCAGATTGGTCGCTTTATGCAGATGGTGGTGGACCACAAACACAAAATCGGTTTCCGCGGCACGCTGCTGATTGAGCCAAAACCACAGGAGCCAACCAAGCATCAGTATGATTATGATGTCGCCACCGTGTATGGCTTCCTGAAGCAGTTTGGTCTGGAAAAAGAGATCAAAGTGAATATCGAGGCTAACCACGCTACCCTGGCGGGCCACTCGTTCCATCACGAAATTGCCTCTGCGATTGCGCTGGGCATCTTCGGCTCTGTCGATGCTAACCGTGGCGATCCACAGCTGGGCTGGGATACCGACCAGTTCCCGAACAGCGTGGAAGAGAATGCGCTGGTGATGTACGAGATCATCAAAGCGGGCGGTTTCACCACCGGCGGCCTGAACTTCGACGCCAAAGTGCGTCGCCAGAGCACCGACAAATACGATCTGTTCTACGGGCATATTGGCGCGATGGACACCATGGCGCTGGCGCTGAAAGTGGCGGCCCGTATGATTGAAGACGGTGAGCTGGATAAGCGCGTGGCGAAGCGCTACAGCGGCTGGAACAGTGAGCTGGGCCAGCAAATTTTGAAAGGTCAGTTATCGCTTGCGGAGATCGCGAAGTATGCTGAACAGCATCAGCTTGCGCCGCAGCATCAGAGCGGCCATCAGGAGCTGCTGGAAAACCTGGTCAATCACTACCTGTTCGATAAATAACAGCATTCATGCCCGGTAAGCGCTGCGCCACCGGGCATTTCTGTCAAAGGAGTCACCACATGTATATCGGGATCGATCTTGGCACGTCGGGGGTGAAAGCCATCCTGTTAAGCGAGCAGGGCGATGTGTTAGCCACGCAGACTGAAAAGTTGCAGGTTTCACGCCCGCATCCGCTTTGGTCGGAACAAGATCCGGAGCAGTGGTGGCAGGCGACGGACCGCGCGATGACAGCCTTAGGCGAGCAGCACAGCCTGCGCGACGTTAAAGCGCTGGGCATCGCCGGACAAATGCATGGCGCAACGTTGCTGGATAGCCAGCATCGCGTTCTGCGCCCGGCTATTCTCTGGAACGATGGCCGCTGTGCGGAAGAGTGCGCGATCCTTGAGGAACGTGTGCCTGCGTCCCGCGAGATTACGGGCAACCTGATGATGCCCGGTTTTACCGCGCCAAAACTCCTGTGGGTGCAGCGCCATGAGCCTGATATTTTTCGCCAGGTGGCGAAGGTTCTGTTGCCGAAAGACTACCTGCGTTTTCGCATGACGGGGGATTTTGCCAGCGACATGTCTGACGCCGCGGGCACGATGTGGCTCGACGTGGCGAAACGGGACTGGAGCGAGGCGATGCTGGATGCCTGCCAGCTGACGCGCGATCATATGCCTGCGCTGTTTGAAGGCAGCGAAATCACGGGCGCTTTGCAGCCTTCTGTTGCTGAACGCTGGAATATGCCAGCCGTACCTGTCGTCGCTGGCGGCGGCGATAATGCGGCGGGGGCGGTCGGCGTGGGGATGGTCGAGGCAGGACAGGCCATGCTCTCGCTCGGCACTTCCGGTGTCTATTTTGCCGTCAGTGACGGGTATCGTAGCAATCCTGGAAGCGCCGTACACAGCTTCTGCCACGCGTTGCCGGGTAAATGGCATTTAATGTCGGTGATGCTGAGCGCGGCTTCCTGCCTCGACTGGGCGGCAAAACTAACCGGAATGGCGGACGTCCCGGCGCTTATCGCAGCGGCACAGCAGGCGGATGATAATGCCGGTGCGGTCTGGTTTTTACCGTACCTTTCCGGCGAGCGGACGCCTCATAACAACCCGGAAGCGAAAGGGGTGTTCTTCGGTCTTACCCATCAGCACGGCCCGGCAGAGCTGGCGCGCGCGGTGCTTGAAGGCGTTGGCTATGCTCTGGCGGACGGAATGGATGTCGTGCATGACTGTGGACTTACGCCATCCAGCATTACGTTAATTGGCGGCGGTGCGCGAAGCAGCTACTGGCGGCAAATGCTTTCCGATATCAGCGGGTTGCAGCTGGACTATCGTACGGGAGGCGATGTCGGCCCGGCGCTCGGTGCGGCACGGCTGGCGCAAATTGCGCTGAACCCGGATAAACCACTGCACCAGCTTTTGCCCCAGCTGTCGCTTGAACAGCAGCATCGTCCTGATGCGAAAAATCATGCTCGCTATGCTGAAAGACGAGACGTGTTCCGCAAAATTTATCGGCAGCTTTTGCCGCTAATGTCATAAACAGGAGCCGGGTGGCGCTAACGCTTACCCGGCCTGCCAGCCTTCAACCGGGTTAGCTCACAAACCGGCGCGTATCGATTCTTTGCAGCAACATTGACAGCAGCAGGCTGACAACCAGCGTAACGGTAAATATCCAGACAATATCCAGCACCGGCCAGCTTTTAAGCTCAACGCCTCGGGTGCGCAGGGCGTGGATCACCAGCGCGTGAAAACCGTAAATGCCCAGCGAGTGGCGAGAGATAAACCCCAGCACAGGAAGCGGGCGGGCATTCAGGGTGTTTTTAACCAGCGTCAGCAGAGAGATTGCGCAGATAAAGACCATCGGGCCGCAGTACAGATACCAGGTATCGGCAAAGTTGCCGCGCCATTGCAGCTCATGCAGCGTCCCGCGAGAGATAATAAACACACCGACGAGAAACGCGGCCGCGCATAGCCAGTTTATTCCTCGCTTTTGCGTCTCCATCATGCCAATGGCGCGCCCCAGCATGCCGTACAGCACGTAATAAAACGTATCCCCGGTGATATAGAGGTTAACGGGCAGCCATTCAAAGCCATCAATTTTCTGTGAGACGGTATTCGGGTTGGCCACGATCCCGATGACCACCATCAGCGCCAGCAGCATTTTACCGTTGACGTTTTTTACCTGAATTAACGGTGAAACAAGATAAATAACGATTAACGCGAAGAAAAACCATAGATGATAGAACACTGGTTTTTGCAACAAGTTGAGCAGGGAACGTTCAGCGTTAATTGAAGTGAACAGGACGATATAGAGCAGCGAAATCGCGCTGTAAAACAGCAGACAGGAGACAATACGGATGAAATGTCTCGGCTGTGCGCTACGCTCGCCAAAAAAGAGAAAACCGGAAATCATAAAGAACAGCGGGACGCTCACGCGGGAGGCCGAGTTCAGAACATTGGCGACATCCCAGTTAACAGGGCTGATACTGTGCGCGTTCGTGACATACCAGGTCGTTGTGTGGATCATCACCACCATCAGACAGGCTATTCCCCGCAGGTTATCAATCCAGTTAATTTTTGACTGCATCAGTTCCTCTGTATTCCTGATAAAGAAAGTGTGACTGCGATTGCGTAAAACTTTTCCCTTAGAAAATTCTGAGTTTAGCCAGGCTAACTTGTAGGGAGCTGGCGAGATTCGCAGAATGACGGACTTTAATCTATAAACGTGTTGCTACTAAAAATAACAGCCACTGACCAGGGCGGTAATAAAAATGATGATGAAGCGTGGGGTGTCACTCTTTCTGCTGCTCTTATTAACAGGATGCAGTGCTTCTGAGGAAATACCTGTCCAAAAAGCGCAGCAGGGGAAAATGAGCCCGGAGCGTTCCCTGAATATGGAACAGCTGTGCAGGGATCAGGCGGCTCACCGCTATAATTCTGAAGCACAGAAAATTCATATAAACGGCTTCGAGCGCTTTCAGGGCAGCTATGAACTGAAAGGCTATACGGCGCGTAAAGAGGGCTTTGTCTGCTCTTTTGATGCAGACGGCCAGTTTTTACATCTCTCAATGCGCTAAATTGCTCGGATAAGCAGCAACCAGAGCCTTCGCAGGTTCTGGCTGTAGGGCTTATTCCCCAATTTTCCCTAAACAACCCCGTTTCGTACTGTATATCTTGCAGCCAGCGGGTATACTGATCCCTTCCATTTAAAACCACACGTATCCAGCACGAAATACTATGCAAAAGTTTGATACCAAGACCTTCCAGGGCCTGATCCTGACCTTACAGGATTACTGGGCTCGTCAGGGCTGCACCATTGTTCAACCTTTGGACATGGAAGTTGGCGCAGGCACCTCACACCCGATGACCAGCCTGCGCGCGTTAGGGCCAGAGCCAATGGCGACCGCCTATGTGCAGCCATCCCGTCGTCCGACCGATGGCCGTTATGGCGAAAACCCGAACCGTTTGCAGCACTACTATCAGTTCCAGGTGGTGATTAAGCCATCACCCGACAACATTCAGGAACTGTACCTCGGGTCGCTGAAAGAGCTGGGTATGGATCCAACCATTCACGACATTCGTTTCGTGGAAGATAACTGGGAAAACCCAACGCTGGGTGCCTGGGGTCTGGGTTGGGAAGTGTGGCTGAACGGCATGGAAGTGACCCAGTTCACATACTTCCAGCAGGTTGGTGGTCTGGAATGTAAACCGATTACCGGCGAAATCACCTATGGTCTGGAACGTCTGGCCATGTACATTCAGGGCGTAGACAGCGTTTACGACCTGGTCTGGAGCGACGGCCCGCTGGGTAAAACCACCTACGGCGACGTGTTCCATCAGAACGAAGTGGAACAATCCACCTATAACTTCGAATACGCGGACGTGGACTTCCTGTTCACCTGCTTCGAGCAGTACGAGAAAGAAGCCCAGCAGCTGCTGGCGCTGGAGACTCCGCTGCCGCTGCCTGCCTACGAGCGTATTCTGAAGGCTGCCCACAGCTTCAACCTGCTGGATGCCCGCAAAGCGATCTCCGTGACTGAACGTCAGCGCTACATTCTGCGTATTCGTACCCTGACCAAAGCCGTTGCAGAAGCTTACTACGCGTCCCGTGAAGCCCTTGGCTTCCCGATGTGCAACCGAAACAAATAAGAGGCGGCCATGTCTGAGAAAACTTTCCTGGTGGAAATTGGCACCGAAGAGCTGCCACCAAAAGCCCTGCGCAGCCTGGCTGAATCTTTTGCTGCGAACGTGACTGCCGAGCTGGATAACGCTGGCCTGGCGCACGGTAAAATTGAGTGGTTTGCTGCTCCGCGTCGTCTGGCGCTGAAAGTGGCAAACCTGGCGGCGTCCCAGCCGGATCGTGAAGTGGAAAAACGTGGCCCGGCCATTGCTCAGGCGTTTGACGCGGAAGGCAAGCCGAGCAAAGCGGCGGAAGGCTGGGCGCGCGGCTGCGGCATCACCGTCGATCAGGCCGAGCGTCTGACCACCGATAAAGGTGAGTGGCTGCTGTATCGTGCCCATGTGAAAGGCGAAAGCGCGGAAGCGCTGCTGCCGGACATGATTGCCACTTCTCTGGCGAAGCTGCCCATTCCTAAGCTGATGCGCTGGGGCGCGTCCGACGTGCACTTCGTGCGTCCGGTTCACACCGTGACCCTGCTGCTGGGCGACACCGTTATTCCGGCGACCATTTTGGGCGTGGCGTCCGATCGCGTGATTCGCGGCCACCGCTTTATGGGCGAGCCTGAGTTCACCATCGACAATGCCGACCAGTATCCGCAGATCCTGCTGGAGCGCGGCAAGGTCATTGCTGACTATGAACAGCGTAAAGCCAAAATCAAAGCGGACGCGGAAGACGCGGCGCGTAAGATTGGCGGTAAAGCCGATCTGAGCGACAGCCTGCTGGAAGAAGTGACCTCGCTGGTGGAATGGCCGGTTGTGCTGACCGCGAAGTTCGAAGAGAAATTCCTGGCCGTTCCGGCTGAAGCGCTGGTGTACACCATGAAGGGTGACCAGAAGTACTTCCCGGTCTATGCCAACGACGGCAAGCTGCTGCCAAACTTCATTTTCGTGGCGAACATCGAATCGAAAGATCCGAGCCAGATTATCTCCGGTAACGAGAAGGTCGTGCGCCCACGTCTGGCGGATGCCGAGTTCTTCTTCAACACCGACCGTAAAAAGCGTCTGGAAGATCATCTTCCACGCCTGCAGACCGTACTGTTCCAGCAGCAGCTGGGTACGCTGCGCGACAAGACCGACCGTATTGCGGAGCTGTCCGGCTGGATCGCTCGTGAAATCGGTGCCGACGTTAACCACGCGACCCGCGCAGGCCTGCTCTCCAAGTGTGACCTGATGACCAACATGGTGTTCGAATTTACCGACACCCAGGGCGTGATGGGTATGCACTACGCGCGTCACGATGGCGAAGCGGAAGACGTGGCGGTTGCCCTGAACGAGCAGTATCAGCCGCGCTTTGCGGGTGACGAACTGCCGTCCAACCCGGTGGCCTGCGCCGTAGCGATTGCCGATAAGATGGACACCCTGGCGGGTATCTTCGGTATCGGCCAGCATCCGAAAGGCGACAAAGACCCGTTTGCGCTGCGTCGTGCTGCGCTCGGCGTGCTGCGTATCATCGTTGAGAAGAACCTGAACCTGGATCTGCAGACCCTGACCGAAGAAGCGGTGCGTCTGTACGGCGACAAGCTGACCAACGCCAACGTTGTGGATGACGTGATCGACTTTATGCTCGGTCGTTTCCGCGCCTGGTATCAGGATGAAGGTTACACCGTCGACACCATTCAGGCGGTGCTGGCGCGTCGTCCGACCCGTCCGGCTGATTTCGATGCGCGTATGAAGGCGGTTTCCCACTTCCGTACGCTGGAAGCGGCGTCTGCTCTGGCGGCGGCCAACAAGCGTGTCTCCAACATCCTGGCGAAGTCCGACGAGACGCTGAACGAGCGTGTGAACGCCGCGACGCTGAAAGAGCCGGAAGAGATCGCCCTGGCGATGCAGGTTGTGGTGCTGCGTGACAAGCTCGAGCCGGTCTTCGCGGAAGGTCGCTACCAGGAAGCGCTGGTGGAGCTGGCCGAGCTGCGTGACGTCATCGACGCCTTCTTCGAGAAAGTGATGGTAAACGTAGAAGATAAAGAGCTGCGTATTAACCGTCTCTCTATGCTTGAGAAACTGCGTGAGCTGTTCCTGCGCGTGGCGGATATTTCGCTGCTGCAATAACGTAAAAAACCCGCCCCTGACAGGCGGGAAGAACGGCAACTAAACTGTCTCTCTTCGCCAATGGCGCCATAACTGCGTTGGCTGCGCTCGTTCACCCGAATCACTTACTAATGTAAGCTCATCGGGATTCGCTCGCTTGCCGCCTTGTTCTGACGTCATTGGCTTTGAGATACTTTTCCTTATTTACACTCTCTCAATTAATTTACACCCTCTCAAACACTGTCGCGATCCCCTGACCCAACCCGATACACATCGTTGCCAGACCAAACTGGGCATCTTTGCGTTCCATCAGGTTAATCAGCGTGGTACTGATACGCGCCCCGGAGCAGCCCAGCGGGTGTCCGAGGGCGATCGCGCCGCCGTTGAGGTTAATCTTCTCGTCGATCTGATCCATCAGCCCCAGATCCTTAATGCACGGCAGGATCTGCGCGGCGAACGCTTCGTTCATCTCAAAGAGGTCGATATCACTTGCGCTCAGCCCCGCTTTTTTCAGCGCCAGTTTTGACGCCGGAACCGGGCCGTAGCCCATGATGGATGGATCGCAGCCCACGACTGCCATCGAACGCACGCGGGCGCGTGGCGTCAGGCCTAATTCGCGGGCGCGGCTTTCGCTCATCACCAGCATCGCGGCGGCACCGTCGGACAGGGCAGACGAGGTGCCCGCCGTTACCGTACCGGTGACCGGATCAAACGCCGGACGCAGGGTGGAAAGCGCTTCAACGGTGGTTTCCGGGCGGATGACTTCGTCATAGCTGAACTGCTTCAGTACGCCGTCTGCGTCGTGACCGCCGGTCGGGATGATCTCATTCTTAAAGGCACCAGACTGCGTGGCGGCCCAGGCGCGGGCATGCGAGCGAGCGGCAAAGGCATCCTGCATCTCACGGCTGATGCCGTGCAGACGGGAGAGCATCTCGGCGGTCAGGCCCATCATACCGGCGGCTTTCGCCACGTTGCGGCTCATACCTGGATGGAAATCGACCCCGTGGCTCATCGGCACGTGGCCCATATGCTCCACGCCGCCCACCAGACAGGCCTGCGCATCGCCGGTCATGATCATCCGCGTCGCGTCGTGCAGCGCCTGCATCGACGAACCGCAAAGACGGTTGACGGTGACGGCCGGAACCGAGTGCGGGATCTCCGCCAGCAGGGACGCGTTACGGGCAATGTTGAAGCCCTGCTCCAGCGTCTGCTGGACGCAGCCCCAGTAGATATCGTCCAGCGCAGCAGGGTCCAGCGCCGGGTTACGCGCCAGCAGGCTACGCATCAGGTGCGCGGAGAGGTCTTCCGCGCGCACGTTACGGAACGCACCGCCTTTTGAACGGCCCATCGGGGTGCGAATCGCATCAACAATGACAACCTTTTCCATTGTGACTCCTTAAGCCGTTTTCAGCGCGCCAACCGGACGGGCTGGCTCAACTGCTGGGTAGTAGGGTTCGTTATGACGAGCTTTGTTACGCAGACCTTCCGGCACCTCATAAAGCGGGCCGAGGTGCTGGTACTGCTGAGCCATATCGAGATAGCGAGCGCTGCCGAGCGTATCCAGCCAGCGGAACGCGCCGCCGTGGAACGGAGGGAAGCCGAGGCCGTACACCAGCGCCATATCCGCTTCTGCCGGGCTGGCGATAATGCCTTCTTCGAGGCAGCGCACCACTTCGTTGATCATCGGGATCATCATCCGGGCGATGATCTCGTCGTCAGTGAAGTCGCGTTTCGGCTGACTGACGTCGGCCAGCAGGCCATCCACCGCCGCATCTTCTTCTTTTTTCGGTTTGCCTTTGCTGTCTTCTTTATAGCGCCAGAAGCCCAGACCGTTTTTCTGACCAAAGCGGTTGGCGTCGAACAGGGCGTCAATGGCGTCGCGATAGTCTTTCTGCATGCGCTGCGGGAAGCCCGCCGCCATCACCGCCTGAGCGTGATGGGCAGTATCGATGCCGACAACGTCCAGCAGATACGCCGGGCCCATCGGCCAGCCGAACTGTTTTTCCATCACTTTATCGATTTTGCGGAAGTCTGCGCCGTCGCGCAGCAGCTGGCTGAAGCCGGCGAAGTAAGGGAACAACACGCGGTTAACGAAGAAGCCCGGGCAGTCGTTAACGACGATCGGCGTTTTGCCCATCTTGCTCGCCCACGCCACCACTTTGGCGATGGTTTCGTCGGAGGTTTTCTCCCCACGGATCACTTCGACCAGCGGCATGCGGTGCACCGGGTTAAAGAAGTGCATCCCGCAGAAGTTTTCCGGACGCTTCAGCACGCTCGCCAGTTCGCTGATAGGAATGGTGGAGGTGTTAGAGGCCAGCACGGTTTCCGGACGCACCTTGTCTTCGGTTTCGGCCAGCACCGCTTTTTTCACTTTCGGGTTCTCGACGACCGCTTCAACCACCACGTCCACACGGTCGAAACCGCTGTATTCCAGCACTGGCTGGATGGTGGAGATCACGCCTGCAAGCTTCAGACCATCAATTTTGCCGCGCTCAAGCTGTTTATTCAGCAGCTTGGCCGCTTCGGTCATGCCCAGCGTCAGGGATTTCTCGTTGATGTCCTTCATCACCACCGGCACGCCTTTCCAGGCAGACTGGTAGGCGATGCCGCCCCCCATAATGCCCGCGCCGAGTACCGCCGCGTGTTTTGGCGTTTCAACGTTTTTGGTGAGTTGTTTGGCTTTGCCCTTCACAAACTGATCGTTAAGGAAGATACCAACCAGCGCGCGGGCTTCGTTGGTGTGCGCCAGCGGGACAAAGCTCTGGTTTTCCAGCTTCAGGGCGTCATCACGGCCCAGACGGGCTGCCGCTTCAATGGTTTTCACCGCCGTGATCGGCGCCGGGTAGTGTTTACCCGCCGTCTGCATCACCATGCCTTTGGCGATGGTGAAGCTCATGGTGGCTTCAATTTTGCTGAGCTTCAACGGCTCCAGCTTCGGCTGACGTTTGGCTTTCCAGTCGAGGTCGCCGTTAATGGCCTGACGCAGAATGGCGAGTGCGCCTTCAACAAGCTTCTCAGGTTTTACAACGCCGTCGACCAGGCCAATTTTCTGCGCCTGTTCTGCGCCGACGTCTTTACCCGCGGCAATGATCTCCAGCGCGCTGTCGGCGCCCAGCATGCGCGGCATACGGACGGAGCCGCCAAAGCCCGGCATGATGCCCAGCTTGGTTTCCGGCAGGCCGATACGCAGGTCCGGGGTCGCCAGACGGTAATCAGTGGCTAACACGCATTCGCAGCCGCCGCCCAGCGCGTAACCGTTGACGGCAGAAAGGGTCGGGACAGGCAGATCTTCCAGACGATTAAAGACGCTGTTCGCGAAGTGCAGCCACTGGCTCAGCTGTTCTTCGGGCACCAGGAACAGCGACAGGAATTCGGTGATATCCGCGCCAACGATAAAGGCCGCTTTGTTGGAGCGCAGCAGCAGCCCTTTTAAATCTGATTGCTTTTCAAGTACATCCAGCGCCTGGCCAAGACTGGCCACCGTCGCGGTATCAAGCTTGTTCACTGAGCCGGGGGCATCGAACACCAGTTCGGCAATGCCATCTTCCAGCCAGTCTACGTACAGGGTGTCGCCTTTGTAGAGCATGTCGGTCTCCTGAATCCAGCAATTGGATCTGGTCATACCAGATGAAACGGAGTGTGGAATTTATGTTAATAAAATGCAAATTAGTCATTAAGAAATTGCTGCGCTGATCACGGTCGGTGGAAATCACGCAGCCGGAGTGAGGTGTGCTAAGATGCGATGACTTGAGGTCAAAAAAACGAAAGGAAGAATGATGGACTCACTGGCTTCGCTTTATAAAAATCATATCGTTACCCTACAGGAACGTACCCGCGATGTACTGGCCCGCTTCAAGCTGGATGCCCTGCTGATCCACTCCGGCGAGCTGATGAATACTTTTCTTGATGACCATGCTTATCCCTTCAAGGTTAACCCGCAGTTTAAAGCCTGGGTGCCTGTCACGCAGGTTCCAAATTGCTGGCTGCTGGTGGATGGCGTGAACAAGCCGAAACTGTGGTTCTACCTGCCGGTCGATTACTGGCACAACGTGGAGCCGCTGCCGACCTCATTCTGGACCGAAGAAATTGACGTGATTGCGCTGCCAAAAGCAGACGGCATAGGCAGCCAGCTGCCAGCGGCGCGCGGCAACATCGGCTACATTGGTCCGGTTCCTGAGCGCGCGCTGGGTCTGGATATTCTGGCAGATAAACTCAACCCGAAAGGCGTGCTGGATTATCTGCACTACTATCGCGCCTACAAGACCGACTACGAACTTTACTGCATGCGTGAAGCGCAAAAAACGGCGGTGAATGGCCACCGTGCGGCGCACGAAGCGTTCCAGTCCGGTATGAGCGAGTTCGATATCAATCAGGCTTACCTGACGGCGACCGGCCACCGCGATACCGACGTGCCGTACAGCAACATCGTGGCGCTGAATGAACATGCCTCGGTTCTGCACTACACCAAACTGGATCATCAGGTTCCGGCTGAGATGCGTAGCTTCCTGCTGGACGCGGGGGCTGAGTACAATGGTTATGCGGCAGACCTGACCCGTACCTGGGCGGCGAATGCGGATACCGATTTTGCGCAATTGATTAAAGACGTGAACGACGAACAGCTGGCGCTGATTGGCACCATGAAGGCCGGAACCAGCTACGTGGATTATCACCTCCAGTTCCATCAGCGCATTGCTAAACTGCTGCGTAAGCATCAGATTATCAAAGACATGAGCGAAGAGGCGATGGTTGAGAACGATTTGACCGGGCCATTTATGCCGCATGGTATCGGCCACCCGCTGGGTTTGCAGGTTCATGACGTCGCGGGCTTTATGCAGGATGATACCGGCACGCACCTGGCGGCACCGTCTAAATATCCTTATCTGCGCTGCACCCGCGTTCTGGCGCCGCGTATGGTATTGACCATCGAGCCGGGCATCTACTTTATTGAATCCCTGCTGGCGCCGTGGCGCGAAGGGCAATTCAGCAAGCACTTCAACTGGGAGAAAATTGAAGCGCTGAAGCCTTATGGCGGCATTCGTATCGAGGATAACGTGGTTATTCACGAGAACAGCATTGAGAACATGACGCGAGATTTGAAGCTGGCCTGATGGAAAGCTGGCTGATACCGGCCGAGCCGGTCACCTTTGTTGAGGAAATCAAAAAAAGCCGCTTTATCACGCTGTTGGCGCATACCGACGGCGTGGAGGCGGCGAAGGCGTTCGTCGAGTCCGTCCGCGCGCAGCACCCGGATGCCCGCCATCACTGTGTGGCGTGGGTCGCAGGGCCGCCAGACGACTCACAGCAGCTCGGGTTTTCTGACGACGGTGAACCGGCGGGTACGGCCGGAAAACCGATGCTCTCCCAGTTGATGGGCAGCGGCGTGGGTGAAATCACCGCCGTCGTGGTCCGCTACTACGGGGGCATTTTGTTAGGCACCGGAGGGCTGGTTAAAGCCTACGGAGGTGGTGTCCAGCAGGCGCTTAATCTTCTGATAACAACCCGCAAAACGCCACTTACGGAATATACTTTGTTATGCGATTACGCCCAGCTATCGGGTATCGAAGCACTGCTTAAACAGTTTAACGGTGTCATCGCACAGAGTGATTATCAGGCAATGGTGCAATTACGCGTGGCGCTTCCTCAGGCGGAACTGGCTGCTTTTTCAGCAAAACTCGCTGATTTTAGTCGCGGTTCATTGCAATTACTGCCGATTGAAGAATAATCCCCACCTCACAATTTTGAATACCTAAGGAAGCGGCAGAGATGCATTTTCGTGCCATTACCCGAATCGTTGGATTGCTGGTCATACTTTTCTCCGGGACAATGATCATTCCCGGACTGGTGGCGCTCATCTACCGGGACGGCGCGGGGCGTGCATTTACGCAAACCTTTTTTGTCGCGCTGACGATTGGCTCCCTGCTGTGGTGGCCAAACCGCCGTGAGAAAGGTGAACTGAAATCCCGGGAGGGGTTTCTGATTGTGGTCCTGTTCTGGACGGTACTGGGAAGCGTGGGTGCGCTGCCGTTTATCTTCTCCGAACAACCGAATCTCACCGTCACGGATGCGTTTTTTGAATCGTTCTCCGGATTAACGACCACCGGGGCCACCACGCTTGTGGGGCTGGATTCGCTCCCGCATGCGATTCTCTTTTACCGGCAGATGCTTCAGTGGTTCGGCGGTATGGGGATCATTGTCCTGGCGGTGGCTATCCTGCCGATTCTGGGCGTCGGGGGGATGCAGCTTTACCGGGCGGAGATGCCCGGCCCGCTGAAAGATAACAAAATGCGCCCGCGTATTGCGGAGACGGCGAAAACCCTGTGGCTTATCTATGTCCTGCTGACGGTGGCCTGCGCGCTGGCGCTGTGGTTTGCCGGGATGCCTGCGTTTGATGCCATCGGGCACAGCTTTGCGACTATTGCTATCGGCGGGTTCTCCACCCACGATGCCAGCGTCGGCTACTTCGACAGCCCGACAATCAATACCATCATTGCCATCTTTTTGCTGATCTCAGGCTGTAACTACGGTCTACACTTCTCGTTGCTTAGCGGACGGAGCCTGAAGGTGTACTGGCGCGACCCGGAATTCCGGATGTTTATTGGCGTCCAGCTGACTCTGGTGATCATCTGTACCCTGGTACTGTGGTTCCACGATGTCTATAACTCGGCGGTCACGACCCTGAACCAGGCCTTCTTCCAGGTGGTATCGATGGCAACAACCGCCGGTTTCACCACGGACAGTATTGCGCGTTGGCCGCTGTTCCTGCCGGTGCTGCTGTTGTGCTCTGCGTTTATCGGCGGCTGTGCCGGGTCAACGGGCGGCGGTCTGAAGGTGATCCGTATTCTGCTGCTGTTCAAGCAGGGGAACCGTGAGCTGAAACGTCTGGTCCACCCGAATGCGGTTTACAGTATTAAGCTGGGGAACCGCGCGCTGCCGGAACGCATCCTCGAAGCGGTGTGGGGATTCTTCTCCGCTTATGCACTGGTCTTTATTGTCAGTATGCTGGCGATAATCGCCACGGGCGTGGATGATTTTTCTGCCTTCGCCTCTGTGGTGGCAACGTTAAACAACCTGGGGCCGGGGCTGGGCGTCGTGGCGGATAACTTCGCCAGTATGAACCCGGTGGCGAAGTGGATCTTAATCGCCAATATGCTGTTTGGGCGTCTTGAGGTCTTTACGCTGCTGGTGCTGTTTACCCCAACATTCTGGCGTGAGTAAGGAGACATTGGTGAAAACGTTAATTCTTTTCTCAACGCGTGACGGACAAACGCGTGAGATTGCTTCATATCTGGCTTCTGAACTCAAAGAGCTGGGCATTTATTCTGATGTGGTGAACCTGAATCGCACTGAACAGATTGCCTGGCAGGATTACGACCGCGTGGTCATTGGCGCTTCAATTCGTTACGGCCATTTCCATCCGGCGCTGGATCGCTTTGTGAAAAAGCATACGGCGGAACTCGCTCAGCTGCCTGGCGCGTTTTACTCGGTCAACCTGGTTGCCCGTAAAGCAGAGAAGCGTACGCCGCAGACTAACAGCTATACGCGTAAGTTTTTGCTGAGTTCGCCATGGCAGCCCGATATCTGTTCTGTCTTTGCTGGCGCGCTGCGTTACCCGCGTTACCGCTGGTACGACCGCTTTATGATCCGCCTGATCATGAAAATGACGGGCGGGGAAACGGATACACGTAAAGAAGTGGTCTACACCGACTGGGCTCAGGTCGCCAGTTTTGCCCGTGAAATTGCGCATTTAACGGACGATGCGCGGGTTTAATAAGCGTTGAGTTTGAAAAGTGAGCGAACGAAAAGTTTTTTGTATTTAGTGCTTGTCACTTCAGAAGAACTCCCTATAATGCGCCTCCACTGACACGGAACAACGGCACGCAAGCCGCCGGGTCAGCAGAGAAAAGCAAAACAAACGCTTGACTCTGAAGCGGGAAAGCGTAATATGCACACCCCGCGCCGCAGCGAAAACGAAGCGGCACTGCTCTTTAACAATTTATCAGACAATCTGTGTGGGCACTCAAAGTGACATGGATTCTTAACGTCCTCGGACGAAAAATGAATACCAAGTCTCAACGAGTGAACACGTAATTCATTACGAAGTTTAATTCATTGAGCATCAAACTTTTAAATTGAAGAGTTTGATCATGGCTCAGATTGAACGCTGGCGGCAGGCCTAACACATGCAAGTCGAACGGTAACAGGAAGCAGCTTGCTGCTTCGCTGACGAGTGGCGGACGGGTGAGTAATGTCTGGGAAACTGCCTGATGGAGGGGGATAACTACTGGAAACGGTAGCTAATACCGCATAACGTCGCAAGACCAAAGAGGGGGACCTTCGGGCCTCTTGCCATCGGATGTGCCCAGATGGGATTAGCTAGTAGGTGGGGTAACGGCTCACCTAGGCGACGATCCCTAGCTGGTCTGAGAGGAT
>NZ_KI535607.1:727126-954626 GCF_000492855.1 Enterobacter sp. MGH 38 | reverse complement strand
GTTGCCAGCGGTCCGGCCGGGAACTCAAAGGAGACTGCCAGTGATAAACTGGAGGAAGGTGGGGATGACGTCAAGTCATCATGGCCCTTACGAGTAGGGCTACACACGTGCTACAATGGCGCATACAAAGAGAAGCGACCTCGCGAGAGCAAGCGGACCTCATAAAGTGCGTCGTAGTCCGGATTGGAGTCTGCAACTCGACTCCATGAAGTCGGAATCGCTAGTAATCGTGGATCAGAATGCCACGGTGAATACGTTCCCGGGCCTTGTACACACCGCCCGTCACACCATGGGAGTGGGTTGCAAAAGAAGTAGGTAGCTTAACCTTCGGGAGGGCGCTTACCACTTTGTGATTCATGACTGGGGTGAAGTCGTAACAAGGTAACCGTAGGGGAACCTGCGGTTGGATCACCTCCTTACCTTAAAGAACCTGCCTTTGCAGTGCTCACACAGATTGTCTGATGAAAAACAGCAGTAAAAAACCTCTACAGGCTTGTAGCTCAGGTGGTTAGAGCGCACCCCTGATAAGGGTGAGGTCGGTGGTTCAAGTCCACTCAGGCCTACCAAATTTTTGCTGATGCTGCGTTGCGGCGACACTCACATACCTGAGTATGCTTCGTGTCACCACGCCTTGCCTCAACAAAAATTACCGGTACAGAGGTGACTACGATGGGGCTATAGCTCAGCTGGGAGAGCGCCTGCCTTGCACGCAGGAGGTCTGCGGTTCGATCCCGCATAGCTCCACCATCTTTTACTGCGAACACAAGAAAACTTCAGAGTGAACCTGAAAAGGTGCACTGCGAAGTTTTGCTCTTTAAAAATCTGGATCAAGCTGAAAATTGAAACGACACACAGCTCATGTGTGTTCAAGTCTCTCAAATTTTCGCAAGTCGATGATGAATCGAAAGAAACATCTTCGGGTTGTGAGGTTAAGCGACTAAGCGTACACGGTGGATGCCCTGGCAGTCAGAGGCGATGAAGGACGTGCTAATCTGCGAAAAGCGCCGGCGAGGTGATATGAACCCTTGACCCGGCGATGTCCGAATGGGGAAACCCAGTGTGTTCCGACACACTATCGTTAACTGAATACATAGGTTAACGAGGCGAACCGGGGGAACTGAAACATCTAAGTACCCCGAGGAAAAGAAATCAACCGAGATTCCCCCAGTAGCGGCGAGCGAACGGGGAGCAGCCCGGAGTCTGAATCAGCTTGTGTGTTAGTGGAACGGTCTGGAAAGTCCGACGGTACAGGGTGATAGTCCCGTACACGAAAATGCACATGCTGTGAACTCGAAGAGTAGGGCGGGACACGTGGTATCCTGTCTGAATATGGGGGGACCATCCTCCAAGGCTAAATACTCCTGACTGACCGATAGTGAACCAGTACCGTGAGGGAAAGGCGAAAAGAACCCCGGCGAGGGGAGTGAAAAAGAACCTGAAACCGTGTACGTACAAGCAGTGGGAGCCTCTTTATGGGGTGACTGCGTACCTTTTGTATAATGGGTCAGCGACTTATATTCTGTAGCAAGGTTAACCGTATAGGGGAGCCGAAGGGAAACCGAGTCTTAACTGGGCGTTAAGTTGCAGGGTATAGACCCGAAACCCGGTGATCTAGCCATGGGCAGGTTGAAGGTTGGGTAACACTAACTGGAGGACCGAACCGACTAATGTTGAAAAATTAGCGGATGACCTGTGGCTGGGGGTGAAAGGCCAATCAAACCGGGAGATAGCTGGTTCTCCCCGAAAGCTATTTAGGTAGCGCCTCGTGAACTCATCTTCGGGGGTAGAGCACTGTTTCGGCTAGGGGGCCATCCCGGCTTACCAACCCGATGCAAACTACGAATACCGAAGAATGTTATCACGGGAGACACACGGCGGGTGCTAACGTCCGTCGTGAAGAGGGAAACAACCCAGACCGCCAGCTAAGGTCCCAAAGTCATGGTTAAGTGGGAAACGATGTGGGAAGGCACAGACAGCCAGGATGTTGGCTTAGAAGCAGCCATCATTTAAAGAAAGCGTAATAGCTCACTGGTCGAGTCGGCCTGCGCGGAAGATGTAACGGGGCTAAACCATGCACCGAAGCTGCGGCAGCGACACTATGTGTTGTTGGGTAGGGGAGCGTTCTGTAAGCCGTTGAAGGTGTGCTGTGAGGCATGCTGGAGGTATCAGAAGTGCGAATGCTGACATAAGTAACGATAAAGCGGGTGAAAAGCCCGCTCGCCGGAAGACCAAGGGTTCCTGTCCAACGTTAATCGGGGCAGGGTGAGTCGACCCCTAAGGCGAGGCCGAAAGGCGTAGTCGATGGGAAACAGGTTAATATTCCTGTACTTGGTGTTACTGCGAAGGGGGGACGGAGAAGGCTATGTCAGCCGGGCGACGGTTGTCCCGGTTTAAGCATGTAGGCGGAGGTTCCAGGTAAATCCGGTACCTTTTAACGCTGAGGTGTGATGACGAGGCACTACGGTGCTGAAGTGATAAATGCCCTGCTTCCAGGAAAAGCCTCTAAGCATCAGGTAACACGAAATCGTACCCCAAACCGACACAGGTGGTCAGGTAGAGAATACCAAGGCGCTTGAGAGAACTCGGGTGAAGGAACTAGGCAAAATGGTGCCGTAACTTCGGGAGAAGGCACGCTGATAGGTAGGTGAAGCCCCTGCGGGCGGAGCTGAAATCAGTCGAAGATACCAGCTGGCTGCAACTGTTTATTAAAAACACAGCACTGTGCAAACACGAAAGTGGACGTATACGGTGTGACGCCTGCCCGGTGCCGGAAGGTTAATTGATGGGGTTAGCGGCAACGCGAAGCTCTTGATCGAAGCCCCGGTAAACGGCGGCCGTAACTATAACGGTCCTAAGGTAGCGAAATTCCTTGTCGGGTAAGTTCCGACCTGCACGAATGGCGTAATGATGGCCAGGCTGTCTCCACCCGAGACTCAGTGAAATTGAACTCGCTGTGAAGATGCAGTGTACCCGCGGCAAGACGGAAAGACCCCGTGAACCTTTACTATAGCTTGACACTGAACACTGGTCCTTGATGTGTAGGATAGGTGGGAGGCTTTGAAGCGTGGACGCCAGTCTGCGTGGAGCCGCCCTTGAAATACCACCCTTTAATGGCTGGTGTTCTAACGTAGACCCGTGATCCGGGTTGCGGACAGTGTCTGGTGGGTAGTTTGACTGGGGCGGTCTCCTCCCAAAGAGTAACGGAGGAGCACGAAGGTTGGCTAATCCTGGTCGGACATCAGGAGGTTAGTGCAATGGCATAAGCCAGCTTGACTGCGAGCGTGACGGCGCGAGCAGGTGCGAAAGCAGGTCATAGTGATCCGGTGGTTCTGAATGGAAGGGCCATCGCTCAACGGATAAAAGGTACTCCGGGGATAACAGGCTGATACCGCCCAAGAGTTCATATCGACGGCGGTGTTTGGCACCTCGATGTCGGCTCATCACATCCTGGGGCTGAAGTAGGTCCCAAGGGTATGGCTGTTCGCCATTTAAAGTGGTACGCGAGCTGGGTTTAGAACGTCGTGAGACAGTTCGGTCCCTATCTGCCGTGGGCGCTGGAGAATTGAGGGGGGCTGCTCCTAGTACGAGAGGACCGGAGTGGACGCATCACTGGTGTTCGGGTTGTCATGCCAATGGCACTGCCCGGTAGCTAAATGCGGAAAAGATAAGTGCTGAAAGCATCTAAGCACGAAACTTGCCCCGAGATGAGTTCTCCCTGAGACTTTAAGTCTCCTGAAGGAACGTTGAAGACGACGACGTTGATAGGTCGGGTGTGTAAGCGCAGCGATGCGTTGAGCTAACCGATACTAATGAACCGTGAGGCTTAACCTTACAACGCCGAAGCTGTTTTGGCGAACGAGAGACAGACACGATTTTCAGCCTGATACAGATTAAACAGAATTTGCCTGGCGGCTTTAGCGCGGTGGTCCCACCTGACCCCATGCCGAACTCAGAAGTGAAACGCCGTAGCGCCGATGGTAGTGTGGGGTCTCCCCATGTGAGAGTAGGGAACTGCCAGGCATCAAACAAGTGAAGAGGCCATCCGCAAGGATGGCCTTTTTGCGTTTCTACACCTGCTTCCTTTCCATAAACAAATCACCTATCCCCCCATATATACGGTAAACTATCCCGGTTTTTGCATCAGGATAGCGTCTATGAATCACTCCCTTAAGCCCTGGAATACCTTTGGTATTCAACGGAATGCTAATCAAATTGTACGTGCCGAAAGTGCTCAGCAGTTGCTGAATGCATGGCAAAACGCAACAGGAAACGGTGAACCCGTACTTATTCTGGGCGAAGGAAGTAATGTCCTGTTTCTCGATGATTTTGCGGGGACGGTAATCGTCAATCGCATCATGGGGATTGAGTGTAAAGAGAGCGCTGACAGCTGGCATTTACACGTGGGTGCTGGCGAGAACTGGCACCATCTGGTGCAATATACCCTTGAAAAAGGGATGCCCGGACTGGAAAACCTGGCCCTGATCCCGGGCTGTGCAGGATCATCTCCTATTCAAAACATCGGTGCCTACGGCATCGAACTGAAACACGTCTGCGAATATGTCGATTGCATCGAACTCGCGACCGGAACGGCGAAGCGCCTGACCGCAGAGCAGTGCCGCTTTGGTTATCGCGACAGCATTTTCAAGCACGATTATCAGGATCGTTTCGTCATTGTGGCCGTTGGTCTGCGCCTGGCGAAAGCCTGGAAACCCGTTCTGACTTACGGCGATCTGACCCGTCTTGACCCGGCTACCGTCACACCGCGTGAGGTATTTGATTCCGTATGCCACATGCGCATGACCAAGCTTCCGGACCCGAAAGTCAACGGAAATGCGGGCAGTTTCTTCAAAAACCCGGTGATCAGCAGCGAAAATGCAAAAGCATTTCTCGCTGGCTGGCCAACGGCCCCGCATTATCCTCAGGCGGATGGCAGCGTGAAGCTGGCCGCAGGCTGGCTTATCGATCAGTGTGAATTAAAAGGTACTACTCTTGGTGGCGCTGCTGTTCATCGTCAGCAGGCGCTGGTACTGATCAACCAGTCCAACGCGACAAGTGAGGATGTCGTCAACCTGGCGCACCATGTTCGTCAGCGCGTGGGCGAAAAATTCAACGTCTGGCTGGAGCCTGAAGTTCGCTTTATTGGCCGAACGGGCGAAGTGAATGCCGTGGAGACCATTGCGTGAAGGACAATACTATTCCGTTAACTCTCATCGGTATCCTTGCTGATGGCGAGTTTCATTCTGGCGAGCAGCTGGGCGAACAGCTGGGCATGAGCCGCGCTGCCATCAATAAACATATTCAAACGCTCCGCGACTGGGGCGTGGATGTGTTTACGGTGCCGGGAAAAGGCTACAGCCTGCCGGAACCGATCCAGTTACTGAATGAAGAGATCATCCGCAGCCAGATTGGGCACGGTAACGTCGCGGTATTGCCGGTCATTGATTCGACGAACCAGTATCTGCTGGATCGCCTGAGCGAGCTGAAATCCGGTGATGCCTGC
Organism: Enterobacter sp. MGH 38; assembly: GCF_000492855.1. Taxonomy (NCBI): domain Bacteria; kingdom Pseudomonadati; phylum Pseudomonadota; class Gammaproteobacteria; order Enterobacterales; family Enterobacteriaceae; genus Enterobacter; species Enterobacter sp. MGH 38. The sequence goes on along the minus strand of NZ_KI535607.1, from coordinate 949,126 downwards.
GTTGCCGAGTACCAACAGGCAGGACGTGGCCGCCGGGGGCGTAAGTGGTTCTCACCATTTGGCGCCAACCTCTACCTTTCCATGTACTGGAGGCTTGAACAGGGGCCAGCTGCGGCCATCGGGCTGAGCCTGGTCATCGGCATTGTGATGGCAGAGGTGCTGCACGATCTGGGTGCCGATCAGGTGCGGGTAAAATGGCCCAACGATCTGTATCTCAACGATCGGAAGCTGGCGGGGATCCTGGTCGAACTGACGGGAAAAACAGGCGATGCCGCACAGATCGTTATTGGAGCGGGGCTGAACATGGTGATGCGAAACGTGCAGAACGATGTCGTGAACCAGGCCTGGACCAACCTACAGGAAGCGGGGATCACCATCGATCGCAATACGCTTGCCGTCCGCATGATCAATGAGTTGCGTAGTTCGCTGACGCTCTTTGAACAGGAGGGGTTAGCGCCATTCCTGTCCCGCTGGGAAAAGCTGGATAACTTTATTAACCGACCGGTGAAGCTGCTGATTGGGGATAAAGAGATTTACGGCACATCACGCGGCATTGACGCGCAGGGTGCGTTGCTTCTTGAACAGGATGGTGTGATTAAGCCCTGGGTGGGCGGTGAAATTTCGTTACGAAGTGCAGAGTAACCCTCTCCCCACAGGGGAGAGGGTGTAGCAGCTCATCACTGCGGATACGGCACCCAATCCCCGGCATTCAGTCGGACATAAGGCTTATTCTGATACTGGATCACCACCGCATTGGCGTTTTCCGATACCTCCGCCGTCTGCGGCAGCCCGCTGGTGAGCTGATCCCAGTTCACGCTATCTTCCACAAACAGCTTACCGTCTACTGCGCGAGCGACCAGTTCCGAGATAGCCAGATAGCTGCTTGGCTGGGTGATCTCAACTGGCGCTCCCTGATGCGGCGCCTTCATGCCAAAGAACTTAATCCCGGCCGGAACGTTAGTGATGGACGGGCTTGGGATATCGCGCAGACCAGACACCTGCATCCTGTCGCCTTTCAGCGCTCCCCCATGTTCCGGTACTACCACCACCATCACTTTGCGGCCTGATTTTTCCAGCTCGTTGAAGAACGCGTTCAGCTCGTCAAAGAACTTCTGCGCACGGGCCTTATAATCGGCCGTTTTACTCACGCCGGGATAATGGTTCCCGTCGTGCAGCGGCAGCGTGTTATAGAACGTCGCACTACGTGTCCCTTCCTCTTTGCCGACGGTATCTAACCAGCGCTGAAGCACGGCGGTATCGTCATACACCGGCGAGCCATCAAAGCCCAGCAACGTGACCGGCAGCCCTTTCTGGTCCATCAGCGGGGCCTGCATGCCACCCTGTTCACGTACTTCTTTCAGGAAGTTACCGAACTGACCGTTATGACCCATCATCAGGTGCTGGGTAAAGCCCAGTTTTGCCAGGTTATCAAACAGATAACACTGGTTAGCTGCCGGCTGGTAGAGGTTCTTATGCGAAGGCTGTCCGCAGCTGGCGCGCAGCAGGCGGATAGCCGCCGGGCCGCTGTACGACGTGGCCGAGTTGAAGTCCTTGAACTGAATATCGAAATGCGACCACAGCGGGTGCGACATCAAACCAGCCGCGTCAACGTCAGCCCAGGACAGAGAACAGATGTTAATGACCAGCAGCTCAAACGGCTGAGCATCGGCAGGCAGCGCGTCCGGGAATTTCGTCTGACGCTTATCTTCCGCAGCGTAAAAACTGGAGAGCCACGCGTTCAGGTTCGTGGATGTCGGCGGTGCAGTCTGCGCTGGAATATCCCCAACCACAGGCGTATCCCCTGCTGTCGCGACGGTCGCGGCGGCGGAACCGCCCGTGGTGGTCACGGTTGTCGTCGGCTGACCGGCTGGCCACAGCGAGAAGCTCGGGCCCGTCAGCGTCAGGACGTTAAGCCAGATCATAATCGCGACGACAAACACCGTCACCCGGATCCACTGAGACAGGAACAGCCAGGCGACCAGCAGGACAAATACCGCGCCAATCATCTGCCAGTTAATAAAGCGCTCAACCAGATCGAGCATATAGTCCGCACTGAAACCTGCGACCTGGGAGCCCTGGCTCATGATGCTTTCAGGGCCGGGCAGCCAGGTATCATGCCAGAACAGGGCGAAACCGATGGGGATAGCGACCCAGTGACGTATACGGTGCAGCCTGAGGTTCGGGATTGGCATCAGCAGGAATGCCATAAACACCAGGTTAAGCAGAGGGTGGAAATTAAGATAGCCTGCCCACAGCAGACCAAACTTCACCAGAAAGTAGAAATTCCAGCCGGACAGGCCGCGCCAGTATTGCCAGAGTGGCGATGGCGCCGAAGAGGTATAGGTAGAATTAGTCATGTTTTCGGTTTGCCTTGACGTTCGGAGCGCGACTCAGTGTTCCGGCGGGTTTAATATAGCGAGGTTTGACGAACAGTAATCTGACCGTATCGCGAATACGGCGCAGGGAATGGCGTGCATAGTAGCCAAGCGGCAAAAAAATCAGCGCGCACAGAACAACCAGTTGGATGATATCGCTGATATTCATAATGGCGCGCTCTCCTTGTTCTCATCCAGTAAGCGTAGCGGCTCAGGTACCCGACGCCAGACATGCCCGTCATGTTTCGCGTTCAGAACCGGTTTGGCACCGCTTGTCACAGGCAACGGTTTCGCCCACTTTTCAGGAGCCAGGGCACGCATCTGGACAAGCTCAGCGCTGATCAAATTATCTTCAAACCAGACCATGCGGTTCGAGAAGATATCCCCGGTAGGAAGCGGGAAGATATGGTTAAGCGCCGTATCCAGATCGTTCACCCGGCAGAAGGAGAGGAACAGCACCAGGCGGTTATCGCCAATGGTCATGATATCCCCGATACGGTTAGGGCGGCACAGAGTAAGCGCCTGCTCAACGCGAATACCCGGCACGGGGCGCAGGGCAACCATCACCCCTTTTCCGTCTGCCGGTAACAGCGTATTGCTCATCATGTTGCCCACCGCATCGCAGAAGGTGTCCCATTTCTGGTAGCCGCGCAGTTTCATCGGCTGCGTCATTGAAAGCAGGGTGCTGATATCTTCCGGAACATGTCGATTAAACTGCTGGCCCTGGATGCTTTCGATTAGCGTCAGACAGCGCGACAGGGGAGCATTCCACGGGATGACCATATTCGCGCCGCAGCCCAGTAATAAGCGCTCATCGGTGGCGCGCAGGCTGGTATTATTTTCACGCACCACAATTTTTAACGCGCTGCCGCGCTGGCGACGTAATGTGTGAATGTGCCTTGCAAGCGTTTCTATTTGGTTATTCTGGATCAACGAGAAAATAATGGTCGCCGCCTGCGTGGTGCGCGCCTCATCAAATAAGGCTTCATTGGTATCGAACAGTGACCAGTGCTCAGACAGTGCAGGCGCACCTTCCAGTACCGCAATATGGCTCAGAACGCGTTTTTCATCACTGCGTGGCTGAACTACCGTCTCTTCCTGTTGAGCAAGATGCCACTCATCCCCGACATGTTTGAGGGTAAGTTGTTGTCGGGAGCTTACCCCTTTTTCATTGCACCAGAAAGCCACGTCGTAAAGATGGCTGTCGGTCTGGACACGAATACTGGCCAGGCCATAGAGAGAACGGTATTCACTCATTAAAAGTGAAAAAAGCTTGTCATTATTACTGCCTGGGTTAACAACCAATAAGGTGCAATTTTGATTTTTTGCCCATCTGTTGATTCTTTCCAGCCATTTCAGCAGTTTTTCAGAGGGGATATTTTGCAGGCCGTTATTAGAGCATTTTAGAATCAGTAAATAGTGTTCAGGAACAATAGAACACTGAATATCGCGGGGTAAAAAGTATAGACTGTCAGCCTCCGCAGGCATGGAAAATAATCGTACTGTCTGGGGTCCACGGTTACTGTCGAGCCTGATGATTGACTTCGGCTCTTCGCCCATCGTAATTATGGCCACGCGGGAATCCTTCCCCTGCGCCGCTATCGTCTGGTTTACCAGACTGATGGCATCTTCATTACGATCCGTATTAACCCACCAGACTCCTCCGACTGGCATGTGGCGCAATTCGTCCCATAATGACTGGATGCCAATAGAAAATATGGAGTCCACGGTGTCCCTCTTTTCGTCGAATTTCTATGTCTCTCAGTTTACTAGCGAAAGCGTAGAAATAAACCTAACATTGAAATTAAAGAACATCAGATTTAGCATGTAAATGAAATTTAGTGGGCAGGACGCCTCGCTGCATCTGAATCTTATGATTTTACTCAAAGGGATGAAAAAAGAATGCAAAATAACGAACCCGCAACCCCAGTCGACTCAAGTCTGGGTTACACATTCCAGAACGATTTTTTGGCACTCACGCAGGCTTTTTCTTTGCCTGAAATAGATTACACCGATATTTCCCAGCGGGAACAGTTGGCGGCGGCTATTAAACGTTGGCCGTTATTAGCTGAGTTTGCCCAACAACAATAAGGAAGCCATTGATGGCTGTACTAGGATTACAGGGCGTCCGTGGTGGGGTGGGTACAACTTCCGTTACCGCGGCGCTGGCGTGGTCATTGCAGGTATTAGGTGAATCGGTACTGGTCATTGATGCCTGTTCCGATAATTTGCTGCGCATGTCATTCAATGTCGACTTTACGCATGCAAACGGCTGGGGACGTGCGCTTCTGGACGATAAAGACTGGCGGGATGCGGGTTTGCGTTATACCTCCCAGCTCGATTTGCTTCCCTTTGGTCAATTGACCGAAACCGAGCGCGGGAATGAAGCCGCGTACCAGCGCCTGTTCTCTCGCTTCATCACCGCATTGCAGAGCCTGAAAGAGAGCGGGCACTACCAGTGGATCCTGCTGGACCTGCCGCACGGTGCCGCGTCGTTGACCCGCCAGCTGCTGGCGCAGTGCGACCATGTGCTCTCCATCGCGAACGTAGATGCGAATTGTCATATCCGTCTGCATCAGCAGCCGATGCCTGCCAATGCCCATATTCTGATCAACGATCTGCGCATTGGCAGCCAGATCCAGGACGATCTCTACCAGGTCTGGCTCCAGAGTCAGCGCCGCCTGTTGCCGATGGTGATCCATCGTGACGAAGCGATGGCGGAGTGCCTCGCGTCCAAACAACCCCTCGGGGAGTACCGTAGCGATTCACTGGCGGCGGAAGAGATCCTGACGCTGGCCAACTGGTGTCTGCTGCACTTTGCTAAACGGCCGGAGCCTGCCGGGAGTTCAGTATGAGCCGCCTGACTAACTGGCTGCTCATTCCGCCGGTCAGTTCGCGCTTAAGTGAACGCTACCGCCATTACCGTCATCACGGCGCCTCGTCGCTGAGCGCAGCGCTGGGCTGTTTGTGGATGATTCTGGCGTGGATGTTCATCCCCCTCGAGCATCCCCGCTGGCAACGCATTCGCGCGCGCTACGGTGAACTCTATCCGCATATCAACCCTGACAAGCCGCGTCCGCTGGATCCCGCGCGCTACGCTATTCAGTCCATCTGGCTACTGACGACCTCAACGGGCGCGGAGAAAAAAACGTCCCGCTGGCGCAGCTTCGATCGTGTGCAGAACCTGCGTGAACACTACCACCAGTGGCTTGACCGGCTACCCGACCGGGTGGGCGACAAAACGGGTCATTTAGATAACCAAAAAGAGCTCGGGCACCTACACCCGGGCTTGCGGCGTTTTATTCTCGGCGTGGTTGTGGTGTTCTCGCTGATTCTTGCGCTGGTCTGTATTACCCAGCCCTTCAACCCGCTGGCGCAGTTCACCTTCCTGATCCTGCTGTGGGGCGTGGCGCTGCTGGTGCGGCGCATACCAGGGCGTTTTTCTGCCCTGATGCTGATTGTGCTATCGCTGACCGTTTCCTGCCGCTACATCTGGTGGCGATATACCTCAACGCTGAACTGGGACGATCCGGTCAGCCTGGTGTGCGGCTTAGTCCTGCTGTTTGCTGAGACTTACGCCTGGATCGTGCTGGTGCTGGGTTACTTCCAGGTTATCTGGCCGCTGAATCGACAGCCGGTGCCGCTGCCAAAAGACACGACCCAGTGGCCTACGGTGGACCTCTTCGTGCCGACCTACAACGAAGACCTGTCGGTGGTAAAAAACACCATTTACGCCGCGCTGGGTATCGACTGGCCGAAGGATAAAATCAAAATCTGGATCCTCGATGACGGTGGCCGCGCCGAGTTCCGCCAGTTCGCGGACGAAGTGGGGGTAGAGTACATCGCCCGTACCACGCATGAACACGCGAAAGCCGGTAACATCAACAATGCGCTGAAATATGCCAAAGGGGAGTTCGTCTCTATTTTCGACTGCGACCACGTGCCAACGCGCTCGTTCCTGCAAATGACCATGGGCTGGTTCCTGAAGGAGAAAGAGCTTGCGATGATGCAGACGCCGCACCACTTCTTCTCACCGGACCCGTTTGAACGTAACCTCGGTCGTTTTCGTAAAACCCCGAACGAGGGCACGCTGTTCTATGGCCTGGTGCAGGACGGGAACGACATGTGGGACGCCACGTTCTTCTGCGGCTCCTGTGCGGTGATCCGCCGGAAACCGCTGGATGAAATTGGCGGGATCGCCGTCGAGACGGTCACGGAAGATGCGCACACCTCGCTGCGTCTGCACCGTCTTGGCTATACCTCGGCCTACATGCGTATTCCTCAGGCGGCGGGGTTGGCCACGGAATCCCTGTCGGCGCACATCGGCCAGCGTATTCGCTGGGCCCGCGGCATGGTGCAAATTTTCAGGCTCGATAACCCGCTGATGGGTAAAGGGCTGAAGCTGGCGCAACGGCTGTGCTACGTCAACGCCATGTTCCACTTCCTGTCGGGTATTCCACGGCTTATCTTTCTCACAGCGCCGCTGGCGTTCCTGCTCCTTCACGCTTACATCATCTATGCGCCTGCGCTGATGATTGCCCTGTTCGTTCTGCCGCACATGATCCACGCCAGCCTGACGAACTCGAAGATTCAGGGGAAATATCGGCACTCCTTCTGGAGTGAAATTTACGAAACGGTGCTGGCCTGGTACATCGCGCCGCCAACCATGGTGGCGCTGATTAACCCGCATAAAGGGAAATTCAACGTCACCGCGAAGGGCGGGCTGGTGGAAGAGGAGTATGTCGACTGGGTGATCTCCCGGCCCTATATCTTCCTGGTGCTGCTGAATATTGTGGGCGTGATTGTTGGGATCTGGCGCTACTTCTACGGCCCGGAAAACGAAATTCTGACGGTCTTCGTGAGTATGGCGTGGGTGTTTTATAACCTGATTATCCTCGGTGGCGCGGTGGCGGTATCGGTGGAGAGCAAACAGGTTCGCCGCGCGCATCGCGTCGAAATAAGCATGCCAGCGGCCATTGCCCGCGACGATGGACATCTCTTCTCCTGTACCGTACATGACTTTTCGGATGGCGGTCTGGGTATCAAGATCAACGGTCAGGCGAAGGTGCTGGAGGGGCAGAAGGTCAACCTACTGCTTAAGCGCGGCCAGCAGGAGTATGTCTTCCCGACGCAGGTGGTGCGTGTGAGAGGAAATGAAGTGGGTCTGCAACTGATGCCGCTGACCAAAAAACAACACATTGATTTTGTGCAGTGTACGTTTGCCCGCGCGGATACGTGGGCTCTCTGGCAGGACAGCTTCCCTGAGGATAAGCCTCTGGAAAGCCTGCTGGATATTCTTAAGCTGGGGTTCCGTGGCTATCGTCACCTTGCAGAATTTGCCCCGTCGTCGGTGAAATTAATTTTCCGGTCACTTACTTCACTGGTTTCCTGGGTCGTGTCGTTCATTCCGCGTCGACCTGAGCGAGATGAAGCGAAGCAGGCGGACCCGGTTATGGCTCAACAATGATGATAACGCGATGAAAACAAAACTTTCCTGGTTATGTGCAGTGGCAATGGGGATGAGTGCGCTCCCTGCAACAGTGGCTAACGCGGCGCCTGATAACGCAGCGACCACGCCCGCGCCAACGGTGCCTGTCGTCGCGCAAGCGACCGATCCGGTTGTGACGGCCGCGCCGGGGCAGACGGAGAACGTTGTCCCGAATCAGCCGACGACGGGGAATACGCTGCCCGGCGACAACCCGGTGGTTGGGCAGGTCATGCCTGGCGTGCCGGGAGCCAGTGCGCCGGTGGTTGCCGAAAATACGCCGTCGCGTGACGTTAAGCTGACGTTTGCCCAGATCGCGCCTCCTCCGGGCAGTATGGTTCTGCGCGGCATCAACCCAAATGGCGGTATCGAATTCGGTATGCGCAGTGATGAAGTCGTGTCGAAAGCGGTGCTCAACCTGGAATACACCCCATCGCCGTCGCTGCTGCCGGTGCAGTCCCAGCTTAAGGTCTATCTGAATGACGAGCTAATGGACGTCCTGCCCGTCACCAAAGAGCAACTGGGTAAGAAAACCCTGGCTCAGGTGCCGATTAACCCGCTGTTTATCACCGACTTTAACCGCGTGCGTCTGGAGTTTGTCGGCCACTACCGCGATGTCTGTGAAAACCCGGCCAGCAGCACCCTGTGGCTGGATGTCGGGCGTAACTCTTCGCTTCAGATGACCTATCAGCCGCTGGCGTTGAAAAACGATCTCTCCGCCTTCCCGGTGCCGTTCTTCGACCCGCGTGATAACCGTCCGCTGAACCTGCCGATGGTCTTTGCCGGCTCGCCGGATGTGACCGAACAGCTGGCGGCCTCTATCGTGGCATCCTGGTTTGGTTCCCGCTCCGGCTGGCGTGGTCAAAGTTTCCCGGTCATGTACGACAAAATGCCGGACAAAAACGCGATTGTGTTTGCCACCAACGCCAAACGCCCGGCATTCCTGCGTGACCATCCGGAGGTGAAAGCACCCACCATCGAGATGATCAGCCATCCGGACAATCCGTACGTGAAGCTGCTGGTGATCTTCGGCCGTGATGACAAAGATCTGGTGCAGGCGGCGAAGGGCATTGCGCAGGGAAATATCCTGTTCCGCGGTAACAGCGTTGTGGTGGATGAGGTGAAACCGCTGCTGGCGCGTAAGCCTTATGATGCGCCGAACTGGGTACGTACCGACCGGGCAATCACCTTTGGCGAGCTGAAAACCTATGAAGAGCAATTGCAGTCAACCGGGCTTGAACCTTCTCCTGTCAGCCTGTCGCTGAACCTGCCGCCGGATCTCTATCTGCTGCGCACCAACGGCATTGATATCAACCTGAACTACCGTTACACCGCGCCGGCAACCAAAGATAGCTCGCGCATGGATATCAGCCTCAACAACCAGTTCCTGCAATCGTTCAGCCTGACCAGCAGCCAGGAGACAAACCGGTTGATGCTTCGTCTGCCTGTATTGCAGGGGCTGCTGGACGGCAAAACCGATGTGTCGATCCCGGCGCTGAAGCTCGGTGCGGTGAACCAGCTGCGGTTTAACTTCCAGTATATGAACCCCATGCCGGGTGGATCGGTAGAAAACTGTATTACCTTCCAGCCGGTGCAAAACCACGTGGTGATTGGCGATGATTCCACGATCGACTTCTCGAAGTATTACCACTTTATCGCGATGCCGGATCTGCGTGCCTTTGCTAACGCCAGCTTCCCGTTCAGCCGCATGGCTGATCTCTCTGAATCGATTGTCGTGATGCCAAAAGCGGCCAACGAAGGTCAGGTTGCCACGCTGCTGGACACCATGGGCACCGTTGGGGCGCAAACCGGCTTGCCGGCTATCAACGTGACGGTGACGGATGACGGTAGTCAGATCCAGAACAAAGATGCCGATATCATGGTCATCGGCAACATTCCGGACAAGCTGAAAGACGAGAAGCGCGTCGATCTGCTGGTGCAGGCGGCTCAGTCATGGGTCAACACGCCGCTGCGTCAGACCGAGTTCCCGAGCATCATGCCGGACAGCGGCGATCGTCAGGCCAATATCAGGACGACCGTAAGTTCAACGGGTCCGATGGCCGCGATTGTCGGCTTCCAGTCGCCGTATAACGACCAGCGCAGCGTTATCGCCCTGCTGGCGGACAGCCCACGCGGCTATGAGCTGCTCAACACGGCCATGAACGACAGCGGTAAACGGGCAGCAATGTTCGGTTCCGTCTCGGTGATCCGTGAGTCGGGGGTAAACAGCCTGCGCGTGGGGGATGTCTACTACGTCGGTCATCTGCCGTGGTTCGAACGCCTGTGGTACGCCCTGTCTAACCACCCGGTGCTGCTGGCCGTGCTGGCTGCGCTCAGCGTCGTATTGCTGGCATGGGTACTGTGGCGTCTGCTGCGAATCATCAGCCGTCGTCGTCTTAACCCGGACCATGAGTAAGCGGTGATGAAAATCTTTCGCGGGTGTGTAGTCGCAGCGTTGATGCTGACGGCGGCGAATCTTCACGCCGCCTGTCGCTGGCCTGCCTGGGAGACGTTCAAGCAGGATTATATGAGCGAAAGTGGGCGGGTCATTGATCCCAGTGACGCGCGCAAAATCACCACCTCCGAAGGGCAAAGCTACGGGCTGTTCTTTGCCCTCGCGGCAAACGATCGCAAGGCGTTCGATCTGCTGCTGGCATGGACGCGCGATAACCTTGCCGAGGGAGATTTAGCCCAACATCTCCCGGCCTGGCTGTGGGGAAAAAAGGACGACGAAACCTGGGCGGTTATCGACCCTAACTCCGCGTCTGATGCCGATATCTGGATTGCCTGGTCGCTGCTTGAAGCCGGGCGGCTGTGGAAAAATCCCGATTACACGCGCACGGGTAAGGCGCTGTTGACGCGCATTGCCAGTGAGGAAGTGGTGAAGGTGCCGGGGCTGGGTTCTATGCTGCTGCCGGGTAAAGTCGGTTTTGCCGAAGAGAGTGTCTGGCGCTTCAACCCCAGCTACCTGCCGCCGCAGCTTGCGAGCTATTTCACCCGTTTTGGCGCGCCGTGGACGACGCTCCGTGAAACTAACCTGCGTCTGCTGCTGGAGACCGCGCCTAAAGGATTTTCCCCGAACTGGGTGAAATACCAGAAAAAGGGCGGCTGGCAGCTGTCGCAGGATGCATCCCTGATCGGCAGCTACGATGCGATTCGCGTCTATCTGTGGGTAGGGATGATGAACGATAACGATCCGCAGAAAGCCCGGCTACTGGCGCGTTTCAAGCCCATGGCGACCACCACGATCAAACAAGGCTTGCCGCCGGAGAAAGTGGATGTAGCAACCGGGAAACGCACCGGAGATGGGCCGGTAGGGTTTTCTGCCTCTCTCCTTCCGTTTTTACAAAACCGGGACGCGCAGGCGGTGCAACGCCAGCACGTCGCCGATCGTTTTCCCGATAACAATGCTTATTACAGCTACGTTCTGACCCTCTTTGGACAAGGGTGGGATCAGCATCGTTTTCGTTTCACCGTGCAAGGTGAATTACTACCGGATTGGGGCCAGGAATGCGCACGTTCACACTGAATCTACTCACCTTATCGCTTGGCCTGGCGCTAATGCCCCTGGCCCAGGCCGCCAACTCCCCGCAGCAGAGACAGCTGCTGGAACAGGTCCGTCTGGGGGAATCCACCCAGCGTGAGGATTTAGTGCGCCAGTCGCTCTATCGCCTTGAGCTGATCGACCCCAACAACCCGGACGTGATTGCCGCGCGCTTCCGCTACCTGTTACGACAGGGCGATACGGCGGGCGCGCAAAAAGAGCTGGATCGCCTGAAAGGAATGGCACCCGATTCCAGTGCCTACCAGTCCTCCCGTACTACCATGCTGCTCTCCACGCCGGATGGTCGCCAGGCCCTCCAGCAGGCTCGCCTGCTTGCCACCACCGGGCACACGCAGGAAGCCATTGCTGCGTATGACAAACTGTTTGACGGTAAGCCGCCCAGCGGCGACATCGCGACGGAGTACTGGAACGTGGTGGCGAAAGAGCCAGCCCGCCGCAACCTGGCCATTAATCAGCTTAAGAAAATAAACGCCAGCAGTCCGGGCAACGTCCCGCTACAGTCCTCGCTGGCACAGCTTCTGTTCCAGAGCGGACGGCGTGATGAAGGGTTCGCGGTGTTGCAGGAGATGGCCAAATCGAATAATGGCCGCAGTCAGGCGTCGGACATGTGGTACCAGCAGATCAAAGATCAGCCGGTCAGCAGCGCCAGCGTCACCGCGCTGCAACAATACCTGAGCGTATTCAGCGATGGCGATAACGTGACGGCGGCGCGCACCCAGCTTGAAGCACAGCAAAAACAGCTCGCCGATCCGGCGTTCCGCGCCAAAGCCGAAGGGTTAGCCGCAGTGGATGCCGGGCAGGGCAGTAAAGCGGTAACGGAGTTGCAAAAAGCAGTCAGCGCCAACCACGCTGACAGTGAAGCTGTAGGCGCGCTGGGGCAGGCCTATTCTCAGAAAGGCGATCGCGCGCGTGCGGTTGCGCAGTTTGAAAAGGCGATCGCCCTCGATCCGCAGAGCGATAACCGGGGCAAATGGGACAGCCTGCTGAAGGTCAACCGATACTGGCTGCTGATCCAGCAGGGGGATAACGCCCTGAAAGCCAATAATACGACCCAGGCCGAACGCTATTACCAGCAGGCGCGCAATATCGACAATACTGACAGCTACGCGGTTCTGGGGCTCGGTGATGCGGCGGCGGCGCGCAAAGATAACGACGCGGCCGAGCGCTATTACCGCCAGGCGTTGCGGATGGACAGCGGCAACAGCAACGCGGTGCGCGGTCTCGCCAATATTTATCGCGCGCAGTCTCCGGAGAAGGCGACGCAGTTTATTCAGTCGCTCTCTGCCAGCCAGCGCCGCAGCATTGATGATATTGAACGTAGCCTGACGAACGAGCAGCTGTCAGCCCAGGCTGAACAGCTGGAAAGCGAGGGGAAATATGCGCAGGCCGCAGAAATTCAGCGCCGACGCCTTGCGCTTTCCCCGGGCGACGTGTGGATCACCTACCGACTGTCACGCGATCTGTATAGCGCGGGTCAGCGCAGCCAGGCGGATAACCTGATGCGTCAGCTGGCAAGTCAGAAACCGGGCGATCCGGATCAAGTTTACGCCAGCGGGCTGTACCTGTCCGGTAACGATCAGGACCGGGCGGCGCTGGCGCATCTGAACACGCTGCCGCGCGACAAGTGGAACGGCAACATTCAGGCGCTGGCGGACCGCCTGCAAAGTAACCAGGTGCTGGAAACCGCCAACCGCCTGCGCGACAGTGGAAAAGAGCAGGAGGCGGAAACGTTGCTTCGCCAGCAGCCTCCGTCCACCCGTATCGACCTGACGCTGGCTGACTGGGCTGAACAGCGGGGCGATCATGAGGCCGCGAAAACCGCCTACAACACTATTCTGCAACGCGAACCGCAGAACGAAGACGCGATCCTCGGCCTGACCGAGGTCTATCTTGCCCAAGGCAACAAGGACGCGGCGCGCGCGGCGCTGGCGAAACTGCCCGCGGCACAGAACGGCGAACCGCTCTCCATCAATATGCAGCGCCGGCTTGCCATGGCGCAGGCCGGACTGGGTGATCCTGCCGCGGCAGAAAAGACCTTCAACGCCATTCTTCCGCAGGCCAAATCGCAGCCGCCTTCGATGGAAAGTGCGCTGGTGATGCGCGATGCCGCCCGTTTTCAGGCACAAAATGGTCAGCCTCAGCAGGCGCTGGACACCTGGAAAGATGCGATGGTCTCATCGGGCATCACAACGACCCGTCCGACCGATAACGACAGCTTTACGCGACTCACGCGTAACGATGAGAAAGATGACTGGCTGAAGCGCGGCGTGCGCAGCGATGCAGGCGATCTTTATCGTCAGCAGGATCTGAACGTCACGCTGCAACACGACTACTGGGGCTCCAGCGGCACGGGAGGCTATTCCGACCTGAAAGCGCACACCACCATGCTCCAGGTTGATGCGCCGCTGTCGGATGGACGTATGTTCTTCCGTAGCGATCTGGTCAATATGAACGCCGGTTCCTTTGACACCGATAACGGAACTTACGATCCGACATGGGGTACCTGTGCCGAAACGCCATGTCACGGCAGCACGAACCAGTCGGCCAACGGCGCCAGCGTGGCCGTCGGCTGGCAGAACAAAACCTGGGCGTGGGATATCGGTACAACGCCGATGGGCTTCGACGTGGTCGATGTGGTGGGCAGCCTGAGCTACAGCAACGATTTAGGGCCGATTGGCTACACCCTGAACGCCCATCGCCGTCCGATTTCCAGCTCGGTGCTGGCCTTCGCCGGGCAAAAAGATCCCAATACCGACACCACCTGGGGCGGCGTGCGTGCCACCGGTGGCGGCGTGAGCATGAGCTACGACAAAGGCGAAGCTAACGGTATCTGGTCAAGCCTGAGTGCCGACAGCCTCACCGGGAAGAATGTCGAAGATAACTGGCGCGTCCGCTGGATGACCGGCTATTACTACAAGCTCATCAATCAGAACAACGAACGCCTGACGGTGGGCGTGTCCAACATGCTCTGGCATTACGATAAGGATTTAAGTGGCTATTCGCTGGGCCAGGGCGGTTACTACAGTCCCCAGGAGTATGTGTCGTTCGCCTTACCGGTGAACTGGCGTAAACGCACAGAGAACTGGTCATGGGAGCTGGGCGGCTCCGTCTCCTGGTCTCATTCAAAAACAAAAGATGTGATGCGTTATCCGTTACAGGGGCTGATCCCGGACAATGAGCCAGGCCGTTATACCGATAAAGGTGTGATGGAAACCGGAACTAGCTCGTCAGGCACGGGTTATACCGCAAGGGCGATTGTTGAACGCCGCGTGACGTCCAACTGGTTTGTCGGTCTGGGCGTCGATATTCAGGAAGCAAAAGACTATACCCCGAGCCATGCGCTGCTCTACGTTCGGTATTCTGCCGCGGGCTGGCAGGGTGATATGGACTTACCACCGGAACCGCTGGTGCCTTATGCAGACTGGTGATCGGATTTTTACTTAATCTAATTGTAAGTCTCTCTTAAAAGTGCAGCTATCGGGTATACTCGGACGCACCAGGTTTACACCCTGGTGCGCCCTGCGCTTCGAGTTTTGTGGAGAGTCATTTTGCGTGTCAGCCGTTCCTTAACGATCAAACAGATGGCGATGGTGTCTGCCGTCACAATGCTGTTTGTCTTCATCTTCTGCGTCATTTTGCTGTTTCACTCCGTACAGCAGAATCGCTACAACACGGCTTCGCAACTGGAAAGTATTGCCCGCTCGGTGCGGGAACCCCTGTCAGCCTCGATCCTGAAAGGGGATATCCCCGAGGCGGAATCCATCCTGAAGCGCATTCAGCCCGCTGGTATCGTGAGCCGCGCGGATGTTGTACTGCCGAACCAGTTCCAGGCGCTGCGGATGAGCTTTATCCCGGAGCGTTCCGTCCCGATGATGGTGATGCGCCTGTTTGAACTGCCGGTGCAAATTTCCCTGCCTCTCTACTCCCTGGAAAGACCGGCTAACCCGCAACCGCTGGCCTACCTGGTGCTACAGGCCGACTCGTACCGCATGTATAAATTCGTCATGAGTTGGGTTGCTACATTAGTGACCACTTACTTACTTTTGACATTAATGCTGAGCGTGGCGCTGACGTGGTGTATCAACCGGTTAATTGTGCATCCGTTGCGCCGCATAGCCCGGGAGCTGAACGACCTCTCTCCACAGGAGCACATGGGGCATCAGCTTCCGTTGCCGCGCCTGCATCACGACGATGAAATTGGCATGCTGGTCCGCAGTTACAATATCAACCAGCAGCGTGTCCTGCGTCAGCAGGAAGAGCTCAGTAGCAACGCCACCCGTTTTCCGGTATCTGATCTGCCAAACAAAGCGTTTTTAATGGCCTTGCTGGAGCAGACCGTCGCCCGCCAGCAGACCACCGCGCTGATGGTGATTGCCTGCGAAACCTTGCAGGACACGGCGGGCGTGCTGAAAGAGAGCCAGCGCGAAATGCTGTTACTGACGCTGGTGGAAAAGGTGAAATCCGTTCTGGCGCCGCGCATGGTGCTCACCCAGGTCAGCGGCTATGACCTGGTGGTGATCGCGAACGGTGTTAAAGAGCCGTGGCACGCCATTACGCTAGGTCAGCAAGTACTCACTGTCATTAATGAGCGGCTGCCCATTCAGGGTATCCAGCTTCGCCCGAGCGCCAGCATCGGTATTGCGATGTACTCCGGGGGGCTGACCGCCGAGCAGCTTTATCGTCGGGCTTTCTCGGCCGCGTTCACCGCGCGCCGGAAAGGGAAAAACCAGATCCAGTTCTTTGATCCGGAGCAGATGGAAAAAGCCCAGCAGCGCCTGACGGAAGAGAGCGACATTCTGACGGCGATGGACAATCGCCAGTTTGCGCTCTGGCTACAGCCGCAGGTCAATTTGCGCACGGGTGAAGTGACCAGCGCCGAAGCGTTGCTGCGTATGCAACAGCCGGACGGCACGTGGGAGCTGCCTGAAGGGATGATCGAACGTATCGAGTCCTGCGGCCTGATGGTCACCGTCGGCTACTGGGTGCTGGAAGAGTCTTGCCGCCAGCTTGCGGCCTGGCAACAACGGGGCATCACGCTGCCGCTGTCGGTGAATCTCTCTGCGCTACAGCTGATGCACCCGACCATGGTGCCGGAGATGCTTGAGTTGATCCATCGCTACCGCATCCAGCCCCACACGCTGATCCTGGAAGTCACCGAGAGCCGTTGTATCGAAAATCCTGACGACGCTGTCGCCATCCTGAAACCGCTGCGTAATGCCGGGATCCGCATTGCGCTGGACGATTTCGGTATGGGGTATTCCGGCCTGCGTCAGCTCCAGCACATGAAAACGTTGCCGGTGGACGTCCTGAAAATCGACAAAACCTTTGTGGAAGGGCTGCCGGAGGATTGCAGCCTGGTGCAGGCCATTATTCAGATGGCGCACAGCCTGAATCTGCACGTCATTGCCGAGGGTATTGAAACCGACGCCCAGCGTGAGTGGCTGGCTGCGGCGGGCGTAGAGAGCGGACAGGGCTTCCTGTTTGATCGCGCCGTACCGACGGATATCTTTGAGCAACGCTATCTCGCCGACGCTGGCAATAACGCAAAAGTGTAATTTTGTTGCTGGCTTGTGCGAGCCAGCTCAAAGTTCTTAACATTTGTGTTTCAAATTTGAACCCCGTTTATTTCTGTCCTGTTATGTGGGTGTTATTTTAAAGCCGCAGGTTAACCATAACCTTACAAAGCCTGTAGTTTTTCTTTCCAGGGACACCCTATGAAAACCTCACTCTTCAAAAGTCTTTACTTCCAGGTCCTGACAGCCATCGCCATCGGTATTCTGCTCGGTCACTACTACCCGGAGCTGGGCGCGCAGATGAAACCGCTTGGCGACGCGTTCGTTAAGCTCATCAAAATGATTATCGCGCCGGTCATTTTCTGTACCGTGGTGACCGGTATCGCTGGCATGGAAAGCATGAAGGCGGTCGGGCGTACGGGGGCGGTTGCCCTGCTGTACTTCGAGATTGTCAGTACCATCGCGCTGATTATCGGCCTGATTATTGTCAACGTGGTACAGCCTGGCGCGGGCATGAACGTTGACCCGGCCACGCTGGATGCGAAAGCGGTGGCGGTTTACGCTGAACAGGCGAAAGATCAGGGGATTGTTGCCTTCCTGCTGGACGTGATCCCGAGCAGCGTGATTGGCGCGTTCGCCAGCGGAAACATCCTCCAGGTACTGCTGTTTGCCGTGCTGTTTGGCTTTGCCCTGCACCGTCTTGGCAGCAAAGGCCAGCTGATTTTTAACGTCATTGAAAGCTTCTCGCAGGTTATCTTCGGCATCATCAACATGATTATGCGTCTGGCCCCGATTGGCGCCTTTGGCGCGATGGCCTTCACCATCGGGAAATACGGCGTCGGCACGCTGGTACAGCTGGGCCAGCTGATCGTCTGCTTCTACATCACCTGTATTCTGTTTGTGGTGGTGGTGCTCGGCTCCATCGCCCGTGCGACCGGCTTCAGCATCTTCAAATTTATTCGTTACATTCGTGAAGAGCTGCTGATTGTCCTCGGCACATCCTCTTCGGAGTCCGCGCTGCCGCGTATGCTCGATAAAATGGAAAAGCTGGGCTGCCGTAAGTCAGTGGTGGGGCTGGTTATTCCTACGGGCTACTCTTTTAACCTGGATGGCACCTCGATATACCTGACGATGGCGGCGGTCTTTATTGCCCAGGCCACTAACAGCCACATGGATATCTTCCATCAGATTACGCTGCTGGTGGTGCTTCTGCTCTCTTCAAAAGGGGCGGCGGGCGTAACGGGCAGCGGATTTATCGTGCTGGCGGCCACCATTTCGGCGGTGGGCCATCTGCCGGTAGCGGGCCTGGCCCTGATCCTCGGTATTGACCGCTTTATGTCTGAAGCCCGTGCGTTAACCAACCTGGTCGGCAATGGCGTGGCGACGATTGTGGTGGCGAAGTGGGTGAAAGAGCTGGATCACAAGAAGCTTAACGATACGCTTAATAACCGCACATCTGAGGACAAAACCCCCGGTTTATCCTCTTAATCCCTCATAAATGCCCGTATTCCCTTGTGGGGATGCGGGCACCTGCGCATAATAACCGTTCATACCTGTCATAATTCGACAAGATTTTTTTTGGGTATATTTCACTTCCGCCCGTGACGTTTAGCTGAACACGCTGTCTAATCGGAAGGTTTTCATCGTCATCTTTGAGTGCTCACGTCGCGAGACACTCTCTTTAACCAGGAATGTTGATCAGGGGTTCACATGCAGGGCACAAAAATTCGACTCTTAACCGGCGGTTTGCTGATGATGGCAGCAGCCAGTTATGTGCAGGCAGATGCGCTCCAGCCAGACCCGGCCTGGCAACAGGGAACACTGGCGAACGGTTTCCAGTGGCAGGTATTATCCACTCCGCAACGTCCGAGCGATCGCATTGAAATCCGTCTTTCTGTGAATACCGGCTCCCTCACTGAAAGCACCCAGCAGACCGGCTTAAGCCACTTTATTCCTCGACTGGCGCTCACCCAGAGCGGCAGTTTGCAGGCGGTTCAGGTGCGTTCTTTATGGCAACAGGCCATCGATCCGAAACGCCCGCTGCCCCCGGCTGTGGTCTCCTATGACTACACCATGTTTAACCTGAGCCTGCCCAACAACCGTAACGATCTGCTTAAAGAAGCGCTTACCTATCTATCCGATGCCACCGGCAAACTGGCGATTACGCCTGAGACCGTAAACTATGCGTTGAGCAACAGCGACATGGTGGCGACCTGGCCGACGGATACCAAAGAAGGCTGGTGGCGCTACCGCCTGAAAGGGTCCACGCTGCTTGGCCACGACCCGGCAGAACCGCTGAAACAGCCGGTGGATGCAGAGCAGGTGAAATCTTTCTACCAGCAGTGGTACACCCCGGATGCCATGACCCTCATTGTAGTGGGCAACGTGGACAGCCGTGCGGTGATAGAGCAGATCAACAAAGCCTTTGGCGATCTGAAAGGGAAGCGTGAAACGCCTGCCCCTGTTCCTACCTTGTCCCCGCTGCGTCCTGAGACGGTCAGCATCATGACGGATACCGTGCGTCAGGATCGTCTTTCAATGATGTGGGATACGGCCTGGCAGCCGATCCGCGAGTCTTCTGCGCTGCTGCGTTACTGGCGTGCGGATCTCGCGCGTGAAGCGCTGTTCTGGCACGTTCAGCAGACGCTCAGCAAGAACAACGTGAAAGATATTGGCCTGGGCTTTGACTGCCGTGTGCTGTTCCAGCGCGCCCAGTGCGCCATTAACGTGGAATCGCCGGGCGATAAGCTCAATGCCAATCTCGGCGTGGTGGCGAAAGAGCTGGCTAAAGTGCGTAAAGAGGGCCTGTCTGAAGAGGAGTTTAACGCGCTGGTGGCGCAGAAATCCCTTGAATTGCAGAAACTGTTCGCCACCTATGCCCGCGCCGATACCGATATCTTAATCAGCCAGCGCATTCGCTCCTTGCAGAATCAGGTGGTGGATATCGCGCCGGAGCAGTATCAGAAACTGCGTCAGGACTTCCTGAACGGTCTGACCGTGGAGATGCTGAATCAGGATCTGCGCCAGCAGTTGTCGCAGGATATGGCGTTGATTCTGTTACAGCCGAAAGGTGAGCCGGAATATGACATGAAAGAGTTGAAGGCCACCTGGAACGCCATCATGGCGACGGCGCCGCAGCCAGCGCAAACGGCAGCCGATGATTTACATCAGGATGCGAGCGATATTCCGCAGGGCCAGTAAGCCCTGCGTCCCCTCTCCCTGTGGGAGAGGGTTAGGGTGAGGGCATCAGCCCGCCCAGTCCTTAAGCAGGCATCGCCTCGCGCGGAATAATCGCTCCGCGATACTGAATCACCGTGCTGGCCGTTAAATGACCGCGCTGCGCCGCCGCTTCCGGCGTACCTCCCGTCAGACGTACCGCCAGATACCCCGCGCTGAAAGAATCTCCCGCCGCAGTGGTATCGATCACTTTCTCTTTCGCCAGCTTCACCGCCGGGACCTCTGTCACGGCTTCACCTGCAACCGCCACCAGGCAAGACTCCGCCCCACGCTTGATCACCACTTCGCTGACCCCGGCAGCCTGCGTCCGGGCGATGACCTCATCAACCGGTTTTTCGCCCCACAGAGCATCTTCATCATCCAGCGTCAGGAAGGCGATATCGGTGCATTCGAGCATCTGCTGGTAGACCTGCTGCGTCTCTTCGCGGCTGGCCCACAAACGTGGACGGTAGTTGTTATCGAAAATCACCTTACCGCCATTGGCACGGCATTCGCGCAGCAGTGACAGCAGCTTTTCACGGCTCTCCTGGCTCAGGATCGCCAGGCTGATCCCGCTCAGGTAGAGATAATCGAAGGTCGCCAGTTCTTCGCAAATGGCAGCGGCGGCCTCGCTTTCCAGCCAGAATTTGGCGGCCGCTTCATTACGCCAGTAATAGAAGGTGCGCTCGCCGGTGCTGTCGGTTTCGATGTAGTACAAACCCGGCAGGCGGTTTTCCATTCGCTGGATCAGCGAGGTCCCAACGTTTTCACCCTGCCAGGCTTCCAGCATCTGCTGGCTGAAGCTGTCCGTTCCCAGCGCGGTAACGTAGCTCACGCTCAGCGCGTCGGGGGAGACCTGACGGGCAATGTAAACGGAGGTGTTCAATGTATCGCCACCAAAACCGCGGCTGACTTCCGCGCCTTTCTGGGACAGCTCAATCATGCATTCGCCAATCACGGCAATTTTTTTAGACATAGTCGTGAACCTGAACAAAGTAATTAAGGGTAGTGTGCGCTGTGTGTTTTTTATGGTCAACTATATTAAAACGACGTTCCATTATTTTTTTTGAGCCAGCGCGTATTCCGGCATATTTCTGTCATCTTAATTTCATTTTCCCGGTGAATTGAACATAAAGTTCTCACCTGGCGGGCCGATAACTCAGTGACGAGTCCAGAAAGGCTATCCCATACAACAGGACATCCGAAATGAAGTCAGAGCAGGTTATCCAGCGGCTGAGCACTACGCCTGAGGCAAGTATTGAGAACTTGCAGGAGCATCGCTACTGGCTGCAATGTGAGCGAGCGTACACTTATCAGCCCATCTACCGTACCGACGGTCGGTTAATGGCGATTGAGGTGTTAACGGTCGTCACTCATCCATCGAATCCTTCACAGCGTATTGCACCGGACCGCTATTTTGCGGAGGTTGCCGTGCGTCAGCGTATCGACGTGCTGGAAGAGCAGCTGAGAATGCTGGCGACGAAGCAGGCGTTCTTCAAGCAGCACGGTATTCTGGCGTCGGTGAACGTGGATGGCCCCACCCTGATGGCGTTACGTCAGAATGCGACGTTGCAGGCGCTGATTGCTACCTTGCCGTGGATGCGCTTCGAGCTGGTGGAACATGTTCAGCTGCCGCAGGACTCCTCGTTTGCCTCGATGTGTGAGTTTGGCCCGCTGTGGCTGGATGATTTCGGTACCGGTATGGCCAACTTCTCCGCCCTGAGCGAAGTGCGTTATGACTACATCAAAGTGGCCCGCGATCTGTTTATCATGCTGCGCCAGACGCCGGAGGGACGGAACCTGTTTACGATGCTCCTGCAACTGATGAACCGCTATTGCCAGGGCGTCATTGTGGAAGGCGTAGAAACGCTGGAGGAGTGGCGCGACGTGCAAAATTCTCCGGCAGCGGCGGCACAGGGTTATTTCCTCTCTCGTCCTGTCCCCATGGATACCCTGGAAAAGGTGATAACCAGCCTCTGATCTGTCCGCTTCCCTTTGTCTGAACTATAGTTTTAGAGGCAAGTTCATCAGGAAAGGGGACAACAATGACAAAAACAACCAGGGTGATTTCCTGGACAGCAGGGATTTTCTTGTTGCTGATCGTGGTCTTAATCATCATTATCGCCACGTTTGACTGGAACCGCCTCAAACCGACCATCAACCAGAAAGTCTCAACCGAGCTGAACCGCCCCTTCGCAATACGTGGCGATTTGGGCGTCGTGTGGGAGCGCCAGAAAGAGGAAACTGGCTGGCGGAGCTGGGTGCCCTGGCCGCACGTTCATGCCGACGATATTATTCTCGGTAACCCGCCCGACATCCCCGAAGTAACCATGATCCACCTGCCGCGAGTGGAAGCCACGCTGGCGCCGTTAGCCCTGTTAACCAAAACGGTGTATCTGCCGTGGATCAAACTCCAGCAGCCCGACGCGCGGCTGATTCGCCTGTCAGAGAAAAACAACAACTGGACGTTCGATCTCGCCAGCAGCGGCGATAAAGATCAGAATGCGCAGCCCTCTTCGTGGTCTTTCCGCCTCGACAATATTCTGTTCGATCGGGGGCGGATCGCCATTGACGATAAAGTGAGTAAGGCTGACGTGGAGATCCTCGTCGATCCGCTGGGCAAGCCGCTGCCGTTTAGCGAAGTAACGGGCAGCAAAGCCAAAGGCGATGACAGCAAAGCGGGCGATTACGTCTTTGGCCTGACGGCGAAAGGGCGCTACAACGGCCAGCCGCTCACCGGTAAAGGCAAAATCGGCGGCATGCTGGCGCTCAGGAGCGAGGGCACGCCGTTCCCGGTGCAGGCGGATTTCCGCTCGGGCAATACCCGCGTGGCGTTCGTGGGCACGGTTAACGACCCGATGAACATGGGCGGCGTCGACCTCCAGCTTAAGTTTGCCGGTGATTCGCTGGGGGAACTGTACGATCTCACCGGCGTACTGCTGCCGGATACTCCGCCGTTTGAAACGGACGGGCACCTGGTTGCCAAAATCAACACCGAAAAATCGTCCGTCTTTGACTACCGTGGATTCAACGGCCGCATCGGCGACAGCGATATCCACGGCACGCTGACCTACACCACCGGTAAACCGCGCCCGAAACTGGAGGGGGACGTTGAATCCCGCCAGCTGCGTCTGGCCGATCTTGGTCCGCTGATTGGCGTAGATTCGGGCAAAGGCACGAAGTCTAAAGAGGTTAAAAAGGACGTTCAGCCTGCGGGTAAAGTGCTGCCCTATGACCGCTTCGAAACCGACAAATGGGACGTGATGGATGCGGATGTGCGCTTCAAAGGACGTAAAATCGAGCATGGCAGCACGCTGCCGCTGAGCAACCTCTCGACCCATATCATCCTGAAAAACGCCGACCTGCGCCTGCAACCGCTGAAGTTTGGCATGGCCGGGGGAACCATTTCATCGAATATCCACCTGGAGGGGGATAAAAAGCCGATGCAGGGAAGGGCGGAGATCCAGGCGCGTCGGCTGAAGCTGAAAGAGCTGATGCCGGACGTGGAACTGATGCAGAAAACCCTCGGTGAGATGAACGGCGACGCGGATATTCGCGGCACGGGTAACTCCGTAGCGGCGCTGCTGGGCAGCGGAAACGGCAACCTGAAACTGCTGATGAACGACGGGCTGGTGAGCCGTAACCTGATGGAGATCCTGGGGCTGAACGTCGGGAACTTTATCATCGGGCAAATCTTCGGTGACGACGAAGTACGCGTTAACTGCGCGGCGGCAAATCTGGATCTGGTCAACGGCGTGGCGCGTCCGCAGATCTTCGCCTTCGACACGGAAAACGCGGTTATCAACGTCACCGGTACCGCCAGCATGGCGTCCGAGCAGCTCGATTTAACCATCGATCCGGAAAGTAAAGGCATTCGTATCATCACCCTGCGCTCGCCGCTGTACGTTCGCGGAACCTTCAAAGATCCGCAGGCGGGCGTGAAGGCTGGGCCGCTGATTGCGCGTGGTGCGGTCGCCGCCGCGCTCGCTACGCTGGTCACCCCTGCGGCGGCGCTGCTGGCGTTGATTTCGCCGTCAGAAGGCGAAGCGAATCAGTGTCGGACGATTTTGTCGCAGATGAAGAAGTAGTCCCGTTTCTCCCTCTCCCTGTGGGGTGAGGGATCCCCACAAAATAATGCCTGCACAGACGGCCCCCTCTCCCTTGAGGGAGAGGGCTGGGGTGAGGGGGAACATACGGCTCTGGTGGTCATTCCGTTCACGTTATGTTCCTTACTACTCTGTCACAACATAACCGGTGAACGTGCCAGGGTGGCTCAGTCGCCACCACCCTGGCGACCCGCCCTCTCGGCGCATCCCCGCGCCTCGCCCCGGCATTCACTTACAGCGCCTGATGCTTCGTCTCATGCGTCAGCAGCAACGCAATCAGCGTCAGCGCTGCCATTGCCGCCAGATAGACACCCACATAGAACAGGCCATAGTTTGCCTGAAGCCAGGTGGCGATATACGGGGCTACCGAGGCGCCCAGAATCGACGAAACGTTATAGGAGAACGAGGCGCCGGTGTAACGCACTTCAGTCGGGAACAGCTCCGGCAGCAGCGCGCCCATTGGGCCAAAGGTCAGCCCCATCAGGCTCAGGCCAATCAGCAGATACGCCATCACCAGCGCAGGGCTACCTGAACCCAGCAGCGGCGGGAAGACAAACAGCGCGAACAGAATAATCAGGGAGGTGATGACGATCATGCTTGAACGACGGCCAAATTTATCCGCCAGCAGGCCCGCGATAGGCACCATCACACCAAATCCGATGACCGCCATCATCAGCATCCACAACACTTCGTTACGTGGCAGGCCCAGGCCGACCGGCGCGGCGGCAGTACTGAAGGTCATGGA
Source organism: Enterobacter sp. MGH 38 (assembly GCF_000492855.1). Lineage (NCBI taxonomy): Bacteria > Pseudomonadati > Pseudomonadota > Gammaproteobacteria > Enterobacterales > Enterobacteriaceae > Enterobacter > Enterobacter sp. MGH 38. The sequence continues at coordinate 924,121 of NZ_KI535607.1, read as the reverse complement.
GTAAACGGTCATGATGTAGAACAGCGTGTAGGTCGCCAGCATGATGAACGTGCCCAGCACGGTCACGCGGAGGTGTTTGGTCAGCAGCGTCCCCAGCGGAACTTTAACCTGCTTTTTCGCCGCGGCGACTTTAGCAAAGACCGGCGTCTCGTGCAGCGACACGCGCACGTACAGGCCAATCAGCACCAGCACGGCAGAGAAGACGAACGGAATACGCCAGCCCCAGCTCATGAACTGTTCATCGGTCAGCAGCCAGGAGAGGAGCAGGAAGGTGCCGTTAGCGAAGAAGAACCCAATCGGTGCGCCCAGCTGCGGGAAAGAGCCATACAGGGCACGCTTGCGCGCCGGAGCGTTTTCGGTCGCCAGCAGTGCCGCGCCGCCCCATTCCCCGCCCAGCCCCAGACCCTGACCAAAGCGCGCCAGCGCCAGCAGCACAGGCGCCAGAATGCCGATAGTTTCATAGGTCGGCAGCAGGCCGATGGCGACGGTGGAGATCCCCATCGTCAGCAGCGAGGCAACCAGCGTCACTTTACGGCCAACGCGATCGCCAAAATGCCCAAAGACCGCTGAACCAATCGGACGCGCAACGAAGGCGATAGCAAAGGTGGCTAAAGACTGTAGCGTGGCTGCCGTCGGGTCGCCCTGAGGGAAAAAAATATGCGGAAAGACAATGACCGCAGCGGTGGCGTAAATATAAAAGTCGAAGAACTCAATGGCGGTGCCAATCAGCGATGCGACGACGACTTTATTGCGCGAGTTGACCGGAACGTGTTCCGCCCCTTCGTTAAGTGTGGTGGCTGTTGCTTGCATAATATTTTCTTATTTTTGGACGAACGAAGGGCCATATTAGGCATAGCAAAAGCGACATTTCAATCTGTAACAAAGGCGTGGCGTGGTCATAAAAGCAACAAAAAGCGGATAATTTTCAGACCAGCGAAAACACTTCTATGAAATGCTTCACACTTTTTAAATATTAGTCATTAAAACTGGTTTTGCGTTAAATAAAAGTTACGGACTGGATTTATATGCTGAAATGGCGGATCGGGCTGAAATATCAGCCCGACAGGACATCAGCGGTGGGTTTTACCCGGCATGCGCGGGTCATCTTTATACTCAGCCGTGGCGATCCACGCGGCGCAGAACAGCGTCAGGCGAGCGAAGAAATAGAAGAAAGCCATCAGCCCCAGCACCGAACCAAAGGCCGCGCCGGAGGGCGACTTCACCAGCGACGGAAGCGTATAGGTCATCACAATTTTGATCACTTCAAAGCCAATGGCGGCAATCAACGTCCCACGGATCAGCGCCTTCTTGCGCGGCCGATGGCGGGGCAAACGCCAGAAGATCCAGAAGAAAAGCAGGTAGTTAGCAAAGATGGAGATGGCAAGCCCTATACCGCGCCAGGCCGGTTTCAGCCATTCAATGTAATCCAGGTACAGCGCGGAGATAATCATCTGCTGCGCGGAACCGGCGACCGAGGTGATAGAGAGCGTGATGACCAGCGCCACCAGCAGCCCAATCAGCGAAATAAAGTCGCGCAGATACTTCACCCATATCTTCTCCTGATCCTGCGGCCTACGCTCCCAGACGTCACGCGACTGGGCGCGAATAGCCTCACGCAGGTTGCCCATCCAGTTCACCCCGGAATAGAGCGCAATCAGCAACCCGACGATACCCACGGTGGTACGCTGCTGCACGGCGGTATTGATGGTGCTTTTGAGCGTTGTGGCGAGCGTCTGGTCGCTGACGTTGGTCAGGATCTTATTGAAGATGTCCTGCAACAGCGTCGGGTGAGACGCCAGCACAAAACCGGCGGCGGCAAATGACACCATGAGGATGGGGATCATCGACAGGAACGAGAAATAGGTAATCGCCGCGCCAAACTGATTTCCCATGCGGTCGTTAAAGCGCTCAGCGGCGCGTATCAGGTGAGCAATCGCGGGTATCTGCTGAATTTTTTCGGCTATGCCGGTCACGGTGCCCAGCGCTTTGCTGGCCGTTCCAGGCTCTTTCGGCGCTTCAGGCTCGTTATCCATCTTTTTGATGGGTTCATAATCTAAATGTTGAGTCGGTCGTTGCGGGTTATTTTCCGGCGTCACGCGCATTTTCCTTTTCGTTGAGCTGGATGTTACTGAATTATAGCTTGCGACTAGTCCACGTAACCTTTTGTGAGTTCGGTAAGCCACTCCATAAACACATGCACCCGACGGGAGAGGTTACGGCGGTGGGGATAAATGAGGGAGACGGGCATTGGTTCAGCCCGATATTGCGGCAGGATCTCAACGAGTTTTTTCGTGCGCAGGGCATCACGCACCCCGACGCGCGGGACCTGAATAATCCCAAGCCCGGCGATACAGGCGGCCTGGTAGGTTTCTGTGCTGTTAACCGACAATACGCCTCCCGTTTTTACCCACCGGGTCGCGCTGCCGTTGTAATACTCAAAACCCTGCGGACGGGTGCCCAGCGTGGCGGAGTAGTGAATGAGGGCATGCGAAGCCAAATCGTCCAGCGTCTCAGGGTAGCCAAATCGCGTCAGATAATCCGGGCTGGCGCAATTAATCACCGAGAGCTTCCCAAGCGGCCGGGCGATAAGCCCGGAGTCCTTTAAGTTTCCCACGCGAACCACGCAGTCAAATCCTTCGCGGATGACATCGACCAGACGATCGCTGCTACTCAGCTCCAGTTCAATGCCGGGAAACTGTTGTAAAAATGCAGGCAGTTTCGGAATGACGACATTTCGCGCAATGGCAACGGGCATATCCACACGTAGCCGACCGCTGATGGTTGAAGGGTCGTGCAGGAACATGCCGTCCAGTTCGTCCAGATTCATCAGCAGATCTTTGGCGCGCTCGTAATAAACCATGCCGTCCTGCGTCAGGCTGACGCGGCGGGTAGTGCGGTGCAGCAGCTGCGTGCCCAGCGCGTTTTCCAGTGCCTGGATCTGTCGCGATACGCTCCCCTTCGGCAGGCTTAACGTCTCCGCCGCGCGGGAAAAACTCTCCAGTTCCGCGACCCGAAGGAAAAGCTGCATTGCGTGTATTTTATCCATAGATGTTGGTCATTGTTGTTAAGAATGAAACAGTGAAGCGCTCACGGCACTATTTATTGATTTTCTACCATCTAATAAGCTCTTTCTCAATCTTCATCACAGCCGAAACGAGGTGAATTATGAGTGAACGTATTGCTTTAGTGACGGGCGGTAGCCGCGGCCTGGGTAAAAATGCCGTTTTGAAGCTGGCCGCGGAAGGGACAGGCATTATCCTCACCTGGAACAACAGCCAGCAGGAGGCGCAGGAAGTTGTGCGCGAAATCGAGGGAAAAGGCGGAAAAGCGGCAGCATTGCAGCTCAACGTCGGCGATACGGCAAGCTTTTCGCGCTTTGCTCAAAAGGTGAAAGATACCCTTAAACACGTCTGGCAACGTGACACCTTTGACTATTTAGTGAACAACGCAGGTACAGGGTTATATGCACCCTATACCGAGACGACCGAGGCGCAGTTTGATGATGCGATGAACATTCACTTCAAAGGACCGTTTTTCCTCACGCAACAGCTGCTGCCGCTCATAAAAGACGGAGGGCGGATCCTGAACGTCTCCAGCGGACTGGCCCGTTTTACTCAGCCCGGTTCAGGAACCTACGCGGCAATGAAAGGGGCGATGGAGGTGCTGACCCGCTATCAGGCAAAAGAGCTTGGCGCGCGCGGAATTTCCGTCAATATCATCGCGCCCGGCGCGATTGAAACCGACTTTGGGGGCGGGCGAGTGCGGGATAATGCGGAGCTTAACCAGCTGCTGGCCTCGCAGACAGCGCTGGGACGCGTGGGCCTGCCCGATGATATTGGTGACGCCATTGCGGCGTTGCTCAGTGACAAACTGGGCTGGATGAATGCGCAACGTATTGAAGTTTCAGGCGGTATGTTTCTGTAATGTTCAGTCTTAAGGGGAAGGAACCCTCTTAAGGAAATCCTTAAAACAGGTATGTCTAAATGCTGGAAGATATAAAGAGAGCTGGGTGATTTGTAACCTCTCCATTCATTGAGTTTTTTCTTAAAAAATGCCTCTGTAGAATCCCCCTTCGCTATTCTCAGAGGAGTAAAACGATGCGAGTAATCATGTTTGACAGGCAGTCATTATTTATTCATGGAGCGATGTACAGTTTGCAGAAGTTAATTCCGAAAATAGATATGACAGGAACTCGTCAGACTGATGAATTATGGGCACAATTATCCGCGTCACCCTCCGCTATCGTCATGATAGATGGGTATTTAATTCGTGATAATGGTGTGGCTTTACTGGAAGAGATTATGGATCGCTTTCCAACGTCGCGCGTGGTGTTGGTGTTAACGAAAAAAGAGCGGCGTTGGGTTGAGCAAATGTTTCAGCGCAACGTGGTGGCGATAATTCCCCGCAATGCGAATCCCGAACGCTTTTCCGCAGTGCTGGATTCTGTATCGCGAGGAATGGTCTGTTTTCCCGGCGAGTGGCTGAAGCAGCACACCTCTCAGGATGAACTGGCAGTGTTAAGCGAGCGCCAGCGTGAGGTATTGAAGTTACTGGCGGCCGGAGAGTCCAATAAAGAGATTGGACGTAATCTCAATATCAGTGCGGCAACGGTAAAAGCCCATCTTGAGACGCTTTTCCGGCGTCTTGATGTCAAAAACCGGACGCAAGCCGCGATGTACTACACCCGGGCGACGGCCTGAAGGATCTTCTCTGGCAGAGGGGACTCTTCCCCAAAACTGAAGAGGGTTAATATCAGTGCGTCATGCTGCTGTTGGGTTAATGGGCGTTTGTTCATTTCCCGCAGCAGCGCCTCACATAATTGAATATCATTACAAAGCAAATTCTCCGCCTCAGTCGGCGTGATGAGACCGTTAAATTTTTCCCACTGGCGAATTACGTGACCATAACCTATAACCCATATTCCCTTTTCGTCACGGTATTTCTCCAGGGAAAGGCCCTGTTGTTTTTTAATTAATGCGATTGCAGCAGAAGATATCTGCATTGCATAACCCGTCATAAGCGTTTCCTCTTAATGACGCGACTATAGAGGAAACGCCGCCGGGGAAATATCCGCCAAATGGCTGTTGATCAGGTTTAACTGAACGGGAATTCCTTTTTCAGTAAACCGAATAGCCAGTCGTTATGCCATTGCCCTGAAAGGAAATAACTCTCGCGCAACTCACCTTCCAGCTGAAAACCTGTTTTTTCCAGCAGTCGCCTGGAGGCGATATTTCCCGCCGTCACGGTCGCGGTGAGCCGACGGATATTGCCCTGAGTCAGCGCAAAATCACGCACAGCCCGCAGAGATTCAAAGCCGTAACCTTTCCCCTGCGCAGAAGGCGCAAAGAGAAAACCGACTTCTGCACAATCTGCTTCCCGGTGCACATATCCGGTTACGCCCAGCGGCGTCTGGCTGGCCGTCTCACGCACCATAAGGCAGAGCCAGTGCGAACTGCCCGGCGTCCACGGCAACAGACGAGACTCAAAGGCTTCCCGAATGTCCGCCTCGCTACGCGCAGGGGCGACAAAACGCATTACCTCAGGATTTTGCTGTAGCGACAGAAAAAAGGGCCAGTCTTGCTCTTGCAGCGGCGAGCAGGTGAGACGCGCGGTGGTTAAGGCGGGCATGACGATCCTCCGGAGACATTGCAAATGATTATAAGGTTGTCACTTTATTTCAACAGAAAGTCAGGTATGTTTAACCTCATATAAATAAAAAGAAAAACGACTTTTAATGCCGCTTTAGCGGTACTCATTGTCTCTCAAGGAAAACAATGATGATTAGCTCATCGCATCATACCCGCGAACAGTTTGAACACTGTCTGGCGGCGATCCGTCAGGCGTCTGTTGAAATTTTACTTCTGTTGAATGTACATGTTTCTGAAGGAAAAGATCCACGCTGGTTTCTGGAGCAACTGGATAGCGCCCGCCTGGGGCTGGGCGGGTGGGGCGCTGTAGCCAGGAAGCTGAACCTGAATGATGCGGAAATGACGGCCTTTACGCTGCAATTACGCTTGCTTCAGCAGCGTGTTCCCCAGTATGAAAGCGGGCAGGATGTCAGCGAAAATCAGCTGATTGCGGCGATGCGCTTCGTCACCTCCCTTGAATATCTGCGTCTGCAACAGCCCCTCCTGACCTACGAAACCGGGAGGGTGCCAGAGAAGGAGAGCCAGCTTCAGGCGCAGAAACAGGTGCGTGCCATTGAGCTGATGATTAAAGGGCTGATACAGCAGGCGTGGCCCGATCCGGTGCGGCTGAATAATCATCTTAAGACCTTGTTTAACGCTGAACGCGTGCGTCGCTGGCTGAAAAACGGTGAGATTAATGATGTTCTGAGCGGCATGTTGTTCAGCGAACTGGCCCAACTGCTGGTGGATAAAAAAGAATTTAGCCGCTACTACGCGCCGCTGTTTAACGCCCCGGACATGCTGACGCTGCTGGTAGAGCCCCGCAAAACCCTGCAAACCTTCCTCGAAGATATTCGACAAATCCGCAACAGCATCACCGTGCAGCAGCCGTTAAGCGGAGCGCAAATCCAGCTGCTCGACTGCTATTACACGCAGATCACCCGCTCCGTTCAGCGCGCGTTTGAGGAAGGGCGGACACGCGTTAACCCGGCGGCGCTGATGGCGGTGGACGAAAGCGAGCTGCACGCGTTCTGGGAAAAGGCGCAAAAAATGGACCGCACCACAGGCGGCGATCTTTTTGAAGTGCGCGACAGTATAGAAAAACCGACTCAGCGTGCCACGCGTACGCCAGAGCAGCGCGAACAGCTGATTTCCGGCGTGCTGTGGGGAGCGGTTGGCGTGATGGTTATCGCGATTGTCGTGGGGGGATTCTGGCTGGTGAACAGCAGTAAACCGCAGCCGGCTGTGGCCAGTACGGCATCTCCCGCACCGGTGCAGGAGATGCGCGAAACGCCTTCCTCGCGAGAAACGCTGACGCGGATGGGTGTCACCTGGGATGAAAACAACTTCCGTTCAGCGATTAGCCGCAACGATACCCGGGTGGCGCTCCTGTTTTTGCAGGGCGGGATGGACTGGAAAATGTCATGGACGGAGGAGGCGTTGTCGGCAGGCTACGACGATGTGCTGGAAGTAATGTTGCGCTACCGCCTGCAAATGACAGAGCAAAAGCCCTGCCGACGCTTTATTAATACGCTTAGCCATGCGATGGCGAACGGGGAATCGCTGACGCCTATGCGTAAGCAGTACCTGAAAGCATTCTGTACCGTCCCTGCGGTGGTGAAACGCCAGCAGCACGACGCCGATATGGCAACGCGCCGCGCGAAGACGCAGCCCGATGCCAGCACAAAAAAATGGCAGTCCATCCAGACTGCCATTTATGAGGTGATTCGTTAACTTTTCCCTCTCCCCTCAGGGGAGAGGGTTAGGGTAAGGGGCAAGGCTCAAGGTTCACCATATAACCCAATCAACCGCCGCACCACGCCATTCGTCCAGCCGAAGCCATCCTGCAACGGATACTCCCCCCCGCCACCTTCGCGTGGCGTGCTGCTGGCGATGTGGTACTTCTCAATCAGCTTATGATGGGTTTTGTAGTAATGGTTCACCGTGTGCAGCCAGCTCCAGGCGATCTCATCTCCCAGCGAGTCGTTGCCGTACTGCTTGAACCCCTGGATCGCCATCCACTGGAGCGGCGCCCAGCCGTTCGGCTTATCCCACTGCTCCCCGGTTTCATATTCGGTGGCGAGAATACCGCCCGGCGTGAGCAGACGGGCTTTAACGGCATCGGACAGCCGTTCAGCCTGCTCATGCGTCGCCATGCCCACATACAGCGGCACAATGCTGGCCGCAGAGAACAGCGCCAGGGCTTCACGCCGCCAGTCGTAATCACGATAACAGCCGTTCTCTTCGTCCCACAGATAGCGGTTTACCGCCGCGCGCCGGTCGCTGGCTTTCTGGCGGAACAGATCAGCCGTCTCTTTATCCCCTTTCGACGCGGAGATATTGGCGATAGCGCTCTCCAGTTTGAACAGGAATGCGTTCAAATCGATGGGGATAAATTGTGTTGTGCGGATGCTGGCCAGCCGCGCAGGATCGCGCAGCCAGCGGGATGAGTAATCCCATCCTGAGGCTGCCCCGGCACGCAGGTCACGGTACACCTCGTTCGGCGGACGACCAGAATGACGGGCAGTTTCAACGTCCTCAATCCACGATTCATCCCGCGGCGTATCGCGATCGTCCCAGTAACGGTTGAGCAATGAGCCATCCGGCATACGAACCGCACTGCGATAGGCCTGATTGAGCAGCAGCGATTCCGCCCCGTCCATCCAGAAGGCGTACTCCATCTTGAGGTGCTCAAGATAGCGCTTCGCCCCGCGCACGCCGTCCTCTTCAAACAGCTCCACCATCAGGGCAAAAACGGGCGGCTGGGAGCGGCTGAGATAGTAGGTGCGGTTGCCGTTCGGGATATGGCCGTAGCGCTCAATCAACCAGGCGAAGTTATCGGCCATACATTTCAGCAGATCGTTACGACCGCTTTCTGCCAGCCCCAGCATGGAGAAGTAAGAGTCCCAGTAGTAGGTCTCGCTGAATCGCCCGCCGGGCACAATATAGGCCTGCGGCAGCGCCAGCAGCGACGACCACGGGATGTGATCCTGCGGCTCGCGCGTCAGCACCGGCCACAGATTATCGATATGTTCTTTCAGGGACAGGCCGGGATCAGAGACGTACTCTTTGCTGTAGTCCTCCGGTAGCCAGAAGTGATTCTCTACAAAGCGCGCCAGGTCAAAATCACGGTGGCGACGCACCTTGCGATAGCGGATCAAAATATCCAGCGGATCCATCTTCGGCGCGCAGTCGGGAAAGGTTTTGCTGTCCGCAAACAGCCGCGACGACTGGACGTGTTCAAACAGTTCAAGGTAGCGGTCAGCGGGCGTAAGGGCATCGGACGCCGGCAGCCCTTCAATCATTTCCGGTTCCGGCTCTGCCTCGATCATCTCATCCAGTTTTAACTCACAGGGATCGGTTTCATAGCGCAGCTCTTCTGCAATATCGAACTCGATATCCTCGGCAGTCTGTAGTTTCTGGTTGAACATGGTGTTCAGGACCTCCGGTTTTTGTCGTAACAAATACGGGTTTTTCCCGGCTATCTTTTAAGCGTAGACATTCGCTTCGGTTAATGCGGTGCGAAGTGTGCGGTAGATCACGCTTTCAAAATGGATTTAAACATGCTGAAAATCAGATATCCCTTTGATTATGAAATCATTAAATCAGAATCTTTGGAAACAGAGCAGGAATAAAATTCAGAGCATTCGGTATTCTGCATATACGCAGGGATTAATGTGCCTGACGCGCATTGCCTTGAAGGCTGTTGGCGGTTTGATTGGCTTTCTGGCTGGCGCCTTCGCTTTTATCCATCGCCTTGCTGGCCGCTTTTTCTGCATGGGCGGCGCTGTACGCAGCCAGATGGGAAATCACGATAGCGTAAATGCTCATTAACGACACCCACAGAATGCTGTTTTTCCACCACAGCAGGGTAGGAATAGTCAGTATCGCCCATACCAGCGCGAGAACAAGGTGCATTTTGGCCATCAGTTTTGCGGTGATCTTTACGTGCATTTTCATATCTCTAATCTTTTTCCGTAGTAACAGGCGAACGCGTAGCGCTTTCTAAGATTAGTTAATTCCACCGCGGGTAGCGGGTTATTTTGTTACCGTTTGTACACCCGTTGGGTTTACCTGCCCAGGGCATAAAAAAACCGGCCAGTTGGCCGGTTTTGTTGCGGATCAGACCGATCAGCGCATGGTCACAAATTCTTCCGCCGCAGTCGGGTGGATTGCCACGGTGTTATCGAAGTCTTTCTTCGTTGCGCCCATCTTCAGCGCCACCGCGAAGCCTTGCAGGATCTCGTCCATGCCGAAGCCAATGCCGTGGATGCCGACGATCTTCTCTTCCGGGCCCACGCAGACCAGCTTCATGCGGCACGGCTGACGGTGCGAGGTGACCGCGGTATACATCGCGGTAAACGCCGATTTATACACTTTCACCTGATCATCGCCGTACTGCTCACGCGCCTGCGGCTCGGTTAAGCCGACGGTACCGATTGGCGGGTGGCTGAAGACCACGGTCGGAATGTTGCTGTAATCCAGATGTTCGTCCGGCTTGTTGTTAAACAGACGCTCGGAAAGACGACGCCCCGCCGCCACGGCAACCGGCGTCAGCTCTACGGCGCCGGTGTTATCACCGACGGCATAAATGCCCGGTACGCTGGTGTTCTGGAATTTATCAACGACAATGTAGCCTTTTTCATTGGTTTTCACCCCGGTTGCGGCCAGGTTGAAGTTGTCGGTGGCCGGTTCACGGCCAATCGCCCAGATCAGGCAGTCAACGGTCTGGCTGCGGCCATCTTCCAGCTCCAGCGTCAGGCTACCGTCCGCATTTTTCACCACCGCTTTTGGCACGGCGTTGGTGTGCAGGGTTGGGCCTTCGGCGTTCATCACCTCGACCAGCGTGTCGACGATCAGCGGGTCAAAGCTGCGCAGCGGCGCGTGTTTACGCACGAACAGGTGCGCTTCCGCCCCCAGGCCGTTAATCACGCCGGCCAGTTCAACCGCGATGTAACCTGCGCCCACAATGGCAACGCGTTCTGGCAGAGCAGGCAGCTCGAAGAACCCGTCGGAGTCAATACCGTATTCCGCGCCCGGAATGTGCGGGTGGCTCGGACGGCCGCCGGTGGCGATCAGGATATGATCGGCGGTGATCGTCTCGCCGTTCACTTCGATCGTCTTCGCATCCACGAAACGGGCAAAGCCGCGGATCACGTCGACGTTATTCTTGCCCAGCACGTTATCGTACGAGGTGTGAATACGGTCGATGTAGGCGGTACGGCTGGCGATCAGTTTATCCCAGCCGAAGTGGTTGATGGTGGTGTCAAAGCCGTAGTCCGGGCCATACATATGGATAGCTTCACGGATTTGCGCGGCATGCCACATCACTTTCTTCGGTACACAACCCACGTTCACGCAGGTGCCGCCGAGTTCTTTGGCTTCAATCAGCGCACACTTCTGGCCGTACATGGCTGCACGGTTGATGGAGGCGATGCCGCCGCTGCCGCCGCCGATTGCGATGTAGTCATAATGCTTAGTCATAGCGTTGTCCTTAATCGTGAATTGCCGCGATTGTATACCTGAAATCAATAGTTTCCACCGATGGCTGCGATTACTCCGGCACGATCCAGCTCACGGTGGCGTGACCCGTACCGGCTGGCACCAGCGTTTTGTGCAGCCACGGCAGCACGTTGTTCATCTGTGCTTCGAGCTTCCACGGCGGGTTAATGACGATCATGCCGGACGCGGTCATGCCGCGCTGGTCGCTGTCAGGGCGCACCGCCAGCTCAATTTGCAGGATTTTGCGAATGCCCGTCGCTTCGAGGTCTTTGATCATGCGTTTAATTTGCGCGCGCAGCACCACCGGATACCACAGGGCGTATGTCCCGGTGGCGAAGCGTTTGTAGCCTTCGTGAATACCCGTCACCACCGCCTGATAGTCGGTTTTGATTTCGTACGGTGGGTCAATTAGCACCAGGCCGCGACGGGAAACCGGCGGCAGTTTGGCTTTCAGCTGCTGGTAGCCATCGGCTTTGTCTACGCGGGCGCGGTTATCTTTCTGAAACTCAGAACGCAGCAGCGGGAAGTCGCTCGGGTGCAGCTCGGTTAACTGGATGCTGTCCTGCTCGCGCAGCAGCTGGCGGGCAATCAGCGGGGAGCCAGGGTAGTAACGCAACTGGCCGTTGCGGTTGAAGTGATTCACCACGCCAATGTACGGCTCCAGCTCGGCAGGCAGATCGTCCTGCTGCCAGATACGCGCAATCCCTTCCAGATATTCACCGGTACGCTCGGCATGCTCGCCGCTCAGCTGATAACGGCCCGCGCCCGCGTGGGTGTCCAGATAAAGGAACGGTTTATCCTTTTCTTTAAGCGATTCGATGATCAGGCTCTGAACGGTGTGTTTGAGGACGTCGGCGTGGTTGCCTGCGTGGAAGCTGTGGCGATAACTGAGCATGGGTAATGATATTCCGCTGAATTGACGATTTGCCACAGTTTACAGCAGAACGGCACAGATTACCCGCAGGCCCGGTAAGCGCAGCGCCACCGGGCTCTTTTCCGCCACGTCTGGCATTGAAATCCTCTACACTTAACCCCATTACTGAACAATATGCACAGCGCCGGATGCGCGCTTCATTCACCTATTTCAACAGGACAGCGTTTATGACCAATCCATTACTGACGCCTTTTTCGTTGCCACCGTTTTCTAAAATCCTCCCCGAGCATGTGGTTCCAGCGGTTACGCAATCGCTGGACAACTGCCGCGCGGCGGTAGAAAGCGTGGTCGCGCAGGGCGGGCCGTACACCTGGGAAAATCTGTGTCAGCCGCTGGCCGAAGTGGACGACGTGCTGGGGCGCATCTTCTCCCCGGTGAGCCACCTGAACTCGGTAAAAAACAGCCCGGAGCTGCGCGAAGCCTACGAGCAAACCCTGCCGCTGCTCTCTGAGTACAGCACCTGGGTCGGCCAGCATGAGGGGCTCTACAAAGCCTACCGCGACCTGCGCGACGGCGACCACTATGCCGAACTGAACACGGCGCAGAAAAAATCGGTCGATAACGCCCTGCGTGATTTCGAACTGTCCGGGATTGGCCTGCCAAAAGAAAAACAGGTTCGCTACGGTGAAATCGCCGCGCGCCTGTCCGAGCTGGGCAACCAGTACAGCAATAACGTCCTCGACGCTACCATGGGCTGGACGAAGCTGATTACCGATGAATCTGAACTGGCGGGCATGCCGGAAAGCGCGCTGGCGGCAGCAAAAGCCCAGGCCGAAGCGAAAGAGCAGGAAGGCTTCCTGTTAACGCTGGATATCCCAAGCTATCTGCCGGTGATGACCTACTGCGACAACCAGGCCCTGCGCGAAGAGATGTACCGCGCCTACAGCACCCGCGCCTCCGATCAGGGGCCGAATGCGGGCAAATGGGATAACAGCCCGGTGATGGCGGAGATCCTCGCCCTGCGCCACGAGCTGGCACAGCTGCTGGGCTTCGACAGCTACGCGGATAAATCCCTCGCCACCAAAATGGCCGAGAACCCACAGCAGGTGCTCGACTTCCTGACCGATCTGGCGAAACGCGCCCGTCCTCAGGGTGAAAAAGAACTGGCTCAGCTGCGCGCCTTTGCGAAAGCGGAGTTCGGCGTAGACGAGCTTCAGCCGTGGGATATCGCGTACTACAGCGAAAAACAGAAACAGCATCTCTACAGCATCAGCGACGAACAACTGCGTCCGTACTTCCCGGAAAACAAAGCCGTTAACGGCCTGTTCGAGGTGGTGAAACGCATCTACGGCATTACCGCGAAAGAGCGTACCGACATCGACGTCTGGCATCCGGACGTGCGCTTCTTTGAGCTGTATGACGAGAAAAACGAACTGCGCGGCAGCTTCTACCTCGATCTCTACGCGCGTGAGAACAAGCGCGGCGGGGCGTGGATGGACGACTGCGTGGGCCAGATGCGTAAAGCGGATGGTTCCCTGCAAAAACCGGTCGCCTACCTGACCTGTAACTTCAACCGTCCGGTGAGCGGCAAACCTGCGCTGTTTACCCACGATGAAGTGATCACCCTGTTCCACGAGTTCGGTCACGGCCTGCACCACATGCTGACCCGCATCGAAACCGCTGGCGTCGCCGGTATCAGCGGTGTGCCATGGGATGCGGTCGAGCTGCCTAGCCAGTTTATGGAAAACTGGTGCTGGGAGCCGGACGCGCTGGCGTTTATCTCCGGTCATTACGAAACGGGTGAACCGCTGCCGAAAGAACTGCTGGATAAAATGCTGGCAGCGAAAAACTACCAGGCGGCGATGTTTATCCTGCGCCAGCTGGAGTTCGGCCTGTTCGACTTCCGCCTGCACGCCGAGTTCAGCCCGGAGCAGGGGGCGAAAATCCTCGAAACCCTGGCTGAGATTAAAAAGCAGGTTGCCGTTATTCCAGGGCCAACCTGGGGACGTTTCCCGCACGCGTTCAGCCATATCTTCGCAGGCGGGTACGCCGCAGGCTACTACAGCTACCTGTGGGCCGACGTGCTGGCGGCGGATGCCTTCTCGCGCTTCGAAGAAGAGGGGATTTTCAACCGCGAAACCGGTCAGTCGTTCCTCGACAACATCCTGACCCGCGGCGGTTCAGAAGAGCCTATGGAGCTGTTCAAACGCTTCCGTGGCCGCGAGCCGCAGCTGGATGCGATGCTGGAGCATTACGGAATCAAAGGCTGATTGCTACGTGAAGATCTGCTTAGTAGATGAAACAGGCGCCGGGGACGGCGCCTTATCTGTTCTGGCGGCCCGCTGGGGGCTGGAACATGATGAAGACAACCTGATGGCGCTGGTGATGACGCCGGAACATCTGGAGCTGCGCAAGCGCGATGAGCCAAAGCTTGGCGGGATTTTTGTCGATTTTGTCGGCGGCGCGATGGCGCACCGGCGTAAGTTCGGCGGCGGTCGCGGCGAAGCGGTGGCCAAGGCGGTTGGCATTAAAGGGAGCTATCTTCCGGACGTGGTGGACGCCACGGCGGGGCTGGGGCGCGATGCGTTTGTGCTGGCCTCGGTGGGCTGCCGGGTGCGGATGCTGGAGCGTAATCCGGTTGTCGCCGCGCTGCTTGACGACGGGCTGACGCGGGGCTATGCGGACCCGGAAATCGGCTCGTGGTTACAGGAACGTTTGCAACTTATTCATGCCTCCAGCCTGACGGCGCTCACCGACATCACCCCGCGCCCGCAGGTGGTTTATCTCGACCCCATGTTCCCGCATAAGCAGAAAAGCGCGCTGGTGAAGAAAGAGATGCGGGTGTTTCAGTCGCTGGTGGGGCCAGATTTAGATGCCGATGGCCTGCTGGAACCGGCTCGTCAGCTGGCGACGAAGCGTGTGGTGGTGAAGCGGCCGGACTATGCGCCGCCGCTGGCGGACGTTGCGACCACTAACGCGGTGACCACGAAAGGGCACCGGTTTGATATTTATTCGGGTACGCCGGAATAGAAAAAGCCGGGTGGCGGCTTCGCCTTACCCGGCCTACATCCTCGATCTATTCCCTCTCCCTTTGGGAGAGGGTTAGGGTGAGGGGAATTTAACGCACTTACTCGTCTTCTTCGTCACGCAGTGGAACAATCAGCATATCCACGTGAACGGTGTTAATCAGCTGGCGCGCGGAAGACATCAGTTTGCTCCAGAAGTCCTGATGGTGACCACATACCACCAGGTCCATATCGTATTTCTTAATCGCATCAACCAGCACCTGGCCCAGATCGCCGCTACCGCTTAAGGTTTCAGTGATCGGATAGCCCGCGTTGGTAGAAAGCTCGCTCAGCGCGTGGTGAGTCTCTTCGGAGATGCGTTTCTGCATATCGCCGAGATTCACGTCGATCAGACCGGTGTAGAGGTCGGAGTAATTCACATCAACGTGAATCAGCGAAACTTTCGCGTTGTAGGGACGTGCCATGGATACTGCTTTATCAACCAGCACTTTACTCTCCGGGGAGAGGTCTACCGCGATAAGAATGTGTTTGTAAGCCATAGTGTTACTCCTTCCTTAAGTTATCGATGACTAAATGGGAAAGCCGTCGTCTGATGCTTTCATTACGGCCCAGTTAAACATATTTTTCAAGCTTTGGTGTTGATAACGATTAACCTTGTGGCAAAAAAATTAACGGATCTCCTACACTATTTAATGAGCCGTTCGGATATTAAAACGCGAACCGGATCGACTTTTGGTCATTCTTTCACTGAACTGTCTGTCAGGGCATTGGGGTGCGGTAGCTCAGGAGCCTTGCTTCGTGGGCGGACGCCGGGGAGGATGTATGATTAGCACCGTCGCATTGTTTTGGGCGTTATGCGTGGTTTGCATAGTGAATATGGCGCGCTACTTCTCATCGTTACGTGCGCTGTTAGTGGTACTTCGTGGTTGCGATCCGTTGCTTTATCAGTATGTGGACGGTGGAGGGTTCTTCACCTCGCACGGACAGCCCAGCAAGCAGATGCGTCTGGTGGGGTATATCTACTACCAGCGCTACCGCGATCACCACGATGAAGAGTTTATCCGTCGCTGCGAGCGCCTGCGTCGTCAGTTCATTTTGACCAGCGCCCTGTGTGGTCTGGTTGTGGTGAGTATGATTGCGCTGATGATTTGGCACTGAGCATAAAAAAAGCGGGCCAGTTTCCTGACCCGCTTTTTTGTCGCCTTCAGCCGATTAAATCAGCTTCAGCGAAATCCAGTACAGACCGCCAGACAGCAGGATGGACGCCGGGAGGGTGAACACCCAGGCCATCAGGATGTTGGTCACGGTTTTACGCTGCAAACCGCCGCCGTCAACAATCATTGTACCTGCCACGGACGAAGAGAGTACGTGGGTGGTGGAGACTGGCATACCGGTGTAACTCGCCAGACCGATAGATACCGCTGCCGTCATCTGCGCGGACATACCCTGCGCATAGGTCATGCCTTTCTTACCGATCTTCTCGCCGATGGTGGTCGCCACACGACGCCAGCCAATCATCGTACCGATACCCAGCGCCAGCGCGACCGCCATGATGATCCAGATTGGCGCGTACTCAATGGTATTGAGCATATCGCCTTTCAGTTTCTTCAGCAGACGTTGGTCGTCAGCATTAACCTCTGGCAGCTTCGCGACTTTATCGGTCACGTCGGAGATACAGAGCATGATGCGACGCAGCTGACCACGCTGTTCAACAGCCAGTTTGTCATAGCTTTCGATATCGGCCAGCATGCCTTTCGCACGTTCCAGCGCGTTAATCGCGTTTGCCGGATGGCAATGGAACTCGCCCGGTGCCGTCGTTGCGCCTGACTCCGGAGAAGGAATCAGCTGGTCCACGCCGGTCGCTTTCTTCAGCAAATCAGGATGCTGCTGGAAGTAAGTCTCAACGTTGTTTACCGCATCACGGGTACGGGTGATTTCGTAACCGGAGGCGTTCATGTTAACCACGAAGCCCGCCGGTGCGACGCCAATCAGAACCAGCATCACCAGGCCGATACCTTTCTGACCATCGTTCGCGCCATGAGAGAAGGCGACGCCGATAGCGGAAATGATCAGCGCGATACGCGTCCAGAACGGCGGCTTTTTCTTGCCGTCTTTCTTCTCACGCTCTGCTGGCGTCAGGTGGATACGCGCACGTTTTTTCGTGTTGCTCCAGTAGCGACGCAGGATGAAAATCAAGCCACCCGCCACCACCAGACCGACGATAGGGGAGATGATCAGAGAGCCGAAAATGCCGAGAACTTTCGGGATATTCAGCGCATCAACGACGGAGGTCCCGGTCATCAGGGCATTGGTTAACCCGATACCGATAATCGCGCCGATGAGGGTGTGAGAGCTGGATGCCGGCAGGCCGAAATACCAGGTACCGAGGTTCCAGATAATCGCAGCAAGCAGCATAGAGAACACCATGGCCAGGCCATGACCGGAACTCACGTTAAGCAGCAGATCCGTTGGCAGCATATGCACAATGGCATACGCAACGCTCAGTCCGCCCAGGAGGACACCAAAAAAGTTAAATACCGCCGCCATAACAACCGCAAGCTGCGATCGCATTGCGCGAGTGTAGATAACCGTTGCTACTGCGTTTGCAGTGTCGTGGAAGCCGTTGATCGCTTCGTAAAACAGCACAAAAACCAGAGCAAGCAATAATAAAAGCCCGGTATGTAAATCCAGGCCGGCAAACAAATGTAGCATAGGACGTTACGCCATTTTGAGGACATGAACGCGGCGCATTATCCAGGACAAATGCGCAACGGGCAAAGTGAAATATAGACTTTTTTTGACATACCACCTGATTTGAGAAATGTGCCTGAAAGGATAATCTTTAAATATCAATGAAATGGCTTTGTAATATCTTTTTACGCTGGTGCGACCACTGAGGAAACTTTACAATCCGCGGCAGTTAACGAAGAGGATTTTGACGTGGAAAGGTTTGATGCCGTAGTAATTGGCGCCGGTGCGGCGGGTATGTTTTGTGCGGCGATGGCCGGACAAGCGGGTCGTCGCGTGCTGCTGCTGGATAACGGAAAAAAGCCTGGCCGCAAGATCCTGATGTCTGGCGGCGGGCGCTGCAACTTTACTAATCTTTATGTCGAGCCTGCGGCCTATTTGAGCCAGAACCGCCATTTTTGCAAATCTGCGCTGGCGCGCTATACCCAGTGGGATTTTATCGAACTGGTGGGTAAACACGGTATCGCGTGGCATGAGAAGACGCTGGGACAGCTGTTCTGCGACGACTCCGCGCAGCAAATTGTCGATATGCTGGTGGCCGAGTGCGAGAAAGGCGGCGTAGTAATGCGCCTGCGCACCGAAGTGCTGGACGTCGCCCGCGACGAGCAGGGCTACACGCTGCAACTCAACGGTGAGACCGTCAGCGCCGATAACCTGGTGATCGCCAGCGGCGGCCTCTCGATGCCGGGGCTGGGCGCCTCACCGTTCGGCTATAAAATTGCCGAGCAGTTTGGCCTGAAGGTACTGCCCACCCGCGCCGGGCTGGTACCGTTCACGCTGCATAAGCCGCTGCTGGAGCAGCTTCAGACACTCTCCGGCGTGTCTGTACCGTCGGTCATTACGGCCGAAGACGGCACGGTGTTCCGCGAAAACCTGCTCTTTACCCATCGTGGACTCTCGGGGCCGGCGGTATTGCAGATCTCCAGCTACTGGCAGCCGGGGGAGTTTGTCTCCGTAAACCTGGTGCCGGACTGCGATCTGGACGCCTTCCTCAACGAGCAACGCGCCGCGCACCCGAATCAAAGCCTGAAAAATACCCTGGCGATGCAGTTGCCGAAGCGTCTCGTGGAGTGCTTGCAGGTGTTAGGGCAAATTCCGGATGTTGCGCTCAAGCAGCTCAACAGCCGCGAGCAGGAAACGCTGGTGGAGACGCTGACGAACTGGCGCGTACAGCCAAACGGCACCGAAGGCTACCGCACGGCGGAAGTGACGCTGGGCGGCGTGGATACAAACGAACTCTCATCCCGCACGATGGAAGCCCGCAACGTGCCGGGTCTTTATTTCATTGGTGAAGTGATGGACGTGACCGGCTGGCTCGGCGGGTATAACTTCCAGTGGGCGTGGGCCAGTGCCTGGGCATGCGCGCAAGCGCTGGCTGAAAAGAACGGTTAATATTTATTTTTTAGCGTGATGCCTCCTTAACGGGCCCACGCTTTTTATTGTGTGCATGGTGTTTTGTCTTCTTAAAAGGGTTGTCTATGTCTGCTGCTCATCTCGGTTTCCCGACGGAAACCGTTGTTGTCTTCGTGGTGATGGCCGTTGGGGCGATGTTTATCGACCTCTTCATGCACCGTCACGATAAACCGATCTCGCTGAAAAGCGCGGTTATGTGGTCCATCTTCTGGGTCATGATGGCGATGGCCTTCGCCGGATTCTTATACGTGCACCACGGCGCGGAGATGGCCAGTCTGTTCCTGACCGGCTATGCGCTGGAAGAGGTGCTCTCCGTCGACAACCTGTTTGTGATGATGGCGATCTTCGCCTGGTTCGGCGTGCCGGATAGATATCGTCACCGCGTGCTCTACTGGGGCGTGCTCGGGGCGATTGTGTTCCGCGGTATTTTTGTTGCCATCGGCACCAGCCTGCTGAGCCTGGGGCCGTATGTTGAGGTCATTTTTGCGCTGGTCGTCGGCTGGACGGCGGTGATGATGCTGAAACGCAATGAAGAGAGCGATGAAGTAGAAGATTATTCCAACCATCTGGCGTACCGCCTGGTGAAACGCTTCTACCCGGTGTGGCCAAAAATCAGCAGCCATGCGTTTATCCTGACCCAGAAAGAGGTGGATGCCGAACTGGAGAAGCCTGAAAACAAGGATGTAATGGTAGGCCGCGTGAAGAAGGCGAAGCGCTACGCGACGCCGCTGCTGCTCTGTGTTGCGGTGGTGGAGCTGTCCGACGTGATGTTCGCCTTCGATTCCGTACCCGCAATCATTGCCGTCAGCCGTGAGCCGCTGATTATCTACAGCGCAATGATGTTCGCGATCCTCGGCCTGCGTACCCTCTACTTTGTGCTGGAAGCGCTGAAGCAGTATCTGGTGCATCTGGAGAAAGCGGTGGTGTTACTGCTGTTCTTCGTGGCGTTCAAGCTGGGGCTGAATGCGACCGACCATTTCTGGCATCACGGTTATAACATCGGCGCCACGGCAAGTCTGTTTGTGGTGCTGGGGGTACTGGCGCTGGGGATTATTGCGAGCGTGATGTTCCCGGGAAAACGTGAGGCCTGATGTACCGCTTTTCTCCCTCTCCCTGTGGGAGAGGGCCGGGGTGAGGGCACCGGGCCGCACCTAACCCTTAATCGGTGAATTTCGGCGCTTGCTCGGATGATGAAAATGCCGCCAGTGCGGATCCTGCGCCGCCGCCAGCAACTCGTGGTCGCCACGCGTGTCGCCCCAGGCGCGCAGGTGATACGCGTTCAAATCCCCATACACCTTCTCCAGCCTCGCCACCTTCTGGGCACACCGGCAGTTGTGGCCGGTGATCCGCCCGGTCAGCTTGCCGTCTTTCACTTCCAGCTGCGTGCCAATCAGCTTAATGCCGAGCTTATCGGCCCACGGCTGCAATACCAGCGCCGGGGAAGCAGAGCAAATCGTCACTTCCGCACCGGAATTGACCTCGTTGGCGACGGCCAGCACACCTTCCGGGCGCATCAGCTTGTTCCAGTATTTTTCACAGAAGGCTTCCGCCTGCTGACGTAACCAGTGCTCATCCACCCCCGTCAGGAAGGTTTTGATCAACACCTCTTTCAGCTCATCTCGCGTCAGCTTGCGGCGCACACAGTGCAGCGTAGGCAGGGCCATGCGCACCAGTCGGCCAGCAAAGTAGCGCTTGCCAAAGGCAAAGCGCAGGAACGGGATAAAACTGTCGTGGTGCGTCAACGTACCATCAAAGTCAAAGACAGAGAGCACGCTGGACTTCGCCACGGCTTCGTCGGCAATCATATTGGTCATAAATACGTCTTAGCTGAAATACACATTCTGTTCACTAGTTTACCTGCTTTACCTTCATAGTCCTTATATCAGGTCGCATTTTTTCCTGAACCTGTGGCCTGACGGGTCAAACTATGTCATCCACCACGCCACCGTCAACGCGCAGCGCCGCGCCGGAAGTCGCGGAGGCCTGCATGGAACAGACATACACCACCATATTCGCCACTTCTTCTACCGTTGCGGCGCGCTGAATAACCGAGCTGGGACGATTCTCCATCACGAACGCTTTCGCCAGCTGCTCCAGCGATTTACCGGTTCTTTCGATTTCGTCTTTCATCATCGCGGCAAAACCGTCCGACATTGTCGGGCCCGGCAGTACGCTGTTCACCGTCACGCCGCTGCCTGCCACGAACTTCGCCAGACCGCGCGCCAGCGAGAGCTGGGCGGTTTTTGTCACGCCATAGTGGATCATATCCGCAGGAATATTGCAGGCCGATTCTGACGAGATAAACACTACCCGACCCCAGCCCTTTTGTACCATGCCGGGCAACAGGGCACGGGAGAGGCGCACGCCGGACATCACGTTGGTTTGCCAGTAGCGTTCCCAGGTCTCGTCGTCGGTGGAATAAAAATCCTGCTGGCCATAGATCCCGGCGTTATTCACCAGAATATCGACGTGCGTGGCGACCCTGAGCAGTTCGTCAACGCCCTCCTGCGAGCTCAGGTCGGCGATGGCGGCACGGACCTGTACGCCAGGCACCACCTGCTGTAGCGCCTGAATGCCTTTATTCACCGAGTCGACGCTGCGTCCGTTTACGATCACTTCCGCACCGCTCTCCGCCAGCCCGCGGGCGATGGCAAACCCAATACCGCCGGTGGACGCGGTCACCAGCGCTACTTTCCCCGTTAAATCGATTTTCATCGTTCACTCCTTGTCGTTTTATGGTTCAAAACTTAAAGCGTAGCAGTTGACGATGACGGCTCCTGCTTAAAAAGGCGCAACAGCGTCTCAACCTGCTCGTCCAGCGGGCTGAGGGAGCGTTTGACGATGAGGTGCAGCGGCGTGGCGCGACGCACGCCGTGGCTGAGCGGCAGCGTTTTAAGGATGCCCTGCTGGAGCGGGGCCTGGATGCGTTCTTCCGGTAACCAGCCGTACCCAACCTGATACATCACCGCTTCGATCGCGGCATCGATGGTGGAGAATGTCCACGACTCCCCGGTGGGGTGAGTGGTGGGCTGGCTGTCTGCGATCTGAATGCGCGGCCACGGCCGTAGCATCTCGTCATTAAGCGGCGTATCCAGCGAAAACAGCGGGTGCGCGTGATGCGCGACGGCAACAAAATCGATATTCATCAGCCATTCGCCCAGGCCGGTAATGTCCTGGCGGCGGGTTAAGACCATCACGTCGGCTTCATCATTGAGCGCATCTGCGCGGCTGTTTTCCAGAACCTCGGTAAGCCGCACCTGCGTTTGCGGGTACAGCTGCTGAAACTGGCGCAAAATCGCGAACAGCCGGCTACGCGGAAAAATACTGTCTACCATCAGGTCGATACGGGTTCGCATCCCGCTGCGCAGGGTCGCAGCGCGCGTTTCAACATAGGCGAAGGCTTTCAGCAGCGGTTTAACCTGATTCAGCAACAGCTCACCCGCCGGGGTTAGCACGGCACGCCGTCCCTCTGTCATCAGGAGCGCCACGCCCAGCCGCTCCTGCAAAAGCGACAGGTTATAGCTGACCGAGGACTGGCTGCGGTAGGTCTCTTCCGCCGCCTTAGCGAAGCTGCCAGCCTCGATGACTCTCTCCAGCAAGGCCCACTGTTCGAGCGTCGTCTTGTGCATAATTAATCTAAATTTTGGATGAATTTGATTCAAACATAGCGTTATTCATTCATTTTTTGAAGGGGTACGATCGTCTCATCAAAACAAAGGAGACAGCGTATGAGCACCTTCGATAAACATGATTTAAGCGGCTTCGTCGGCAAACATCTTGTATATACCTACGATAATGGCTGGAATTACGAAATTTACGTTAAAAACGAAAACACCCTGGACTACCGTATTCACAGTGGTCTGGTGGGCAACCGTTGGGTGAAAGATCAGCAGGCCTACATCGTCCGTGTTGGGGAGAGCATCTATAAAATTTCCTGGACGGAGCCAACCGGTACTGACGTGAGCCTGATCGTGAACCTGGGCGACCGCCTGTTCCACGGCACCATCTTCTTCCCGCGCTGGGTCATGAATAATCCGGAAAAAACCGTCTGCTTCCAGAACGATCACATTCCGCTGATGAACAGCTACCGTGATGCCGGACCAGTGTATCCAACCGAAGTGATTGATGAATTTGCCACCATCACCTTCGTGCGTGACTGCGGTGCGAATGACGATAGCGTGATCAATTGCGCGGCCAGCGAGCTGCCTGCAAACTTCCCGGAAAATTTAAAATAAGATCGAGAACAACGTGAACGGGACATCGGCCATGTTGGTTTTAACCGGCATGGCCGTTTTTTATGCCGCAGGAACACCGGAGTAAGTAACCGCTTCCGCCGTTAAGGTGAAAGGCGTAGGGGTACAGACCGCCAGGCTCAGCGAGCCGAAGCGTAGCTGACTGACCGGGAGCGACTGGGCGGTGCTGTCAATGCTGACTATCTGCCACGCGCTGCCGCCACGCTGTTTGACGATTGCCTCTTTGCGTGTCCAGATGCGCCAGAATGCGGAAAGCTGCTCTTCCGGCGCTTCACGTTCCAGCTCGTCATGTTCGGTGAGGCTGAAAACGGCATTTGCCAGCGCCTGCCAGTTCTCCCGCGGGCGGATCACTTCGATATCGCAGCCCACTTCACCTTCATCGCTCATCAGCAGGGCAATATCGTCCCCGCTGTGGCTCAGGTTAAACCACAGCGGATGGCCGTTAGCGAAGGCCGGTTTTCCCTGCTCGCCGTAAATTATCTCGGGAAGGGGCGAGGGGGATAAGGTTCTGGCGAGCAGCGTCCGGCCTGCAAGCCAGGAAGCGTGTCGTGCACCCTGAGGTGCCATGTCTGCGAGCGTTGACGCCAGCGGGTCCGCGCTAAGGGTGGAGATCTTTCCCAGTACAAACTGGTACATAGTTACGCCCAGCGTTTAATGATTATCGAGGTATTGATGCCGCCAAAGGCAAAGTTATTGCTCTGAATAAATTCGCAATCAATCGGGCGGGTTTCCCCCATAATATAATCTAAAGCGCCGCATTGCTCATCCGGTTGTCTTAAATTGAGCGTCGGCGTGAACCAGCCCTCCCGCATCATGTGCAGACTCAGCAAGGCTTCCAGCGCGCCGCAGGCTCCCAGGGTATGACCGAAATAACTCTTTAAGGATGAGATGGGCACGCTGTCGCCGAAAATGGCGGCGGTCGCCTGACTCTCGGCGATATCCCCGCGATCGGTTGCCGTGCCGTGGGCAGAAATGTAGCCAATGTCCTGAGGGCCAAGACCCGCCATCGCCAGCGACTGCTCCATACACACCTGCATGGTTTCACGCTGGGGCTGGGTGATGTGCGCCGCATCGCAGTTGGTGGCAAAGCCCACGATCTCGCCATAAATTGTCGCTCCGCGCGCTCTGGCGTGATCCAGCGCTTCCAGCACCAGCGTACCCGCCCCTTCGCCAATCACCAGGCCATCGCGCTGAACGTCAAACGGCGACGGCGTGGTTTTTGGCGCGTCGTTACGCTGGCTGGTGGCAAACAGGGTATCGAAAACCGCCGCTTCCGACGGGCACAGCTCTTCCGCGCCGCCTGCCACCATCACCGTCTGGTAGCCGTGACGAATCGCTTCCCAGGCGTAGCCAATCGCCTGGCTGCCAGAGGTACAGGCGCTCGAGGTGGGGATCACCCGTCCGCGCAGGCCAAAGAACAGCCCGGTATTCACCGCCGTGGTGTGCGGCATCATCTGCACATAGGTGGTGCCGGTGATGTTGTGGGTGTGCTTTTCGGTGAGCATAGAGGCAAACTCGCTGACCGGCCCGGTGCTGCCCGTCGACGAGCCGTAGGCGATGCCGGTCTGACCGTTGGTCAGCACCGCGTCGTCGATTAGTCCCGCCTGCTCCAGCGCCAGCTCGGTGGCGCGGGTAGAGAGCAGCGACACGCGGCCCATGGCGCGAATGCGCTTACGGGTATAGTGAGCGGGGAGAGTGAAGTCTTCAATCGGCGCGGCGAGCAGGGTTTGCAGGCCGTCATACGCCTGCCACTCCGTCATGGTACGCACCGCATTTTCATACTCGCGCAGACGGCGCGAGATGGTCGGCCAGTCCTCGCCGAACGCGGTGACGCCGCCCATGCCCGTAATCACTACCCGGCGGGTCATAGCATGCCTCCGTTAATCGAAATCACCTGACGCGTCACATAGCCTGCTTTATCCGACATCAGGTAACTCGCCAGCCCCGCGACCTCCTCGGCCTGGCCCATACGCTGCATCGGGATCATCGACATCGCCGCGTGCAGCGCAGCTTCGTCCATCTCGATCATGCCGGTATCGATCAGCCCCGGCGCGATGCAGTTGACGGTGATTTTGCGTTTTGCCAGCTCGGTGGCGAGCGCTTTGGTGGCGCCGATGATCCCGGCTTTCGCCGCGCTGTAGTTCACCTGCCCACGGTTGCCCATAATGCCTGACACCGACGACAGGGTGATGATCCGCCCGCCCTTGCGGGTGCCGATCATCGGCATAATGCAGGGATGAATGACGTTATAAAAACTGTCGAGATTGGTGTGGATCACGCTGTCCCAGTCATCGTCGCTGAGCGCAGGAAATGCGCCGTCGCGGGTAATACCGGCGTTACTGACCACGCCATACCACGCGCCGTGGTCAGCGATCTCCTGTTCCAGCACCGTGCGGCACTGCTCGCGGTTGCCCACGTCGAAGGTGAGTAAACGGCCCGCGCCGCCTGCCTGGACAATCGCTTCCAGCGTCTCCTGCGCGCCCGCTTCATCACGATGGTAATGCACGCCGACGGTGAAACCGTCCGCCGCAAGCTGAAGGGCGATAGCGCGGCCAATGCCTTTGCTGGCGCCAGTGACCAGTACGGATCTCATGATGGTGTTCCCTGGTTGAAAAGTGTGGTTAATTCTTCCTCGCTCGGCTGGAAGGTGTTCACGCGGCCCGTGGCGAGGGAGACACTATCCGCATGAATGGTGCACTCGAAGCTGCCAAAGCGTTCATCCTGCATCAGACGTTCGATGGTGATGGTCAGCGTGCTGCCTGCGGCAAAATGCCCTGCGTCGCACACCAGCTCGCGCGCGCCCAGCACCATGCCCAGCGCACAGTGCGGCAGCCCTTTTTGCATCCGGTGCCATTCAGACCAGACGCCCACGGTCTGGGCCATCAGCTCCAGCGCAAACCAGCCAGGCAGGTTGCCGTCCGCGTCCAGGAACGGGGCCAGAACGCCCCGTTCGTTCACCGTCACGCTGCAAACGGCGCGGTCATCGGTGACGCTTTCCACGCTCTCAAGCAGCAGCATCGGCGTGTCGTGAGGAAGATAATCCCCGGGAGGTAAGTAGTGCATCATACTCTCCCCAGCAGAAGGCTGGCGTTGTTGCCGCCAAACGCGAAGGAGTTTGACAGGATCACCGGTTTATTCAGCGGTGCGCTCTGGTGCAGTAGGCCGAAGGCGGGCAGGGTGTCGTCCGGCGCGTAGCGGGAAAAATCCTGCGGCGGCAGCGGCAGGTCTCGGGTCAGGATCAGCCAGCTCAGGGCGGCCTCGGTGATCCCCGCGGCGCCCAGCGTGTGGCCGGTAAGATGTTTCGTGGAGCTGCACGGCACGCGGTCGCCAAAGAGATCGTGGATAACCTGCGCCTCAATGCGATCGTTCAGCGGCGTGGCGGTGCCGTGCAGGTTGATATAGCCGACGTCCGCCGCCGTTATGCCCGCCTCGTTCAGCGCCTGGTTGATGGCGCGGATCGCCCCTTCGCCCTGCGGATGTGGGGCGGAAATATGGTACGCATCGCTGGATTCCCCCGCGCCCAGCAGCGCAACCTCGCCCGGCTCGCGGGTCAGCACCATCAGTGCCGCCGCTTCGCCAATGGTGATCCCCCGACGGTGGCGGCCAAACGGTTCGCACAGGGTCGGGGAGAAGGACTCCAGGCTGTTGAAGCCGTTGACCGGCATGCGGCTCAGGCTGTCGGCCCCGCCGACGATGGCGACGTCCACCAGCCCGGCGTCGATCAGGCGACGACCGCTGATGATCGCCCGCGCGCTGGAGGAGCAGGCGGTCGAAATGGTATACGCCGGGCCGTCCAGCGCAAGCCAGCTGGCGAGAAAGCGCGACGGATCGCCCAGCTCCTGCTGCGGATATTGCCACTGCGGGCTGCGCTCGCCGTTCTGCGCGCGGCGCACGTACTCATCACCCTCGTCCAGTCCGGAGGTGCTGGTGCCCAGCACAACCGCCACGCGGTCTCGCCCCACGCGCGCAATGGCCGCATCGACGGCGGGCCGGATTTGCGCAAGCGCCGCCAGCAGCAGCTGGTTGTTGCGGCTGCGATGCGCAGAAAAAGACTCGGGGACAGGGGGAAGTTCACCCTCCACGCCTCCCAGCACGGCCTCGGGTAAGCCCTGTAGCCAGCCCGCACGCTGGCGAATCCCGGGGGCCACGCCAGCGATCAGGTTCGCCGCTATTTCATCAGCCGAGTTGCCGAGCGCGTTGACCATGCCAACGGCAGAAAGGTAAATCATCTCAGTCACCCAGATATTGAATGGTGATGTGGTAGTGAAAAGCGTGCTGCACAATGCTAATCGGTTCGCGCCTGCCGTTACGGTTCAGGTAGGCAATTTCCGTGACCAGCTTGCCATCGGGGTTGCGCAGTTCGCGTCTGGTGTCAGTATCGTTCAGCGTCCAGCCTTTCGGCAACTGCGGCTGCCAGGCGCTGAGCGGCCAGTGGCTCAGCATCACGTCGGCCAGCACCTGGCTGGCGGGCGGCAGCTGCGGCATCACAACCGACTGCTCGGTGTGGATCCCGGTGTCGTCGTAGGTGGCGAGGAACAGGCGGATCCCGACGGAGGAGAGGCCGGCAAGCGTCACTTTATTTCCGTCGGCGTTCAGCATCACCAGCAGCGACTGGGTCTGGCCTTTAAAACTGCCGGTAAGCAACTGCTGCGCGCGGATGGCAGGCGTGATGCCCGGCGGGGGCAGCGTGACGCGGGTGCCGGGCTGGAGCCAGGCCTGAGGGCGCGCGTCATCGCGGTTCGTCGTATGGCTACACCCCGCCAGCAACAGGGCCATCATCACTGCCGCCAGACGAATGAAACGGGTCATGGTAAGTTCTCTTTGTTAGACGGCATCGCCAGCGGGGCGAGCAGGAACGCGGTGAAGATACCGCTCACCAGCACAATGCCAAAGCTGCTGATGGCCTGAGTGGTGCTGAATACCAGCATCCCCAGCGTCAGCAGGGTGGTCATCATGGCGAGGGTAATCGCCAGCATGGAGGTCAGCGGCGTGCCGCGCGGGTTGCTGAAAAACAGCGTGTAGTTGATGCCAATGCCGAGGACCAGCACCAGCGCCAGCAGGGAAAACAGGTTCACCGGATGGCCCGTCACGGCCAGCGCCGCCAGCCCGCCGCCCAGCGACAGCACGGACGGCACCAGCGCCACCAGCCCTTTTCGCCAGCCGAGGCGTAGCATCGCGCCGCAGGCAATCACCGCCAGCGCCACGCCCAGCAGCCCCGACAGCAGCGAGCGGTAGAGCGCAAACAGGCTGTCGAAGCTGGCCTTACGGTCAACCCAGACGACCCCGGGATGGCGGGTGGCCAGCTCACCGAGCGCGGCGCTGTTTCTGACGCCATCGACCGGGACCAGCACACCGCTTTTGCCGTCCGGCAACGTCAGCCACAGCAAACGCCAGCCCTCGCTGGCCGGGCTGGCGAGCCACGCTTCCACGCTAACAGGCATGGCGTTCAGATTCGGGGCGACGGCATTCAGCCCCGTGCTTTGCAGCATTTTCGTCACCGTCGGCGCGGCGTTACGCAGAAGTTGCAGATCGCTGTTCTGCCGCGCCAGCGAGTTCAGCGGCAGGGTACGCCAGCGGGTTAATTCACCGGCTTTTTGCGCCTGCGCCAGCGCCGGGGTAAACGCCTCCAGCCGCTCCAGCGTTTCCTGAGCCGACGCGCCGTACACCAAGAACCATTTCTGATCGACATTTTGCCCGGTCAGGGCGGTGATGGTTTTTTCCTGCGCCAGAATGTCCTGCGGCAGCGCCTGAAGCCGGGCGATATCGTCATCCACCCGCAGGCTGGCGATCCCGATGGCGGAGAGCAGCGCCAGTGCTACCGGCAGCCCGACGGAGAGGGCTTTACCGTCGCGCCAGGCGTCCAGCCAGCGCTGCATCATCCCTCTCAGGGGGACCGGGCGGACCGGCATGCCCCGGCACAGCCACGGATGCCAGAACATTACCGTCAGGCACGAGGCGCTCAGACCTGCGGCGGCGAACACCGCCATCTGACGAATGCCGGGGAAGGGGGCCAGCATCATGAAGAGATACGCCACGACGGTGGTCAGCAGCGCCAGCAGCAGCGCGTTACGCACTTTTGCCAGGCTTTGCCAGGGCGAGTGTTCCGCGCCGTGCACCATCCGCTCCGTGAGGTAGTAAATCGTATAGTCCGCCGAGATGCCGATAATGCTCATGCTCATCACCAGCGTCATCAGGTGCAGCTCACCGAACAGCAGGAGCGTCACGACCGTCCCCGCCAGCGCGCCGATGGCAATGGAGAGCAGGCTCAGCAGCAGCGGACGCACGGAGCGAAACACCGACACAATCAGCAGGATCACCCCGAGCACCGTGGCGACGCCAAGCGTGGAAATATCGTTTTTAGCCTGCTGGCTGGCGTAATCGCTGTAGAACACCGTCCCGCGCGAGAGCAGCTGCGCCTGTGGATACTGGCTTTTCAGCGTCTGCTGCAACGCGTTGAGGGTGGTCACCAGCTGGTGGGTTTGCTGCATGTCAAACGACGAGCCCGCCAGCTCGCCGTGCAGCAGATACCAGTAGTTCCCGGCCGCATCTTTTGTCACCAGCCAGCCGTCCATCAGCTGCATCTTCTGGCTGTTCTTCGCCAGCGCGAGCTGCGCGCCGCGCATCAGCATCAGCGGATCGTTTTGCAGCTCCTTGCCGCTCACGCCGGAAAAGGCGGAGTAGAGCTGGGACAGGATCCACTGAGCCTGCGCTTCACCGCCGTTTTGCAGGCGGGCGCGGGTGGCCGGATCGACCAGGCCATTGCGGTGCTGCCAGAAGAAATCTCCCCAGGCCTGTTGCCCGGCGGCATCCAGCGGACCTTTTACGACACTCAGCGCCTGGCTGCGTTGCAGCAGGGTTAACCACTGCTGCGCCACGCGCGGGTCCGGCTGTTTGCCGGGGCTGACCAGCCAGATGAGCTGGCGGTCGAGGCGCTGCATAAATCCGTCGTTGAGAGCGGGAGGGATCGCGCCGAGCGTCTGTTTCGGCAGCATGGCGAGCACGCTGCTGTTCAGCCGCGCGCCAGGCAGCAGCGACAGCAGCACGCCCAGCAGGATCAGGCATACCGCGGCCCACAGCAGCGCCGGGCGCAGGGCGTTACGGTGCGGCAAAGCGCTGGCGTTCTGCATCAGTCAGGCGGGCGGGCGTCAGTTGGTGGCGGGAGAGGGCGATATCCGTCGTGTCGCCCTGCTTATCGTTCAGGCGAATGGATTCCAGATAGATCGCGCCCTTCAAATCAAGGGTGGAGAAAATCTTGTCCAGCGGCGTGGTGACGGGCGTCAGCACCAGCGACCAGCGGCCTTCGCCCAGGTCTTTGAAATCGACGCGGAAGTTCTCTTCCAGTACCTTGCGGTCGGCCTGGAACAGCGCCCGCAGCAGATGGTTGAACTGAAACATCTGCGGGTTAGTGTCGGCGGTAATGGTCTGCGGCGACTGACCGTTGACGATCTGCACCATCCGTTTGTCATCCAGCAGCAGCGTCATCGGGAACGGCGCTTTTTGATCCCACAGCAGGCCATTGTCACGGGCGATTAGCATCTCCCCCTGCGAGCGCAGGGGCTGAGGCATGTCCTTGATCGTGCGTATCTGTTCGAAGTGTGCGCGCACTACCGGTTGCTCCGCAAACCGCTGTTGCAGTTCATCCAGCGTGACCGCGTTCACCAGCGGGCTTACCAGCAGCGCGAGTAGCGTTATCCATTTCATGGCGCGATCCCCATGCGTTCGAACAGAATGGCCGGGCTGACAAAGCACATCTCCCGGCTTGCTTCTTCCACCGCCACCTGAATGGTGTAGCCGGTGGTGGTGCGTTTCCCGGTTTGCGCGTCGAAGATTTGATAGGCGATGCGCAGACGGTTTTCAACCTCTTCAATGTGGGCGCGGACGCGAATGCGCTGCTCGAAGGTCACCGCGTCGCGGTATTTCACCCGGGTATCCACCACCGGCCAGACGTAGCCGGACGCTTTCATCTGGCGATAGCCGTAATCAAACTGGTTGAGCAGCGCTTCGCGGGCAATCTCAAAGTAGCGGAAGTAGTTGCCGTGCCACACCACGCCCATCATATCGACGTCGTGGAACGGAACGGTGATTTCAACTTCAGCCGTAAAGCGGGGATCGGTCAGCACCCTTTACTCCTTCTCGTTGATCTCTGGCAGCTGCCAGAAATCGAAAAAATTAAACCAGTCGAGCGGCGACAAGAGCGCGTAATGCTCCAGCCGCTCCGCATAGCGGTCGACGGTCTGCTGTAGCGCCTGCTGGCGTTCGCCGCGCGGCAGCAGCAGCGGGTCGGCAAACGGCTCGCAGTGCAGGGTCAGCTTTCCCTGCTGACAGAGGGCAAAAATCAGCACCACCGGGCAGCGCAAAATGGACGCCAGGATAAACGGCCCCTGCGGGAACGGCGCGGGCTGGCCCATAAATTCGCTCCATATCACCCGCCAGCTGCCGCCGCGCTGCGGGGTGACGGCAATGCGATCGCCCACGATCGCCACCCATTCGCCGCGATCCAGCTTCTCTTTGATGAGGATGGCGGTCTCCGGGCCAATGTCGGTGACCGGCATCAGGTGAATGCCCGCCTGCGGCGCCATCTCCTCCATCACCTGCTTAAAACGTCTGGCGTTGTCGCTAAAGACCAGCGCGTTGATGGTTTTCGCCCCTTCGCGCTGGGCCAGCGCCCGGCAGGCTTCCACATCGCCAAGATGCGACGCGAGCAGCAGTTTGCCCTGAGGATCGTCGAGCCCCAGCGCCTCCTGCGCGCCTGGCGCAAAGACCAGATCGCGATGGAGTTTCATTTCGCCGCGCCAGCTGGCCACTTTATTCAGCATGGCATGACCGAAGCGCAGGAAGTGGGAAAAACTGTTAAGCCGTGCGGGTTGCGGCATTTGCCGCTGTGCCATCACCGTTTTAACCCGCGCCAGCCACTGCTGCGATGCCTGACGCGCAGCGCGGGCGGTTAGCCAGTAGACGGCCGTAACCGGCCACAGCAGGGCGGTAAACGCCTTACGCCCCAGCAGCTGCCAGACGCGCAGCATCAGGCGCATGCCCCATAATCCTTTCACCTCCTGCTGCTGCGCCCAGTGCTGCGAGCGGCGACGCATCAGCAGGGAAGGAATGCGCGGCAGCATGCCGAGAAACAGACGGGTATGCATCAACGAGATGCGCACATTGTCTTTCAGGGCATCGAAATGGGATACCCCGTCCGGCGGATAGGTCACGCGGGTGGGCAGAAAATAGCTGGTGTTGCCCTGCCAGTAGAGGCGCACCATCACTTCGGTATCAAAATCCATTCGCCTGCCGAGCGGCGTGGTTGCTGCAAGGCGCAAAACCGGGGCTATAGGGTAAACGCGAAACCCGCACATGCTGTCTTTCAGTTGCAGGGAGAGGGTTTCAATCCAGACCCAGACGTGCGTTATCCAGCGGCCGTACAGGCGCGAACGGGGGATCGAGTCATCGTAAACGGGCTGCCCGGAAATGAGCGCATCGGGATGGCGTTCGGCCAGCGCCAGCAGTTTGGGGATGTCTTCGATAGCGTGCTGGCCGTCAGCGTCCACCTGAACGGCGTGGGTGAAGCCGCGATCGGCGCAGTCTTTCAGCCCCTGCATCACCGCCGCGCCTTTGCCGCTGTTTTCGGCCAGCCGCAGTAGCGTGACCTGCGGACGATCCGCCGCCAGCGCTTCAAGCGTGCGGCGCGTGGTTTCATCGCTGCCGTCGTCCACCACCAGACAGGGCAGATCGAAAGGCGCCAGGCGCGCCAGCACCGAAGCCATCATCACCCCGTGGTTATAGCACGGGATCAGCACGCAGGGACGGAAGGTTACTGACATAAGCGAATCTTCCCGCTGCTGGCGGTGTGGCGCTCGTTACCCGCATGGCGCTGGTAGCTAAAGGTCAGCATCTCGCGTTCGGGCTGCCAGGCAAGGAGCAGCGTGACCGTATTCTCCGGCAACAGCGGGGCGGCGAACTTCACGTTCTGAATACTGTGAAAACGGTAGCCCGGCGCCAGCGCGGCAGCGTAATGCATTACCCAGTCGAGCTGGGCCACGCCCGGCAGCAGCGGCTGTACGGCGAAATGTCCCTTAAACCAGAGCAGGTCAGGATCAAGATA
Source organism: Enterobacter sp. MGH 38 (assembly GCF_000492855.1). Taxonomy (NCBI): domain Bacteria; kingdom Pseudomonadati; phylum Pseudomonadota; class Gammaproteobacteria; order Enterobacterales; family Enterobacteriaceae; genus Enterobacter; species Enterobacter sp. MGH 38. The sequence continues at coordinate 890,582 of NZ_KI535607.1, read as the reverse complement.
AAAGGTTATCTCCAGATGCTGTGGATCGGGCTGGAGGCGCCCGATTTCAGGGATCTTCATGAAACAACTCCTGTAGCTGCGCAGTCACGCGCTTGTTCATGCTGTTGACCGGGATTTCATCAACGATCCGCCAGTAGCGCGGCACGGCAACCGGTTCAAGCCAGGGGCGAAGGGCGCGTCGCCAGGCGAGCTCCTGCGCTTTTTTGCCCTGTTCGTGTTGCTGACGCACCGCTTCATTCAGCACCAGCAATACGCCAATGCCCTGACGCCCGCCGCGCGTCACCGTCAGCGCGGCGGCCTCGCGGATGCCGTCCAGCGCCAACAGGCGGCGCTCAATGTCATCGAGTGAAATGCGTTTATCTTCAATTTTGACCACCCGACCGCGGCGCCCGACGAGGCTGAACTGCCCGTCAGCCGTGAAGTGCAGGATATCATCCAGCACGACCCCCTCCACCTCGGGGATCAGCGGCGACATCACGCGATCGCCGTGAAACGTCACGCCGGGGAAAGGCTGCCAGCGGGTGCTTTCCTCCTGACGGTAGCGCCAGGCCATTACGCCTGTTTCCGTGCTGCCGTATATTTCATCCGGCCAGACGTTGAGCCAGGCCTGAACCGCGGCGACCTCCTGCCAGGGCAGCGCGCCGCCAGCGGAGAAGAGCAGGTTGACGGGGGGCGGCGTCAGTGACGCGTCCAGCCGCTTGAGAAACGCCGGACTGCTGATGAAAAGATAGCGTTTATCGTCGGGAAGGGCAGAGAGCTGCTCGGCATAGTTGAGCAGGCTGGCGTGCAGCGGCAGGCCGAGCGCCATGGGTAAGACGACACGAAACGTCAGGCCATACAGGTGGTGCAGCACCACGGAAGCCACGACGTGACAGCCCGCCAGACGCTCGCCAAAATGCGCCGCCAGAAGACGAGCCTCACGGTCCAGGCTGACCACCGGCTTACTCACCCGCTGCGGCGTGCCGGTCGAGCCGGAGGTGTAAAGCTCGAGCGTGCGCATCTCACCGATGGCAGGCAGCGGTGAAAAGGGATGGCCTGCCCGCTGAGCGGAAGCCACCCGCAGCTGTTGCCCCTGAAAATCGAGCGTGGTGTCGCTCAGGACGCCGCTGAACAGCGCCCGCTGTTCGTTAAGCTGCGCCGCCCGGCTGTGCCCGGGGAGGACCGGCGTTTTACCCGCATGCAGCGTCGCCAGCAGCGCGACAATAAACAGATAGCCGTTTTCGATGCACAGCGCCCAGCGCTCGCCATCTTCACGACGCAGCGTGTCGACCAGCTGAGTGACGTCGTGGCGCAGATCGCCAAGCGTCCAGAGATGGTCGTCCTGCCAGGCGACAGGGGTGTCGTCAGGGCGGGGCGCACTGAGCCACTGGCTAAGCGGAAGAGGGTTAAGCATCGTTTTTCTTCACCCGTTGTCGCACCAGCCACTCGCCAGCCATCAGCGTGCCCATCAGGAGATAGGCAATCATCCCGTTCCACAGCGTCCACAGACGGATATCGGCGTGGAATACGGTAAACAGCGCGATCGCCCCGTTGATAATAAAAAAGCCGCACCAGACCTGGGTAACCCGGCGCGTGTAACGTACCCCGACGGGGGAGAGGTCCGGTTCACGCAGGCGCGCCAGCCGTTCGACGACGGGCATTGCCGTCCACAGCGAACCGCCAAACACCACCAGCATCACCAGATTCACCACCACCGGATATAACAGCACCCACTGGTGCGCGTGCAGGACGTAGCTCGCCGCGCAAAGCGCTATGCCGGCCAGCGCCACGCTTACGAACAGATAACGCAGGGGGCCGCCCTGCCGACGGGCCTGGCAGACGCGCATCAGCAGCACCAGCGCCATCACGGGCAGTATCCCGTGCAGGCTATTATTCGCCAGCCCGAAGCCGATCAAAAACGGCCATGCCAGCAGCATCAGCCCCGTCAGGGCGGGAAGAACTGGAATCGAACGCACGTTACGCGTCGCGCTGAAGCTGTTCCACAACGTCCACGACGTCCTGCACCGTGCGCACCGCTTTGAAGGTTTCAGGCTTGATTTTATGGCCCGTTTTCTTTTGCAGGTGCACCACCATATCGACGGCATCAATGCTGTCGAGGTCCAGATCCTCGTAAAGACGTGCCTCAGGGGTAATATCCTCCGGGGCGATTTCAAACAGCGTAATAAGAAGCGCAGAGACTTCCTGATAAATCGTTTGTTGTTCTGTCATAGCGGTCATTCTCAGGCGCGTTGTTGATGGATAAAAGCCGCGAGCGTGGCAACGGAATAAAAGTGCTGACGCATCTCGTCACTTTCGGCAGAAAGCACTACGCCGTACTGATTTTTTACCGCCAGCCCCAGCTCAAGGGCGTCGATTGAGTCCAGACCGAGGCCGTCGCCAAAGAGCGCGGCGTCTGTATCAATATCCTCTGGGGTAAGTTCTTCCAGATTCAGCGTAGAGATAATGAGATTCTTAATTTCAAGATAGAGCGCTTGCATCTTTCGTTCCTGACAAAGATTGAAGACCGGTTGTTAACTGATGCTGCATATGCCGGTTTAACTGCCTTGCTGCCAGCGCGGGTTCGTGCTGACTCGCATCATAAAAATCATGAATGTTGATGCGTTCGCGAACATCCACGGTGAAAACAGGTTTGTTGGGGGGCACGTTATACCAGCTGCTCTGTTTATCCAGCATCCGTTCGCTACAGTGGATCACCACCACGCGCACGGCGCTGTTGCAGCGAACGGCGATATTCGCCGCCCCACGTTGCAGGGTCATGACTTCCCCCACCCGGGTGCGGGTGCCTTCAGGGAAGATAAGCAGGGTGTCGCCCTGGGACAGACGCTGCTGGCTTGCGGCAAGCAGCGTGTCGGCTTCGCTGTTAATCAGATAGTCAGCCGCGCGGATCACGCCGCTGACGAACGGGTTACGCAGCAACGCGCTTTTCACCAGACAGTCGGTTTCGTTCATCACCGACGCCAGCAGAACGTAGTCCAGCAGCGAGGGATGATTCGCAATCACCAGACAGCCCCGCTCGGCGCGTAGAACGTCCAGGTTGTTGAAACGGTAATCCAGTACCCCTACACCGCGTACCACCGCGAGGAACAGGCGAAAACTGGCAGAAATAGTACGGCGTGCCAGGCGGCGACGTTGGGTGCGGTCGCGCTGGAAAATCAGCAGCAGGTTAAACCATACCAGCGACAGCGTCAGTCCGCCGAGGCCGAACAGGGCGAAGCACAATCCGGTCATCAGCATCCGCCATAACCGATCGAGGCGGGAACGTAACCCTCTCATTGGCGCGTCCATTGCCACAGCAGGCGCTCGCCCGGCAGGGTGAACTGGCGCTCGTCCCGCAGGTAATGGCGCAGGAACTGGAGGCTTTGCGGCAGCGCGGGCTCTTCAGGCGTGCGGTTGACGTGCGTTTCACAGCTGAGCGTATTTCCGGCTTCAATCACCAGCGCCAGCGCGTAGGGCCAGACGGGCATCTGCGGTGGCAACCCGGCGTGATAAAAATCAGGCAGCAGACCGTCGAAATCCACCAGCAATACGCGGGAGTAGCCCGCATGCAGCAGGCTCAGCACGTCGCACAAGCTCTGCTGGAAGGTATCCATACCGGCGGAAACCGACGAAGAGACAACAGGCTGACGCGCGGCGATAGTGAGATTGCCGACCGCCGAGTTGTGTACCGACATGGCAAAATCGGTGGGGGAAACGGGCTGTTCTGCCGCCAGGGCCTGGAGAATACGGAAATTGCGCTCCAGCTCCCCATGACGGCTGCTGTAGACGACGGCATCGATGCGGTGTTTGCGCAGCATCATCAGGCCAAGATCGACGGCCAGCCTGCTGCCTGAATTCAGGCGGCGGGCGGTCATCATCGGCAGATCGGTCAGTTTCGCCAGCGGTGCAGAGGGATCGATGGCGTCAGACCGGCGTGACCATGCCTGCCATTCGTCGGCATCGCTGAGTCCTGGCGCTCTTGCCTGCCAGTCGATAAGGGTAAGTGTAAATTTCATCTACGCGCGTCCGCGATAAACCTGTTTCTGTGACTTTTTCTTCGCCAGCGCGATTTACTGCGCACATCGTACAATGTTGTCGTCGCGCTGGCGAATAAACGTCACTTTTGACCCTTTCCACCCGGTTATCCCGGCAAACGGCTTTTTGGCCGACCCGGACCCAGAAGAATGGCGAGTTTACTGCCTCCTTTCGTGGTTTCCATCCAGATTTTACAGACGCTGGTGAGCGGCACGGAGAGCAGCATGCCCACCGGACCCAGCAGCCATCCCCAGATCAGTAACGATAAAAACACCACCATCGTCGACATGCCCAGACGGTGGCCCATCATGCGCGGCTCAAGAATGTTACCCAGCACCATATGCACGACGAGGAACAGCGCCCCTACCAGCATGCACTCATAAAAACCGTTAAACAGGAACGCCTGGATCATCGGCGGAACGGCGGAAAGCACCGCGCCGATATTGGGTACGTAGTTCAGTAAAAACGCCAGCACGCCCCACATCAGCGCGAACTGCACGTCCAGCAGTACCAGCCCCAGCCAGACGATCACGCCGGTCCACAGGCTTAACAATGTTTTCAGCGCCAGATACTTGGACACGCCCTTCAGCGCGCGGTGCAAGCCGGCAATGTGGATCTGCGGATTGTTCAGGGCAAAACGCAGCTTATACGGCACGTGGCGCACTTCGAACAGCATAAACACCACCGTCATCACCAGCAGCAGAATGCTGGCCATTGCCCCGGAAAGCCCGGTCATCAACGTGGTGGCGTAGGTCATCACCTTCTCGGAATCCATCCGGCGCAGCATCCGTTCCGGTGAGATATGCAGATTCACGAATGGCAACATGCGCTGAAGATCGACCAGCTTGCGCGTCAGCTCTTTATTGTACTGCGGCAGCATGGTGGAAAATTCGCTCAGCGAGGCGGCGAGCACGCCGAACAGCGCCGTCAGGACAACCAGCATCACCATCACCACAATGGTAATCGCGACTGGGCGGCTGATGCCCCGGCGTAAAAACCATGTCACCAGCGGGTTGAGCACAATGGCGAAAAACAGCGCCAGCAGAAGCTGAACAATGATATCCGCCGCCGCGTGGATACCCGCAAGGATAACCACCAGGCAGGCAAGTTTTAATAAAATATGAAGTCCGGCTTTGTCGGGCGGGCTGGCAGTCATAAGAATTCCTTTTTCCGGGGGGCGTGTTAATTGTAGTGCGCCGGATGGGCTTCGTCTGGAGCGTTAGTCTGAAAGTCGTGGCAAAAAAATGGCCCCCGGCGCAAGCGACGGAGGCCACGGCATCCCGGTGAACGATTACTGGATCACGAGGGTGTTAATGATGTTTTCAGCGGCGGTCTGCGCTTTCTGCTGATTATCTGCCGGCAGGGTGATCTGCATGGTCAGCAGTTTATTGTCCACCTTGCCGAGCACCACGGAGGAGTACGCGGTCTGGCCTTTGGCAGAGATGATGCTGTCCAGCTGTTGCAGCGTGTGGCCTTTCAGTTCAACAGACTTGTTGGTGACCACCTGAAGCTGCGGGTCGCGGCTGCGCTGCTGATCTTCCAGGCGTTTGGCCAGCACGCCCAGATCTTCGCTGGTATCGTCACCGACGATCACAATCACCGCTTTTTGGCCGGTGGCATCGGAATAGACGTGCATATTGTTCGCCTGGGTACCCAGCTTACCGCTCTGGTCGGTCATGTCCGCGGGCAGAGAGAAACTGAGTTTGCCATCCATCAGGCTCACCGGCTGACCGGTGGCGTTGCTTTCTGCTGACGCGCCCTGAGCAGGCGTTTTGGTGTCGCTGTTATCACAGGCTGCAAGGCCAACAACCAGCAGGCCAATCCCGACATATTTAACCAGATTGCGCATTGACTTCTTCCTTTCGATAAACGGCCATAACGGCTCATTCGTTCATCTTATCACAACTGATAAAGCGAACCCTTAACCTGCCTGCAATGCGGAGATTTCAGATTTATCTGCCAGCCTTTTCAGCAGCATATTCAACAGTACGCCGTACATCGGCAGGAAGAAGACCAGGCTAATAAGCACCTTAAAGGCGTAGTCCACCAGAGCGATTTCCATCCAGTGTTCTGCCATGAAGGCGTCCGGGCTGCGCCAGAAGGCGATGAAGAAGAAGGCCAGCGTATCGCTCACGTTACCGAACAGCGTGGAGGCCGTTGGCGCCATCCACCAGCGATGGTTTTGACGCAGGCGGTTAAACACGTGGACATCGAGGATCTGCCCCAGGGCGTAGGCCATAAAGCTGGCGGTGGCAATACGCGCGACGAACAGGTTGAAGTGCGTCAGCGCTTCGAAGCCCTGCCAGCTTCCCATGTAAAACAGCGAGGAGATGGCGTAGGAGACAAACAGTGCCGGGATCATCACCGCAAAAATAATCCGCCGCGCCAGCGGTGCGCCAAAAATACGCACGGTTAAATCCGTCGCAAGGAAAATAAACGGGAAACTGAACGCGCCCCAGGTGGTATGGAAACCAAAAATGGAGATGGGGAGCTGTACCAGATAGTTACTGGAGATGATCACCAGCAGATGAAATAGCGAAAGCCAGAACAACGCCTTGACGCGCTGCGATTGTGTAAAGGAGTTCATATTGTACCTTTTTGATTAATATTTGGGGTGAGGGAACCCAATAAAGCCGCCGCATGATACTGCTTTGACGACACTTTGCAATGGCTAATTTTCACGCAATCGTTAACCTGGTTTGCATTGGCGATAGCGGGGCGTAAACTACAGCCGTTTTTACCTGAACGAGAAGAAAATGACCGACCTGTTTTCCAGCCCAGACCACACGCTTGATGCTCAGGGCCTCCGTTGCCCGGAGCCGGTAATGATGGTGCGTAAAACCGTCCGTAACATGCAGAGTGGCGAAACGCTGCTGATCGTCGCCGATGACCCGGCTACCACCCGTGATATCCCCGGCTTTTGTACCTTTATGGAACATGAACTGGTGGCGCAGCAAACCGAGACCTTGCCGTACCGGTATTTGATTCGTAAGGGGTAAGTGCGGCCTGACGCCCGGCGGCGCTTCGCTTGCACGGGCCTACGGGTGTAGTAGGTCGGGTAAGGCGCAGTCGCCACCCGACAAGTACTCATCACAATTTCGAACCATCGTTTCAAAATTTCGCGCTTTTTGTGAGGCGCTTCACCCTCCCTTTTCCAGCCGTAGTCTAATTTTTAAGCGTCAAAAATTAAAACATCGTTTTAACGCTTATCTCACTACCCTGGAGTTGACTTAATGAAAACGACCCTCAAGCCGTTACTGGCCGCGCTGTGTCTGACTGCTTTCGCCTGCACCGTTTCTGCCCAGACCATTAAAGCCGCCGATGTGCATCCCGAAGGCTACCCGAACGTGGTGGCGGTCCAGCACATGGGTGAAAAACTCAAACAACAAACCGATGGCAAGCTGGAGATTAAGGTCTTCCCCGGCGGCGTGCTGGGGGATGAAAAGCAGATGATTGAGCAGGCGCAGATGGGGGCGATCGACATGATCCGCGTCTCCATGGCGCCGGTGGCCGCCATCCTGCCGGATATCGAAGTGTTTACCCTGCCCTACGTATTCCGCGATGAAGACCACATGCACAAGGTGATTGACGGGGATATCGGCAAGCAGATCGGCGACAAACTCACCGCCAACCCGAAATCGCGTCTGGTCTTCCTTGGCTGGATGGATTCCGGCACCCGCAACCTGATCACCAAAGAGCCGATCGTCAAACCGGACGATCTGAAAGGGAAGAAAATCCGCGTGCAGGGCAGCCCGGTGGCGCTGGCCACGCTGAAAGCGATGGGGGCGAACTCGGTGGCGATGGGCGTCAGCGAGGTTTACAGCGGCATGCAGACCGGGGTGATCGACGGCGCGGAGAACAACCCGCCAACCTTTATCGCCCACAACTATATGCCGGTCGCCAAAAACTACACGCTGAGCGGCCACTTCATCACCCCGGAAATGCTGCTCTACTCCAAAGTGAAATGGGACAAGCTCAGCGCTGACGAACAGCAAAAGATCCTGACGCTGGCCCGCGAAGCGCAGTTCGAGCAGCGCAAGCTGTGGAATGCGTATAACGACCAGGCGCTGGCGAAAATGAAGGCCGGCGGCGTGCAGTTCCACGACATCGATAAAACGGTGTTTATCAAGGCGACAGAGCCGGTGCGCGCGCAGTATGGCGATAAGCATCAGGATCTGATGAAAGCCATCGCTGACGTTCAGTAAGCCGGAGTACGTATGTCCGAACTCTACCTGAAGTGGATGGACCGTCTGTACCTGCTCGCCATGGTGGTGGCGGGTCTCTCGCTACTGGTGATGACGATTGTGATCCCCATTGGCATCTTCTCTCGCTATGTGCTCAATCGCGGCGAATCCTGGCCGGAGCCGATCGCCATTATCTGCATGGTGACGTTTACCTTTATCGGCGCGGCGGTGAGCTATCGCGCCGGGTCGCATATCGCGGTCAACATGCTCACCGACCGCCTGCCCGCGTCGCTGCAAAGAGTGTGCGCGCGAGTGGTAGATCTGCTGATGCTGCTCATCTCCGGCCTGATGTGCTGGTACAGCTACTGGCTGTGCGTCGAGCTGTGGGAGCAGCCGGTGGCGGAGTTTCCGCTCCTGACCTCCGGCGAAAGCTATCTGCCGCTGCCTGTCGGGTCGGCCATTTTGATCCTGTTTGTGCTTGAACGCCTGCTGTTTGGCTCGCAGGAAAACCGTCCGGTCGTGCTGATCGGCAATCACAGTTAAGGGGTGAACAATGGATGCTTTTGTTTTGTTATTCACCCTCGCCATTTTGCTGGCGCTGGGGATGCCGGTGGCCTTCGCCGTCGGCTTAAGCGCCGTGGCGGGCGCGCTGTGGATTGACCTGCCGCTGGAGGCGCTGATGATCCAGATCACCAGTGGAGTGAATAAATTTACCCTGCTGGCGATCCCGTTCTTCATTCTTGCCGGGGCGATCATGGCGGAAGGGGGTATTGCCCGACGGCTGGTTAACTTCGCGTACGTTTTTGTCGGCTTTATTCGCGGCGGGCTGTCGCTGGTGAACATCGTGGCATCAACGTTCTTCGGCGCGATTTCCGGCTCGTCGGTGGCGGATACGGCGTCTATCGGCAGCGTGATGATCCCGGAGATGGAGAAGAAGGGCTATCCGCGCGAATACGCGGCGGCGGTGACGGCCAGCGGGTCGGTGCAGGCGATCCTGATCCCGCCCAGCCACAACTCGGTGATTTACTCCCTGGCGGCAGGGGGAACGGTTTCCATCGCCACGCTGTTTATCGCGGGCGTGCTGCCGGGCCTGCTGCTGGGCGTGAGCCTGATGGTGCTCTGCCTGTGCTTCGCCCGCAAGCGCGGCTATCCGAAGGGGGACAAAATCCCGTTCAGGCAGGCGCTGAAAATCATGCTCGATGCCCTGTGGGGGCTGATGACGGTGGTGATTATCCTCGGCGGGATCTTGTCCGGGATATTCACGGCGACCGAATCTGCCGCCGTGGCCTGCCTGTGGGCGTTTTTCGTCACTATGTTTATCTACCGCGACTATAAATGGAGCGAACTGCCGAAGCTGATGTGCCGCACGGTGAAAACCGTCACCATCGTGATGATTTTGATTGGCTTTGCCGCGGCGTTTGGCGCGGTAATGACCTACATGCAGCTGCCGATGCGCATCACCGAATTCTTCACGTCGCTCTCCGATAACAAATACGTGATCCTGATGTACCTCAATATCATGCTGCTGCTGATTGGCACGCTGATGGACATGGCGCCGATCATCCTGATCCTGACCCCGGTGCTGCTGCCGGTGACCAACTCGCTGGGGATCGACCCGGTGCATTTCGGGATGATCATGATGGTGAACCTGGGGATTGGGCTGATCACGCCGCCGGTCGGATCGGTGCTGTTTGTGGCGAGCGCGGTGAGTAAGCAGAAGATCGAGCACGTGGTGCGGGCGATGCTGCCGTTTTACGGTATGTTGCTGGTGGTGCTGGGGATGGTGACGTACATCCCGGCGATTTCATTGTGGTTGCCGGGGCTGCTAGGGATGCAGTGATGCGTGCGGCCTGATGCCCTCACCCCGGCCCTCTCCCGCGGGGAGAGGGGGCAAACACGAGAAACGGCAACCCGGTTGCCGTTTCACTTTTACCTTTGGCGCAACAGCCGCAACGCGTTCGCCGTAACCAGCACTGTCGCCCCCGTATCCGCCAGCACCGCCAGCCACAGTCCGGTCATGCCGAGCAGCGTGGTGACCAGGAAAATCCCCTTCAGACCCAGCGCAATGCCGATGTTCTGCCGAATATTGGCCCGCGTCGCCCGCGCAAGATCTATCATCTGCGCCAGCCCGGTCAGGCGGTTGTGCGTCAGCGCCGCGTCGGCGGTCTCCAGCGCCACGTCGGTGCCGCTGCCCATCGCAATGCCGATGGTGGAAGCTTTCATTGCCGGGGCATCGTTTATCCCGTCCCCGACCATCGCCAGCGGGGCGTTGCTGTTCAGCTCGGTTACCGCGCTGACTTTATCCGCAGGCAGCAATCCGGCCTTAAACGCCAGCCCCAGCTCACCGGCAATCGCCGCCGCCGCGCGCGGATTATCGCCGGTCAGGATCACACCCTGTACTCCCAGCCTGTGCAGCGCGTCGACGGCGTCTTTCGCATCGTCGCGCAGGGTGTCGCGCAGCGCCAGCATGCCCATCGGTACACCGTCCTGCATCACGGCAACGACCGTCTGCCCGGCTTGCTCCAGCGCCTCAACCTGTGGAGTAGAGCGCGAGTCCGCCGCGGCAATCAGCACTTTTTTGCCTTCGACCACAGCCTCAATCCCTGACCCGACCAGCGCTCGCTGGGCGGTTGCCGGAGGGATGTTCAGCCCGCGCGACTGCGCTTCTCGCACAATCGCCTGCGCCAGCGGGTGAGTGGAGCCTTGCTCCACGGCGGCGGCCAGCGTCAGCAGATCGTCTTCACTGACATCCTGCGGATACACGCCGGTCACCTGCGGTTTGCCGACGGTGAGCGTTCCGGTTTTGTCGAAGGCAACGTGCCGGATCTGGCTCAGTTGCTCCAGCGCCGCGCCGCCCTTAATCAACGCCCCGCGACGTGCCGCTGCCGCCAGCCCTGAGGTAATCGCCGCCGGGGTGGAGATCACCAGTGCACACGGACAGCCTATCAGCAGCAGCGTCAGCCCTTTGTAAATCCAGCCCTCCCACGGCGCGCCGAAGCACAGCGGCGGGACGACGGTGACCAGCAGCGCCACCAGCATGATGGCGGGGGTGTAAATCCGGCTGAAGCGATCGATAAAGCGTTCTACCGGCGCGCGGCGCTCCTCGGCCTCTTCAATCAGCCTGAGGATGCGGTCGATGGCGCTGTCGCCCGGTTCGGAAAGGACCGTCAACTGCACCAGTCGGTCGACGCTGGTGGCGCCCGCAGGCACCTTTTCACCCGCCGCGCGCGCAACCGGGATGGATTCCCCGGTCAGGGCACTTTCGTCAAAACTTGCGGTGGCGGTAACGAGGGCCCCATCGGCTGGCAGACGTCCGCCTGCGGGCACTTCAATCACGTCGCCCGGGCGCAGGGTGTTGATGGCGACCGTTTCACGCTGACCATGAATAACCCGCGTGGCGGTTTCCGGCTTCAGCGCCATCAGCGCGCTCACCCCTTTACGCGCCCGGCTCGCCGCCCAGCCCTCAAGGCGTTCGCCAATTAAGAACAGCAGCAGCACCATCGCCGCTTCCGCCGTCGCGCCAATAAACAGCGCCCCGATAGCCGCCACGCTCATCAGCGTTTCGATGGCAAACCAGCTGCCGCTTCTCATCAGACGCAGCGCCTGACGCGCAATCGGGAACAGGCCAACCAGCGTGGTGGCGATAAACGCCAGGTTGCCGAATGGGTGGTTGATCTGCTCCAGCCCCCAGCTCAGGGCCATCATGATGATGAGGGTGATAAGGGGCAGATTTTCTTTTAGCGGGGACGTTTTTTCTGCGGGCGCCGTTTCGCTGCGCAGGGTATAACCCGCTTTGCTGACGGCGGCTTCAACCTGTCTGCTGACGTCGTTTTCGGCGCTGACCAGCAGCTTTTCGGTAGCGAACAGCACCTGAACGTGATTCACGCCTGGCACCTGCTTCACCGCATTTTCCACTTTGCGGGCGCAGGCCGCGCAGTCCATGCCGTTGACCACCCAACTGTAGCGGTTGCCGCTTTCAGGCAGCGCTTCGGTCTGGGTTTCGCACGCGCCCTCGCAGCAGCAGTCCTCTTTTGGCGGAACCGGGCTGAGCTTAAGTGCCGAGAATTGGGGAACTTTTTTAGGTGTTTCTGGAGTCGACATGGCAGTCTCCGGTAATGATAATTTTCTCATTAACCGCAGCATACACTCTGGAGTCGACTCCAGAGTCAAGCGTTATTTAGATATACAGCGAACGCACAATCAGGAAGTGTCCGGCAAAGTAACAGGCGGCGGAAATCGCATTATCCGCACGGAAGCGGCGACGATAGTGGCTGCCCAGCCAGACGATATTACCCAACAGCAACAGTGCGGCACCGAAGAACGCAGACATTGCAGGCGCCGTCGGACGGAAGAACCACAGCTCGCCCGCCAGCCACACCATCACCAGCGTCATGGCGATAAACGTACAGACCGGCAGACGCATCTCTTCCAGACGCGACCAGATCACCGCGATCAGCAGGGCGCCAATCACCAGCAGCACCAGCGGCAGCGGCCAGAAGAAGGAGAGCGTCATCTGGCTGGCAAAGTAGATGGTATAGAGCAGATGCGACAGGAAGAACGCCCCCACGGCGTACAGCAGGCGCTGACGCGGCAGCAAGGTTAAGGCATCGCCAATCAGGGAAGCACACAGCCCCGCGAGGACAAGATAGCTAACGGCGTTAAACATCGGGGCCTGCCAGGCAAGCAACAGCAGGAGTAATAGCGTGACGGGTTTAAATAACCAGCGCTGCCAGGCTGGGCCACGGTAGGACGCATCGACGTAAAGCCATGCGGAAAAACAGACAGCGATAAATGACCAAAGCATATTAACTCCCTGTAACTGTTGAGGCTGAATGATCAGTTCCTGATCCAGTGTAGTGACGCGAGCGGTCGTTTGGCAATGCCGGGGCAGGCGAGGTATCCTGAATTCCGCATAATCTGATGGGATTTTTCAATGAGCAAGATGCCGCTGTTTTTCATTATCGTGGTGGCGATTATCGTCATTGCCGCCTCGTTCCGCTTCGTGCAGCAGCGCCGCGAGAAGGCGGATAACGATGCCGCGCCGCTGATGCAAAAGCGCGTGGTGGTGACGAACAAGCGCGAGAAACCGCTTAATGACCGCCGATCCCGCCAGCAGCAGGTGACGCCTGCGGGCACAACAATGCGCTATGAAGCGAGCTTTAAGCCGGAAACCGGCGGGCTGGAGATGACCTTCCGCCTGGAGGCGCAGCAGTACCATCAGCTGACGGTGGGAGAGAAAGGCACGTTGAGCTATAAAGGGTCGCGTTTTGTAGGTTTTAGGGCTGAATAATGCGCGATCGGTCCCCTCTCCCAGTGGGAGAGGGTTAGGGTGAGGGCATCACACCGCACCTTACTTCTTCACCTGCGCCTTAAACTTCTTCATCCACACCAGCAGCTCAAATACGCCGAAAATAAACACCCGCAGCTGCTGCCAGCCGGTCATCGGTGGGCTATCTTTCGGCATTCCGTTTTTCAGCATCACCATCTGTAAGGCATGCATGAACGCGGTAAAAATCAGCGCCACGTTAATGAAGATATTCAGCGGACGCGGGAACGGGTGCACCAGATTCAAAATCAAAAATGCCCAGACGCCCAGCATCAGCAAGCGCCCTACGTTAATCAGTACTGGCATCGGATCCTCCTTGTGCCTGACGGTGATACAGACGATAAGCCACCTGGCCGGCGACCTTCTCGCGGTGCAGATCCCAGTGAACGGGAACGGGCGGCAGACCATTTTCCACTTCGCTTTCAACGTAAATCAGCGCGTCATCCGCCAGCCAACCATTTTGCTCCAGCAGGGATAGCGTCTCTTCCAGCAGCCCTTTACGGAACGGCGGGTCAACAAACACCACGTTGTACGGCGTCCCCTGTTGGGCGAGGAAGCTCAGCGTGTTGGTATTCACCACTTTGGCGTTGGTTGCCTTCAGCGTAGCCAAATTTTGCTGCAACGTCTGCGCGACGCCGCGCTCCATCTCCAGCAGCGTGGCGCTGGCAGCATAGCGCGACAGCGCTTCCAGCCCTAATGCACCGCTTCCGGCGAAGCAGTCCAGGCAGTTGGCGTCTACCATAGACGGGGCGAGCCAGTTAAACAGCGTCTCGCGAACGCGGTCCGTGGTGGGGCGTAAACCGGGGCTGTCCGGCACCGGTAATTTCCGGCCTCGCCACTGACCGCCGATAATGCGAATTTGACCGGCCGGGGCGCGGGTGGGTTTCTTCATCTCAGGAAAGCTCTGTTAACCATTGCCCTGCGATTGCGGGCGGTGATGTCAATTAAGTAAAGTGTTAGACTATTTCATCATTTTTTTAGCTTCCCTGTATATAGCGCCGCGAGGAGTGTAGTCGCAGATGGCAAAACAAAAAAAACGTGGCTTCTTTTCCTGGTTGGGTTTCGGTGAAAAAGAGCAAGAAACAGAACAGAAAACCGAAGAACAGCAGGTTGTAGAAGAGCAGTCACAGCCTGAAACGCCTGTCGAAACCGCTGCGGTTGTCGAAGCGGAAGAGCCAGCGCACAGCAAAGAAGAGATTGAATCCTTTGCTGAAGAGGTGGTTGAGGTCACTGAGCAGGTTCAGGAGAGCGAGAAGCCAGAGCCGGTTATCGTTGAAACCCTTACCGAAGCGCCGCAGGCCGCTATCGAACACGAAGCGCTGCCGCTGCCGGAAGAGGTTAAAGCTGAAGAGGTTTCTGCCGAAGAGTGGCAGGCCGAAGCGGAAACCGTTGAAATTGTTGAGGCGGTGGAAGAAGAGGCGGCACTTGAGCCAGAGCTGACCGACGAAGAGCTGGAAGCCCAGGCGCTGGCGGCGGAAGCGGCTGAAGAAGCGGTCATCGTCGTACCGGTGGAAGAGCAGGCCGAAGAAGAGATCGTTCAGGAGCAGGAAAAACCGACAAAAGAAGGTTTCTTCGCGCGCCTGAAACGCAGCCTGCTCAAAACCAAAGAAAACTTAGGTTCCGGATTTATCAGTCTGTTCCGCGGCAAAAAGATCGACGACGATCTGTTTGAGGAGCTGGAAGAGCAGCTGCTTATTGCGGACGTGGGCGTGGAAACCACCCGGAAGATCATCGCTAACCTGACTGAAGGGGCGAGCCGCAAACAGCTGCGTGACGCCGAGGCGCTGTACGGCCTGCTGAAAGACGAGATGGGTGAAATTCTCGCAAAAGTTGACGAACCGCTTAATATTGAAGGCAAAATGCCGTTTGTTATCCTGATGGTTGGCGTCAACGGCGTGGGTAAAACCACCACCATCGGCAAGCTGGCGCGCCAGTTTGAGCAGCAGGGCAAATCGGTGATGCTGGCGGCGGGCGATACCTTCCGTGCGGCAGCGGTGGAACAGCTTCAGGTGTGGGGCCAGCGCAACAATATTCCGGTCATTGCTCAGCACACCGGCGCGGATTCCGCGTCCGTGATTTTCGATGCCATCCAGGCGGCGAAGTCGCGTAACGTGGACGTGCTGATTGCGGATACCGCGGGGCGTTTGCAGAACAAATCGCACCTGATGGAAGAGCTGAAGAAAATCGTTCGCGTCATGAAGAAGCTGGACGAAGATGCACCGCATGAAATTATGCTGACTATCGACGCCAGCACCGGACAGAACGCCATCAGCCAGGCGAAGCTGTTCCATGAAGCGGTAGGACTGACCGGGATCACGCTGACCAAGCTGGACGGCACCGCGAAAGGCGGGGTGATCTTCTCCGTGGCCGACCAGTTCGGCATTCCTATCCGTTACATCGGTGTGGGCGAGCGTATTGAGGATTTACGTCCGTTTAAAGCGGACGACTTTATTGAGGCACTATTTGCCCGAGAGGACTAACAATGATTCGCTTTGAACACGTCAGCAAGGCCTATCTCGGCGGGAGACAAGCGCTACAGGGGGTGACATTCCACCTCCAGCCAGGCGAGATGGCATTCCTGACCGGCCATTCCGGCGCGGGGAAAAGTACCCTGCTCAAGCTGATCTGTGGGATCGAGCGGCCAAGCGCCGGGAAAATCTGGTTCAGCGGCCATGAAATTAGCCGTCTTAAGAACCGTGAAGTGCCGTTCCTGCGTCGTCAGATTGGCATGATTTTCCAGGATCACCACCTGCTGATGGATCGCACGGTTTTCGATAACGTCGCGATCCCGCTGATTATTGCCGGCGCCAGTTACGATGATATCCGCCGTCGCGTTTCGGCGGCGCTGGATAAGGTCGGGCTGCTGGACAAAGCGAAGAACTTCCCAATCCAGCTCTCAGGCGGTGAGCAGCAGCGCGTGGGTATCGCCCGTGCGGTGGTGAACAAGCCTGCCGTTTTGCTGGCGGATGAACCGACCGGTAACCTGGACGATGCCCTCTCTGAAGGGATCCTGCGTCTGTTTGAGGAATTTAACCGCGTGGGGGTCACGGTACTGATGGCGACGCACGACATGGGGCTGATCTCCCGCCGTTCGTACCGTATGCTGACCCTGAGCGATGGGCATTTGCACGGAGGCCACGGTGAACAAGCGTGATGCAATGAACCAGATTCGGCAGTTCAGCAACCGGTTTGACCGTTTCCGCAAGCCTCAGGGCGGTGGTGACGGCAATCGCAATGCGCCTAAGCGTGCCAAAGCGACACCGAAACCGAACTCCCGCAAAACCAACGTCTTTAACGAGCAGGTGCGGTATGCCTTCCAGGGCGCGTTGCAGGATCTGAAAAGCAAACCGCTGGCGACGTTCCTGACGGTGATGGTGATTGCCATCTCCCTGACGCTGCCCAGCGTCTGCTATATGGTTTACAAAAACGTAAACCAGGCGGCGTCCCAGTACTATCCGTCGCCGCAGATCACCGTTTATCTGGATAAAGCCCTCGACGATAACGCGGCGGCTCAGGTGGTGGGGCAGATTCAGGCCGAGCAGGGCGTGGAGAAGGTGAACTATCTTTCCCGCGATGAAGCGCTGGGCGAATTCCGCAACTGGTCCGGATTCGGCGGCGCGCTGGATATGCTTGAAGAGAACCCGCTGCCCGCGGTGGCGGTGGTGATCCCGAAACTCGATTTCCAGGGCACGGATTCGCTCAACACCCTGCGCGACCGCATTACCCGCATTAACGGGATTGATGAAGTGCGCATGGACGACAGCTGGTTTGCCCGTCTTGCCGCCCTGACCGGGCTGGTAGGACGCGTGTCGGCGATGATCGGCGTGCTGATGGTGGCGGCGGTGTTCCTCGTCATCGGTAATAGCGTGCGCCTGAGCATCTTCGCCCGTCGCGATACCATCAACGTGCAGAAACTGATTGGCGCAACGGATGGTTTCATCCTCCGCCCGTTCCTTTACGGCGGCGCGTTATTAGGTTTTTCTGGTGCATTTCTTTCATTGATATTGTCAGAAATTTTGGTGATGCGGCTGTCGTCAGCCGTCACCGAGGTGGCGCAGGTTTTCGGAACTAAGTTTGATATCAGTGGTTTAGGTTTCGATGAGTGCCTGCTGTTACTGCTGGTGTGCTCCATGATCGGCTGGGTGGCGGCATGGCTGGCAACGGTTCAACATTTACGCCACTTTACTCCCGACTAATAAAAGCGTGATATAATCTTTCCCTGCACCGAGATGTTCGCTTGCAGGGAAAGCGTCCCTGTTGTCTCTTCCCCTGTAATCATCTTCATGTCACATTTTGTGCGTAATTTATTCACTGTTGCACCTGGAACTTGTGGATAAAATCACTGTCTGATAAAAGAGTGAATGCTAATCTCGTTGCTCAAACGCTTTGGCATGGTTGTTGCCTGACGGGGACAACCTGGACCAGAAGAAACATTGAGAGGAATGAATGACCAAAGAAATGCAAACTTTAGCTTTAGCCCCTGTTGGTAACCTGGAATCTTACATCCGGGCTGCGAACACCTGGCCGATGTTAACGGCTGAGGAAGAAAAGGAGCTTGCTGAAAAGCTGCATTACCAGGGCGATCTGGAAGCAGCTAAAACGCTGATCCTGTCTCACCTGCGCTTTGTTGTTCACGTTGCTCGTAATTATGCGGGCTACGGCCTGCCGCAGGCGGACCTGATTCAGGAAGGTAATATTGGCCTGATGAAGGCGGTACGTCGCTTTAACCCGGAAGTGGGTGTGCGACTCGTCTCCTTCGCCGTGCACTGGATCAAAGCGGAAATTCACGAATACGTCCTGCGTAACTGGCGTATTGTGAAAGTCGCCACGACGAAAGCGCAGCGCAAACTGTTCTTCAACCTGCGTAAAACCAAGCAGCGTCTGGGCTGGTTCAATCAGGATGAAGTGGAAATGGTGGCGCGCGAGCTGGGCGTTTCCAGCAAAGACGTCCGCGAGATGGAATCCCGTATGGCCGCTCAGGACATGACGTTTGATATGTCTGCCGACGATGACGCGTCCGACAGCCAGCCGATGGCCCCGGTTCTGTATCTACAGGATAAAACCTCTAACTTTGCTGACGGCATTGAAGAGGATAACTGGGAAGACCAGGCGGCGAACAAGCTGACCTTCGCGATGGAAGGCCTCGACGAGCGTAGCCAGGATATCATCCGTGCCCGCTGGCTGGACGAAGATAACAAGTCCACGTTGCAGGAACTGGCCGACCGCTACGGCGTCTCCGCTGAACGTGTGCGTCAGCTTGAAAAGAACGCCATGAAAAAACTTCGCGCCGCTATCGAAGCGTAATTTTCGCGAAGTACACCGAGAACCCCTGGATGAGAGTCTGGGGGTTTTGTTTTTTTAGCGCCCGCTCTGGCGAATTCCCTGCCCCTGGCAAACACTTACTGATGCGCTAAGCAGGCGACTTTCAGAGGGTGACAGGGTGAAAAATAACGAACTGAACGACCGGCGTTTACAGGCGACGCCGCGCGGTATCGGCGTCATGTGTAACTTCTATGCCGATAAAGCCGAAAACGCCACGGTGTGGGACGTGGAAGGTAACGAGTATATTGATTTTGCCGCCGGGATCGCCGTGCTGAATACCGGGCATCGCCATCCTAAAGTTATCGCCGCCGTCGAAAAACAGCTTCACGCCTTTACCCATACCGCTTATCAAATCGTCCCTTATGAAGGCTATGTATCGCTTGCCGAGCGCATCAACCAGCGCGTACCCATAGAGGGGCCAGCCAAAACCGCCTTCTTCTCAACGGGGGCGGAAGCGGTCGAAAACGCGGTGAAAATCGCCCGCGCGTACACCAGACGTTCCGGCCTTATCACCTTCGGCGGCGCGTTCCACGGCCGTACCTTTATGACCATGGCGCTGACCGGCAAAGTGGCGCCCTATAAGCTCGGCTTCGGCCCGTTCCCCGGCTCGGTGTACCACGCGCAATTCCCTAACAGCCTGCACGGCGTCAGTACCGCCGAAGCGTTAAAAAGCCTGGAGCGCATCTTCAAAGCCGATATCGCGCCCGATCAGGTGGCGGCAATCATTATTGAACCGGTTCAGGGCGAGGGCGGATTCAACGTCGCGCCCGCTGATTTTATGCAGGCGCTGCGTGCCCTGTGCGATACCCACGGGATTTTACTGATTGCCGACGAAGTGCAAACCGGCTTCGCCCGTACCGGCAAGCTGTTCTCCATGGAAAACCACTGCGTGAAGCCCGATCTGATCACTATGGCGAAAAGCCTGGCGGGCGGGATGCCGCTCTCTGCCGTCTCTGGCCGGGCGGAGGTAATGGATGCGCCGGCCCCGGGCGGACTTGGCGGAACCTACGCAGGTAACCCGCTGGCGATTGCGGCGGCCCATGCGGTGCTGGATGTGATTGACGAGGACGATCTCTGCACCCGCGCGGCGCATCTCGGGCATCATCTGGTCGAGGTGCTGAATAAAGCGAAGGATGGCTGTCCGTATATCGCCGATATCCGTGGGCAGGGGTCGATGGTGGCGGTGGAATTTACCGATCCGCAAACCGGACAGCCGTCGCCGGAATTTACCCGTCAGGTTCAGGAGCGCGCGTTGAACGAAGGGCTGCTGCTTTTGAGCTGCGGCGTTTACGGCAACGTTATTCGCTTCCTCTACCCACTCACCATCCCCGAAGCGCAGTTTCGTAAAGCGCTGGATATTATTTCCGCCTCGCTGACACGATAAAGCCAAAAGCCCGGCTGAAATGAAGGCCGGGCTTATCATATTTTCATTTCAAATTAGCTATTCCAAAATCATAAAAATGGGGTATGTTTTAGCAGAGTATGCTGAAAAAGCGCGAACAGCACGCCTATAACTGAAATAAAGCGCTACACAACAACATCACAACAATCGTTATAACCATAATAATGGGGAATCTCAGGATGAACATGAAGGGTAAAGCGTTACTGGCAGGATGTATCGCGTTGGCATTCAGCGCCATGGCGCAGGCCGATATTAAAGTGGCCGTGGTGGGCGCAATGTCCGGTCCGGTAGCACAGTACGGCGACCAGGAATTTACGGGCGCGGAACAGGCGGTTGCAGACATTAATGCTAAGGGCGGCATCAAGGGCGAAAAGCTGCAAATCGTAAAATATGACGATGCCTGTGACCCAAAACAGGCGGTCGCGGTGGCGAACAAAGTGGTAAACGACGGGATCAAATACGTTATTGGTCACCTGTGCTCCTCTTCCACCCAGCCCGCATCTGACATCTACGAAGACGAAGGCATTCTGATGATCACGCCGGCCGCGACGGCGCCAGAGCTGACCGCGCGCGGCTATAAGCTGATCCTGCGTACCACCGGTCTGGACTCCGATCAGGGGCCAACCGCCGCGAAATACATCGTGGAAAAAGTGAAGCCGCAGCGCATCGCGATTGTTCATGACAAACAGCAGTACGGCGAAGGCCTGGCCCGTGCGGTGCAGGATAACCTGAAAAAAGCGAACGCCAACGTGGTGTTCTTTGACGGTATCACCGCCGGTGAGAAAGACTTCTCGACCCTGGTCGCGCGTCTGAAGAAAGAAAACATCGATTTCGTTTACTACGGCGGCTACCACCCGGAAATGGGGCAGATCCTGCGTCAGGCGCGTGCGGCGGGTCTGAAGACGCAGTTCATGGGGCCAGAAGGTGTCGCGAACGTTTCCCTGTCTAACATCGCGGGTGAATCCGCTGAAGGTCTGCTGGTGACCAAGCCGAAGAACTACGACCAGGTGCCTGCGAACAAACCTGTTGTCGATGCCATCAAGGCGAAGAAACAGGATCCAAGCGGTGCGTTCGTCTGGACCACCTACGCAGCGTTGCAGTCTCTGCAAGCGGGCCTGAACCAGTCAGCCGATCCGGCGGAGATTGCCACCTGGCTGAAAGCGAACTCGGTGGAAACCGTGATGGGACCGCTGTCCTGGGATGAGAAGGGCGACCTGAAGGGCTTCGAGTTCGGCGTGTTTGACTGGCATGCCAATGGCACTGCTACTGATGCCAAATAATGCTGGTGCGGGTTGATGCCCTCACCCTAACCCTCTCCCACGGGGAGAGGGGATTACCCGGTTTTCTCCCTCTCCCTTAGGGAGAGGGCCGGGGTGAGGGTATCAGGCCGCACAGATCTAGCGCTTCTCCCACCCGTTCGACTGCGCCGTAAACCCTAACGCCTGCATAAACGCTGCCATCACGCCGCGATCCTCCACGCCCACGTCGGCCATCCACCAGGAGGTTACGCTCGGGTTTTCGCGGATCACCTCTTCAATCAAATACTGCCCGACCCCGCGACGACGGGTCACGTCGCGCACGCGCAGGGAGTCCAGCGCCCCTTCCGTGCCGCTCAGCGTTACGCGGACGGCGGCCAGCAGACGTTCATTAAAACGCGCGGCATAGATGCGGTGGTTTTCATCGACGGCCAGCGATGAAGGGGAATATTCCGGCCAGATCTTGCCCAGGTCGATATGATCCTGGTCGCTAAAGGTCACCAGACGCACGATAGTCAGTTTCATTAGCTGCTTGTCCAAATCAAAAAGAGTAGGGCCAGTGTACTCAATTTATTTGCTCAGGCGCTTTCTCTTTTTCTTCCCATTTACCAGGTGATTAGTTTTTTGACAGCGTAATGCGCAGTTTGAAAACACATGGATCGAAAAATAAGCAGAATTTTAACCTGAAGGGCAGTGATTTATTCGGCGCTTTGTACCGTTATTTTATGCTGCCAGCTGCGCTTTTATTTGTTTATCTCCGCCTGATTTCAGAATATTATCTTTGCTTAATCGCCTGAAAAATAGAGATTTTAGTCTGGTTTTTGACAAAAAACTGCGCTAAACCATTAAAGGCACTGGTAAAAATAGCGTTGTTCATTAAAAGTACAGAATGCTTTTTAACCATAATAAAACAAAATATAAACACGACATCACGAATGGGGATTCAGAGATGAAAAGGAACGCGAAGACGTTAATCGCGGGGATGGTCGCACTGTCGATCTCGCATGCCGCTATGGCAGACGACATTAAAGTTGCGGTAGTGGGGGCGATGTCCGGCCCTGTTGCCCAGTGGGGTGACATGGAGTTCAACGGCGCGCGTCAGGCCATCAAAGATATCAACGCCAAAGGCGGGATCAAAGGCGACAAGCTGGTGGGCGTGGAGTATGACGACGCCTGCGATCCAAAACAGGCCGTCGCGGTCGCCAACAAAATTGTTAACGACGGTATCCAGTACGTCATAGGGCACCTGTGTTCCTCTTCCACGCAGCCTGCGTCTGATATCTACGAAGACGAAGGCATTCTGATGATCACCCCGGGCGCCACCAACCCGGAACTGACCCAGCGCGGCTACCAGCACATCATGCGTACCGCCGGTCTGGACTCCTCTCAGGGGCCAACCGCCGCCAAATACATCCTCGAAACCGTTAAGCCGCAGCGTATCGCCATCATTCACGATAAGCAGCAGTACGGCGAAGGCCTGGCGCGTTCCGTACAGGACGGCCTGAAAAAAGGCGGGGCAAACATCGTCTTCTTCGACGGCATTACCGCCGGTGAGAAAGACTTCTCCGCGCTGATCGCCCGTCTGCAAAAAGAGAATATCGACTTCGTTTACTACGGCGGCTACTACCCGGAAATGGGGCAGATGCTGCGCCAGGCGCGCGCCACCGGTCTGAAAACCCAGTTCATGGGGCCAGAGGGCGTGGGCAATGCCTCCCTGTCCAACATCGCGGGGGATTCTGCCGAAGGCATGCTGGTGACGATGCCAAAACGCTATGACCAGGATCCGGCGAATAAGGTTATCGTGGATGCGCTCAAGGCGCAGAAGAAAGATCCGAGTGGTCCGTACGTCTGGATCACCTACGCGGCCGTACAGTCTCTGGCCACCGCGCTGGATCGTACCGGCAGCAAAGAACCGCTGGATCTGGTGAAAGATTTAAAAGCGCACGGGGCGAACACCGTGATTGGGCCGCTGAACTGGGATGAGAAAGGCGATCTGAAGGGATTTGAATTTGGTGTCTTTAAGTGGCACGCCGACGGTTCGTCCTCGGTCGCCAGATAATCATCCCACCGCCCGGCTCACCGGGCGGGTATAAAAAGGTTTGCATATGTCCGAGCAGTTTCTCTACTTTTTGCAGCAGATGTTTAACGGCGTCACGCTGGGAAGCACTTACGCGCTGATCGCCATCGGCTACACGATGGTTTACGGCATTATCGGCATGATTAACTTCGCCCACGGCGAGGTGTACATGATCGGTAGCTACGTCTCCTTTATGATCATCGCCGCGCTGATGATGATGGGCATCGACAGCAGCTGGCTGCTGGTAGCCGCCGGGTTTGTCGGCGCGATTGTGATCGCCAGCGCCTACGGCTGGAGTATCGAACGGGTAGCCTACCGACCGGTGCGCAGCTCCAAGCGCCTGATCGCGCTGATCTCCGCCATAGGGATGTCCATTTTCCTGCAAAACTACGTCAGCCTGACTGAAGGTTCACGCGACGTGGCGCTGCCAAGCCTGTTTAACGGCCAGTGGATTGTGGGGGCCAGCGAAAACTTCTCCGCCTCTGTCACCACCATGCAGCTGGTAATCTGGGTTGTGACATTTATTGCCATGCTGGCCCTGACCCTGTTCATCCGCTACTCCCGCATGGGACGCGCCTGCCGCGCCTGCGCGGAAGATCTGAAGATGGCGAGCCTGCTCGGGATTAACACCGACCGCGTGATTGCCCTGACCTTCGTGATCGGCGCAGCGATGGCGGCGGTGGCTGGCGTGTTGCTCGGCCAGTTCTACGGCGTAATCAACCCGTACATCGGTTTTATGGCCGGGATGAAAGCCTTCACCGCGGCGGTACTGGGCGGAATCGGCAGCATTCCGGGCGCGATGATCGGTGGTCTGATCCTCGGCGTGGCGGAGTCGCTCTCCTCGGCGTACCTGAGTACGGAGTATAAAGATGTGGTGTCGTTTGCCCTGCTGATTCTGGTTCTGCTGGTGATGCCTACCGGTATTCTGGGCCGTCCGGAGGTAGAGAAAGTATGAAACCGATGCATTTTGCGATGGCGCTGCTCTCTGCCGCCATGTTCTTCGTCCTGGCGGGCGTCTTTATGGGCGTCCAGTTAGGGCTGGACGGCACGAAGCTGGTGGTGGATACCGCCCCCGACATCCGCTGGCAGTGGGTGTTTATCGGCACCGCTGTGGTGTTCCTGTTCCAGCTGCTGCGTCCGCTGTTCCAGAAGACGCTGAAAAACGTCTCCGGGCCGAAATTCGTCCTGCCGGCGATCGACGGTACAACCGTGAAACAGAAGCTGTTCCTTGTGGCGCTGCTGGTGGCTGCCGTGGCGTGGCCGTTTATGGTATCGCGCGGGACGGTGGATATTGCCACCCTGACCATGATCTACGTGATTCTGGGGCTGGGTCTGAACGTGGTGGTGGGGCTGTCTGGCCTGCTGGTGCTGGGCTACGGCGGGTTCTACGCCATCGGCGCGTACACCTTCGCGCTGCTGAACCACTATTACGGCCTCGGCTTCTGGACCTGTCTGCCGCTGGCGGGGCTGGTCTCTGCCGCGGCGGGCTTCCTGCTCGGCTTCCCGGTGCTGCGCCTGCGCGGTGACTACCTGGCGATTGTGACCTTAGGCTTCGGCGAAATCGTCCGTATCCTGCTGCTCAACAATACCGAGGTGACCGGCGGTCCGAACGGCATCAGCCAGATCCCGAAACCGACCTTCTTCGGCCTGGAGTTCAGCCGTACCGCCCGCGAAGGCGGCTGGGATACCTTCAGCAACTTCTTTGGCATCAAATACGATCCGTCCGACCGCGTGATCTGGCTCTATCTGGTGGCGCTGCTGCTGGTGGTGATTACGCTGTTTGTGATCAACCGTCTGCTGCGCATGCCGCTGGGTCGCGCGTGGGAAGCGCTGCGCGAAGATGAGATCGCCTGCCGCTCCCTGGGCCTGAACCCGACCCGCATCAAGCTGACCGCATTTACCATCAGCGCCGCGTTTGCCGGTTTCGCCGGAACGCTGTTTGCCGCGCGTCAGGGCTTCGTCAGCCCGGAATCGTTCACCTTTGCCGAATCGGCCTTCGTGCTGGCGATTGTGGTGCTCGGCGGAATGGGCTCGCAGTTCGCCGTGATCCTCGCGGCTATCCTGCTGGTGGTCTCCCGCGAGCTGATGCGCGACTTTAACGAATACAGCATGTTAATGCTGGGTGGTTTGATGGTGCTGATGATGATCTGGCGTCCGCAGGGTCTCCTGCCGATGACCCGTCCACAGCTGAAGCTGAAACGCACACAGGCGAAAGGAGAGCAGGCATGAAGCCTTTATTATCCGTTAACGGCCTGATGATGCGTTTTGGCGGCCTGCTGGCGGTCAACAATGTGAATCTGGATCTGCACAAGAAAGAGATTGTCTCCCTGATTGGCCCGAACGGCGCGGGAAAAACCACGGTCTTCAACTGCCTGACCGGCTTCTACAAGCCGACGGGCGGCACCATCATGCTGCGCGATCAGCATCTTGAAGGGCTGCCGGGCCAGCAGATTGCCCGCATGGGCGTGGTGCGTACCTTCCAGCACGTGCGTCTGTTCCGCGAGATGACGGTGATTGAGAACCTGCTGGTGGCGCAACATCAGCAGCTGAAAACCGGCCTCTTCTCCGGCCTGCTGAAAACCCCGGCCTTCCGCCGCACGCAGGAAGAGGCGCTCGATCGCGCCGCGACCTGGCTCGACCGTATCGGCCTGCTCCAGCACGCCAACCGTCAGGCGAGCAACCTCGCTTACGGGGATCAGCGTCGCCTGGAGATCGTGCGCTGCATGGTGACGCAGCCGGAGATCCTGATGCTCGACGAACCAGCGGCAGGTCTCAATCCGAAAGAGACCAAAGAGCTGGACGAGCTGATTGCCGAGCTGCGCGACCATCACGACACCACCATCCTGCTGATTGAGCATGACATGAAGCTGGTGATGGGCATTTCGGACCGTATCTACGTGGTAAACCAGGGCACGCCGCTGGCAAACGGCACGCCGGAAGAGATCCGCAACAACCCGGACGTGATCCGCGCATACCTTGGTGAGGCATAAGATGGAAAAAGCGATGTTAACGTTCGACAAGGTCAACGCGCACTACGGCAAAATTCAGGCGCTGCACGATGTCAGCCTGCATATCAATCAGGGCGAAATCGTCACCCTGATTGGGGCTAACGGCGCGGGCAAAACCACGCTGCTCGGCACCCTGTGCGGCGACCCGCGCGCCACCAGCGGGCGGATTGTGTTTGATGGTAAAGACATCACCGACTGGCAGACCGCCAGAATCATGCGTGAAGCGGTGGCGATTGTCCCGGAAGGGCGTCGCGTATTCTCCCGCATGACGGTGGAAGAGAATCTGGCGATGGGCGGTTTCTTCGCCCACCGGGATGAATACCAGACCCGCATCAAGTGGGTGTACGAACTCTTCCCGCGCCTGTGGGAGCGTCGTATTCAGCGCGCGGGCACCATGTCCGGCGGCGAGCAACAGATGCTGGCGATTGGCCGCGCGCTGATGAGCCAGCCGCGTCTGCTGTTGCTGGATGAACCGTCGCTCGGTCTTGCGCCCATCATCATCCAGCAGATTTTCGACACCATTGAGCAGCTGCGCAAAGAGGGGATGACCATCTTCCTCGTCGAACAGAACGCCAACCAGGCGCTGAAGCTCGCTGACCGCGGCTATGTGCTGGAGAACGGGCGCGTGGTGCTCTCCGATACCGGCGATGCGCTGCTGGCGAACGAAGCGGTGCGGAGCGCGTACCTGGGCGGATAGGTAAAAGCAAAAAGGCAACGCAAGTTGCCTTTTTAGTGTTTTCTCCCTCTTCCTGTGGGAGAGGGCCGGGGTGAGGGCACCAGACCGTACCCAACATCTAAACCCCTTCACACAACCATCATCCCTCTGACGCCTGGCTGTCACCTGTCTGTAAACAAACAGTTATTTTTCTGTCATTCGAGCATGTCATGTTACCTCGCGAGCATAAAACGCGTGATATCGCGCATCCGGCACAATAAGAGAGATGACAATGACATCGTTACGACACACAGCTTTGGGTCTGGCACTGGGTCTGGCTTTTGCGGCGAACGCAATGGCTGTGACGACCATTCCGTTCTGGCATTCCATGGAAGGGGAGTTGGGTAAAGAAGTTGACTCCCTGGCGCAGCGTTTCAACGACACCCATCCGGATTACAAAATTGTGCCGGTGTACAAAGGCAACTACGAGCAGAGCCTGAGCGCGGGCATCGCCGCCTTCCGTACCGGTAACGCGCCTGCGCTGTTACAGGTTTATGAAGTGGGCACCGCGACCATGATGGCCTCCAAAGCCATCAAGCCGGTGTACGAGGTGTTCAAAGAGGCGGGCATTAACTTTGACGAGTCCCAGTTCGTGCCAACCGTGGCGGGATACTACACGGATTCCAAAAGCGGGCATCTGCTGTCCCAGCCGTTTAACAGCTCCACGCCGGTGCTGTACTACAACAAAGACGCCTTCAAGAAAGCCGGTTTAGATCCGGAGCAGCCGCCAAAAACCTGGCAGGACCTGGCCGAATACACCGCGAAGCTGAAAGCGGCGGGGATGAAGTGCGGCTACGCCAGCGGCTGGCAGGGCTGGATCCAGATTGAAAACTTCAGCGCCTGGCACGGCCTGCCGGTTGCCACCAAAAACAACGGCTTCGACGGTACCGACGCGGTGCTGGAGTTCAACAAGCCGGAGCAGGTGAAGCACATCGCGCTGCTGGAAGCACTCAATAAGAAGGGCGACTTCAGCTACTTCGGGCGTAAAGACGAATCCACCGAGAAGTTCTACAACGGCGACTGCGCCATTACCACCGCCTCATCTGGCTCGCTGGCAGACATCCGTCACTACGCCAAATTCAATTACGGCGTGGGCATGATGCCGTACGACGCTGACGTCAAAGGCGCGCCGCAGAATGCCATCATCGGCGGGGCGAGCCTGTGGGTGATGCAGGGTAAAGACAACGGCACCTACAAAGGCGTGGCCGAGTTCCTCGACTTCCTGGCGAAGCCGGAAAACGCCGCCGAGTGGCACCAGAAGACCGGCTACCTGCCGATCACCAAAGCCGCGTACGACCTGACCCGCGAGCAGGGCTTCTACAGCAAGAACCCGGGCGCGGATATCGCGACGCGTCAGATGCTGAACAAGCCGCCGTTGCCGTTCACCAAAGGCCTGCGCCTGGGCAACATGCCGCAGATCCGCACCATCGTCGATGAAGAGCTGGAAAGCGTGTGGACCGGGAAGAAAACGCCACAGCAGGCGCTGGATTCCGCGGTAGAGCGCGGGAATCAGCTGCTGCGCCGCTTTGAGCAGTCGACGAAGTCTTAATCTTTTTGCCCTCACTAACCCTCTCCCTTTGGGAGAGGGACGGGGTGAGGGGAAACCAACCTGAGCTAACCTATGTCATCATCCCGTCCGGTGTTCCGTTCCCGCTGGCTGCCGTACCTGTTGGTCGCGCCGCAGCTGGTCATCACCGTCATCTTCTTTATCTGGCCTGCGGGCGAAGCGCTGTGGTACTCGGTACAAAGCGTCGATCCGTTCGGGCTTTCCAGCCAGTTTGTCGGGCTGGACAACTTTACCGCGCTGTTCCACGACAGCTACTACCTGGATTCCTTCTGGACGACGATCAAATTCAGCGCGCTGGTCACCGTCAGCGGTCTTGTCGCGTCGCTGTTTTTCGCCGCGCTGGTGGATTACGTAGTACGGGGCAGCCGTCTGTATCAGACCCTGATGCTGCTGCCCTACGCCGTGGCTCCCGCCGTGGCCGCCGTGCTGTGGATCTTCCTGTTTAACCCGGGCCGCGGGCTGATTACCCACTTCCTGGGTGAGTTTGGCTATGACTGGAACCACGCCCAGAATAGCGGTCAGGCGATGTTCCTGGTGGTGTTCGCCTCGGTGTGGAAGCAGATCAGCTATAACTTCCTGTTTTTCTTTGCCGCGCTACAGTCTATCCCGCGTTCGCTGGTGGAGGCCGCCGCCATCGACGGCGCAGGGCCGGTGCGCCGCTTCTTCCGGCTGTCGCTGCCGCTGATCGCCCCGGTGAGTTTCTTCCTGCTGGTGGTGAACCTGGTGTACGCCTTCTTCGACACCTTCCCGGTGATCGACGCCGCCACCGCGGGCGGCCCGGTGCAGGCAACCACCACGCTGATTTACAAGATCTACCGCGAGGGCTTTGCCGGGCTTGATCTCTCAGCCTCTGCTGCACAGTCGGTCGTGCTGATGTTCCTCGTCATCATCCTCACGGTGGTGCAGTTCCGCTATGTCGAAAGTAAGGTGCGCTACCAATGATTGAGAACCGTCGCGGGCTGACGATTTTCAGCCATACCCTGCTAATCCTGGGCATCCTCGTCATCCTGTTCCCACTGTACGTGGCCTTTGTCGCCGCCACGCTGGACACCAAAGCGGTGTTCGACACGCCAATGACGCTGATCCCAGGCACGCATCTTTTCGAGAACATGAAGACTATCTGGACGCAGGGCGTGGGCGCTAACAGCGCGCCGTTCTGGCTGATGATGCTCAACAGTTTCATCATGGCGTTCGGCATCACCGTCGGCAAAATCACCGTGTCGATGCTTTCGGCCTTCGCCATCGTCTGGTTCCGCTTTCCGTTGCGTAACCTGTTTTTCTGGATGATTTTCATTACCCTGATGCTGCCGGTGGAGGTGCGTATCTTCCCGACGGTGGAGGTGATCGCCAACCTGAAGATGCTCGACAGCTACGCGGGCTTAACCCTGCCGCTGATGGCCTCGGCGACCGCCACCTTCCTGTTCCGCCAGTTCTTTATGACCCTGCCGGATGAGCTGATTGAAGCCGCGCGCATCGACGGGGCCTCGCCGATGCGCTTCTTCCGCGACATCGTGCTGCCGCTGTCGAAAACCAATCTCGCGGCGCTGTTTGTGATCACCTTTATCTACGGCTGGAACCAGTATCTGTGGCCGCTGCTGATTGTTCAGGACGTCAACCTCGGCACCGCCGTGGCAGGCATCAAAGGCATGATCGCCACCGGCGAAGGCACCACCCTCTGGAACCAGGTGATGGCGGCGATGCTGCTCACCCTAATCCCACCCGTAGTCATTGTTTTAGCCATGCAGCGCGCGTTTGTCCGCGGCCTGGTCGATAGCGAGAAATAAGATGGCAGGTTTAAAACTTCAGGCAGTAACCAAAAGCTGGGACGGCAAAACCCAGGTGATTCAGCCGCTGACGCTCGACGTGGCGGACGGGGAGTTTATCGTGATGGTCGGCCCGTCCGGCTGCGGCAAATCTACGCTGCTGCGCATGGTGGCGGGGCTGGAGCGCGTGACGTCCGGGGATATCTGGATTGACCGCCAGCGCGTCACCGAGATGGAGCCGAAAGACAGGGGCATCGCGATGGTGTTCCAGAACTACGCCCTCTACCCGCACATGAGCGTGGAGGAGAACATGGCCTGGGGGCTGAAAATTCGCGGTATGGGCAAAGGCCATATCGAGGAGCGCGTGAAAGAGGCCGCGCGCATTCTGGAGCTGGACGGCCTGCTCAAGCGTCGCCCGCGCGAGCTCTCCGGCGGCCAGCGCCAGCGCGTGGCGATGGGGCGCGCCATCGTGCGCGATCCGGCGGTATTTCTGTTCGACGAACCGCTGTCAAACCTCGACGCCAAACTGCGCGTGCAGATGCGTCTTGAGCTACAGCAGCTGCATCGGCGGCTGGGAACCACGTCCCTCTATGTGACCCACGATCAGGTTGAAGCCATGACCCTCGCCCAGCGCGTGATGGTGATGAACAAAGGCATCGCCGAGCAGATTGGCACCCCAGTGGAAGTCTACGAGAAACCGGCCAGCCGTTTTGTGGCGAGCTTTATCGGCAGCCCGGCGATGAACCTGCTGGACGGGCGGATCAATGCGGCGGGAACACACTTCGAGCTGGAAAGCGGGATGGCGTTGCCGATCAACTGGTACTATCGTGGCTACGCCGGGCGTAAGATGACGCTTGGTATCCGCCCCGAGCATATTGGTTTGACGTCTCAGGCGGACGGCGGCGTGCCGCTGGTGATGGACACGCTGGAGATGCTGGGCGCAGACAACCTGGCGCACGGACGCTGGGGCGAGCAAAAGCTGGTAGTGCGTCTGCCGCATCAGGAGCGCCCGAAAGCAGGCAGCACGCTGTGGCTGCATATGCCGGAAAATCACCTGCACTTATTTGACGGTGAAACAGGACAACGAGTATGAGCAACTGGCCTTACCCCCACATCGTCGCCCACCGTGGTGGCGGTAAACTGGCGCCGGAAAACACCCTGGCGGCAATTGACGTTGGCGCACGCTACGGCCACACGATGATCGAGTTCGACGCCAAGCTGTCGAAGGACGGCGAAATTTTCCTGCTGCACGACGACAACCTCGAACGCACCAGCAACGGCTGGGGCGTGGCGGGTGAACTGCCGTGGCGTGACCTGCTGAAGGTGGACGCCGGAAGCTGGTTCAGCGGCGAATTCAAAGGCGAACCGCTGCCGCTGCTGGCGGAAGTGGCGGACCGCTGTCGTCAACACGGCATGATGGCCAATATTGAAATCAAACCGACCACCGGCACCGGGCCGCTGACGGGTAAAGTGATTGCCATTGCCGCGCGTGAGCTGTGGGAAGGGATGACCGCGCCGCTGCTGTCGTCGTTTGATATCGACGCGCTGGAAGCCGCACAGGCCGCCGTTCCGGAGTTGCCGCGCGGGCTGCTGCTGGATGCGTGGCGAGAAGACTGGCGCGCGCTGACGACCCGCTTAGGCTGCGTGTCGATCCACCTCAACCATAAGCTGCTGGATGAAGCGCGCGTGACGCTGTTGAAGGAGGCCGGTCTGCATATCCTGGTGTATACCGTCAACAAACCCCAGCGTGCAGCCGAGCTGCTGCGCTGGGGCGTGGACAGCATCTGTACCGATGCGATTGACCAGATCGGGCCGAACTTTATTTATTAAGCATACTGCCGTTCTGCTGGGTCGGCAGCATGTGCTGCTGACCGCTGCTTTGCGATACTCCGCCTCCTAACATCCCACCGTTTGTATTAGGCAGCGGCTGTTCAAGCATCTGGCCCTGCTGTACGCGCTGGGTGTTGGTATTCATCTGGTTTTGCAGGTGCTGCTGCTGCACCTGGGTCTGCGTCTTTAACTGCTGATTGAGCATCCCTTTCTGCTGCTGTTGCTGGCTCATCATCTCCGTCTGCATACGCTGCTGGCTCGGAATGACGTAGCCCGGCTGGTTCGGGTTGTTCAGGGTGTTGATTGGCTGTGCGAGCGCGGCGAACGGAAGCAGCGCGGTCAGGATCAGTAATCGTTTCATGGTTATCTCCTCCTTTGAGGCTTCTCTTAAGTTTATCCTCATTCCTGCATAACGATGATTTTTTAAGAGTTGTGAACCAGGCTTAAGCGGGGAATATGGGCCCCTTCACCTGGAGAACAATAATGATGAAACCAACCTTTTTGCGCTGGGTCGCCATCGCTGCGCTGATGGCAGGCGGCACATTTACCGTGGCGGCCAACCCGCCCGCTGCTCCACCGGTCTCTTACGGCGTGGAGGAGGATGTTTTTCACCCCGTGCGGGCGACGCACGGCATGGTGGCCTCGGTTGACGCGCTGGCAACGCAGGTGGGCGTCGATATTCTTAAACAGGGCGGTAACGCGGTGGATGCGGCGGTCGCGGTGGGATATGCGCTGGCGGTGACGCATCCACAGGCGGGGAACCTGGGCGGCGGCGGGTTTATGATGCTGCGCACGAAAGACGGTAAAACCACGGCCATCGACTTCCGTGAGATGGCGCCGAACCAGGCCTCCCGCGATATGTTCCTCGACGATCAGGGTAATCCGGACAGTAAAAAATCCCTGACCTCGCACCTTGCCTCCGGCACGCCGGGTACCGTTGCGGGCTTCTCGCTGGCGCTGGAAAAATACGGCACGCTGCCGCTGAATAAAGTGGTGCAGCCTGCCATCAGGCTGGCGCGCGACGGCTTCGTCGTCAACGACGCGCTGGCGGACGACCTCAAAACCTACGGCAGCGAAGTTATTCCCAATCATGAGAACAGCAAGGCTATCTTCTGGAAAGACGGCGAGCCGCTGAAGAAGGGCGATAAGCTGGTGCAGAAGAACCTCGCAAAAAGTCTCGAACTGATTGCCGAAAACGGTCCGGATGCCTTCTATAAGGGGCCGATTGCCGATCAGATTGCGGATGAGATGCAGAAGAACGGCGGGCTGATCACCAAAGCGGATCTGGCGGAATATAAGGCGGTGGAGCGCGAGCCGATTAGTGGCACCTATCGCGGCTACGAGGTCTTCTCCATGCCGCCGCCGTCTTCCGGGGGCATTCACATCGTGCAGATCCTCAATATTCTGGAAAACTTCGATATGCACAAGTATGGCTTCGGTAGCGCCGATGCCATGCAGGTGATGGCCGAGGCGGAAAAGCGCGCCTACGCTGACCGCTCGGAATACCTCGGCGACCCGGACTTCGTAAAGGTGCCGTGGCAGGCGCTGACCAACAAAGCCTATGCCAAATCGATTGCCGATGAGATCGACATCAACAAGGCTAAACCGTCGAGCGAGATCCGCCCGGGCAAGCTGGCGCCGTATGAAAGTAACCAGACCACCCACTTCTCGGTGGTAGATAAAGACGGTAACGCGGTGGCGGTGACGTACACGCTTAACACCACCTTTGGCACCGGGATTGTGGCGGGCAACAGCGGTATTTTGCTGAACAACGAGATGGATGATTTTTCTGCCAAGCCGGGCGTGCCGAATGTCTACGGCCTGGTCGGCGGCGATGCGAATGCGGTAGGGCCGAAGAAGCGCCCGCTATCATCCATGTCGCCCACCATTGTGGTGAAAGACGGCAAAACCTGGCTGGTGACCGGCAGCCCTGGCGGGAGCCGGATTATCACCACCGTACTGCAAATGGTGGTGAACAGCATCGACTTTGGGATGAACGTCGCCGAAGCGACCAATGCGCCGCGTTTCCATCACCAGTGGCTGCCGGACGAGTTGCGCGTGGAGAAGGGCTTTAGCCCGGACACCCTCAAGCTGCTTGAGCAGCGCGGGCAGAAGGTGGCGGTGAAGGAGGCGATGGGCAGCACCCAGAGCATTATGGTCGGACCGGATGGCGCGCTGTTTGGCGCGTCGGACCCGCGTTCGGTGGATGATTTAACGGCGGGGTATTGATTTTGTTGCCCGGTGGCGCTGCGCTTACCGGGCCTACAACGGCACGGACGTAGGCCGGGTAAGGCGAAGCCGCCACCCGGCAACTCATTACTTCATCCTCGCCATATAATACGCATCCACATACTCGCCGTTGCGCAGGGCATAGCGCCTGCCGGTGCCTTCAATCTCAAACCCGTGCTTTTTGTACACCGCGATTGCCGGTTCGTTATCCACAAACACCGTTAACTCGATGCGGTCGACGCGCAGCCAGTTGTCGCACATATCGATCATGGTGCGAATCAGCGCGCTGGCCACGCCGCGGTTATGCCACTCTGCGCCAACGCATATACCGAAATCGGCAACGTGGCTGCGGCGTGGTCGCTGGGCGACATCAATGGTGAGGTGGCCGACCACGATATCATCAATGCAGGCAACCAGCTGTTTAATGCCCGGCTGTTCGCCTAGCCGCATTTGCCACATTTCCATTGAAGGATGAGGAACCTGTAGCGTGTTGTGGTACACCTCCGGCTGGGCGTGGATCTGACGAATGGCGTCGTAATCTTTCGGTTCAGCGTGGCGTATCACTATCTCACTCATTCCTTGTTCCTCAGTCAGTTAAAAGTCCCCTCCAACATCAGTGACTTTAAAAGTTGAGTCAATCGCTATTTTTTGCAAAAAGTGTTGGACAAGTGCGAATGAGAATGATTATTATTGCTCTGCGTTCAGGAAGACCTCCTACGGGAACCTGAAAGCACGACATTGCTCACATTGCTTCCAGTATTACTTTAGCCAGCTTTTAGCTGGCTTTTTTTTTGTTATGGTTAGACTCAGCAACCTTCGAAAAAGGACTGAGCCATGACACTACACTGCGCATTTATTGGATTTGGCAAAAGCACCACGCGTTACCACCTTCCGTATGTTCTCAACCGTAAAGAGACCTGGCACGTCGCTCATATCTACCGCCGCAGCGCGAAGCCGGAAGAACAGTCTCCGCAGTATTCCCATATTCATTTCACCAGCGATCTTGATGAAGTGTTAAATGATCCGCAGGTGAAGCTGGTGGTGGTCTGTACCCACGCCGACAGCCACTTTGACTACGCGAAACGCGCGCTGGAAGCAGGTAAAAACGTGCTGGTGGAAAAACCGTTCACTCCGACCATCGCCGAAGCGAAGGAACTCTTTGCGCTGGCGAAAAGCAAAGGCCTGACCGTCACGCCGTACCAGAACCGACGCTTTGACAGCTGCTTCCTGACGGCGAAAAAGGCGATTGAGAGCGGCAAACTCGGCGAGATCGTGGAAATCGAAAGCCACTTCGATTACTACCGCCCGGTGGCGGAAACCCAGCCCGGACTGCCGCAGGACGGGTCGTTCTACGGTCTGGGCGTGCACACCATGGACCAGATTATTTCCCTGTTTGGCCGCCCGGACCACGTGGCGTATGACATCCGCAGCCTGCGCAATAAGGCCAACCCGGACGATACCTTTGAAGCACAGCTGTTCTACGGCGATCTCAAAGCCATCGTGAAAACCAGCCATCTGGTGAAAATCGACTACCCGAAATTTATCGTTCACGGCAAGAAAGGCTCCTTTATCAAGTACGGCATTGACCAGCAGGAGACCAGCCTGAAGGCCAATATCATGCCGGGTGAACCGGGCTTTGCGGCAGATGATTCCGTGGGCGTGCTGGAGTACGTGAACGACGAGGGCGTGACGGTCAGGGAAGAGCTGAAGCCGGAAACGGGCGACTATGGACGCGTCTATGATGCGCTGTTTG
This sequence comes from Enterobacter sp. MGH 38, assembly GCF_000492855.1. Lineage (NCBI taxonomy): Bacteria > Pseudomonadati > Pseudomonadota > Gammaproteobacteria > Enterobacterales > Enterobacteriaceae > Enterobacter > Enterobacter sp. MGH 38. Next base: position 854,139 of record NZ_KI535607.1, on the reverse strand, counting down.
AGACCCTCACAAACGGCACGGCGAATTACGTCAAGGAATCTGACGTTCTGACCAACCTGGAAATCCTCGAACGGGCCTTCGAACAGGCTTCTCCTGCCACGGTAACCCTCGCGAAATAAGCAAAAACGGCTCCTCTGCGCTTGTTCACAATTTTTGAACAGAGGAGTCAATTTTCACCCTCTATGATCCCAGGGCGTTTGCGTCCACACTTACTCCATCGAAACGAACTGAGGGTGAAAACAATGATCTACTTACGCAAAGCAAACGAACGTGGTCACGCGAATCATGGCTGGCTGGACTCATGGCATTCATTCTCGTTTGCCGACTACTACGACCCGAACTTCATGGGCTTCTCCGCACTGCGCGTGATTAACGATGACGTGATTGATGCAGGCCAGGGCTTCGGTACCCACCCGCACAAAGACATGGAAATCCTGACCTATGTGCTGGAAGGGGCGGTTGAGCACCAGGACAGCATGGGCAACAAAGAGCAGGTTCCGGCGGGCGAGTTCCAGATTATGAGCGCGGGGACCGGGGTGCGTCACTCTGAGTACAACCCGAGCAAAACGGAAAAACTGCACCTGTATCAAATCTGGATCATTCCAGAAGAGACCGGCATCACGCCACGCTACGAGCAGCGCCGCTTCGACGCGAAACAGGGCAAACAGCTGGTGCTCTCGCCGGATGCGCGTGAAGGTTCCCTGAAAGTGCATCAGGATATGGAGCTGTACCGCTGGGCGCTGGCGAAAGATGAACAGTCTGTGCACCAGATCGCCGCCAACCGCCGCGTGTGGATCCAGGTGGTGAAAGGGGAGGTGTCCATCAATGGCACCAAAGCGACAACCGCCGATGGTCTGGCCGTCTGGGATGAGCAGGCGCTCTCCGTGCATGCCGACAGCGAAAGTGAAATTCTGCTGTTTGACCTGCCGCCGGTCTAAATAATTTCTCAACCTTCCCTTTAAACGGGGAAGGTTGAGCTTTGTCCGTGATAAACTGAGCAAATCTCTCACTTCAAGATTTCTCAGGACGATGAAAAAGAAACGCCCCGTACTTCAGGATGTCGCCGATCGCGTCGGTGTGACCAAAATGACGGTCAGCCGTTTTTTACGTAACCCGGAACAGGTTTCCGTGGCGTTGCGTGGCAAGATTGCCGCCGCCCTTGATGAACTGGGTTATATCCCCAACCGCGCGCCCGATATTCTCTCCAATGCGACCAGCCGTGCGGTGGGTGTCCTGCTTCCTTCCTTAACCAACCAGGTATTCGCCGAAGTGCTGCGTGGCATCGAAAGCGTCACCGATGCGTTTGGCTATCAGACCATGCTCGCCCACTACGGGTACAAGCCGGAACTGGAAGAGGAACGTCTTGAATCGATGCTTTCCTGGAACATCGACGGCCTGATTTTAACGGAACGTACTCACACCCCGCGCACGCTGAAAATGATTGAAGTGGCAGGCATTCCGGTGGTGGAGCTGATGGACAGCCAGTCGCCGTGCCTCGACATCGCCGTGGGGTTCGATAACTTTGAAGCGGCGCGTCAGATGACGGCGGCGATCATCGCCCGCGGTCATCGCCATGTGGCCTATCTGGGTGCGCGTCTGGATGAACGTACTATCATCAAACAGAAGGGATACGAGCAGGCGATGCTCGACGCCGGTTTAACCCCGTACAGCGTGATGGTGGAGCAATCTTCTTCTTACACGTCGGGTATTGAGCTGATGCGTCAGGCGCGACGCGAGTATCCGCAACTGGACGGTATTTTCTGTACCAACGATGACCTTGCGGTCGGCGCGGCGTTTGAGTGCCAGCGTCTGGGTTTAAAAATCCCGGATGATATGGCGATTGCCGGTTTCCACGGCCACGACATTGGCCAGGTGATGGAGCCGCGTCTGGCGAGCGTCCTGACCCCGCGTGAACGCATGGGCCGCATTGGTGCAGAACGCCTGCTGGCGCGCATTCGTGGTGAGGCAGTTACCCCTAAAATGTTAGATTTAGGTTTCACCTTGTCACCGGGTGGATCTATTTAATCCGACAAATTTGAAGTAGCTCACACTTATTCACTTCGCGCACGTTTGGATATTGCTTCTCTTATGCCCCGGCAGGACAATGTTACCGATAACTGTTACCCGTAACAATTGACTGAGGGACACCCTTTGAGCACGACTAATCACGATCACCACGTTTACGTCCTGATGGGCGTGTCCGGTAGCGGTAAATCTGCCGTGGCGAGCGAAGTGGCGCATCAACTCCAGGCTGCGTTTCTTGATGGTGACTTCCTCCATCCGCGTAGCAACATCATGAAAATGGCTTCCGGCGAGCCGCTGAACGACGACGACCGCAAACCGTGGTTGCAGGCGCTGAATGACGCCGCGTTCGCGATGCAGCGCACCAATAAAGTCTCCCTGATCGTCTGTTCCGCGCTGAAAAAAACCTATCGCGACCTGCTGCGCGACGGCAACCCGAACCTCTCTTTCATCTACCTGAAAGGCGATTTCGGGGTGATTGAAAGCCGCCTGAAGGCGCGTAAAGGCCACTTCTTCAAAACCCAGATGCTGGTAACGCAGTTCGAAGCGTTGCAGGAGCCGGGTGCTGACGAGCAGGATGTCTTAGTGGTTGATATCGATCAGCCGCTGGAAGGTGTTGTTGCCAGCACCATCGAGGTTATTAATAAAAGGCAGTAAGTTTTGAGTACATTAACGCTAGTTTTGACAGCAGTGGGTTCCGTATTGCTGCTGCTGTTTTTAGTGATGAAGGCACGTATGCACGCCTTCGTTGCTTTGATGGTGGTTTCTATTGGTGCTGGTCTCTTTTCCGGCATGCCGCTCGACAAAATCGCGGCGACGATGGAAAAAGGGATGGGCGGCACGCTCGGCTTCCTGGCCATTGTGGTGGCACTGGGCGCGATGTTTGGCAAGATTTTGCACGAGACGGGCGCGGTCGATCAGATTGCGGTCAAGATGCTGAAATCCTTCGGGCACAGCCGTGCGCACTACGCGATTGGTCTGGCAGGGCTGATTTGTGCACTGCCGCTGTTCTTTGAAGTGGCCGTTGTGCTGCTGATAAGCGTCGCATTCTCCATGGCGCGCCATACCGGTACTAACCTCGTGAAGCTGGTCATTCCGCTGTTTGCGGGCGTGGCGGCGGCGGCGGCGTTCCTGCTGCCGGGGCCTGCGCCGATGCTGCTGGCCTCCCAGATGCATGCTGACTTTGGCTGGATGATCCTGATTGGCCTGTGTGCGGCGATCCCGGGGATGATTATCGCCGGTCCGCTGTGGGGAAACTTTATCAGCCGTTACGTTGAGCTGCACATTCCGGACGACATCACCGAGCCGCACCTGGGCGAGGGTAAAATGCCGTCCTTCGGCTTCAGTCTGTCGCTGATCCTGCTGCCGCTGGTGCTGGTGGGCCTGAAAACCATCGCTGCACGCTTTGTGCCGGTGGGGTCAACCGCTTACGAATGGTTCGAATTTATTGGTCATCCGTTCACTGCGATTCTGGTGGCGTGTCTGGTCGCGATTTACGGCCTGGCAATGCGTCAGGGCATGCCGAAAGACCGCGTGATGGAGATCTGTGGTGCCGCGCTGCAACCGGCGGGGATTATCCTGCTGGTGATCGGGGCGGGCGGCGTGTTCAAGCAGGTGCTGGTGGATTCCGGCGTTGGCCCGGCGCTGGGCGAAGCGCTGACCGGAATGGGCCTGCCGATTGCGGTCACCTGCTTTGTGCTGGCCGCGGCGGTGCGTATCATTCAGGGCTCCGCGACCGTGGCGTGCTTAACCGCCGTGGGTCTGGTAATGCCGGTGATTGAACAGCTGAACTACTCCGGCGCGCAGATGGCGGCGCTCTCTATCTGTATCGCGGGTGGTTCGATTGTGGTGTCTCACGTGAACGATGCAGGCTTCTGGCTGTTCGGTAAATTTACCGGCGCAACCGAAGCGCAAACCCTGAAAACCTGGACGCTGATGGAAACCATCCTCGGCACGACGGGTGCGGTTGTCGGGATGATTGCGTTTACGCTGCTGAGCTAATCCCGGTTTGCTCCCTCTCCCACGGGGAGAGGGAGCAAACACTAAAAACGGCAATCAAGGATTGCCGTTTTGCTTTTACCTATCCTTTCATCCACGCCCGTATCCCGTCCAGGAACATCTGCGTTGCCATCATTACCAGAATCAGCCCCATCAGGCGCTCCAGCGCGTTCACCCCTTTCTCACCCAGCAGGCGCAGGAATAGCGACGACTGCAACAGGATAATAAACGTCCCGCCCCAGGCGATCAGCAGGGCAATCACCAGATGGCTCATCTGATTCGGATACTGATGCGACAGCAGCATCAGCGTGGCCAGAATCGTTGGCCCGGCGACCAGCGGAATCGCCAGCGGCACGATAAACGGCTCTTCACCCGCAGGCAGGCCGCTGCTGCTGCCCTCCGCGCTCGGGAAAATCATCTTAATGGCAATCAGGAACAAAATGATCCCGCCGGAAATGGAGACCGTTTCGGCGCGTAAGTTCAGGAAAGCGAGAATTTTTTCACCGGCGAACAGGAAGATAAACATCACCAGCAGGGCGATGAGCAGCTCGCGGATCATGATCGCCCGACGGCGCTTCGGCTCGGTGTGCTTCAGCACCGACATGAAGATCGGCAGATTACCGAGCGGATCCATAATCAGGATCAATAAAACCGCTGCGGAAATGATTTCACTCATCTTAAATTATCCCTGATACTTATTGTGGTCATTGCGATGATTAGCACTTTTTCTGATTGCCGGGCAATCATCGATTAATTTCGCTTGCGACTTTGGCAGCATTTTGTAATGTGAAGCATATCCCAGTTCAATACTGGCTTGCACAATCAGCACACACCCCTTGCAGGAAAAAATGCTATGAAAAACGTTGGTTTTATCGGCTGGCGCGGTATGGTCGGCTCTGTACTCATGCAACGCATGGTTGAAGAGCGCGATTTCGACGCCATCCGCCCGGTCTTCTTCTCCACTTCCCAGCTCGGCCAGGCTGCACCGTCCTTTGGGGGTACCACAGGCACGTTGCAGGATGCTTACGACCTGGAGGCGCTGAAGGCACTCGACATTATTGTGACCTGCCAGGGCGGCGATTATACCAACGAAATCTATCCGAAGCTGCGTGAAAGCGGCTGGCAGGGCTACTGGATTGACGCGGCCTCTTCGCTTCGCATGAAAGACGATGCCATCATTATTCTCGACCCGGTTAACCAGGGCGTCATCACCGACGGCCTGAACAACGGCGTGAAAACCTTTGTTGGCGGTAACTGCACCGTCAGCCTGATGCTGATGTCTCTCGGCGGTCTGTTCGCACAGGATCTGGTGGAGTGGGTCTCCGTGGCGACCTACCAGGCGGCGTCCGGCGGTGGCGCGCGTCATATGCGCGAGCTGCTGACCCAGATGGGCCAGCTGCACCAGAGCGTCGCTGCCGAGCTGGCAGACCCGGCGTCCGCGATCCTCGATATCGAGCGTAAAGTCACTCAGCTCACCCGCAGCGGCGAGCTGCCGGTGGATAACTTCGGCGTACCGCTGGCCGGCGGCCTGATCCCGTGGATAGACAAACAGCTGGATAACGGCCAGACCCGCGAAGAGTGGAAGGGCCAGGCTGAGACCAACAAAATCCTCGGCACCGCGAACACCATTCCGGTTGACGGTCTGTGCGTGCGTATCGGCGCGCTGCGCTGCCACAGCCAGGCCTTCACCATTAAACTGAAAAAAGATGTGTCTATTCCGACCGTGGAAGAGCTGCTGGCCGCGCATAACCCGTGGGCGAAAGTGGTGCCAAACGATCGCGATATCACCATGCGCGAACTGACCCCGGCAGCCGTCACCGGCACGCTGACCACCCCGGTTGGCCGCCTGCGCAAGCTGAACATGGGGCCGGAGTACCTCTCCGCGTTCACCGTTGGCGACCAGCTTCTGTGGGGTGCCGCCGAGCCGCTGCGCCGCATGCTGCGCCAGCTGGCGTAATAATTTGTTAAACACGGGGGGTGATTGTCACCCCCTTTTTTTGCGTACTACATGGAGTAAAACGCAGATGTCTTATTTTTTATCAGGAGGACCCACGACGTTGGCTATGCTTTAAGGAAGATTTATTTCTCACCTGAGGGTAGGGCGGAGCAGAGAGGATTAACTGCACCGTTTAGGTCACATTAAAAGTCGTCCCGGAGCGCGTAAAAAGGGCGACATAAAAAAACAGGATGAATACCATGTCCGATCGTATTTCGAGAGACGTGATTAATGCGCTTATTGCGGGTCACTTTGCCGACCCCTTTTCTGTGCTAGGGATGCACCGTACAGAGGCCGGACTGGAAGTTCGTGCGCTGTTACCGGATGCAACAGAAGTGTGGGTTATCGAACCCAAAACCGGCCGCAAGGTGGGTAATCTGGAATGCCTCGACTCGCGTGGCTTCTTCTCGGGCGTCATGCCCCGCCGTAAAAATCCTTTTCGTTATCAGCTTGCCGTTATCTGGCACGGTCAGCAAAACCTGATTGACGATCCCTATAGCTTCGGCCCGCTTTTAAAAGAGATGGACGCCTGGCTGCTGTCCGAAGGGACCCATTTACGCCCTTACGAAACGCTGGGTGCCCATGCGGATACCATGGACGGTATCACCGGCACGCGTTTTGCCGTATGGGCGCCAAACGCCCAGCGCGTCTCCGTTGTCGGGCAGTTCAACTACTGGGACGGTCGTCGTCACCCCATGCGCCTGCGCCGGGAAACCGGCATCTGGGAGCTGTTTATCCCCGGCGCGCACAACGGTCAGCTCTACAAATTCGAGATGATCGATGCCAACGGCAAGCTGCGCATTAAATCTGACCCGTACGCCTTTGAGGCCGAACTGCGCCCGAATACCGCCTCGCTGATTTGCGGCCTGCCGGAGAAGGTTGTCCAGACGGAAGAGCGCAAGCAGGCTAACCGCTTTGATGCGCCGATCTCCGTCTATGAAGTGCATCTCGGCTCGTGGCGTCGCCACACCGATAACAACTTCTGGCTGAGCTATCGCGAGCTGGCGGACCAGCTGGTGCCGTACGCCAAATGGATGGGCTTTACGCACCTGGAACTGCTGCCGATCAACGAGCACCCGTTCGACGGCAGCTGGGGCTATCAGCCAACCGGGCTGTATGCGCCTACGCGCCGCTTTGGTACGCGCGATGACTTCCGCTATTTCATCGATGCCGCGCACGCCGCCGGGCTGAACGTCATCCTCGACTGGGTGCCGGGCCACTTCCCGTCGGATGATTTTGCGCTGGCAGAGTTCGACGGCACAAAGCTTTACGAGCACAGCGACCCGCGCGAAGGCTATCACCAGGACTGGAACACGCTGATCTACAACTACGGTCGCCGTGAAGTATCGAACTACCTGGTCGGGAACGCGCTGTACTGGATCGAGCGTTTCGGCATTGATGCCCTGCGCGTCGATGCGGTGGCGTCGATGATTTACCGCGACTACAGCCGCAAAGAGGGTGAGTGGATCCCGAACGAGTATGGCGGGCGTGAAAACCTCGAAGCGATTGAGTTTCTGCGCAACACCAACCGCATCATCGGGGAGCAGGTGGAAGGTGCCGTGACCATGGCGGAAGAGTCCACCGACTTCCCGGGCGTTTCCCGTCCACCGTCAATGGGCGGACTGGGCTTCTGGTACAAGTGGAACCTCGGCTGGATGCACGACACGCTCGACTACATGAAGCTCGACCCGGTTTATCGTCAGTATCACCACGATAAGCTCACTTTCGGGCTGCTCTACAACTACACCGAAAACTTCATGCTGCCGCTGTCGCACGATGAAGTGGTGCACGGCAAGAAATCCATTCTTGACCGCATGCCGGGGGACGCGTGGCAGAAGTTTGCCAACCTGCGCGCCTACTACGGCTGGATGTTCGCCTTCCCGGGCAAAAAGCTGCTGTTTATGGGCAACGAATTTGCGCAGGGGCGCGAATGGAACCACGATACCAGCCTTGACTGGCATCTGCTGGAAGGCGCGGACAACTGGCACCACGGCGTACAGCGTCTGGTCCGTGACCTGAACCTGACCTATCGCCACCACAAAGCGCTGCACGAGCTGGACTTCGACCCGTACGGCTTTGAGTGGCTGGTGGTGGACGACCGCGAGCGCTCGGTGTTTGTCTTTGCGCGCCGCGACAAGGCGGGTAACGAGATCATCGTCGCCAGCAACTTCACGCCAGTGCCGCGTGAACACTACCGCTTCGGCATTAACCAGCCGGGCAAATGGCGCGAAATTCTCAATACCGACTCCATGCATTACCACGGCAGCAATGCGGGTAACGGCGGGCTGGTGCAGAGCGATGCCATTGAAAGCCATGGCCGTCCGAACTCCCTGAGCCTGACGCTGCCGCCGCTTGGCACAATCTGGCTGGTGCGGGAGGGAGAATGACGCAGCTTACGGCAGGTAAACCCGAACCGCTCGGGGCGAGTTTTGACGGAAAGGGAGTGAACTTCACGCTCTTTTCCGCCCATGCGGAGCGGGTGGAACTCTGTGTGTTTGATGGGGAAGGTAACGAGCACCGTTACGATTTACCGGCGCGCACGGGGGATACCTGGCATGGCTACCTGGCCGGAGGACGGCCGGGGATGCACTACGGTTTTCGCGTACACGGCCCCTGGGAGCCCTCTCAGGGGCACTGGTTTAACCCGGCGAAGCTGCTGATTGACCCGTGTGCGCACCGGGTGGACGGTGAGTTTAAAGATGACCCGCTGTTCCACGTTGGCTACGGCGAACCTGACCACCGCGACAGCGCGCCCGTCGCGCCCAAAAGCGTGGTGATGCACGATCTCTACGACTGGGAAGACGATGCCCCGCCGCGTACGCCTTGGGGCAACACCGTTATTTATGAAGCCCACGTCAAAGGGCTGACGTATCTGCACCCGTCAATTCCCAAAGAGATGCGCGGCACCTATAAAGCGCTTGGGCATCCGACGATGGTCGCGTACCTGAAGCACTTAGGGATCACCGCGCTGGAGCTGTTGCCCGTGGCGCATTTCGCCAGCGAGCCGCGGCTACAGCGTCTCGGGTTAAGCAACTACTGGGGCTACAACCCGCTGGCGTTGTTCGCCCTCGATCCGCGTTATGCGGTGAATCCTGAGAAGGCGCGGGATGAGTTTCGCGATGCGGTGAAAGCGCTTCACGCGGCGGGTATCGAAGTCATTCTGGACGTGGTGTTGAACCACAGTGCGGAAAGCGATCTTGACGGCCCGACGCTCTCACAGCGCGGAATCGATAACCGTAGCTATTATTGGATCAGGGACGACGGCGATTACGAGAACTGGACCGGGTGCGGTAACACCCTCAACCTCAGTCATCCGGCCGTTACGCATTACGCGTACGAGTGCCTGAAATACTGGGTTGAGACGTTCCACGTGGATGGTTTTCGCTTCGACCTGGCGCCAGTTATGGGGCGCACCCCGGCGTTCAGCCAGCAGGCGCCGCTGTTTGAGGCCATCAAAAACTGCCCGGTGCTTTCAAAGGTGAAGCTGATTGCGGAGCCCTGGGACATCGGCGAGGGCGGTTATCAGGTGGGGAACTTCCCGCCGCTGTTTGCCGAGTGGAACGACCACTTCCGCGATGCCGTCCGCCGCTTCTGGCTGACGCGCGATCTGTCGCTGGGGGAGTTTGCCGGTCGCTTTGCCGGCTCCAGCGATCTCTTTAAGCGTGACGGCAAACGTCCGTCGGCCACCATTAACCTGGTGACGGCGCACGACGGTTTTACGCTGCGCGACTGCGTTTGTTTCAATCAGAAACACAATGAGGCAAACGGCGAGGAGAATCGCGATGGGACTAACAATAACCATAGCTTTAACCATGGTATAGAAGGGTTAGGCGGAAGTCTGGATGTGATCGAGCGGCGACGCGCCAGCGTTCATGCGCTGCTGACGACGCTTTTGTTGTCGCAGGGCACGCCGATGCTGCTGGCGGGCGATGAGCACGGCCACAGCCAGCACGGCAACAACAACGCCTATTGCCAGGACAACACCCTGACCTGGCTCGACTGGGGAGAAGCGAACAGCGGGCTGACCCATTTCACCGCGGCGCTGATCCATCTTCGCCAGCGCATCCCCGCGCTCACCGCCGACCGCTGGTGGGAAGAGGGCGACGGCAACGTTCGCTGGCTGAATAAAGACGCGCAACCGTTAAGCGCGCAAGAGTGGCAACACGGCATACCCTGTCTGCAAATCCTGCTTTCGGATGCGTGGCTGGTGACGCTGAACGCGACGGATGACGTCGCAGAGATTGTTTTACCTGACGGGGAGTGGCGAGCCATTCCTCCCTTTGCCGGAGCGGATAATCCGGTTGTTATGGCTGTCTGGCACGGGCCTGCGCACGGAGTGTGCGTATTCCAAAGATGATAAAAAAGGAGTTAGTCATGGTTAGATTAGAGAAGAACGATCCGTTAATGTTGGCGCGCCAGCTACCATTAAAAACAGTTGCCCTGATACTCGCGGGCGGGCGTGGTACCCGTCTGAAAGATTTGACCATCAAGCGCGCTAAACCGGCCGTTCACTTTGGTGGTAAGTTCCGTATTATCGATTTTGCACTGTCAAACTGCCTGAACTCAGGCATTCGTCGTATTGGCGTCATTACCCAGTATCAGTCGCACACGCTGGTGCAGCACATTCAGCGCGGCTGGTCATTCTTCAGCGAAGAGATGAACGAGTTTGTCGATCTGCTCCCGGCGCAGCAGCGCGTTCACGGGGAGAACTGGTACCGCGGCACGGCGGATGCCGTGACCCAAAACCTCGACATCATTCGCCGCTACAACGCGGAATACATCGTTATCCTCGCCGGGGACCACATCTACAAGCAAGATTACTCCCACATGCTGATCGACCACGTCGAAAAAGGGGCGCGCTGCACCGTGGCGTGCCTGCCGGTGCCTGTTGCGGAAGCAACCGCGTTTGGCGTGATGCATGTAGATGGCGACGACAAGATTATCGACTTTGTCGAAAAACCGGCGAACCCGCCAACCATGCCGGGAGACGACACCAAATCCCTCGCCAGCATGGGGATCTATGTCTTTGACGCCGATTATCTTTATGAACTGCTGGAAGAGGACGACAAAGACGAGAACTCCAGTCACGACTTCGGCAAAGACATTATCCCGAAAATTACCAAAGCTGGCATGGCGTATGCACACCCCTTCCCGCTGTCCTGCGTGCAGTCCGATCCGAATGCGGAACCTTACTGGCGCGATGTGGGAACGCTGGAAGCGTACTGGAAAGCCAACCTCGATCTTGCGTCCGTCACGCCTGAGCTGGATATGTACGACCAGAACTGGCCGATTCGCACCCATATGGAATCGCTGCCGCCGGCGAAGTTCGTCCAGGACCGCTCCGGCAGCCACGGTATGACGCTCAACTCGCTGGTCTCTGGCGGGTGCATTATCTCCGGTTCGGTGGTGGTGCAGTCCGTGCTGTTCCCGCGCGTGCGTATAAACTCATTCTGTAATATCGATTCGGCAGTCCTGCTGCCGGATGTCTGGGTAGGGCGCTCATGTCGTCTGCGTCGCTGCGTTATCGACCGTGCCTGCGTCATTCCCGAAGGGATGGTGATTGGGGAAAATGCGGAAGAAGATGCGCGTCGTTTCTACCGTTCGGAAGAGGGGATCGTGTTAGTAACACGGGAAATGTTGCGGAAGCTGCAAATCAAACAGGAGCGATGATGCAGGTTTTACACGTATGTTCTGAGATGTTCCCGTTGTTAAAAACGGGCGGACTGGCGGATGTTCTTGGTGCACTACCGGCGGCGCAAATTGCCGGAGGGGTGGATACCCGCGTGTTGTTGCCCGCTTTTCCGGATATCCGGCGTGGTATTCCCGATGCAAAGGTTGTTACCCGTCGCGAGACCTTCGCGGGACGTATCACCCTGCTGTTTGGACATTACAATGGCACAGGGATTTACCTGATTGATGCCCCGCATTTATACGATCGACCCGGCAGCCCGTATCACGATACCAACCTGTACGCCTATACCGATAACGTGCTGCGCTTTGCCCTGCTCGGCTGGGTGGGGGCGGAGATGGCCGTCGGGCTGGATCCGTTCTGGCGTCCGAACGTGGTGCACGCGCACGACTGGCACGCGGGGCTGGCTCCTGCGTATCTGGCGGCGAAGGGGCACCCGGCCAAATCGGTGTTTACGGTGCACAACCTGGCGTATCAGGGCATGTATTACGCGCATCATATGAATGACATCGATCTGCCATGGTCGTTCTTTAACATGCATGGGCTGGAGTTTAACGGACAGATTTCGTTCCTGAAGGCGGGTCTGTACTATGCCGACCATATCACGGCGGTCAGCCCAACCTACGCGCGTGAAATTACCCAGCCGGAGTTCGGTTACGGTATGGAAGGGCTGCTGCAACAGCGCCACCGTGAAGGTCGTCTGTCGGGCATTCTGAACGGCGTAGATGAACAGATCTGGAATCCGGAAACGGACCTCCTGCTGGCGGCGCGCTATGGACGCGACTCCGTGGAGGACAAAGCGGAGAACAAGCGCCAGCTACAGATTGCGATGGGGCTGAAGGTCAACGACAAGGTACCGCTGTTTGCGGTGGTCAGCCGCCTGACCAGCCAGAAAGGGCTGGATCTGGTGCTGGAAGCGCTGCCGGGATTACTGGAGCAGGGTGGGCAACTGGCGCTGCTCGGCGCGGGCGACCCGGTATTGCAGGAAGGTTTCCTTGCGGCCGCGGCGGAACATCCGGGGCAGGTGGGCGTGCAGATTGGCTATCACGAAGCGTTCTCGCACCGCATCATGGGCGGCGCGGACGTGATTCTGGTGCCGAGCCGTTTCGAGCCCTGCGGCCTGACGCAGCTCTATGGTCTGAAATACGGCACGTTGCCGCTGGTACGCCGCACGGGCGGGCTGGCGGATACGGTGTCTGACAGCTCCCTGGAAAACCTGGCGGATGGTATCGCCAGCGGGTTTGTTTTCGAGGACAGTAATGCCTGGTCGCTGCTTCGGGCGATCCGGCGTGCTTTCGTCTTGTGGTCCCGTCCATCCCTGTGGCGTTACGTACAACGTCAGGCGATGTCCATGGACTTTGGCTGGCACGTTGCGGCGCAGTCCTACCGCGACCTTTATCAACGCTTGATGTAACGAGGCGAAGTTACTGATATGAATGCTCCATTTAGCTACTCTTCCCCCACGCTCAGCGTTGAGGCGTTGAAACACTCCATCGCCTATAAGCTGATGTTTACCATTGGGAAAGATCCCGTAATTGCCAACAAACATGAGTGGCTGAACGCCACGCTGTTTGCGGTGCGCGATCGTATGGTCGAACGCTGGCTGCGCTCCAACCGCGCCCAGCTCTCGCAGGAGACGCGACAGGTGTATTACCTGTCGATGGAGTTTCTGATTGGTCGCACCCTCTCCAATGCGCTGTTATCGCTCGGGATTTATGACGACGTCAAAAACGCACTGGAAGAGATGGGGCTGGATTTAGAAGAGCTGATTGACGAAGAGAACGACCCGGGGTTGGGTAACGGTGGTCTCGGGCGTCTTGCCGCCTGCTTCCTCGATTCACTGGCGACGCTGGCGCTGCCGGGGCGCGGCTACGGTATCCGCTACGACTACGGCATGTTCAAGCAGAACATCGTGGATGGCCGTCAGAAAGAGTCCCCGGACTACTGGCTGGAGTATGGTAACCCGTGGGAGTTCAAGCGCCACAACACGCGCTACAAGGTGCGTTTTGGCGGGCGTATTCAGCAGGAAGGTAAAAAATCCCGCTGGGTGGAAACCGAGGAGATCCTGGCCGTGGCCTACGACCAGATCATCCCCGGCTACGACACCGATGCGACCAATACGCTGCGCCTGTGGAACGCGCAGGCCAGTAGCGAGATCAACCTGGGTAAATTCAACCAGGGCGACTACTTCGCGGCGGTGGAAGATAAAAACCACTCTGAGAACGTGTCCCGCGTCCTGTATCCGGATGACTCGACCTACTCAGGCCGCGAGCTGCGCCTGCGTCAGGAGTATTTCCTCGTCTCAGCAACGATTCAGGATATCCTTAGCCGTCACTATCAGCTGCACAAAACCTATGCGAATCTGGCGGAAAAAACCGCTATTCACCTCAACGATACCCATCCGGTGCTGTCGATCCCTGAGCTGATGCGCCTGCTGATTGACGAGCATAAGTTCAGCTGGGATGACGCGTTTGAAGTAACCTGCCAGGTGTTCTCGTACACCAACCATACGCTGATGAGTGAAGCGCTGGAGACGTGGCCGGTGGATATGCTCGGCAAAATTCTGCCGCGCCATCTGCAAATCATCTTCGAGATCAACGACTACTTCCTCAAGACCTTGCAGGAGCAGTACCCGAACGATACCGGTCTGCTGAGCCGCGCCTCGATCATTGATGAATCCAACGGGCGTCGCGTACGCATGGCCTGGCTGGCGGTGGTGATCAGCCACAAGGTCAACGGCGTATCAGAGCTGCATTCGAACCTGATGGTGCAGTCGCTGTTTGCGGACTTCGCGAAGATCTTCCCGACGCGTTTCTGCAACGTGACCAACGGCGTCACCCCGCGCCGCTGGCTGGCGCTGGCGAACCAGCCGCTCTCCGACGTTCTGGATGAGAACATTGGCCGCACCTGGCGCACCGATTTGAGCCAGCTGAGCGAGCTTGAGCAGCACATCGATTTCCCGACGGTGAACAAAGCGGTACGGGAAGCCAAGCTGCTGAACAAGAAGCGTCTGGCGGTCTGGCTGGCGATGCATCTGAACGTGGTGGCGAACCCGAAAGCGCTGTTCGACGTGCAGATCAAACGTATCCACGAGTACAAGCGTCAGCTGATGAATGTCCTGCACGTCATTACCCACTACAACCGCATTAAGGCTGACCCGACGGCGGAGTGGGTGCCGCGTGTGAAAATCTTTGCCGGTAAGGCGGCCTCCGCGTATTACATGGCGAAGCACATCATTCATCTCATCAACGATGTGGCGAAGGTGGTGAACCACGATCCGGACATTGGCGATAAGCTGAAGGTAGTGTTTATCCCGAACTACAGCGTGAGCCTGGCGCAGCTGATCATTCCGGCGGCGGATCTCTCTGAGCAGATTTCCACGGCGGGGACGGAAGCATCCGGCACCAGCAACATGAAGTTTGCCCTGAACGGCGCGCTGACTATCGGCACGCTGGACGGCGCAAATGTCGAAATGCTGGAGCATGTGGGCGCGGAGAATATCTTTATCTTCGGGAATACGGCGGAAGAGGTGGAGGCGCTGCGCAAGCAGGGCTACTCGCCGCGTGAGTATTATGAAGAGGATGAAGAGTTACGCCAGGTGCTGACGCAAATCGCCACCGGAGTGTTTAACCCTGAGGAGCCTGGACGCTATCGTGACCTGGTGGACTCGCTGATTAACTTTGGCGATCACTATCAGGTGCTGGCGGATTACCGCAGCTACGTGGATTGTCAGGATAAGGTGGACGAACTGTACCGTCAGCAGGAGAAGTGGACCAGCACCGCGATGCATAACATCGCCAACATGGGCTACTTCTCGTCAGACAGGACCATCAAAGAGTATGCCGAGAATATCTGGCATATTGATCCGGTGCGGTTGTAAAAACAAAGCCCGGTGGCGCTGCGCTTACCGGGCCTACGGGATCGAGTAGGCCGGGTAAGGCGGAGCCGACACCCGGCTTTTTTTCAATTACGACGCCAGCGACAATTCACGCTTTCCCGCATGTTGCGCCAGCCACTGCGCCACGCGAGACTGCTGCTCGGCATTCAGCCACATCCCTTCTTTAGTACGACGCCAGATGGCATCGTCCAGACGGCGCACCCACTCGTGTTCCACCAGGTAGCGCAGCTCGGCTTCGTATAGCTCATGGCCAAAATGCTCGCCCAGATCGGCAATCTCTTTCGCGTCGCCGAGGAACAGTTCGGTGTTGCTGCCGTAGGTGCGGGCGTAGTGGCGCGCCATGCCTTCGGTAATGAACGGGAAGCGGCGACGCAGCTTCGCGGCGTAATCGTCGCGGTTATCGCCGATATCGCCGCCAGGCAGCACGGCGCCTTTCGTCCACGCCGGGCCGATGCCTTTGTAATACGGCGCCAGTTTCTCCAGCGCGTGCTCCGCCAGTTTACGGTAGGTGGTGAGCTTACCGCCAAACACGGAGAGCAGAGGCGCCTGACCGTCAACGTCGTGAATATCAAGCGTATAGTCACGGGTGATGGCCTGCGGTGAGTCAGACTCGTCATCACACAGCGGACGCACGCCGGAGTAGGTCCAGACCACATCATCGCGCGCCAGCTGTTTCTTAAAGTGCGCGTTGTACACTTTCAACAGGTAGCTGACTTCACTCTCGTCGATCTCAACGTTTTTCGGATCGCCTTTGTACTCCACGTCGGTGGTGCCGATGATGGAGAACTCGTCCATCCACGGGATCACAAACACAATGCGCTTGTCTTCATTTTGCAGGATATAAGCCTGTTTCTGGGTATGCACGCGCGGCACCACGATGTGGCTGCCCTTAATCAGGCGGATGCCGTACGGTGAAGGCAGGTGCATGCCGTCGTCGAAGAACTGTTTCACCCACGGGCCGGTGGCATTCACCAGGCCGCGCGCTTTCCAGCTAAACTTCTCGCCGGTATCCACGTCTTCCGCTTCCACAATCCACAGGCCGTTTTCGCGGCGTGCGGCGGTGGCGCGGGTGCGGGTTTTCACCTCGCCGCCTTTCTTCTCGACCATCTGCGCGTTAGCCAGTACCAGACGCGCATCGTCCACCCAGCAGTCGGAATATTCGAAACCGCGCACGATTTCAGGCTTAAGGACCGATTCTGAGCCAAAACGCAAACCGGTTGAACCCGGCAGGCTGGTGCGTTTACCCAGATGATCGTACATAAACAGACCGATGCGGATCATCCACGCCGGACGCAGATGCGGGCGATGGGGCAGGCGGAAGCGCATCGGGATCGCCAGATGCGGGGCCATTTTCAGCAGCACTTCGCGTTCGGCCAGCGCTTCGCTGACCAGGCGGAATTCGTAGTGTTCCAGGTAGCGCAGGCCACCGTGGATCAGCTTGGAGCTGGCGGACGACGTCGCGCAGGCGAGATCGTTAGCTTCCAGCATCAGCACGGATAAACCGCGTCCTGCGGCATCAACCGCAATACCGGCACCGTTGATGCCACCGCCTATCACAATCAGATCTTTGGTTTCCATAACACCCTCATGCACTTTCGTTAAAGCTCAAAAATGTTCGATATCGCTCATAATAGCAAAGGAACGCGCTTTTGGTAACATCAAAAAAACAATTTAGAGTGATATGGATAACATAATGGCGTTTACCCGCCGCCAGGACGTACACTACGGGGTAAAATCGTGCGGTCTGATGCCCTCACCCCAGCCCTCACCCTCCGGGAGAGGGTAGGGTGAGGGGAAAACCGCACCACACCTGAATATAAGATGAGAACACCATGGATCAGTTTGAATGTATTAACGTAGAAGAAGCCCACCAGAAGATGCACCAGGGAAAAGCGGTGCTGGTGGATATCCGCGATCCGCAGAGCTTTGCGATGGGCCACACGCCGGGCGCGTTCCATCTCACCAACGACACGCTGGGCGCGTTTATGCGCGATAACGACTTCGATACCCCGGTGATGGTGATGTGCTATCACGGCAACAGCAGTAAAGGCGCGGCGCAGTATCTGCTCCAGCAGGGTTACGAGGCGGTATACAGCGTCGATGGCGGCTTCGATGCCTGGCATCGTCATTTCCCGGCAGAAGTTGAATACGCGTTTGAGCGCTGATCCCGCTATACTGTCCCCTTTTGTGTGGAAATAAGCGACCGCTGCCCATGTTGATGATCACCTCTTTTAGCAACCCGCGCGTCGCCCAGGCGTTTGTCGACTATATGGCGACGCAGGGCATTATCCTGACTATTCAGCAGCATACACAGACGGATGTCTGGCTGGCAGACGAAAGCCAGGCTGGGCGCGTGAACGCCGAGCTGGCGCGTTTCCTGGAAAACCCGGGCGACCCGCGTTATCTGGCGGCAAGCTGGCAATCCGGCCAGACCGGCAGTGGCCTGCACTATCAACGTTTTCCGTTTCTCGCCACCCTCCGCGAGCGCGCAGGACCGTTTACGCTGCTTTTAATGGTAGCCTGCATCATCGTCTTCATTATTATGAGCGTGGTGGGTGACCAGAGCGTGATGATTGCCCTCGCATGGCCGTACGATCCCTCCCTGCAATTTGACGTCTGGCGCTACTTCACGCATGCGCTGATGCACTTCTCGGTGATGCATATCCTCTTTAACCTGCTGTGGTGGTGGTATCTCGGCGGGGCGGTGGAGAAGCGGCTCGGCAGCGGCAAGCTGATTGTGATCACCCTTATCAGCGCCCTGTTAAGCGGCTACGTGCAGCATAAATTCAGCGGTCCATGGTTTGGCGGGTTATCCGGCGTGGTGTACGCCCTGATGGGTTACGCCTGGCTCAGAGGCGAGCGCGACCCGGATAGCGGCATCTATTTACAACGTGGATTAATAACCTTTGCATTAATATGGCTTATTGCCGGATGGTTTGATCTGTTTGGTATGTCTATCGCCAATGGTGCGCACGTTACCGGCCTGGCGGTCGGGCTGGCGATGGCGCTGGCCGATACGCTCCATGCGCGAAAGCGAACATAATTCCCAGGGATATTTCATGAAACAAACACAACGTCATGACGCCATTATCGAACTGGTAAAAAAACAGGGATACGTCAGTACTGAAGAGCTGGTGGAGCAGTTTGCCGTTAGCCCGCAAACCATCCGTCGTGACCTCAACGACCTGGCCGATCAGAACCGTATTCTGCGTCACCACGGCGGTGCCGCGCTGCCGTCCAGCTCGGTGAACACCTCATGGCATGACCGTAAGGCGACGCAAACGGCAGAGAAAGAGCGTATCGCCCGTAAAGTGGCGAGCCAGATCCCGAACGGCGCGACGCTGTTTATTGATATCGGCACCACGCCGGAAGCGGTCGCCCATGCGCTGCTGAACCACGAGAACCTCCGCGTGGTGACCAACAACCTGAACGTGGCCAACACGTTGATGCAGAAAGACGATTTCCGCATCATCCTCGCGGGCGGCGAACTGCGCAGCCGCGACGGGGGCATTATCGGCGAAGCGACGCTCGATTTTATCTCTCAGTTTCGCCTCGATTTCGGCATTCTGGGGATCAGCGGCATCGACACCGACGGCTCGCTGCTGGAGTTTGATTACCACGAGGTGCGCACCAAGCGCGCGATCATTGAAAACTCACGTCATGTGATGCTGGTGGTGGATCATTCCAAGTTTGGTCGTAACGCGATGGTGAACATGGGCAGCATCAGCATGGTGGATGCGGTTTATACTGATGTGATGCCACCGGCGGGCGTGATGCAGGTGATTAAAGATAATAATTTGCAGTTAGAGTTATGTTGAGAAGCCATTCTCCCTCTCCCTGTGGGAGAGGGCCGGGGTGAGGGCATCAGACCGCAGAGGATTTACACTCCGTACCCCATCATCTTCAACAGCTGCTGCGCATGCTGCACCGCATCCTGACGGTGCGCCACGCCCAGCTTCTGATACAGATTGCGAATGTGCGTTTTGATGGTGGTCGCCGCCACCGCCAGCTCACCGGCAATCTGCTCGTTGCTGTAGCCTGAATAGATCAGCCCCAGCACCTGCCATTCACGCTGGGTGAGCGGGCTGGTACGGATAAGCTCCGGCACTTCCGGATGGTTCAGCAGACGTTCAACAAAGTTCTCATCGAAGTGCGCAAACTTGTGGCGATGATGCTGGTTAATCTCGCGCAGAATGCGCTGGGCGCGATGCTGATCGAGTTCCGGCAGCGTGTTGAGTTGAATCAGCTGGCGCAGCTGCTGGGCCATCACTTCACCCTCAATTACAAAGTGGCTGATAAACCCGGTGCGGTTCGCCAGCTGCAACGCTTCCAGCAGTACGCGCTGGGCATCGTTTTTACGTCCTGCCTGCCAGTAAAGCTGGTTTAACAGCAGCAGGTTGCGGTTTAAATCGCTCATCAGGCGCAGGCTGCGGGCGTTTTCGTTTAACTCTTCCAGCACGATCTCGGCAGGCTCAAAGTCACCCAGCAGGATCTGCACGCGGGCAATATTGCGCCACTGGCTTTGCAGGAAGTGGTTATTGGCAAATTCCGGTTTAGGCGTGTGACGCAGCCAGTTGGCGGCGGACTTTTTATCGCCGGTCATCTGCCAGTAAATCACCCTGACCTTATCGGCGTTGGAGACCCAGTCGCTATGGTACTGTCCGTTGCCGAGCAGATTTTCCAGGCGGTTAAGGTGGTTACGGGCATTATCCAGGTCGCCGCGTGCCAGCGAGCACTGCACCAGCAGAGCCAGACACTGGAGCTGCTGCTGCGGCTGGAAGCTCGAAAGGACATTCAGACCCTGGCGGGCGCAGCTTTCTGCTTCATCCAGACGCGACCATGCCCACAGCAGCTGAGCGCGAATACGCAACAGGAACTCGTGCATCGGCAGCTGTTCCAGATGTTGTTCACGGATCAGCTGGAACGCTTTCTCCTGGTTTTCCCAGGCTGCTTGCAGAAACCCCTGAGCAAATAAAATCTCGCTTTGCTGGATCAGGCTCCACAGGGCGTAATGCCAGACATCGTGGCGGCGCGCCATCTGTTCGGTTTGCTGCATGAGTGAAAGCGAACGCGTGAGATCGCCCTTACAGTGCAGCACTTCGCCGTGTACCGAGGTGGCCACAATACGGCTGTAAAAATTCGCCAGCGGCAGCTCATCCAGCGCGACCATCGCCAGCCGTTCAGCTTCATCCGGGTCCCCGTCGTTAATCGCCACCTGTGCGCGCAGGGCGTTAAATTCGCCGTGCAGGGTGGTATCCATCTCGCTTTCCATCTCCTGCTCGGCGCGCGCCAGCAGGGTGTTCACTTCGCTGTAGCGATGCTGGCTCTGCATCAGCCAGGCCTGGAGCAGCACCAGACGCGGATTCTCCAGCAGGCTTTCCCACGGCAGCGCTTTTAACGACTCTTCCAGCAGCGTCAGTTCGCTGTGGTTGAACAGTCCCCACGCGTGGTTGAGCAGAATATCGCGCAGCATACCGGCATCCCCGGCGGCCAGCGCATGGTGGATAGCCTCGCTCGGGAAACCTTGCGCCATCCAGCTTTCGGCGGCGGCGCGGTGAATGTCAGGCAGCTCTGCGGCCAGCTCCCACTGGCAACGCTGGCGCAGGAAGCTGCCAAACAGCGGATGGTAGCTAAACCATTCGCCGTGATCGTCCATGCGCGTCAGGAACAGACCCTGACGTTCAATCTCTTCGAGCTGGAGCTGCCCGTTTTCAATACCGGTGACGCGCACAATCAGCGCGTCGTTCATGGAGCGCAGCAGGGAGCTTTTCAGCAGGAAATGGCGGGTGGAGAGGTCAACGCTGTCGAGTACCTCATCCACCAGATAATCCGACAGGTGGCTGGCGTTGATGCCCGCCAGGCGGCGTGCGGACTGATGCGTCGGGCTGTTGTTTTGCCGCGCGGAGAGGGCAATCAGCTGAAGCGCCGTGGCCCAGCCGGCAACGTCATCGCACAGGCGGCTGCTTTCAGACGCCTCAATCGGAGACGTCAGACGGCAGTCAAAGAACTGCTTCGCTTCCTGATGGGTAAAGGCCAGCTGCTGACTGCCGATTTCCAGAAGCTGATCGCGCACCCGCAGGTTGGCAATGCCCAACTGCGGAAGGTTACGCGACAGGACAACCAGCGTCAGGTTTTCCGGCTGATGGCGCAGGAAGAAACGCATGGACTCGTGAATAACCGGGTTGGTGATCAGATGATAATCATCAATCACCACATACAGCGGGCGATGCCATTCGGCCAGCTCGATAAACAGCTGGGAGAAAAGAGAGGACAGGCTGGCGTACTGGCGCTTTTGCACCATCACCTCGCTGGTGACGCAGTGTCCGTTGGTCGCCTGCTGAATCGCGGCAATTAAATAGCTGGCAAAACGCTCCTGCTGGTTATCACCTTCATCCAGGGAGTACCAGCCAAGATCGCTTTTACCTGCCGCCCATTGCGAAATGAGCGTTGTTTTTCCATAACCCGCAGGACTCGTAACCAGCGCCAGTCGGAAATTATGCGCACCGGAAAGTTTAGCCAGCAGGCGCTCGCGGACCACAGTATGGTCAAGACGAACCGGGCGACTTAATTTGGACGGAATCAACATAGTTTTCACTTCACTGTGGGGAACGAGAGAATTTATTTTTTTTGCGCTTCGTAATTAATATCTATAAGTTCGGCCAATAGAGGAACTATTGCAAGTTATGTCTGGGTTTGGAGGCTCTGAATTTGCACTCTGTCACAAAACATTCTCATCACTGATGGAACTTTCCGTAAATGGCTGGATGCCGCGCTGCTTCTGGCTTGTCTGCATGACGCTCGGTTGCGCTGAAACTGGTTTCAGAAAGAGATAATGACGGTGAAGTTAATTAACTTTGGGGAAAGTTGCATGGGCTTAATAGTGGTGCTGAATAATCCCGACGCGCGGAAATATTATTCTACGTAAGTAATCATTTCAGCGATGATTAATTTCTTCCGAAACTGCATTTCATTTCTTTGAGGTTCTTCCGGGATCGCTTTTTCCGCGAAGCGCACACTTACACAGTGGCCTCGATCACACTTTTATGCTCATCCCCGCTACTCCTCCCTGCCTAATCCCCGACAGGAGGAGGAAGAGGCGCAATGAGCCAGGCACACTAGCGCCAAATGTGTTTTCTCTCTACAGGATGCCGATTCCCTATGTCACAGCCTACTTTCAACAAAGCTCAATTTCAGGCTGCCCTGACGCGTCAGTGGCAGCGTTTTGGCCTTCATGCTGCAAACGAGATGACGCCTCACCAGTGGTGGCAGGCGGTGAGCGGGGCGCTCGCAGAACAGCTGGACGCTCAGCCTGTGGCGAAGCCTGTGAAAGGCCAGCGTCACGTCAACTACATTTCGATGGAGTTCCTGATTGGCCGTCTGACGGGTAACAATCTGCTGAACCTTGGCTGGTATCAGGAGGTCGGTGACGTGCTGAAAGAACACGACATCAACCTGACCGATCTGCTGGAAGAAGAGGTTGACCCGGCGCTGGGTAACGGCGGTCTGGGACGTCTGGCAGCCTGCTTCCTGGATTCCATGGCAACGGTGGGCCAGTCGGCGATTGGCTATGGCCTGAACTATCAGTACGGCCTGTTCCGTCAGTCATTTGCCGACGGCCATCAGATGGAAGCGCCGGACGACTGGCACCGCAATACCTATCCGTGGTTCCGCCACAACGCGCAGCTGGATGTGCAGGTCGGGATTGGCGGGAAAGTCACGAAGCAGGGACTCTGGGAACCGGCGTTCACCATTACCGGTGAAGCCTGGGACCTGCCGGTACTCGGCTACCGTAACGGCGTGGCGCAGCCGCTGCGTCTGTGGCAGGCGAAGCACGCGCATCCGTTTAACCTGACCAAATTCAACGACGGTGACTTCCTGCGCGCCGAGCAGCAGGGGATCGACGCCGAGAAGCTGACTAAAGTCCTCTATCCGAACGATAATCATCTGGCGGGTAAAAAGCTGCGTCTGATGCAGCAGTACTTCCAGTGCGCCTGCTCCGTGGCGGACATTCTGCGTCGACACCACCTGGCGGGCCGCAAGCTGGCTCAACTGCCGGACTTCGAAGTTATTCAGCTTAACGACACGCATCCGACCATTGCCATCCCGGAACTGCTGCGCGTGCTGATCGACGAGCATCAGCTGAGCTGGGACGACGCCTGGGCCATCACTAGCCGCACCTTCGCCTACACCAACCACACCCTGATGCCGGAAGCGCTGGAGTGCTGGGATGAGAAGCTGGTGAAAACGCTGCTGCCGCGCCATATGCAGATCATCAATAAGATTAACGACCAGTTCAAAACGCTGGTGGAGAAAACCTGGCCGGGTGACAAAGCCGTCTGGGCGAAGCTGGCCGTGGTACACGACAAACAGGTGCGCATGGCGAACATGTGCGTGGTCAGCGGCTTTGCGGTGAACGGCGTGGCGGCGCTGCACTCGGATCTGGTGGTCAAAGATCTCTTCCCGGAATACCACCAGCTGTGGCCGACCAAATTCCATAACGTGACCAACGGCATCACGCCGCGTCGCTGGATCAAGCAGTGCAACCCGCTGCTGGCCGGCCTGCTGGACAAAACCCTGAAGAAAGAGTGGGCCAACGATCTGGACCAGCTCATCAACCTGGAAAAATACGCTGACGACGCGAAATTCCGCGAACAGTACCGCGCGATTAAGCTGGAGAACAAAGTTCGCCTGGCTGAGTTCGTGAAAATGCGCACCGGGATTGAGATCAACCCGAATGCGATTTTCGATATCCAGATCAAACGTCTGCACGAGTACAAACGTCAGCACCTGAACCTGCTGCACATTCTGGCGCTGTATAAAGAGATCCGCGAGAATCCACAGGCCGACCGCGTTCCGCGCGTGTTCCTGTTCGGTGCGAAAGCGGCGCCGGGCTACTACCTGGCGAAAAACATTATCCTCGCCATTAATAAAGTGGCGGCGGCGATCAACAACGATCCGAAAGTGGGCGATAAGCTGAAGGTGGTGTTCCTGCCGGACTACTGCGTTTCTGCGGCTGAAATGCTGATCCCGGCGGCGGATATTTCCGAGCAGATCTCTACCGCCGGTAAAGAAGCGTCCGGTACCGGCAACATGAAGCTGGCCCTGAACGGTGCGCTGACCGTCGGCACGCTGGACGGTGCGAACGTCGAAATTGCCGAGAAGGTCGGCGAAGAGAACATCTTTATCTTCGGCCATACTGTTGAAGAAGTGAAAGCCATCAAAGCCAAAGGGTACGACCCGGTGAAATGGCGTAAAAAAGACAAAGTGCTGGATGCGGTGCTCAAAGAGCTGGAAAGCGGGAAGTACAGCGACGGCGACAAGCACGCGTTTGACCAGATGCTGCACAGCATGGACAAACAGGGCGGCGACCCGTACCTGGTGATGGCTGACTTCTCGGCTTATGTTGAAGCGCAGAAGCAGGTCGACGTGCTGTATCGCGACCAGGATGCCTGGACCCGCGCGTGTATCCTGAACACCGCGCGCTGCGGTATGTTCAGCTCTGACCGCTCAATCCGTGATTATCAGGCTCGTATCTGGCAGGCAAAACGCTAAGGAAGCGCGATGGAGAGTAAACGTCTGGACAGTGCCGCGCAGGCGGCGGGAATTAGCCTCAGTTACATCAATGCGCACGGCAAACCGCAGTCTATTGGTGCGGACACCAAAAGACGTTTGCTGGATGCCATGCACAAAACCGACGCGAAAGCGTCGGGTGCGCCGGTGCCGAACGTGAAGGTCTTTACCGCGGGCAAAAAGATGCCGCTGGCGGTGGAAGGGCGTGGCGAGTTCAGCTGGCTGCTCACCACCGAAGAGGGGCATCAGCACAAAGGCCATGCCACAGGCGGCAAAACCCTTAACCTTCCGGCGAAGCTGCCGGAGGGCTACCACACGCTTACGCTTACCCGGGACGACCAGCGTTTTCACTGTCGGGTGATTGTGGCGCCAAAGCGTTGCTATGAGCCGCAGGCGCTGCTTGAAGGCAAAAAGCTGTGGGGCGCCTGCGTGCAGCTCTATACCCTGCGTTCGGACAGTAACTGGGGCATTGGCGATTTTGGCGACCTGAAAAAGATGCTGGCATCCGTGGGCGAACGCGGCGGCGCGTTCATCGGCCTCAACCCGATCCACGCCCTCTATCCGGCCAACCCGGAAAGCGCCAGCCCGTACAGCCCGTCGTCCCGTCGCTGGCTGAACGTGATTTATATCGACGTTAACGCGTTAGACGATTTCAAAAACAGCAAAGAGGCGCAGGCGTGGTGGAAGCTTGAGACCACCCAACAGATGCTGAAACAGGCCCGCGATGCGGACTGGGTCGATTATGCCTCCGTGACCGCGCTGAAAATGGCGGCGCTGCGTCTGGCATGGAAGGGCTTTGCGAAGCGTGACGACGAGCAGATGGCAGCCTTCCGCCAGTTTGTGATGCAGGAAGGCGAGAGCCTTTACTGGCAGGCAGCGTTTGATGCGCTGCATGCGTATCAGGTCCAGGAGGATGAGATGCGCTGGGGCTGGCCGGTGTGGCCGGAAGCGTATCAGTCCGTGGATACCCCGGAAGTGAAGGCGTTCTGTGAGACGCATGCCGACGAGGTGGATTTCTATCTCTGGTTGCAGTGGCTGGCGTACAGCCAGTTTGCCGCCTGCTGGCAGGTGAGCCAGGGCTATAACATGCCGATCGGGCTGTATCGCGATCTGGCCGTCGGCGTGGCGGAAGGCGGGGCGGAGACCTGGTGTGACCGTGAACTTTACTGTCTGAAAGCCTCCGTCGGTGCGCCGCCGGATATTCTGGGCCCGCTTGGTCAGAACTGGGGCTTACCGCCAATGGATCCGCACGTGATGGCGGCGCGTGCCTACGAGCCGTTTATCGACCTGCTGCGCGCTAACATGCAGAACTGCGGCGCGTTGCGTATCGACCACGTGATGTCCGTGCTGCGCCTGTGGTGGATCCCGTACGGTGAAACGGCTGACCACGGGGCGTACGTGCAATATCCGGTGGACGATTTGCTCTCAATCCTCGCGCTGGAGAGTAAACGTCATCAGTGCATGGTGATTGGCGAAGATCTCGGAACCGTGCCGGTGGAAATTGTCAGTAAGCTCCGCGACAGCGGCGTCTACTCCTACAAAGTGCTGTATTTTGAAAACGACCATGAGAAAACCTTCCGCGCGCCGAAAGCGTACCCTGAACAGTCAATGGCAGTCGCGACGACGCATGATCTTCCTACGCTCAGAGGCTACTGGGAAAGCGGCGACCTGACGCTCGGCAAAACGTTAGGTCTCTACCCGGATGAAGAGGTGCTGCGCGGGCTATATCAGGATCGCGAGCTGGCGAAGCAGGGGCTGCTGGACGCGCTGCATAAGCATGGCTGTCTGCCGAAGCGCGCCGGGCATAAGGCGTCGCTGATGTCGATGACGCCAACGCTTAATCGTGGCTTACAGCGCTATATTGCCGACAGCAACAGCGCATTGCTCGGTCTGCAACCGGAAGACTGGATTGATATGGCGGAGCCGGTAAACATCCCCGGCACCAGCTATCAATACAAAAACTGGCGACGCAAACTGTCCACCACGCTTGAGGCGATGTTTGCCGATGATGGGGTGAACAGGTTGATTAAGGATTTGGACAAGCGCAGAAGAGCGGTGGGTAATAAGCGGTAGTTTCACCCTCACCCTAACCCTCTCCCAGAGGGAGAGGGAATAGAATGTAGGCCGGGTAAGCGTCAGCGCTACCCGGCTTTTTACATCAAACCACCATATTCAACAGCAGCACCCCGACCAGACCGCACACCGAAATAATGGTTTCCAGCGCGGACCAGGACTTGATGGTTTCACCGATGGTCAGGTTGAAGTACTCCTTGAACAGCCAGAAGCCCGGATCGTTCACGTGGGAGAAAATCACGCTGCCCGAACCGACCGCGATAACCATCAGTTCAGGGCTGACGCCCGTCGTGGCAATCAGCGGTGCCACGATGCCGCCTGCGGTAATCGCCGCAACGGTCGCAGAGCCCAGCGCAATACGCAGAACGGCGGCGATAGACCACGCCATCAGCAGCGGAGAGACGTTGGTTTCGTGCATCATGGCAGCGATGTATTTATCCACGCCGCTGTCGACCAGCACCTGCTTGAACGCGCCGCCGCCGCCGATGATCAGCAGCATCATGGCGATGATTTTGATGGAAGAGGTCAGCGTATCGTTGATCTGATCCATGGAGCGACCGCGGTTAAGACCGAAGGTAAACATCGCAATCAATACCGCAATCAGCGTTGCCATTACCGGGTCGCCCAGGAACTCCGCAACGGACAGGAACGCGTGACCTTTTGGCAGAACCATCTCTGCTATGGCACGCATCGCCATCAGGATCACCGGTACCAGTGAGGTCCAGACGCTGACGCCAAAGCCTGGCATCTCTTCTTCAGTAAAGGTTTTGGCGCTGTACAGCCCTTCCGGGATAGGCTTATCGATGCCTTTCAGGAAGCGCGCATACACCGGGCCTGCCAGAATCACCGTCGGGATCGCCAGAATCGTACCGAACAGCAGGGTTTTACCCATATCGGCGTGGAAGATGGTGGCGATAGCCGTTGGACCCGGGTGCGGCGGCAGGAAACCGTGGGTGACGGACAGCGCCGCAGCCATCGGCACGCCCACGAACAGCAGCGGGATGTTGGCGGCAGCGGCGATGGTGAACACCAGCGGCAGCATCAGAACGAAGCCCACTTCATAGAACAGCGCGAAACCGACGGTAAAACCGGTTAACACCACTGCCCATTGAATGTTCTTCTTACCAAATTTGTCGATCAGCGTGGTGGCAATACGCTGTGCGCCACCGCAGTCCGCGAGCATTTTACCGAGCATGGCGCCGAAGCCCATGATCAGCGCCAGGCTGCCGAGCGTACCGCCGACACCGGCTTTAATGGAGCTGATAACTTTAACCAGCGGCATTCCCTGCATCAGACCGACTGCAAGTGCCACCAGAACCAGAGCGATAAATCCGTTCATTTTGAAGCGGATCATCAAGAGCAGTAATAACACAACACCGATAGCGACGATGACTAATGGCATGATTGACCTGGCCTTTGAATTGTTATGGGTAACGTCATTGTTTCAACGACAAATTCCGGTTGTCCCAACTGGGAACAGAGTGTTAACGGCACTCATACTGATGCCTGCGAAAACGTTAAGTTTAGTCGGCTGTTATAAGGGTGTTGAGTGCCCACGAGAATGATACGGGTAACATGATGTGATTGAGAATCACCCAGGGAGGCAAAATTTGAATTATGAGACGCAGGTCAACATATAGAGGGGGAGGCAAGAAAATGTAGGCCCGGTAAGCGCAGCGCCACCGGGCAATACAGACGGGCACTGAATCAGTAGTAGGAGTGCTCGCCGCGCTGGTGCTCAGTCAGATCGCGCACGCCTTTCAGTTCCGGGAATTCGTTCAGCAGCTGCTTCTCGATCCCTTCTTTCAGGGTGACATCGACCATGGAGCAGCCGTTACAGCCGCCGCCGAATTGCAGGATTGCCAGACCATCTTCGGTGATTTCCATCAGGGAAACACGCCCCCCGTGGCCGGCCAGCTGCGGGTTGATCTGCGATTGCAGCAGATATTCCACACGCTCCATCAGCGGGGCATCGTCAGAGACTTTACGCATTTTCGCGTTCGGTGCCTTCAGCGTCAGCTGAGAACCCAGCTGGTCGGTGACGAAATCAATCTCCGCATCTTCAAGATACGGCGCGCTCAGCTCATCAACGTACGCGGTGAGCTGTTCAAATTTAAGGGCAGTGTCAGTTGCTTCCACTGCATCCGGAGGACAATAAGAGACACCACATTCTGCATTCGGAGTGCCTGGATTGATCACAAACACGCGGATCTGCGTCCCTTCTTCCTGATTTGCCAGCAGTTTGGCAAAGTGCGCTTGTGCAGAATCGGAAATACGGATCATAGCTTTGGCCTAATAGTTGACTAAATTACCTGGGTATAATCATACGCCCATTGAAGAAGGGCTACAAGGTACGGCACAGACACCATACCTGAACTGACGCGGCGCCGCTTTGCAAAAGCAGTCGGGAAAGTTCAGCCACGGTACTGCCCGTGGTGACGACATCATCCACAATCGCGATATGGAGACCGTTGACCGGCAATTCAAGGCGAAAGGCGTTTTTCAGGTTCCTTTTGCGCGACCGGGCGTTGAGCCGGTGCTGAACGGCAGTGGCATGAATACGTTTCAGCGCAGAGGCGGGGTACCGGCAACCCAGCCAGTGGGCGAGCGGACGACACAGCAGGTCGCTTTGATTGTATCCCCGCCGCCAGTGGCGGCGCTGAAACAGTGGCACGTTCACAAGCGTGTCGACCGGCGGCAGTCCTCGCGTTCTTCGCGCCTGCAATACCGCCAGTAATAACAGGCGTGCCAGCGGCTGCGCCAGCGCGATCTGGCTGGAAAACTTGAACTGATGAACCAGACGACTCAGCGGCAATACATAATCATCCACCGCCACCAGCGCGCTCCACGGCGGCGCTTTTTTCAGGCATCGGCCGCAGGGAAGCGTCTGGCTGACGGCAGGCAAGCCGCATTGCGGACAGCCCTTCAGGTAACCCAGCGCTCGCGTGCAAACGGAACAGACGCCCCACGCGCTCATCGCAAGTGGCATTCGGCATAGCCAGCACAAGCCGGGCACTGTTAGCATACGCAACCTCCATGTGAAAAAAGAGAACGTTAACTGATGAAGACGCTGTGGTGGCAGACCGTTGGGACGGGAAATTGTCATCTTGTGCTGCTGCACGGATGGGGACTGAACGCCGAAGTGTGGCGTTGCATAAGTGAGGAACTGGCCTCGCAATTCACGGTACACCTGGTGGATCTACCGGGCTATGGCCGTAGCCACGGCTATGGCGCGATGACGCTTGACGACATGGCGGAGCAGGTTCTGGAAGCGGCGCCGCAAAAAGCCGTCTGGCTCGGCTGGAGCCTGGGCGGGCTGGTGGTAAGCCAGATTGCGCTGCGCCATCCTGAGCGGGTCCAGGCGCTGATCACCGTTGCCTCATCACCCTGTTTCAGCGCCCGCGAGGCGTGGCCGGGCATTAAACCCGAGGTGCTGGCCGGGTTCCAGCATCAGCTGAGCGAAGACTTCCAGCGGACGGTGGAGCGTTTTCTGGCGCTACAAACCATGGGAACAGAAACCGCCCGTCAGGACGCACGGACGTTGAAGCAGACGGTGCTTTCTCTGCCGATGCCGGAGGTTGAGGTGCTGAACGGTGGACTGGAGATCCTGAAAACGGCCGATCTGCGCGAGCCGCTGGCGTCGTTAACGGTGCCGCATCTGCGTATTTATGGCTATCTGGATGGACTGGTTCCGCGCAAGGTGGTTCCGCTGCTGGATGCGCTGTGGCCGGAGAGTAAATCAATGGTGGTTGCCAAAGCGGCACATGCGCCGTTCATCTCTCATCCTGCTGAGTTTTGTTCGGCGCTGTCCGGTTTTATCAGCGAAGCGTCCACCACTCCCTGAGACAGGCTTTACCTTCAGGACAACTCTTACAACTGCCGGACAGACAACCGTCCGGCTCTTCCTGAATGCGCACGGCTTTCCCCATCGCCTCCAGCCTTTCCAGCATGGCATCGATCATCGGCTGCGGCGTATGCAGGCTGAGGCTGAGCTGCTTCGCCTCCATTCGTCCCTGTAACGCCAGTAAGTCACGAACCTGAATCAACGATGCCATCTTTTTCCCCTCAGTGACAGTCGCCTGCTGGGCTGTTACAGCAGGTCGTTGGGGTTTTGCGCGTTGCCAGCAGGTTAACGTCAACGCGGCTACGCGCCCGGCGCAGCAGGCCAATCACCATTACGTTAAACAGGATCACCGCGAGGATACAGACCAGGCTGTAGCGCGGATGCTGGCTGTAATTGACGGCCTGATAAAACACGGTCGCCAGCGAGTAGGCAATGTTCAGCCCCCACAGAATGGAGAAGCCCATCCAGCCGCGGCTGGACTCACGGGCAATGGCGCCCATGACCGAGATGCATGGAATATAGAGCAGGACGAAGATCAGGTAGCTGTAGGCCGCCGACGCGCTGCCAAATTTCTGGCCCATCACGCCCATTGCTCCGGTCGCCATTTCGCCGTCGCCTTTGCTGGCTTCAATCGGGTTCGCCAGTACGCTCAGGCTGAAGGTGTCTTTCAGGCTCTGCCAGGTCTCTTCCACCGCGCCAAGCAGTTCATCGCCGAGGTTGAACGCTGCCGGGTTGAACTCCTCTTCCTGGATGTTTTCCGCGGTGTAAAGCGTGTTCAGGGTGCCGACAACCACCTCTTTTGCCATCGCGCCGGTGAACAGGCCCACGGTTGCCTGCCAGTTGTCTTCCTGAACGCCAATCGGTTTGAAGACCGGCGTAATGATCCGGCTGACGGAGGCCAGGGCAGAGTCATTAATGTTGTCCGCGGCCTGGCCGCTCAGGGTGAAGCTGTTCAGGGCGCTCAGGAAAATGCTGACCACCACAATCACCTTACCGGCGCGCAGAACGAAGCCCTTCAGGCGCTGCCATGTCTGAATAATCAGGCTTTTCAGATGCGGAACGTGATAAACCGGCAGTTCCATCACGAACGGCGACGCTTCGCCACGCATGATGGTGTGCTTCAGCATCAGGCCGGTGAGAATAGCCATCACGATACCCAGCACATACAGGGAGAAGACGGCCAGCGCCCCTTCCTGACCAAAGAACGCCGCGGCAAAGACCGCGAAGATCGCCAGACGCGCGCCGCAGGACATGAACGGCGCCATCATGATGGTCATCAGGCGTTCGCGCGGGGCATCCAGCGTACGCGCGCCCATGACTGACGGCACGTTACAGCCAAAACCGACAATCAGCGGCACGAAGGATTTACCCGGCAGCCCCAGCGCCTGCATCAGGCGGTCCATTACGAAGGCCGCGCGCGCCATGTAGCCGGAATCCTCAAGGAAGGAGAGGAACAGGTACATCATGCCGATCTGCGGTACTAGTGGCAGGACGGTATTAATCCCGCCGCCGATCCCCTGCGCAAGGAAGATGGTCAACCATTCCGGGAAGTGGAGGGTGTAGCCCAGCCACTGAATACCGTGCACGAAGATAGCGACAGAGCCGCCATCAAAGATAGGTTGTAATGCACCGCCGATGTTAATGGCGAGCAGGAACATCACGTACATCACCAGTAAAAAGATCGGCAAACCGAGGAAGCGGTTGAGCACAATCTTATCCACGGCGGCGGTGAAGCGGCTGGGTTCAGCGGTTAATGCATTGCTGACCACGTCACAGATAGCGGCGATGGCCTGATAGCGCGCATCCGCAATATGCAGAGCGGGATCGTCCAGCTCGTCGCTCAGGCGAGCCTGCGCGACGCCCAGCTTATCAGCCGCATCGCCTGCGTAGGCGCGGCTGTAGATATCGCCTTCCAGCATTTGCAGGCCAAGCCACAGACGTTGTCTGGCGGGCATGCTGTTGTCCATCTCCTGCGCCAGTTGCCCGGCTTCGCGCAGCAGCGGCTGGGCGTAGTGGACCAGTTCGACGTCGGCATTGCCCGTGTGGCGGTCAATCGCCAGCTTCAGGGCGTCAATGCCGCGCGCGCGGGTAGAAACCAGCGGAACCACCGGGCAGCCCAGACGGGCGGAGAGGGCGTCGACGTCGATGCGCAGCTTTTGCTTCTCGGCGATGTCGAGCATGTTAAGCGCTACGATGCAGGGAATACCCAGCTCCAGCAGCTGTAACGTGAGATACAGATTTCGTTCGAGATTGGAGGCATCCACCACATTGATGAGCAGATCCGCGTCGCCGCTCAGAATATAGTGGCAGGCAATTTGCTCATCGAGTGAGGTCTGGGATGAAATCGTGGTGAGTGAATAGGTCCCCGGTAAATCAACCAGCGTGACCTGATTATCTGTTGTAGTGAACTGGCCCTCTTTGCGTTCAACCGTTACGCCTGCCCAATTTCCCACACGCTGGCGTGCGCCGGTTAACTGATTAAATAAGGTTGTCTTGCCGGAATTAGGATTGCCAATTAAGCCAATAGTTAATTTTTTCATTGTAATAGACTCACTGAAACCGCTGGCTTGTTAACGGGATAAAGATTCAACTTCAATTAATGCGAGGTCTTTTTTACGCAGAACCAGATTAACGCGTCGGGTTTCGATATGAACAGGATCGCCCAACGGCGCAACGCGCACCACCTGGAACGATGAGCCGGGTAGCATGCCCAGGGACAGCAGCTTCTGCCGATAGGCCGGGCTTATCTCACGGGTAAAACCGATAATTTTCCACGCACTGTCTGGAGTGAATTGCATAGCGCCTGATTCCACGAGAGGTTAAATAATCTACACTGCGATGATAATGAGAATAGTTTTTATCAGCAATAATAAAAATGTGACGGGATGTTGTTAATCGTATTAATTTGCGGTCTGCTTGACCTTGCTCAATATTTGCGAAATTGAGGTGAAAATAAAAAGAAGGCTATTTGTTAATGAGGTGATAATTCGTGGTTTAAATATGGATACAACTTATTTATTTTAATTCCCTGCGGCCTGCTTGCCGGGCGGCACTGCGTTTGCCCGGCCTACAAAACCGTAGGCCCGGTAAGCGTCGCGCCACCGGGCATTTACAGCATTAGCGTTTCTTACCCATCGCCGCTGCCAGCGCATCCATCATCGCGCTGTTGCCTGCTGGCTGTGCGTCACGTCCGCGTGGCTTCGCGGCTTTCGCTGCCGGACGCTGCTGTTCACGGCCACCGCCATTACCGCCACGGCGCGCGTTAGTGTCGCCCGGCTGCTCGTCCAGACGCATGGTCAGGGCAATACGCTTGCGCTGGAGATCCACTTCCAGCACTTTCACCTTCACGATGTCGCCCGCTTTGACAACGGTGTGCGGATCTTCAACGAACTTGTCTGCGAGGGAAGAGATATGCACCAGACCGTCCTGATGCACACCGATATCCACAAACGCGCCAAAGTTGGTGACGTTGGTTACCGCCCCCTCCAGCACCATGCCCGGCAGCAGGTCGTTCATGGTTTCCACGCCGTCAGCAAAGGTCGCGGTTTTAAACTCAGGACGCGGATCGCGGCCCGGTTTTTCCAGCTCTTTGATGATGTCAGTGACCGTCGGCACACCGAACTGTTCGTCGGTGAAATCCACCGCTTTCAGGTTACGCAGCGCGCTGCTGTCGCCCATCAGGTCTTTAAGCGCCTGCTGAGTCGCGGCCAGGATGCGCTCAACAACAGGGTACGCTTCCGGGTGAACGGTAGAGGCATCCAGCGGGTTATCGCCGTGGTTGATGCGCAGGAAGCCCGCGCACTGTTCAAATGCTTTCGGCCCCAGACGGCTCACCTTCAGCAGCTGCTGACGGTTCTGGAACTGACCGTTCTCATCACGCCAGGCGACGATATTCTGTGCCATCATACGGGTCAGGCCCGCCACGCGGGTCAGCAGGGGAACGGAAGCGGTGTTCAGGTCCACGCCGACGGCGTTAACACAGTCTTCCACTACCGCATCCAGCTTGCGCGCCAGCTGCGTCTGGCTCACGTCGTGCTGATACTGGCCCACACCGATGGATTTCGGGTCGATCTTCACCAGCTCCGCCAGCGGATCCTGCAAACGACGGGCGATAGAGACCGCGCCGCGCAGGGAAACGTCCAGATCCGGGAACTCCTGCGCTGCCAGCTCAGAGGCGGAGTAGACTGATGCCCCCGCTTCGCTGACGATCACTTTCTGCGCCGTCACTTTCGGGAACTGCTTCTGCACGTCGAGATAGAAACGTTCGGTTTCGCGGGACGCCGTACCGTTACCGATGGCAACCAGCTCAACGTTGTACTTCTCGCACAGCGCGGCGACGACGACAGCCGCTTTCGCTGCCTGACCGGTGTGCGGGTAAATGGTGTCGGTGGCAACCAGCTTGCCGGTGCCGTCAACCACGGCCACCTTCACGCCGGTACGCAGACCCGGATCGAGACCCATGGTGGCGCGCAGGCCAGCTGGCGCAGCCATCAGCAGATCGTGCAGGTTACGGGCGAAGACGTTGATCGCTTCGTCTTCGGCGCGCTCGCGCACGGTGCCCATCAGCTCGGTTTCGAGGTGCATCAGCACCTTAATGCGCCAGGTCCAGCTCACCACGCCTTTGCGCCAGCTGTCCGCCGGGGCGTTGTTCAGGCGCAGACCGAGGTGATCCATAATGATCTGCTCGCAGTGGCTCTCTTTTGGCGGCTCGTCAAACTGCGGATCGGCATTCAGGGAGAGTTGCAGCACGCCTTCGTTACGGCCGCGGAACATCGCCAGCGCGCGGTGAGACGGCGCGGTAGAAATGGGTTCGTGGTGATCGAAATAGTCGCGGAATTTCGCGCCTTCTTCCTCTTTGCCGGACACCACGGTGGAGACGATATGCGCGTTCTTCCACAGGTAATCACGCACTTTGGCCAGCAGCGCCGCGTCTTCGGCGAAGCGCTCCATCAGAATATAGCGAGCACCGTCCAGCGCGGCTTTGGTGTCTGCTACGCCTTTATCGGCGTCGATAAACTTGGCGGCTTCGGTTTCCGGATCGTGAGACGGCTCGTTCCACAGCAGATCGGCCAGTGGCTCAAGGCCGGCTTCGATCGCAATCTGCCCGCGCGTGCGGCGCTTCGGTTTATACGGCAGATAGAGGTCTTCGAGTTCGGTTTTACTCAGGGTACCGTTAATGGCTTTTTCCAGGTCACTGGTCAGCTTGCCCTGCTCGCCGATAGATTTGAGGATCGCCTGACGTCGGTCTTCCAGCTCGCGCAGATAGCCCAGACGGGTCTCAAGGTTTCGCAGCTGCGTGTCATCCAGACCGCCGGTGACTTCCTTACGATAACGTGCAATAAACGGCACGGTGTTCCCTTCATCAAGCAGGCGAACGGCAGCTTCTACCTGTTCGGCTCTGGCCTGAAGTTCACCCGCAATAATGCGGCAGAGCGACTCTTTCATCATGATCAGTTCATCTTGTGGATCGAAAATCAGGGGGATAGTTATACGGGCTGACACTAAAAAATGCCAGCCGGGGAGGGCGCTCTCGGACTATTTAACATACACGATTTCGTTGACGTACCAGCTTGCTTCACCCGCGGGCGTCTGGACAACGGCTAAATCGCCCACCTCTTTTTTCAGCAGGGCGCGGGCCATGGGTGAATCGATAGAAATGTAATCCTTACGACCAAAAATTTCATCATAGCCGACGATACGAAAACGCAGGGTGTCGCCGTTGTCGTTTTCAATTTCGACCCACGCGCCGAAGAACACTTTACCTTCCTGCTGCGGGGAGTAATCGACAATTTTGAGATTCTCGAGACACTTCGTCAGGTAGCGTACCCGGCGATCGATTTCGCGCAGTCGCTTTTTATTGTACTGATAGTCCGCATTCTCGCTGCGGTCGCCCAGACTTGCGGCCCAGGTGACTTTTTTGGTCACTTCCGGACGCTCTTCGCGCCACAGGTAATCCATCTCTTTTTTGAGTTTCTCGTACCCTTCGCGGGTGATCAGAGGCGTTTTCATGGTGCAGCCTTTAATGCCGGTTAACTGTCTTTGCGCACAATACGTAGCGCACAGTGTAACAGACAAGATTAATAATGATTTATGTGATGAAATGAACAGATAAGCTGCTGTTAAATATGCTTTGTAACAATTTCGTCTAGAATTTATACCAGAATTTGCTGGTCGAACCCGTGCACTTTTTTAGAATACGCTGTTCCAGGCTTATCCGAACCT
Organism: Enterobacter sp. MGH 38; assembly: GCF_000492855.1. Lineage (NCBI taxonomy): Bacteria > Pseudomonadati > Pseudomonadota > Gammaproteobacteria > Enterobacterales > Enterobacteriaceae > Enterobacter > Enterobacter sp. MGH 38. Next base: position 816,827 of record NZ_KI535607.1, on the reverse strand, counting down.
TTGGGAGTACACACAATGCAAGAGAACTACAAAATTCTGGTCGTAGATGACGACATGCGCCTGCGTGCGCTGCTGGAACGTTATCTGACCGAGCAGGGCTTCCAGGTTCGTAGCGTCGCGAACGCGGAACAGATGGATCGTCTGCTGACGCGTGAATCTTTCCACCTGATGGTGTTGGACCTGATGCTGCCTGGCGAAGACGGGCTCTCTATTTGCCGCCGTCTGCGCAGCCAGAGCAACCCGATGCCGATCATCATGGTGACGGCGAAGGGTGAAGAAGTCGACCGTATTGTCGGCCTTGAGATTGGCGCTGATGACTACATTCCAAAGCCGTTTAACCCGCGTGAACTGCTGGCGCGTATTCGCGCCGTGCTGCGTCGTCAGGCGAACGAACTGCCGGGCGCGCCATCTCAGGAAGAGGCCGTCATTGCATTCGGTAAGTTCAAGCTGAACCTCGGCACCCGTGAGATGTTCCGTGAAGATGAGCCAATGCCGCTCACCAGCGGTGAGTTCGCGGTGCTGAAAGCGCTGGTCAGCCACCCGCGTGAGCCGCTCTCCCGTGACAAGCTGATGAACCTGGCGCGTGGTCGTGAATACTCCGCGATGGAGCGTTCTATCGACGTGCAAATCTCTCGTCTGCGTCGTATGGTGGAAGAAGATCCGGCGCATCCTCGTTATATTCAGACCGTTTGGGGTCTGGGCTACGTGTTTGTCCCGGACGGCTCTAAAGCATGAGGCGAATGCGCTTCTCGCCGCGAAGTTCGTTTGCCCGCACGCTGTTATTGATCGTCACCCTGCTGTTTGTCAGTCTGGTGACGACCTACCTGGTGGTGCTGAACTTTGCAATCCTGCCGAGCCTCCAGCAGTTTAATAAGGTGCTAGCATACGAAGTGCGTATGCTGATGACCGACAAACTGCAACTGGAGGACGGCACGCAGTTGGTTGTTCCCCCGGCGTTCCGTCGGGAAATCTACCGTGAGCTGGGCATTTCTCTCTACTCGAACGAAGCGGCGGAAGATGCCGGCCTGCGCTGGGCGCAGCACTATGAATTCCTCAGCCAGCAGATGGCGCAGCAGCTTGGCGGCCCGACGGAAGTGCGCGTTGAGGTCAATAAAAGCTCGCCGGTTGTCTGGCTGAAAACCTGGCTGTCACCCAACATCTGGGTGCGTGTTCCGCTCACCGAGATTCATCAGGGCGACTTCTCACCGCTGTTCCGATACACCCTGGCGATCATGCTGCTGGCCATCGGCGGCGCATGGCTGTTTATTCGTATCCAGAACCGACCGCTGGTCGACCTGGAGCATGCGGCATTACAGGTCGGTAAAGGTATTATCCCACCGCCGCTGCGCGAGTATGGCGCATCGGAAGTGCGCTCGGTAACGCGTGCGTTTAACCACATGGCGGCAGGCGTTAAACAGCTGGCGGACGACCGTACGCTGCTGATGGCGGGGGTCAGCCATGACCTTCGCACGCCCCTGACGCGTATCCGGCTGGCGACGGAGATGATGGGCGAGCAGGATGGTTATCTTGCAGAGTCCATCAACAAGGATATCGAAGAGTGTAACGCCATCATCGAGCAGTTTATCGACTACCTGCGCACCGGGCAGGAGATGCCGATGGAGATGGCGGATCTGAATGCGGTTCTGGGCGAAGTGGTTGCTGCCGAAAGCGGCTACGAACGTGAAATTGCGACCGACCTTCAGGCAGGTGAGATTCAGGTACGTATGCACCCGCTCTCCATTAAACGCGCGGTGGCGAATATGGTGGTCAACGCGGCGCGCTACGGCAACGGCTGGATCAAAGTCAGCAGCGGTACGGAACTCAACCGCGCCTGGTTCCAGGTGGAAGACGATGGCCCGGGCATCAAGCCTGAGCAGCGTAAGCACCTGTTCCAGCCATTTGTGCGCGGCGACAGCGCGCGCAGCACCAGCGGAACCGGCTTAGGCCTGGCGATTGTGCAGCGTATTGTGGATAACCATAACGGACTGCTGGAAATTGGCACCAGCGAGCGGGGTGGTTTGAGCATTCGTGCGTGGTTACCGGTGCCGGTTTTACGGGGTCAGGTGAAAGAGAGTTAAAAAAGGGTGGGGCCTGATGCCCTCACCCCGGCCCTCTCCCACGGGGAGAGGGAAAAAACATTAAAAAAGGCAACTTTCGTTGCCTTTTTGCTTTTACCTACAGCTTCGGTCCAGCACTCACCAGCGCAGCACCCGCCGGGGTGTCGGTATACTTCTCGAAGTTTTCGATAAACAGTTTCGCCAGCGATTCAGCCTTCTCACGCCACTGTTCCGGTGAACCGTAGGTGTTACGCGGATCCAGGATACGCGTATCCACGCCCGGCAGCGCTGTTGGGATCGCCAGATCGAACATCGGCAGCGTAAAGGTCTCGGCGTTATCCAGCGAACCATCCAGAATCGCGTCGATGATGGCGCGTGTATCTTTGATGGAGATACGTTTGCCCGTACCGTTCCAGCCGGTGTTTACCAGGTATGCCTGGGCGCCGGATGCCTGCATGCGTTTCACCAGCACTTCCGCGTACTGCGTTGGGTGCAGCGACAGGAACGCCGCGCCGAAGCAGGCGGAGAAGGTTGGGGTTGGCTCGGTCACACCGCGCTCGGTACCCGCCAGTTTAGCGGTAAAGCCGGAGAGGAAATGGTACTGCGTCTGGCTGGCGGTCAGGCGGGAAACCGGTGGCAGCACGCCGAATGCATCTGCGGTCAGGAAAATCACCTTCGTGGCGTGACCCGCCTTCGATACCGGCTTGACGATGTTCTCGATGTGGTAGATCGGGTAAGAGACGCGGGTGTTTTCGGTTTTAGACGCATCGTCGAAGTCGATAGAGCCATCGGCACGCACGGTGACGTTTTCCAGCAGCGCATCGCGGCGAATCGCGTGGTAGATATCCGGCTCTGCCTCTTCCGACAGGCGAATGGTCTTCGCGTAGCAGCCGCCTTCAAAGTTAAACACGCCGTCATCATCCCAGCCATGTTCATCGTCGCCAATCAGACGACGTTTTGGATCGGTGGACAGCGTTGTTTTACCGGTGCCGGAAAGGCCGAAGAACACTGCTACATCGCCTTTTTCCCCGACGTTCGCCGAGCAGTGCATGGAGGCGATACCGCGCAACGGCAGCAGGTAGTTCATGACCGAGAACATCCCTTTCTTCATTTCGCCGCCGTACCAGGTACCGCCGATCAGCTGGATACGCTCGGTCAGGTTGAAGGCGATAAAGTTTTCGGAGTTCAGACCCTGCTCTTTCCACTGTGGGTTGGTGCATTTCGCGCCGTTCATCACGATAAAGTCAGGGGTGAAGTCTTGCAGTTCTTCATCAGTTGGACGAATGAACATGTTCTTCACAAAATGCGCCTGCCAGGCCACTTCGGTGATAAATCGTACGGAGAGACGGGTGTCGGCGTTAGCGCCGCAGAACGCATCAATAATAAACAGACGCTTGCCGGAAAGCTGATGGGTGACAAGTCCTTTCAGATGCTGCCAGGTTTCCGGGGAGAGCGGTTTGTTATCGTTCTTCCCTTTGCCCTTATCAGCCCACCACAGCGTATCGCGGGTGGTGTCATCTCGGACGATATACTTATCTTTCGGCGAACGACCGGTAAAAATACCCGTATCGACGGCGATAGCACCCAGGTTCGTCAACACACCACGCTCGTATCCTTCCAGTGCCGGATTGAGCTCTTCCTGATACAGCGTATCGTAATCGGGGTTGTAGACCACTTCCTGGACGTCGTGAATACCATAAGCCTTGAGATCTTGCGGGGTTAAACCATTAACACGCATATCACTGCTCCTTAGCCAATATGTACTGCCTGAAATTGTAGGGTTTTTCTGGGGATGTTAACCGCGACGGGGCTCATAGATTTACGTATCTGGTCAAAACCCTTACTAACGGAAAACGCTGCGACTCCAGTCACAGGGCGGGCAGATTATCGCAGGAATCGCTTTTTGGATGGGGAAAATGTTCTTAAAAGGTTAATCTCTGGTGAATTTATCCAGAAGAATGTGAATGTAATCGCATACATGTAAGAAAATTACGTAAGGGTTACACTGGGAAAACGATTCAGGTCTCTTGGGTCAGCTATTTTCAGAGTTTGAGGTGGGGGCCAGAGTTTTGCTTTGATGAGACAATAGATTTTTCATGAACAAGGGATGAGAAATGGAAAACCGTGAGACGTTATCCGCTTTAACGCGCGTAGCCGTCGTGCTGGCGGGGGCTCTACAGGGCGTAATTTGCTATGTAATTACGTGGTATATCGAGTACGCAAAATTGCCATCGGATACGCTGTGGCTGATGTGTGTAGTACCTGCCACCGTGGTAATGACAACCACGTTGTCTCTTGCCATGACGTCATCCAGAAAGCCATTTTTGTGGCTGTCACTCGGGATGATCGGCGCGGCAGTCGCGGGTATGGGCGGCTGGCTTAAGTGGAGCGTTGCAGGACTCGAAAGCTGGAATCTCAGAGATGAGATGCTCGTTTTCGGCTTTCATCTGCTGCTGATGATGCTGTTCGTGTTGCCATGGCTTCAGCGGCGTCTGGATCCCGTCCCGACTACCTCGTTCTACAGCGACTTTTATCAACGAAACTGGCATAACGCGCTGACACTGCTCATTATTTTTGTTTCGAATGGTCTCTTCTGGCTGGTGCTTTTCCTCTGGGCCGAGCTTTTCGAACTTATCGGCATCGGCTTTTTTGATCGTCTTTTCTTTCATTCTGACGGGTTTATTTCAGTGGCGATTGGCGTGGTTTCAGCCAGTGCGGCCGTGCTCACGCGCATGCAGGTAAGGTTAATCTTTGCCCTGCAAAATCTGCTGACCCTCATCGCCACCGGTCTGCTTCCCCTAATGGCGGCGCTGGCGCTGCTCTTTATTGGCGCGTTGCCTTTTGTCGGCTTTGAATCCATTTCAGCCAGACTATCCGCCGCGGGCTTGCTGACCACCTTAGCGCTGCTGCTGTTATTCCTGGTGACGATAGTGTGGCATCCACAGCGTCAAACACTGCCTTACTATGCCCCGCTGCGAGGGATGATTCGCCTCGCTGTGGCTATCGTACCCGCGTATCCGGTTCTGGCGGGGTGGGCGCTGTGGCTACGCATTTCGCAATACGGCTGGTCACCCGAGCGTCTGTACGGGGTATTGATAACCATCGTGGCGCTGGTCTGGGCGATCGGTTTTTGCGCCAGCGCTCTGATTCAGCGCCGTGAACCGCAGAAGATCCATGCGTACGTCATCCCGGCGACCGGGCTGCTTTCCCTCATTTTCCTGGCGTTGGTCCATACCCCCGTGCTGGATCCGTGGCGAATAAGTGTTGCAAGCCATATGGCCCGCTATCAGGACGGCAGAATAACTGCGGATCAAGTCAGCCTGTATATGCTCAGTAACGCTGGACGAAAGGGGCGGGAGGCGATGCTCACGCTGCAAAACGATCCGCAGTTTATCTCTAACCCAAAACGCCAGCGTGAAATAAATGGTCTTCTCTCCAGGAATGCTGGCGGAGCAGGTAAGATGACCGCCGCGATGCTGGAAAAACAGGTCCAGCTCGCACCGGGAATGGCTCATCCTGATAAGACATTTTGGCAAGCCATGCTCAGCAATCAGTATCGCTTCGAGAGCTGCGATAGCGCCCAGAGTAACTGTTTACTTATGCCGCTGGATCTTAACAGCGACGGCAAGCCGGAAGCCGTGCTATTTCAATTTACCGATCGCACGATCGTGGCTTACACACAAACTAACACGGGCTGGAGGATCGCCGGGGACGCGTGGAAAATGCCGGAGGCATTGACCAGAGGAGAACTTGACCGCGCATTAAGGCAGAGGAAAGTGAAATCTGTCGTGAAGCCCTGGGCGGATATTGAGATTTTTGGGGAGCGTGTCGATATGAGCTACGACAGTTACAATAATGCGCAGTGGCGTTAGTGCTTTTTCTTGCCGGGTGGCGCTACGCTTACCCGGCCTACAATTAGCAATCATATCAAAAAATTGCACAATTCATTGTAGGCCCGTGCGAGCATAGCGCCGCCGGGCATCAGGCTCAGAGCTTAGTGAACCTGCGGATCCGCCGGAGAGGCGTTATTGCGGATCTCCGCGATATCCATCGAATTGAACACGTAGTGCGTACCGCAGTAGTCACAGTGCATATCGATTTCACCGTCTTCCGCCATGATGCTGTCGATCTCTTCATCCGGCAGCGTTTTCAGGGCACCAGCACAACGCTCGCGGGAGCAGGTGCACTTAAATTCCACCGCCTGCGGATCGTAAACCGTCACTTCTTCTTCGTGGTAGAGACGCCACAGCACGTCGGTCGCCGACAGGGTGAACAGCTCTTCCGCTTTGATGGTTTCCGTCAGCGTTGCCAGATGCTCGAAATCATTGGTCTGTGCATCCTGCGCAGGCAGAACCTGAAGCAGCATACCACCGGCAGCAGGCTGACCATCTACTTCACCGGTGCGGATGAACAGACGGGTTGGCAGCTGTTCGGAACGCATGAAGTAATCTTCCAGGCAGGCGGCAAGCGTGTCGCCTTCCAGACCGACAACGCCCTGATAGCGCTCACCCTCTTCAGGCGAAATCGTGATAACCAGGTAGCCATTTCCGACCAGCGTTTTCAGATCCGCATTTTCAGGGATATCGCCCTGAACGCGCGCCACGCCGCGCATTTGCTGCTGGTTATTACCGTTGATCACCGCCAGCGACATCGGGCCATCACCCTGCAACTGAACGGTAATATCGCCAGCGAACTTCAGCGTGGCGGTCAGCAGACTGGTGGCAACCAGCAGTTCGCCCAACAGGGTTTTCACCGGCAGCGGGTAGTTGTGGTTTTCCAGAATCTGTTTCCAGGTTTCGGATACGGTGACCAGCTCGCCGCGCACGGCGAATTGTTCAAACAGATAGCGGTGTAATTGGTCGTGTTGGGCCATTTTCATCTCTCGTGCAGGTGAGGGTTACTCGCTCTCACCGTGTTTAAATTTCATCAGATCGCGGCGCTCTTTTTTATCCGGTCGCCGGTCCGGGTGAGGCATAGTTAGCGCGTTCATTTTGCGCGCCAGCGCGGTTTTCTCGCGCTTCTCTATGCTTTCGGCCGTCTCTTCATACAGCAAAACGGCTTCGGTTGCGGGCCGCCGTTGTTCGGTAATGGCTTTCACCACCACTGTTTTCTCATCGTTGCCCTGGCGAAGCGTTAACGTGGCATTCAGTTCAACCAGCTTGCTCGGTTTGCTGCGCTGACCGTTGTAATGCACCTTTCCGCCGTCAACCATTTCACGGGCAAGGGCGCGCGTTTTGTAAAAACGGGCGGCCCACAGCCATTTATCCAGTCTTACCCCATCAGAGGGTTTTTCTTTCATGGCGTCTCCTTCACGGTGAGTGAGGGGATCATCCGGCGATAGTCGTTCAGCCCCGGATGTCGCAGATAGCTTTTTTCAGCCAGGCCGGAATCCGGATTAGTCACGCCCAGACAATAGCGAATGCCAAAAGCGGCCGCAGAATCCAGAATCGGCTCGCTGTCGTCAATAAACAGCGTGCGTTCCGGCTGTAAACCGGTCTCTTCCACCACGGCATGCCACAACCGCTGATCCTCTTTCGGATAACCAAATGTGTGGGTGGAAAGCAATAAATCAAGGTGCGAAGCAAGACCGGTATGTTCCAGCTTCACGGCCAGGTTATGGGGATGCGCATTTGTCAGCAAAATACGGCGCTTACCGCAGGCTTTCAGCGCGTCCAGGAACGGGACCGTATCTTCGCGCAGTACGGCGCGTGCGCCCTGGGCGGTGGTCATGGCACAAATATCCAAACCGAGTCGCTCGCTCCAGTAGTCAAGACAGTACCAGTTTAGCGTATGCTGCACCGCGCTATATTGCGAACGAATGAATTCCTGCGCTTCTGCCGGGGAGATCCCCTGCTGTTCACCGTAAGTTTCCGGGACCAGCTTTTGCCAGAAATAGTTATCAAAGGCGAGATCAAGCAGCGTGCCGTCCATATCAAGCAGGACGGTATCGACCGCCTGCCAGTCGATATCAAGATGCATAAGGGGGAACTCCAGCCAGAAGAAACGTGCGCGACAGGGTAGCACAACTTGTCGCGCAGGGACGTTATCCGATCAGGCTCTCAGAAGAGGAGATCAGTTTCGGGTTAAGGCAATTTTCGTAGTAGGCCTGGATTTCTGCCAGCCGCGTGCGGGAACGCTGATAGCGGCGTACGGCCTGATAACCGTTCCAGACGATGCACGCCAGCATCGCAATCAGCAGCAGGGATGTCCCTATATAGCGCCACAGGCCAGCGCTATCCGGCATACGGTGCAGGCCAATATGACGCGTGCCGTTGGCGTCGGTGAAGAGGGTGGTGACGATCCCTTCCGCGCTGAATGGCGTCTGCATCAGCATCTGCGCCAGACGCTGGAATTCGCTCCACTGCTCCTGGGCAGGATAGTCATACAGCGAAACCTGCGGATAAGGTTGATCCACCAGGTCGCTGCCTTCATCGCTGGCAATCACAAAACCGCCCGGCGCCGGGCTGTTAAGCGCCTGGGCGGCACGGGTGGTTTCACGCATCACGAAGGGGGCGGTAGAGGTCGCCACCAGATTATCCAGCGACTCGGCGCTGACCGGACGCAGAAGCACGTTCACACCGTCCAGGCGTCCCGCTTCGGCGCGTTTCACCAGCGCGTCCCAGTCTTTGCTGTTGCCGAGGTTGACCAGCGCGTTCTTCAGCCGGATACAGTCATCCTGGGCGGAACAGAGATCCTCTGTTTTCAGGACGATTTCGCCAAAGTCATCCAGCAGCACCATACCCGACTTCTGAATAGCCGAACGCAGGGCAGGGCTGACGCGAGAATCATCATCCGGTTTTGGATGGAGCTGGCGATTAATCGTCTGGGTGAGCGCAGTGGCCTTATTGACCACATCCGATTCCGGCAGCGGCAGCGGAGAGGCGTCATTCCAGATGATCTGAGAGCAGTCGAACGGCGCGAACGGCGAGTTCTGGCGCGTGTTCCAGGCACCCGGTGAGTGGATATTACACATCCCGGTGCCTTTGAGGCGCAACGTATCCCCCACGCGTACACCCGCTTCTTCGAGCTGCTGTACGCTGGTGGCTTCCACGGTTTGCGCCCCTTTAATCCATGACAGGGTAAATTTAATTGGCATATCCAGCGGCACGAAAAGCAGCAGCATGAGGAAGATTAACGCGGCGCCACCGGCAATCACCGCGCTGCGAAGCCAGTGCTGAAGCGGGAAGTTTTTCACTTCGTCGTGCAGGGATAAGTAGCGCCCCTGGCGTACAACGTGGCGGTCGAGATAGATATCAATATCCGTTTTGTGGCCCAGGTCCTGCGCAATCCACGGCTGCCAGTGGCGTGGATAGATAAGATCGATGATCCCGAGCGAGATATTGTTGATATGTTCCTGATCGTTCTCACCGAACAGTCCCCAGCGTTTTGGGGTTCCGCGCAGGCAGTGAATTTCGCGTAATGACGTTTTTGCCGGCGGGGCAAATATGCCCCACAGCCCGGCGGCCAGAAGCAGTACTGCGCCACCCGCGAGCCACGGAACAAACACGTCCGGCGTCAGCAGGCAGATGAAAAAGAGCAGGAACGAGACGACAATCAGCACCGCTTCGCGAATGCCATCCGGGCGGCTCAGGACGTACTCTTCATGCGTTTCCTGGCGGATGTTGAGCAGTTCAATCTGCTCTGTCTCTTCACCACGAATAGAGGCCTGCGTTCCGCTCGCGCGTTCCAGCGCAAAGCGTGGCGCTTCCTGAACATATTCGCTCAGAGTATGACCATTGAGGGAGATAACCAGCGGCAGCGTATCGGTATGGATGAGCTCGACGCTGTTTTCGTCGTTAATATACTGTTCCCAGAAGGGAGGCAGGTGTACTTCAACAGAGTCGAGATAGTAACGCCATTTGTTGGGATCGTCGGTTGTGATGCCATAGCGGGTAATGGAGCGCGTCACGCACAGAACGGTGTCGCTTTGGGCGTTAAGGTTGAGCGATACGGGGGCGGTGCTGGCGCCGGTAGGGCCAGGCGAAAGCCGGGATCGGTTCAGCGTGTCGAGATACTGCTCAACGGTGCTGCGTTCCTCTGGCGAAAGCTTGCGCGTGTTTGCCCCGGCGAACGCGTTTAAAAAGGGCAGCCGATAACGGCGATGTACGCGGCGCCTGAATACCCACACCGCAATCGACGCGCAGGCCAGCACAGCAGCGAGAAAAATCAAAATGGTGCTCATGCTTTCCCCATCTTACTTATCTTCTTACAGGTGTTGTCAGTCGCACCTTTTGTACAATGAATGAGATTCTGTGGTCGGCTATCGGCAAGTATGGAGTCTAACTTGAGCATGTTGACGCGCATCCCAGTGACCGGTAATGATAACAAAGCCTGTTCCGGCGCGATATCAGCAAATTCCTGGAAACATTTCAACCTCTTGACATTTGTTTTGAAATGAGAATCGCATTCAATTACGTTGCATAAATGTAAATAAAGAGCAATTGACATTGCCGAAACCGTGCGGCGTATCGCACAATAAAGCCAGTTCACCCAGCAAAGACCCGTCAAGATGACCAAACCCTTACAAAAGCCCACCATTCTGAATGTTGAAACCGTCGCGAAATCGCGTCTGTTTAATGTCGAAAGCGTGGATCTGGAGTTCAGCAACGGTGTGCGTCGTGTTTATGAGCGTATGCGCCCCTCCTCGCGTGAAGCGGTGATGATAGTGCCTATCGTCGACGAGCACCTGATCCTCATTCGTGAATACGCCGTGGGCACTGAATCCTACGAGCTGGGCTTCTCCAAAGGACTGATCGATCCGGGCGAAACGGTGTTTGAAGCGGCAAACCGGGAGCTGAAAGAAGAGGTCGGTTTTGGCGCGAAAGAGCTGACGTTCCTGAAAAAGCTGAGCATGGCGCCGTCCTATTTCTCCAGCAAAATGAACATCGTTGTCGCGGAAGATCTCTATCCTGAATCGCTGGAAGGAGACGAGCCGGAACCGCTGCCGCAGGTTCGCTGGCCGCTGGCTCATCTGATGGATTTGCTGGAAGATCCTGACTTTAACGAGGCACGCAACGTGAGCGCACTGTTCCTGGTACGAGAGTGGCTGAAGGGGCAGGGTCGTTTGTAGCGCCACCATTAAAAACGGCAACCGAAGGTTGCCGTTTTGCATTGATGTTGTAGGCCGGGTCAGGCGTAGTCGCCACCCGGCTTTTTAGTTGGCGTCAGAACAGTTCGTGCGTCTCGCCGTTATCAATGATCTCTGTACCCACCTCATGCACCGCCTGCGTGGTTGGCTGCGTACCCTCGATGAAATACTCGGCACGGCTATTACCGCCATTCGCGAGCTGTCCAGTGCTGCGGTCAATATTGATCGTGACAATGCCCGGCGGAGGCGTTAGCGGCTGCTCCGGCACGCCCTCGAGAGCGGCCTTCATGTAAGCATCCCAGGCCGGTTGCGCACTCTTAGCCCCACCCTCGTAACCGGAAATCTGATCTTTAATCGCGCCAGAAGCGGTTGTGCGCCCCAGAGTGCGGCGGTGATCGTCAAAACCAATCCAGACCGAGGTGACAACGCCCGGGCCATAACCTGAGAACCAGGCATCTTTTGAACTGTTGGTTGTCCCGGTTTTGCCGCCGATGTCGTGGCGCTGCAAATCGCGGCCCGCTCGCCAGCCGGTGCCTTGCCAGCCCGGTTCGCCAAAGATGTTGGTGTTCAGTGCGCTCTTAATCAGGAACGACAGCGGCGTGCTGATCACGTGCGGGGCGTACTCCTGCGCGCCACTCTGGGCGACCAGCGCCTGATTGGCCTGTTCCAGCTGAGGCTGCGGCACCGCCAGATTCTGACGTTCCTGAGAGATCGCCACATCTTCCATATCCTTGTTTTCCAGGACATTGGATTTTGGCGTGTCGCCGTAAATCACCGGAATATCGCATTCAGGGCAGGCAATTTTCGGTTTCGCTTCAAACAGTACGCCGCCCTGATCGTTCTCGATTTTGCTGATGAAATACGGATCGACCAGGAATCCCCCGTTCGCCATCACCGAGTAGCCACGAGCGACCTGGAGCGGCGTAAAGGACGCGGAGCCGAGCGCCAGAGATTCGGTATGAACAATGTTTTGCGCCGGGAAGCCGAAGCGTTGCAGATACTCTGCCGCATAATCAACGCCCATCGCACGCATCGCGCGAACCATGACCACGTTCTTCGACTGGCCAAGGCCCTGACGCAGACGGATAGGGCCAGCGTATTGCGCCGGAGAGTTCTTCGGCTGCCAGTCAGAGCCCGCACCGGCATCCCAGCGGGAAATTGGCACGTCGTTGAGAATGCTGGCGAGCGTCAGCCCCTTATCCATCGCCGCGGTATACAGGAACGGTTTGATGTTCGAACCAACCTGACGCAGTGCCTGGGTCGCGCGGTTAAATTTGCTCTGGTTGAAATCGAACCCGCCAACCAGCGCCATCACGGCACCGTTCTGCGGATTGATGGAGACCAGCGCAGAGTTGACGTCCGGCACCTGCGCCAGCCACCAGGCATCACCGACCTGACGGACCCAGATTTGTTGTCCGGTTTGTACCACATCGGTCACTTTACGTGGCGTCGGGCCCTGAAGAGTGTCAGAGCGGTACGGACGCGCCCAGCGGACACCCTCCATGCGCAGCGAAACGGATGTGCCATCGGCCATCATCGCCACCGCTTCCTGTGGATCGGCCTGGGTGACGACAGCCGGACGCAGCGGGCCATAGGTCGGCAGCGCTTTCAGGGAATCAGTGATTTTTTTACTGTCCCATGCGCCTTCCCCCACTTTCCACAGCACGTTGGACGGGCCGCGATAGCCGTGACGCATATCGTAATCCATCACGTTATTACGCACCGCCTGCTGGGCAGCCTGCTGCACTTTGCGGGTCACGGTGGTATAGACGCGATAACCATCTTCATACGCTTTATCACCGTAGCGACTCACCATCTCCTGGCGAACCATTTCAGTGAGATACGGTGCAGAGAAGGCGATTTCCGGCGCATGGTAATTGGCGTCAATAACGTCGCTGCGCGCCTTATCGTACTCAGACTGACTGATGTAGCCTTCGCTCAACATACGCGACAGCACCACGTTACGGCGCGCGGTGGCGCGGTCCAGCGAGTAGAGCGGGTTAAAGGTGGATGGCGCTTTTGGCAGGCCGGCAATGGTCGCCATTTCGCTCAGCGTGAGCTGATCGATCGGCTTACCAAAATAGACCTGAGCCGCAGCCCCTACGCCATAGGCGCGGTAGCCCAGATAGATCTTGTTGAGGTAAAGCTCAAGGATCTCGTCTTTGCTCAGCAGTTGCTCAATGCGGATCGCGAGGAACACCTCTTTGATCTTACGCATCAGCGTCTTTTCCGGGCTGAGGAAGAAGTTACGCGCCAGCTGCTGGGTAATGGTACTTGCCCCCTGAGAGGCATGACCGGAGAACAGCGCCACGCTTGCCGCACGGAAAATACCGACCGGATCGACACCGTGGTGCTCGTAAAAACGGCTGTCCTCGGTGGCGATAAAAGCCTTCACCATCACGGGTGGGATTTGATTTAAGGTCAAAGGGATACGACGTTTCTCGCCGTATTGCGCCATCAGTTCACCATCGGCGCTATAGACCTGCATAGGGATCTGAAGCCGCACATCACGAAGCGTGGCGACATCAGGGAGTTGCGGCTCGACATATTTGTACAAACCAATAATCGAGCCTGCTCCCAGCAGAATGCAACAGACTGCAAGGATCAATAAATACTTTACGAACTTCACCGGAGATTTCCCATTTGGTTTAGCCTGGGCAGTTTCTAAACAATCGCGCGGTAGTATAAAGGCAAGCCTGATTCATTGATATAGCCGTCACTCCGACGGGCGATAAGGAGATCGTGAAGCATGGCTTTTAAAACGTGGCAAACAGGTGTTCATATTCAACAGGATAAGGTGGTTGCGGTAGCGCTGACCAGAGAGCGGGCCGGATGGCGTTTACGGCGCTGGTGGGCGGTGCCGCTGTCGGACGGCGTTATCGGGGAAGGCAAAATACTTAAGCCAGAAGAACTGGTTAACGCATTACGTGGCTGGCGGAAAACATTGCCGCACTCGCATCGGGTATTCCTCTCATTTCCGGCAACGCGCGTTCTGCAACGCGCGTTGCCCCGTCCATCCGTTACCTTGCGTGACAGCGAACAGCTCACCTGGGTAGGCGCCGCATTAGCGCGTGAGCTGGAGATGCCCGCCGATACGCTCTGCTTTGACTACGCGCAGGATACGTTCAGCAACACTTTTCAGGTTACCGCAGCGCAAAACAGAGAGGTCGATACCCTGTTGACGCTGGCGAACGCGCTGCGTTTGCGTCTGGCAGCAATCGCCCCGGATGCCGGTGCGCTGGCTAATCTTCTCTCTGCTGTTGCCCCCGCCCGGTGCGTCGCCTGGAGAGATCAGCACCAGTGGCTATGGGCGATGCGTCACCAGTGGGGGCGGCGCTACACCACAGAAGCGGCGACGGTGAATGAACTGGCGGCGCTGCTTGCGCTTTCTTCTTCTGATATCGCCGTGTTTGATGCTGCCCGCGATCCCTGGGAAGCGGTGACGCTGTGCCAGCCGCCGCTGCCGGAATGCGGTGCTGATTACACCGTCTCCCTGGCGCTGGCCATGAGCGAGGCGCCGTAATGAGCATGCCCAATCTTTTACCCTGGCGTCGGCAGCAACGTAATCAGCGCCTGCGTTTCTGGGGGCTGCTGTTTGCCGCCTCATTGCTGGTGATGCTGGCGGGTGGTTTCAGTCTGCGGGCGACGCAGTCTCTCGCGTTACAGGCGTTGCAGAGCGAACTGGCGGGGACTCGGGCGGTGCAGAAAGTATTGAGAGCCCGTCAGCCGCAGTCAGCGGGGCTGAAAACCCCTTCGCCGCCGTCTGATCCGGCCTGGCAACCCGCGCTGGAATCGCTTGCCAGCGCAATGCCCCGGCAGGCGTGGCTGACGGCGCTGCGTTATCAGCCACCCTCGCTGACCCTGACCGGCTATACCACTTCACTGCCAGCGCTCGCAGCCATGACCGATGCGCTGAAAAGGGTGACGGGATTTAACCCCGGACCGGCAGGCGAACTGCAACAGGATAGCCTGGGGCGATGGATGTTCTCTTTTAAACTGCATAGCCGGAGGTAGCCGGTGGGTATCTGGTATCAACGCTGGGCTGATGCACGTCCTTCCCGGCGCGTCCTTTGCTGGTTGATCGCGTCGGGGCTTGTTGCGTGGGCAATTTGGGGACTGCTGCTCAGGCCCGCTGCTCTGCGTTACGCCGATGTTCAGGCGCAGGCCATCAGTGCGAAGCGAATCAACGCCTCGCTGTGGCCAGAGGCCGGACGGCAAGCAGTGTTTACGCAAGTGACGCCCTCGCGGCCCTTTTCTCCCCTGGCATTTCAGCGTGAGGACGCAAGGCTGGTGTACTGGAAGCCGCAGCAGAGTGGGGGAGAGCTGGCGCTGGATGCCTCATGGGGCGCGGTTCCGGCGCTCTTTTCCCGGCTGGCGCTTGAGAACGTGCGGGTGAGTGCGTTTTCCATCATCCCACAGGGCAAACAGTTACGCCTCAGCCTGCAACTGGAGATCGGTCATGCGCAGTAAAGCCCGTTTAGTCATCCTGCTTTCTCCGCTTTTCCTGACCGGGATGCGGGATCCCTTCTCTGTGCCGGAAGAGCGTTGCGCAGCCGGGCAGCTCAGCCAGTGGCGGTATCAGGGGATAGTCAGCGGCAGCAGGGATATCGGCCTTATGCAGGACGGGCAGAAACGCTGGCACCGGGTAAAAACGCAGATGCGGTTACCGACAGGCTGGCGGGTGAGCGCGATAGATAGACAACAACTGACCGTTGATGTCGGCGATATGTGCGAGCCGAAGCGATGGACATGGCAACGAGAAGGAACGAAAAAAAGTGAAGATAAGGATAGGGCTGTTACTGGCGGTACTCAGCCAGCCCCTGTGGGCCGCGACGCCAAAACCGGTCACCCTGCTGGTGGATGATGTCCCGGTGGTGCAAATATTACAGGCGCTGGTAGCGCAGGAGGAGCGCAATCTGGTGGTGTCGCCGGATGTCAGCGGTTCGCTTTCGCTGAATTTAACGCGGGTGCCCTGGAGGCAGGCGCTTCAGACGGTAGTGAACAGCGCCGGGCTGGTATTGCGGGAAGAGGGCGGCATTTTTTATGTGCATACGGCGGCCTGGCAACGGGAGCAACAGACGCGTAAAGAGCAGGAGCGGGCCCAGCGTCTGCTCGACGCCCCGCTGCACTCTCACAGCATTCCGTTTGCTTATGCGGATGCGGCCGAATTGCAAAAAGCGGCGGAAAAGCTCTTAAGCCCGAAAGGCAGTCTCTCCGTCGACAAGCGCACCAACCGTTTCCTGGTCAGGGATAACCAGACGGTGGTGGATATGCTCCAGCGCTGGGCTGTGCAGATGGATCTGCCCGTCGAGCAGGTGGAACTGGCGGCGCAGATTGTGACCATCAGTGAAAAAAGCCTGCGTGAACTGGGGGTGAAATGGAACCTCGCTGACGCAACGGAGGCCAGTAAAGTGGGTCAGGTCACGACGCTGGGTGCGGACCTGTCGGTGGCCAGTGCGACCACCCACGCAGGGTTTAACATCGGGCGCATCAACGGCAGGATGCTGGATCTTGAGTTGTCGGCGCTTGAGCAAAAGCAGCAGGTGGATATCATCGCCAGCCCGCGGCTGCTGGCATCGCACATGCAGCCGGCCAGCATCAAGCAGGGCAGCGAAATTCCGTATCAGGTTTCCAGCGGCGAGAGCGGGGCGACATCCGTTGAATTTAAAGAAGCGGTATTAGGCATGGAGGTCACGCCGGTGGTTCTGCCGGGTGGTCGTGTGCGCCTGAAATTGCATATCAGTGAAAATATGCCCGGCCAGGTGCTGCAACAGGCAGACGGCGAAACGCTGGCGATCGATAAGCAGGAGATCGAAACGCAGGTTGAGGTAAAAAGTGGGGAAACGCTCGCGCTGGGCGGGATCTTTTCGCAAAAGAATAAAACCGGACGCGACAGCGTGCCCGTGCTGGGCAACATTCCGTGGCTGGGTCAGCTGTTCCGCCATGACGGAAAAGATAACGAACGGCGCGAGTTAGTGGTGTTTATCACGCCACGTCTGGTCAGTATTCAGTAATGGGTAACGATCCCCGCAATGATTTTGCATTCAGTTTGTTGCAGATGTTTGACGTGGGGCATGAATTAGCATACAAGGAGTACCGATTTGAGTTGGACTTACGTCTTATTTCCTTATGCGCCGGGAACGGTGATTTAATCAGTTGCCAAACAAGCCGGAGTATTGAGATAATTTTTCGTCTGACTCTCGCTCTATTGCAAATGAGGTTTCAGTTCATGTCCTGCTACGCCGGGTGTCTGCGCAGCGGGGATTACCATTAACGAATAGTCTTAGTAGTACCGAAAAAATGGCAGAGAAACGCAATATCTTTCTGGTTGGGCCTATGGGTGCCGGCAAAAGCACTATTGGGCGTCAGTTAGCTCAACAACTCAATATGGAATTTTACGATTCTGATCAAGAGATTGAGAAACGAACCGGAGCGGATGTGGGCTGGGTCTTCGACGTAGAAGGCGAAGAAGGTTTCCGTGACCGAGAAGAAAAAGTGATCAACGAACTCACGGAAAAACAGGGCATTGTGCTGGCAACTGGCGGCGGCTCTGTAAAATCTCGCGAAACCCGCAACCGTCTCTCCGCCCGTGGCGTAGTGGTCTATCTTGAGACGACCATCGAAAAACAGCTGGCACGCACGCAGCGTGATAAAAAGCGCCCGTTGTTGCAGGTTGAAACACCGCCACGTGAAGTTCTGGAAGCTTTGGCCGATGAACGCAATCCTCTGTACGAAGAGATTGCTGATGTGACCATTCGTACTGACGATCAAAGCGCTAAAGTGGTTGCAAACCAGATTATTCATATGCTGGAAAGCAACTGATTCTGGCTATATATACACTCGCCTGCGGGTAAAAGCATTTAAGGTGGATGTCGCGTCATGGAGAGGATTACAGTTACTCTCGGGGAACGTAGTTACCCTATCACCATCGCGGCTGGTTTGTTTAACGACCCAGCTTCCTTCTTACCACTGAAAGCGGGTGATCAGGCGATGCTGGTCACCAACGAGACGCTGGCTCCGCTTTATCTCGACCGTGTACGTCACCTGCTTGAGCAGGCGGGCGTGAAGGTCGACAGTGTGATTCTGCCCGATGGCGAGCAGTACAAAAGCCTGACGGTACTGGATACCGTCTTTACCGCACTTCTGCAAAAACCGCACGGTCGTGATACAACACTGCTTGCCCTGGGCGGCGGCGTTGTGGGCGATCTGACCGGTTTTGCAGCCGCCAGCTACCAGCGCGGCGTGCGCTTTATTCAAATTCCAACCACGTTGCTCTCACAGGTCGATTCTTCTGTGGGCGGTAAAACGGCGGTTAACCATCCGCTCGGCAAAAACATGATTGGCGCGTTCTACCAGCCCGCCTCGGTGGTGGTGGATCTCGACTGTCTGAAAACCTTGCCAGCGCGCGAACTGGCGTCCGGCCTTGCAGAAGTGATCAAATACGGCATTATTCTTGACGGGGAGTTCTTCACCTGGCTGGAAGAGAATATGGATGCGCTGCTGCGCCTCGACGGGCAGGCAATGGCCTACTGTATTCGCCGTTGTTGTGAGCTGAAAGCAGAAGTCGTTGCCGCAGATGAGCGTGAAACCGGCTTACGTGCTTTACTGAATCTGGGGCATACGTTTGGTCATGCGATCGAAGCCGAAATGGGCTACGGTAACTGGCTTCACGGTGAAGCTGTCGCTGCCGGAATGGTTATGGCGGCGCGGGCCTCTGAACGTCTGGGGCAGTTCAGGCCGGAAGAGACAGCACGTATCATCGCGTTGCTTAAACGTGCTGGCTTGCCGGTAAGTGGTCCGCAGGAAATGTCTGCGCAGGCGTACCTTCCCCACATGATGCGCGATAAAAAAGTATTGGCAGGTGAGATGCGTCTGGTACTCCCGCTTGCAATAGGGAAAAGTGAAGTGCGCGGCGGAGTGCCGCACGAAGTCGTACTTGGCGCTATTGCTGATTGTCAGCAAGCGTAACAACTAGAAAGGTCAGACCGCTGTAACAGGTGGTCGTTTTAGCTTCAGGTTAATGCAGAGTCGTTGGCAGAAGCCTTTGAGTGGGGTGTTAAATGGATGAATTCAAACCAGAAGACGAGCTGAAACCCGATCCCAGCGATCGTCGTACTGGTCGTTCTCGTCAATCTTCAGAACGTGATAACGAGCCGCAGATCAACTTTGACGATGTCGATCTGGATGCAGACGATCGTCGCCCTTCGCGTAGCCGCAACGCGCGCAATGAGCGTGAAGACGAGGAGTTTGAATCCGAAGAAGAGTTAATGGATGAACAGCCTGTTGAACGTCGACCGCGCAAGCGTAAAAAAGCGGTAGCGGCAAAACCGGCCTCCCGTCAGTACATCATGATGGGCCTTGGCGTTCTGGTGCTGGTATTGCTTATTGTCGGCATTGGTTCCGCGCTAAAAGCCCCTTCTACCCATTCTACCGAGCAGACCGCGTCTGCCGAGAAGAGCATCGACCTGTCTGGTAACGATGCGAGCAACCAGGCGAATGGCGCTCAGCCTGCGCCGGGCACCACTTCCGCAGAGCAGACCGCAGGCAATACCAGCGCCGGTCAGGATATTTCTCTGCCGCCTGTCTCTTCTACCCCGACTCAGGGCCAGGCGCCAGCTACGCCTGAAGGCCAGCAGCGTGTTGAGGTTCAGGGCGATCTGAACAACGCGCTGATGCAGCCGCAGAATCAGGAACAGGTTAACGCTGCCGTGGTGAACTCCACGCTGCCAACTGAACCAGCCACCGTTGCGCCAGTTCATGGCAGCAATGCCCAGCAGCAGACGGCGGCAACGGAAACCAAACCGCGCCAGACGCAGACTGCACCACGCCAGGAGCGTAAGCAGGCTGTGATTGAGCCGAAGCGTGAGACGAAACCACAGACCGTGGCAAAAGCGCCAGAAACGAAAGCGCCAGCGCAGACAAAACCTGCGGTGAGCCAGCCGGTTAAAGCGCCAACGCCTGCGGCAACCGCTGCACCGAAAGCAACGGCGACCACAACCGCACCTGCTGCAACAACACCTGCTGCAACAACACCTGCGGCTCCCGCAGCCAAAACGGGCGCTTCGCCAGGTAAAACGACGGGCAACGTGGGTTCTTTGCAGTCGGCCTCTTCCAGCAACTACACCCTTCAGCTGAGCAGTTCGTCTAACTATGACAACCTCAACGCCTGGGCGAAGAAATCGAATCTGAAAAACTACGTGGTTTATCAGACGACCCGTAACGGTCAACCGTGGTATGTGCTGGTGAGTGGTATTTATGCTTCCAAAGATGAAGCAAAACGTGCCGTTTCCACGCTGCCAGCCGACGTGCAGGCGAAAAACCCGTGGGCGAAGCCGATTCATCAGGTGCAGGCCGATCTGAAGTAATGTTTAAAGCGCAGGATGCTGTCGGAGCTTTCTCCACAGCCGGAGAAGGTGTAATCAGTTAGTCAGCATGAAAAAAAATCGCGCTTTTCTGAAATGGGCAGGGGGGAAATACCCCCTGCTCGACGATATTAAAAAGCACCTGCCGAAAGGCGAGTGTCTTATCGAGCCCTTCGTGGGTGCTGGATCGGTGTTCCTGAATACCGATTTTTCTCGTTATATCCTGGCGGATATCAACAGCGACCTTATTAGCCTCTATAACATCGTCAAACTGCGTACCGATGAGTATGTGGAAGAGGCACGGAAGCTGTTTACGCCAGAGAACAACAACCCGGACGTCTACTATCAGTTCCGCGCTGAGTTTAATCAAAGCCAGGATCCGTTCCGTCGCGCGCTGTTGTTTCTTTATCTCAACCGCCATGGCTACAACGGTCTGTGCCGGTATAATCTGCGTGGCGAGTTTAACGTGCCGTTTGGCCGCTATAAGCGTCCCTATTTCCCGCAGGACGAGCTGTATCACTTTGCTGAAAAAGCGCAGAATGCCGAGTTCTACTGTCTCTCATATGAAAAGTGCATGGAACTGGCGGGCGTAAACTCGGTGGTCTACTGCGACCCGCCTTACGCGCCGCTGTCTGCCACGGCAAATTTCACCGCCTACCACACCAATAGCTTCAGCCCGGCCGAGCAGGCTCGTCTGGCTGAGATGGCGGAAAAGCTGGTCAGCAAAAGAATTCCGGTGTTAATTTCGAATCACGACACGCCTGATACGCGCGAATGGTACAAAGCCGCGAAGCATTTTCAGGTAAAAGTGCGGCGTAGCATTAGCAGCAACGGCGGCACACGTAAAAAGGTGGACGAACTTCTGGCGCTTTATCGACCCTGAGCCTTTGCCCGCCGGTAAACACATTTCAAGGAGATGCGGATGAAACAGTTTTTGATTGCCCCCTCAATTCTGTCGGCCGATTTTGCCCGCCTGGGTGAAGACACTGCCAAAGCTCTCGCGGCTGGCGCGGATGTCGTCCATTTCGACGTTATGGATAACCACTACGTTCCCAACCTGACCATCGGTCCGATGGTGCTTAAAGCGCTGCGTAACTACGGGATCACCGCGCCCATTGACGTGCATCTGATGGTGAAACCGGTTGACCGCATCGTACCCGATTTCGCCGCGGCGGGTGCCAGCATCATCACTTTCCACCCGGAAGCCTCCGAACACGTTGACCGCACGCTACAGCTGATCAAAGAGAATGGCTGTAAGGCGGGGCTGGTCTTTAACCCGGCGACCCCGCTGAGCTATCTCGACTACGTGATGGACAAGCTGGACGTGATCCTGCTGATGTCCGTCAACCCGGGCTTTGGTGGTCAGTCATTTATCCCTCAGACCCTCGACAAACTGCGTGAAGTGCGCCGCCGTATCGATGAGTCTGGCTATGATATTCGTCTGGAAGTGGACGGCGGCGTGAAGGTCAATAACATCGGTGAGATTGCGGCGGCAGGGGCGGATATGTTCGTCGCAGGCTCCGCCATCTTCGATCAACCGGATTACAAAAAAGTCATTGATGAAATGCGCCGTGAACTGGCGAAGGTAAGTCATGGATAAATTGCAGGCTATTCGGGGTGTAGCATTTGACCTCGACGGCACGCTGGTCGACAGCGCGCCAGGATTAACCAGCGCCGTCGATCAGGCGCTGTATGCCCTTGAACTCCCCGTTGCAGGCGAAGAGCGCGTCGTGACGTGGATTGGTAACGGTGCAGACGTGCTGATGGAGCGCGCGCTGACCTGGGCTCGTCAGGAGCGTGCCTCTCAGCGTTCCGCGCAAGGTAAACCGAGTGTTGACCACGCGGATATTCCCCAGGATGAGCAGCAGCGTATTCTGCGCAAACTGTTCGACCGTTTCTACGAAGAGACCGTCGAAGAGGGCAGCTTCCTGTTCCCGGATGTCGCTGAAACGCTGAGCGCGCTACATGCTAAAGGCATCCCGCTGGGGCTGGTGACTAACAAGCCGACACCGTTCGTTGCGCCTCTGCTGGAAGCGCTGGATATCGCGAAATACTTCTCCGTAATTGTGGGCGGCGATGACGTACAGAATAAAAAGCCGCATCCGGAACCGCTATTGCTGGTGGCAGGAAAATTATCCTTAGCACCTGCGGAGCTGCTCTTTGTCGGGGATTCCCGCAATGATATTCTGGCTGCCAGAGCGGCAGGTTGCCCGTCGGTTGGCTTGACCTACGGCTACAACTACGGTGAAGCCATTACGCTGAGTGAGCCGGACGTTGTGTTCGACCACTTCAAAGATTTGTTGCCCGCACTCGGGCTCTCGCACAGTGAACATCAGGAATTGAATAATGACTAAGCCCATCGTTTTTAGTGGCGCACAGCCTTCAGGTGAACTGACCATTGGTAACTACATGGGTGCGTTACGTCAGTGGGTGAGCATGCAGGATGACTACCACTGCATATACTGCATCGTGGATTTGCATGCTATCACCGCGCGTCAGGATCCCGAGAAGCTGCGCAAGGCGACGCTCGATACGCTGGCGCTGTACCTGGCGTGCGGTATCGATCCAGAGAAGAGCACCATTTTCGTTCAGTCTCACGTACCAGAGCACGCGCAGCTGGGCTGGGCGCTGAACTGCTACACCTATTTCGGCGAGCTGAGCCGCATGACCCAGTTCAAGGATAAGTCTGCGCGCTACTCTGAGAACATCAACGCCGGTCTGTTTGACTATCCGGTGCTGATGGCGGCCGACATTCTGCTGTACCAGACCAACCAGGTGCCGGTGGGTGAAGACCAGAAGCAGCACCTGGAGCTGAGCCGCGATATTGCCCAGCGCTTCAATGCGCTTTACGGCGACGTGTTCAAAGTGCCTGAGCCGTTTATTCCGAAATCCGGCGCGCGCGTGATGTCCCTGCTGGAGCCGACCAAAAAGATGTCCAAGTCTGACGATAACCGCAACAACGTTATCGGCCTGCTGGAAGATCCGAAATCGGTGGTGAAAAAGCTCAAGCGTGCGGTGACCGACTCCGATGAGCCGCCAGTGGTGCGCTACGACGTGCAGAACAAAGCGGGCGTATCCAACCTGCTGGACATTCTCTCCGGTGTGACCGGACAGAGCATCCCTGAGCTGGAAAAACACTTTGAAGGCAAGATGTACGGCCACCTGAAAGGCGAAGTGGCAGACGCCGTTTCCGGCATGCTGACCGAGTTGCAGGAGCGCTATCACCGTTACCGTAACGACGAAGCGTTCCTGCAAAAAGTGATGAAAGAGGGCGCAGAAAAAGCCAGCGCGCGCGCCTCCGAAACCCTGAAAGCGGTGTACGAGGCGATTGGGTTTGTGGCGAAACCTTAAGCCGCCACCCGACAAATACGGACTCAATAAAAAAACCGGGACATCCCCGGTTTTTTTACGCCTGAAAAACGCTTACTGCTGTGCCGCCGGGCCGCAACCGCCGATGATCTTCGAAATGGAGATCGCCGGATGCAGCAGGTAATCGTAGCTGCAATTATTTTTAGTATTTTGAACGTGACCGGTGCAGGCCGTCAGAGTTGATAACAGGCCGACCAGAACGGCAGCTTTTGCCAGTTTGAACATACGCATTCCTTGTCTAAAAATCTAAAATTGGATGTAACACGAGGGAATAAATGGAAAAGTTCCATTACGCGGGCGGTATGTTATCGATTGAGGTAAGAAGGGAGTAGTCCGCTTCAAGACTACTCCCGGGAGAGAGATTGTGCGTTAGTGGCTGGAGAACCAGTTCAGTTTTTCACGCAGTGCTACCACGCGGCCCACCACGATCAGCGCCGGGCTTTCAACCTGCTGCGCCAGCTCACCCAGCTGCGTCAGCACGCCATCGACCACGCGCTGCGTAATGGCGGTGCCGTTTTCCACCAGTGCGACCGGCATATCTGCTTCCATGCCGTGCTCCAGCAGTTTCGCCTGAATCGTGGCTGCCTGATTTAGCCCCATGTAGAAGACCAGCGTCTGCTTTTCAGCGGCCAGATTATGCCAGTCCAGCTCGCTGCCGGTTTTCAGGTGGCCCGTCACCAGGCGCACGCTCTGGGCATAGTCGCGATGGGTTAACGGAATGCCGGAATAGGCAGAACAGCCGGATGCCGCCGTAATACCCGGCACCACGGAGAATGGAATGCCCGCGTTGCAGAGAGTTTCCAGCTCCTCGCCGCCGCGACCAAAGATAAAGGGATCGCCCCCTTTCAGACGCACCACACGCTTACCTTTCTGCGCTTCCCGCAGCAGGATCTGGTTGATCTCCTCCTGCGGTACGCAGTGATAACCTGCCCGTTTGCCGACGAACACGCGGTCAGCATCGCGGCGCACCAGATTCATGATGTCATCAGAGACCAGACGGTCATACACCACGATGTCCGCCTGCTGGATCTGCTGGAGACCCTTCAGCGTCAGCAAGCCCGCATCGCCGGGACCTGCGCCCACCAGTACCACTTCACCGCGATGGTCCAGCGGCTCGCTCAGGAGCTGTTCGGTCGTCTCTTCAACGGCTTTGGTGTCCTGATTGGCCAGCGACTGCGCCAGCCTGTCATTGACAAAGAACTTCTCCCAGAAGCGACGGCGTTCGCCCACGGTTGCGAAGGTTTGCTTCACGCGGGAACGCAGCTGCCCGGCGTATTGGGCAATCTGGCCAAGATGCTGCGGCAGCACGGCTTCCAGTTTTTCCCGCAGCAGACGGGCAAGAACGGGCGAGCGGCCACCGGACGACACCGCAATCATCAGCGGTGAACGGTCGATAATCGACGGCATGATAAAGCTCGCCTCTTTCGGCGCATCCACAACGTTACAGAAGATGCGGCGCGCTTCGCAGGCGTCGCTGACGCGCTGGTTAACGTCATCGTTATCCGTTGCGGCGATGGTCAGCCAGCAGGTATCCAGCAGGGATTCATCAAATTCGCCCTGCACCTGGGTGAGCATCCCTTCCTGCGCCCAGACGTCAAACTGTGGGGCGAAGGTGAGGGCGTTAACGGTCAGTCGGGCGCCCGCCTCTAACAGCAGGCGCGCCTTGCGTTCAGCCACATCGCCGCCGCCCACGAGCAGGCAGTCGCGGTTGCGTAATTGACAAAAAATCGGCAGGTGATCCACGACGTTACCTCACAGCATTCATGGCGGGGGAAGAATTGACGTCAGGATAACAGCAGGAATCGTACAGAACATACGGTTTTTCCTGCCGTTACCCATAAGGGGTCATAAGCCTTTCCTATTGAAAAGGCGAGAGGTTACGCTTTCAGCTGCACCTCGCCGTCCTTCACGCGGACGTCGTAGTGTTTGACCGAGAAGCTTTCATCTTCCATGCAGAGTCCGTCGGTTAAGCGGAAGCGCTGCTTTTTCAGCGGGCTGGCAACCCACAGCTCGCCCTGGTGCTCCGCAATCAGACCGCGGGAGAGCACGCTGGCCTCGAAGAACGGGTCGATATTGCTGATGGCATAGACCTGTTCATCGTGGCGAGGACGGAAAATCGCCACCTGCTCGTTGCCCAGCAGGGCACAGACGCCGGTTGCTGGCAGAATGTCGTTAATATTGCAGATGTTTACCCACTGGCTCATGCGTTTTCCTCCACCAGCATCACCGGAATACGTTCATACGGGGTCGCTGGACGATGCTGTTCACGCTCCGGCACCACCTGCACGTTCGGGTCGCGCTGGGTGCTGTTGATAAAGTGTTTGAAGCGCGTCTGCGCCGCTGGCGTGTTCACGGTTTCGGTCCACTCGCAGATCACCGCCTCGCGCAGTCGAGTCATCTCGGATTCCAGCTGTTCATTCAGGCCCAGCTTGTCGTCGATAATGACCGACTTCAGGTAGTCGATGCCGCCTTCGAGATTATCCAGCCAGGACGCGGTACGGGTCAGCTTATCGGCGGTACGAATGTAGAACATCATGAAGCGGTCGAGGTATTTGATCAGCGTATCGCGATCGAGATCGGCGGCCAGCAGATCCGCGTGGCGAGGTTTCATCCCGCCGTTACCGCACACGTACAGGTTCCAGCCTTTCTCCGTGGCAATGATACCCACGTCTTTACCCTGCGCTTCTGCACATTCACGTGTACACCCTGAGACGCCGAACTTCATTTTGTGCGGCGTACGGATGCCTTTGTAGCGGTTTTCCAGCTCTACGCCGAAGCCCACGCTGTCGCCCACGCCGTAGCGGCACCAGGTGCTGCCCACGCAGGTTTTCGCCATGCGCAGCGCCTTGGCGTACGCGTGACCGGTTTCGAAGCCCGCTTCAATCAGCTGACGCCAGATTTCCGGCAGGTCATCTTTCTGCGCGCCGAACAGGCCGATACGCTGGGAACCGGTGATTTTGGTGTACAGGTTAAACTCACGGGCGATACGACCCACGGCGACCAGCCCTTCCGGGGTGATTTCCCCTCCGGCAGAACGCGGGATCACCGAGTAAGTCCCGTCTTTCTGAATATTGGCCAGGAAGTTATCGTTGGTGTCCTGAAGCGGAGTGTGTTCTGGTTTGAGCACATATTCGTTCCAGCAGGACGCCAGCAGCGAACCGACGGTAGGCTTACATATCTCACAGCCATAGCCTTGGCCGTGTTTCTCCAGCAGTTCGTCAAAGGACTTAATGCCCTCCACGCGGATCAGGTGGTACAGCTCCTGGCGAGAGTAAGCGAAGTGCTCGCACAGGTTGTTGTTCACTTCAATGCCCTGTTTTGCCAGCTCGGCGTTCAGCACCTGGGTGACCAGCGGGATACAGCCGCCGCAGCCGGTCCCGGCTTTGGTTTCCGCCTTCAGCGCCGCAACGGTGTGGCAGCCTTTGTTAATGGCGGAGATCAGCATGCCTTTGGTGACGTCGAAGCAGGAACAGATTTGCGCGCTGTCCGGCAGTTTATCCACGCCAATGGACGGCTTACCGCTGGAGGCGTGCGCCGGGAGGATCAGCGCGTCCGGGTTTTCCGGCAGCTCAATGGCGTTCAGCACCAGCTGGAGCAGGTTGCCGAAGTCGCTGGTGTCGCCCACCAGCACCGCCCCGAGCAGGGTTTTGTTGTCCTGGCTGACGATAAGACGTTTGTAGACTTCTTTGCTTTCGTCCAGATAAACATAGCTGCGGGAGTTCGGGGTGCGACCATGCGCATCGCCAATACCGCCCACGTCCACGCCCAGCAGCTTCAGCTTGGCGCTCATGTCTGCGCCGGTGAAGGCGTTTTCGCTGCCGAGGATATGGTCAACGGCGACCTGCGCCATTTTGTACCCAGGCGCGACCAGGCCGAATACGCGGTTGTTCCAGCTGGCGCATTCGCCGATGGCGTAAATATCCGGGTCGGAGGTCTGGCAGGTGTCGTTAATCATGATCCCACCGCGCTGCGCGACGGCCAGACCGCATTGCGTTGCCAGCTTGTCGCGCGGGCGGATACCGGTGGAGAAGACGATGAAGTCCACTTCCAGCTCGCTGCCGTCGGCAAAGCGCATGGTTTTGCGTGCTTCAGTCCCTTCCTGAACGATCTCTTTGGTGTTTTTGCTGGTGTGAACTTTCACGCCCATGCTTTCGATCTTACGGCGCAGCTGATCGCCACCCATGTGGTCGAGCTGTTCGGCCATCAGCATCGGGGCAAATTCGATAACGTGGGTTTCAACGCCGAGGTTTTTCAGCGCGCCTGCCGCTTCCAGACCCAGCAGACCACCGCCGACAACCGCGCCGCGTTTGCTTCGACGTGCGCAGGATTCGATGGCGTTGAGGTCTTCAATGGTACGGTAAACGAAACAATCTTGGGTTTCCGACCCTTTAATAGGCGGGATCCACGGATACGAGCCCGTCGCCATGATCAGCTTATCGTAAAAAACCGTACGTCCGGCGCTGGAGTGGATTACTTTCTCCTGACGGTTGATGGTGATAGCGCGTTCGCCCACCAGCACTTTTACGCCATGCTTCTCGTAGAACCCTTCACGCACCAGAGAGAGCTCTTCGGCGGTATGGTGAGAGAAGTAAGAAGACAAGTGCACACGGTCGTACGCCTTGCGGGGTTCTTCACAGAACACGGTAATATCGAACTGCTCAGCATCGGCTTTATCGAGAAGATCCTCAATAAAGCGGTGGCCGACCATGCCGTTACCGATGATAGCGAGTCTGACTTTGCTCATTTTTGCCTCGATTTCTTTTCTATTACTGCCTACCTTAACGATTCAGCAGGGGCACTTATTGATGCAAATCAAATACGCCTTCACCTACCCCTTAGGGGGTATATCTATGATTTGTCAGGATTTTTATAAGTGACGGATATTGTTTGATTTTTGTGCTTGTTCGTTTTTCGCACAAAATTAATGGGGTTTTTACCCATCGGCGGGCAGGGCGGGTGAGCTGGGGGAAACCCCTTTGCAGTACGCAAAGGGGTTACGGCGATTAGTGGGTAGCTGTTGCCGGGTTGTGTTGACGGTGACGGGTCACAAAGCCCAGCACGAAGCACATGATAAACACCACGGCGTACAGACCGTTAGCGGTATGCAGCGCCGCCAGCGGGCCGCTGTGCGCAACAATCGGGCCCGTGACCACGAAGGTCAGCATGGTGCCGATGGTGCCGCAGGTCAGCACGAAGTTCACCAGCTTTGGCGAGGCCACTTTGGTCTGAAGAGAGCCAAGGGTGATGATCGAGGTATAAATCGCGCTGGAGAAGAAGCCCAGGGTCAGGATGAACCACGGCATATGCTCCGGGGAACCGTTGATGAACAGATACATCAGCACGGTCGCCAGACCCGCCAGAACGGTCAGGATCCGTTGCAGGTCGAAGAAGCGCAGGATAAAGCTAAACGCCCACATGCCGAACATGTAAGACATCCAGAAATCGCTCACCAGTTTACCCGCGTCGTTCAGGCTCATGCCCAGACCTTTAGCATACTCTGGAACCCAGGAGATAAAGCCCAGCTGGCCGAGGATGTAACACAGCGCGGCGATGGAGAGGAACAGTACGCCGATACCCCATTTTTCTTTCGCAACCGGCTCGGATGTTGTCTGCGCTTTTTTGCCCAGCACCGGGAACTCGCAGCCGAAGGTGAGAATAAAGATCGCGACATAGACCAGACCAATGCAGGCATATACCCAGTACCACTCAATGCTGCGCGCCAGAAGATACGCGGCGACCATCGGGAAAATCATCCCGGCCATGCTGAAGAAGGAGTCGGTGAACAGCAGACGCGCGCCGCGCTGGCGGCCTTCATACATGTGCGTAATCAGAAACGTACCGATCGACATGGTGATCCCGCTCACCAGGCCCAGTACGAACATGGCGGCAGAGAAGAGGGCGATGCTGTGGCTCAACATCAGGCCCGCCACGGCGGCAACCATCAGCACGAAGCCAAAACGCAGCTGCGTTTTCAGCGGCACGATTTCCATCAGCCAGGCATTAAGGAAAATAGAGATCAGGATCCCCGCGTTCAGGAAGGTGAAGGTGTTACTCATGCTGGAAACGGGCAACTGGAAGTAGTCTGCGATATTTCCCATCACCATCCCGGTGACGATCACCAACGCGCCGGTCAGGGCGTAAGAGAAGAAGCTAATCCATGTGAGCTTGATGCGATTGCTGTTAGTCATGTCTGGCCTGTTAAAAGTAAAGAAAAACGCAATGACTGCGTTTGAGCGGGCAGATTTTAGTCGCGAAAGTGATCTAATTAAATCTTTTCAGAAAATTTTGAGCACAATTGCAGGTTTTAACGTGATGCAGATCACATTACGTTGCGGGATGAACAATCGTTTGCGCGGAAATAATTGTTTCAATTTGGTAAAATTAGGTAAAAGACTGGTCTGGGTTCATACTGCTCTTTAGAATCAAGCCATTCGCTTTTTATACTGCGCTTTGTTAAGGAATTCTCATGCTCAAATCAACACTGGCGGCTGTTGCAGCTGTGTTTGCTCTTTCTGCCGTTTCCCCTGCTGCGCTGGCCGCTAAAGGAGACCCTCACGTCCTGCTGACTACCTCTGCGGGGAATATTGAGCTGGAGCTGGATAGCCAGAAAGCCCCTGTTTCGGTGAAAAACTTCCTCGACTACGTGAACAGTGGTTTTTATAACAACACCACGTTCCACCGCGTGATCCCGGGCTTTATGATTCAGGGTGGCGGTTTTAACGAGCAGATGCAGCAGAAACAGCCTAACCCGCCCATCAAAAATGAAGCTGACAACGGCCTGCTGAACAAGCGCGGCACCATCTCGATGGCGCGTACGGCGGACAAAGACAGCGCCACCAGCCAGTTCTTCCTCAACGTGGCTGATAACGCCTTCCTGGACCACGGTCAGCGCGACTTTGGCTACGCGGTGTTTGGCAAAGTGGTGAAAGGCATGGACGTGGCGGATAAGATCTCTCAGGTTCAGACTCACGATGTCGGTCCATACCAGAATGTGCCGACTAAGCCTGTCGTCATTCTCTCCGCGAAAGTGCTGCCGTAATCGTTCCCTCACACGGGCACATCTTGCCCGTGTCTTTCCGCCCTCCCTGCGAAAGCGCGTTTTGCTGCTTATACTTGTGGCAAACGGACTATTCAGGGAGGCGTAGTGAAAAAACTCACCGACAAGCAAAAATCCCGTCTCTGGGAGCAACAACGTAATGTCAATTTTCAGGCCAGCTGCCTCCTTGAAAAAGGTAAGGGGCCCGCTGAACCCGATATCGAGACGCTGGAACTGGGGCCTTCCGCACCGGGTTTACCCCATCTGTGTCTTATTCACCGCCATTTATTCCGCAACGAAATGAAAGGCGCGGGCGAGCTGCGCACCGCCGATATTTCCAAGGGCGACATTCCTTTTTGCCATTTCGAGTACATCGAGAAAGTGGGTAATGAGCTGATGGCTTCGCTGGAAAGTGATAAATATCTGGTAGGCCTTCAGAAAGAAGAGTTTACAGACAGAATCAGTCATTACTACTGTGAAATCAACATGCTACATCCGTTTATGAGCGGTAATGGCGTGGCCCAGCGGATCTTCTTTGAACAACTGGCTATTCATGCGGGCTACGTGCTGAACTGGCAGGGGATCGACCCGGACGACTGGGCTGCCGCCAACCAGAGCGGGGCGATGGGGGATTTGACCGCCCTGAACGTCATCTTCGCCAAAGTTGTGAGCGAAGCGCGGGAATCTGCGTAAAATAGGGCGGCCATTTTTTCAGGAGCCGCCATGATTCTGCTGATTGATAACTATGATTCCTTTACCTGGAACCTCTACCAGTATTTTTGCGAGCTGGGGGCAGAGGTGGTTGTCCGCCGTAACGATGAGATCGCGCTGGATGACATTGACGCGCTGGCACCTCAGAAAATCGTGATTTCGCCCGGGCCGTGTACCCCGTCGGAGTCCGGCATCTCGCTGGCGGTAATCCAACACTATGCGGGCAAACTGCCGATTCTGGGCGTCTGCCTGGGTCACCAGGCCATTGCGCAGGTCTTTGGCGCCACCATTGTCCGTGCCGCGAAAGTCATGCATGGCAAAACCTCACCGATCACACACACCGGTACCGGCGCATTCCTGGGGCTAAACAATCCGTTAACCGTGACGCGCTACCATTCTCTGATTATTGATCCTCCGACCCTGCCGGCCTGCTTTGAGGTTACCGCCTGGAGCGAGACGCAGGAGATCATGGGCATTCGCCACCGCGAGTACGATCTGGAAGGTGTGCAGTTCCACCCGGAAAGCATTCTCAGCGAACAGGGGCACGCGCTGCTGGCCAATTTCCTTAATCGCTGAATATCGGTTGCCTTGCTGTGATTTTTTATGCATATTTTGTGATTATATTTTCACAATAACTGTGACATAAAAATGGATGGTCATGACATGGCAACTGAACAACCAGCAATTACCCGCGCGACATTCGATGAAGTGATCCTGCCGATTTATGCACCGGCTGAATTTATCCCGGTGAAAGGGAGAGGCAGCCGCGTCTGGGATCAGCAGGGCAACGAGTATGTTGATTTCGCAGGCGGTATTGCGGTGACGGCACTGGGCCATTGCCATCCTGCGCTGGTGGACGCGCTGAAAACGCAGGGCGAAACGCTGTGGCACACCAGCAACGTGTTCACCAACGAACCGGCGCTGCGTCTGGGGCGTAAGATCATCGATGCCACCTTCGCCGAACGCGTGCTGTTTATGAACTCCGGCACCGAAGCCAACGAAACCGCCTTTAAGCTGGCGCGCTACTACGCAACCACGCGTCATAGTCCGTACAAAACCAAAATCATCGCCTTCCATAACGCCTTCCACGGTCGCTCGTTCTTTACCGTTTCCGTGGGCGGCCAGCCGAAGTATTCCGACGGCTTTGGTCCGAAACCTGCGGATATCATCCACGTGCCGTTTAACGATCTGCACGCCGTTAAAGCGGTGATGGACGATCACACCTGTGCCGTGGTGGTCGAGCCCATTCAGGGGGAAAGCGGCGTCACGGCGGCCACCCCGGAATTTCTGCAAGGGCTGCGCGAACTGTGCGACGAGCACCAGGCGCTGCTGGTGTTTGATGAAGTGCAGTGTGGGATGGGGCGTACCGGGGATCTGTTCGCTTATATGCACTACGGCGTAACGCCGGATATTCTGACCAGCGCGAAAGCGCTCGGCGGCGGTTTCCCGGTCAGTGCGGTCCTCACTACCCAGGATATCGCTTCCGCATTTCATGTGGGCTCACACGGCTCCACCTACGGCGGTAATCCGCTGGCGTGTGCCGTGGCGGGTGCGGCGTTCGATATCATTAATACGCCGGACGTCCTGAATGGCGTGAATGCGAAACGCGATCTGTTTTTGAAACATCTTCAGCAGATTGACGAACAGTTTGATGTCTTCAGCGAAATCCGCGGAATGGGGCTGCTGATTGGCGCCGAGTTGAAGCCTCAGTATAAAGGCCGCGCGCGCGATTTCCTGCACGCCGCCGCGCACGAAGGCGTCATGGTGCTCAATGCCGGGCCGGACGTGATGCGCTTTGCGCCATCGCTTGTGGTGGAAGACAAAGACATCGAAGACGGATTAACCCGTTTTGCCGCGGCAGTCGCGAAGATCGTCAGCGGCTAATACGCGGTTCGTTTTAACCGGCGCGTTAACCAAATCCCGTGATGCGGGCGCTGACGCCATGCCACCGACGAAATGGTATGCATGGTGTTCAGGTGGCCGAGAACGCGCTGTAAATGCTGCTCAAGGGTGCTCATCGGCCCATGGGTCAGCGTCTCCGGCGCTTCCAGAATGTTCGAATCCCCTGACTCGCCCGGTGCATCATACTCCAGGCGCTGCTGACAGCGCTGCAACGCAATTTCACACGACTGCAAATAGCGCTGCGCCAGATCCGGCGTCAGCATCGTGTGCTCCCGCGCCAGCGTCGTCATGGCATTGATATGCTCGACGATAAACTGGCTGTGCGTGACCCACAGCTTCATGTCAGCCAGATAGTGCGCGTTAAAGCCCGGCTCCTGCATGGCCTGGTTAAGGGAGTTGAACAGGGCGTTATGCGCCTGGTTGACCTTCATGCGCTCGTAGGCCAGCGGAGAGGGCTGTGGGTCATCGCTCAGGATCAGACGAATGGCCTGCTGGTCAGCTTCCAGCGCGTCGTGGGCGTTCTGCCTCAACAGCCCACTCTGCCACTGCGGCCACAGCCAGACCATGCCGCCAAAGGCGATCAGGCAGCCAATCAGCGTATCGACCAGACGGGCAATAATAAACTGTTCCCCGTTAAGCGTGAGCAGTTGAAGGGTATACACCGCCGTCACCGTAAAGCCCACCATCGCCCAGCCGTAGTTTTTGCGGATAATCAGATAGCTCACCAGCGTGATTGCCAGCATACCGGCCAGGGTATAGCCCTCCGGCACGTGGAAGTGCAGCGTCACGCCCGCGATAATCAGCCCCGCCATCGTGCCGCCCGCCCGATGCAGAATACGGACCCGCGTGGCGCCATAGCCGTTCTGGGTAACAAACAGTACGGTCATTAAGATCCAGTAGGGTTTCGGCAGGTGCAGGGCCATTCCCATCAGGCTGGCGATGCTCAGCATCACACTGATCCGTGCGGCATTGCGCAGGGCAGAAGATTTCAGCGAAAGATAGCTTTTGAGCGCGGGCAGCAGCGGCAGCCGTTTTTGCTTATCGGCCATCAGGTCGCGGGCATAAAGCGGGCGCTGGGTGCGTAACACCCGGGCGATGCGGCTGAAATGCCAGGCAGCAAATTGCCCGACCGGGTTATCCGCGTGCTGACGCGCAATCTTTTCCAGCGCGCCGAGCTGTTTGTCCATGTTAAAGCGCGTCGGGTAGCGGTGATAGAGGATATCGTCAGCCAGCACCCGCAGGCGGGCCGCGACGGTCTGCGCGTTCCAGCGGATCACCGCTTCTGCATGGCTGCGCTCCACCAGCTTTTGCACCTCTTCCGGATTATGAAGGCTGACGGAGATATGCTCCTGCAAATCCAGCCCGACCTGGAAGATTCGCAGCAGCCGCTTGTATTCATGATTTTTGTTGGCGGCAAGCATGTGCAACTGCTGATAGCACTGGCTGATCAGATCCACCACTTTTTGCTGGCGCGCCAGTAGCGGCGGCAGGGATTTTTCCGGGTCGGTATGTTGAGTGAGCAGGGTGTATTTTGCTTCGCAGTATTCAGCAAGCTGCACGTAGAGCAGGCTCAGGGATTCGCGCAGCGGCTGTTCCCGCCACAGCCAGAACCAGAACCAGTTAAACAGCCCGTACCACAGCGTGCCGAGGGCGTAGATCAGCAATGGCTCCCACACCGGCATATTACCTGCAAGGCTTAAGGTGAAGATGGCGGCAATCAGCGACGCGGGAAGCAGGCGGGCGTGCAGCGAGCTGATTTCGGCGGTGACGCCGAGCGTCATCGCCAGCACGGTCAGGATCAGCGGCAGAGGAATGTCGCGGGCCAGTAAGAGTTGTACGGCAAGGCTACAGCCGGCAAACAGGCAGCCGCCAATAATCAGACGTTTAAAAAAGCGTTTATGGGGCGTATCCAGACCGGCAATGTTGCAGCAGGCGGGCACGAGGGAAAACAGCAGGCCTTGCTGAAGATGTCCGAGGAGCAGGCCCACGGCCACGGGAAGACACAACACCAGCGTTTGTCGTAGTGCGTAGTTAACTTCCGGGTGATAGATCAGCCTGCGCCACATGAGGAGTAGAGACAAAAACGGCGTGCCACCCTGCGGCGGCACGCCGTTTGACCGGAATTAACGGGTCCCGTAAACCACGATGGTTTTACCGTGGGCGGAGATCAGGTTCTGATCTTCCAGCATCTTCAGGATACGGCCCACTGTTTCACGGGAGCAGCCGACGATCTGACCGATTTCCTGGCGGGTAATTTTAATTTGCATACCGTCAGGGTGAGTCATGGCGTCTGGTTGTTTCGCCAGGTTCAGCAGCGTCTGCGCGATACGACCGGTTACGTCCAGGAAGGCGAGGTTACCTACCTTCTCAGAGGTCACTTGCAGACGGCGTGCCATCTGGGAAGAGAGACGCATCAGGATGTCAGGGTTGACCTGAATCAGCTGACGGAATTTCTTATAAGAAATTTCAGCCACTTCACATGCTGTTTTTGCACGAACCCAGGCGCTACGTTCCTGGCCTTCTTCAAACAGGCCCAGTTCACCGATAAAATCGCCCTGGTTCAGATAAGAAAGGATCATCTCTTTCCCTTCTTCATCTTTGATCAGCACGGCCACCGAGCCTTTAACGATGTAATACAACGTTTCCGCTTTTTCACCCTGGTGAATCAGCGTGCTCTTTGATGGGTACTTATGAATGTGGCAATGAGACAAGAACCATTCGAGAGTCGGGTCTGTTTGCGGTTTGCCAAGCACCATGCGCTGTTATCCTCTGTTATAAGCTGTCACCAGAGTCATAAGATGCATCCGGACTCTGGGGTTGCAATCGAATTCTTACCCATACCTGGGAAGTCGGCTGTCGTAACGTTTCGCAGCCAGTAAAGTTTGATGTCCTCTGCATACATGTGTAACGTCAATGTATTACTGTAGCATCCAGAGTGTTTTAGCATAGCTTTCGCCGCGTGTCTCCTGGTGTCTCGCTTCAGCATGACGCAGGTCGCCTTCCGTTGCGAGAAATGTAACGTACACGTAATCTGTCATAAAAAATGCAACGTTGGAGTGAGTGAATATGCAAGCGCGTGTGAAATGGGTTGAAGGGTTAACGTTCCTGGGCGAGTCTGCTTCCGGGCATCAGGTTTTGATGGATGGCAACTCCGGCGATAAAGCGCCAAGCCCGATGGAGATGGTGCTGATGGCGGCGGGCGGATGCAGCGCGATCGACGTGGTGTCGATCCTGCAAAAAGGCCGTCATGACGTGACCGATTGTGAAGTGAAGCTGACGTCAGAACGTCGCGAAGAGGCGCCACGCCTGTTCACGCATATTAATCTGCACTTTATCGTCACCGGCAAAGAACTGAAGGATGCGGCGGTCTCGCGTGCGGTTGACCTTTCTGCGGAGAAATACTGCTCTGTGGCGTTAATGCTGGAGAAAGCGGTAAAAATCACCCATTCTTATGAAGTGATAGAGGCTTAATTATTGGGGCATCGTGCGTGTTGATGCCCTCACCCTAACCCTCTCCCACGGGGAGAGGGAACATGTTCACGCGATCTGCTTCCCTTCCATCAGCCGCTGCACCAGCGGTGTCATGATAAGTTCCATTGCCAGCCCCATTTTTCCCCCGGGCACCACTAACGTATTCATGTGCGAAATAAACGAACCTTGTAGCATCGCCAGCAGCCAGGGGTAATCAATGCCTTCCAGGTTGCGGAAGTGGATCACCACAAAGCTCTCGTCCAGGGAAGGGATGCTTTTTGCGGCGAACGGGTTGGAGGTGTCCACGGTGGGGACGCGCTGGAAGTTAATGTGGGTTCGGGAGAACTGCGGCGTCAGGAAGTTGATGTAATCTTCCATGGAGCGCACCACCGAATCCATGACCGCCTCTCGCGAATGGCCGCGCTCGCTCATGTCACGCGTCAGCTTCTGGATCCACTCAAGGTTAACAATCGGCACCACCCCCACCAGCAAATCCACGTGGCGCGCCACGTCGTGCTGAGGCGTCACCACGCCACCGTGCAATCCTTCGTAAAACAGCACGTCAGTCGGTTCCGGCAGCGGCTGCCAGGGCGTGAACGTGCCGGGGACCTGGTTCCAGGGCACGGCTTCATCGTAGGTGTGGAGATACTTGCGGGACTGCCCGGTACCGCTTTGCCCGTATTCACGGAAGGTTTGCTCCAGCAGGCCGAAGTCATTGGCCTCCGGGCCGAAGTAGCTGATGTGTTTACCCAGATCGCGCGCCTTGCGGATGGCCATATCCATCTCCGGGCGCGTGTAGCGGTGAAAGCTGTCGCCTTCTACCTCGGCCGCCCGTAAGTTAAGCTGGGCGAAGATCTTGCGGAAGGCGAGGCTGGTGGTAGTGGTTCCCGCCCCACTCGAACCCGTAACGGCAATAACCGGATGTCTGGCAGACATAGCAACTCCCTGACTGTAAAAGTGTAAAGATCAGCCGTGAAACGCGTTGCGGGGCATGATATTGACCGTCTCATGCAGTTCGGACCATACCAGCACCACGTCGCCGCTTTTAAGCTGGCGCTTAACATCGTTGACCTTTTGTTCAAGCGAACGTTCATGTTCACCATAATCGGTGCCTTCGCGCAAGACAAAGCTTTCAATCAGATTATCGAGCGTTTCGGGAGAGAGATCCTGCCAGGGAATAATCATTATTTACCGTCCAGATAAGCCGTTAACCAGTCGGGTATACGCGTCTCAAGCCACATTTTTGGCCGACGCAGCGTGCCGCCGACAAAGCCGACGTGTCCCCCGAATTGGGTGAGCTGATACTCCACGTTGGCCGGCAGATGATCGGGCGCCGGGATCGAGTGATGATCCATAAACGGATCATCTTTGGCGTGGATAATCAGCGTGGGTTTCGTGATTTGATTCAGTAAAGGCATGGCGCTGCACTGACGGTAATAGTCAATCGCATCGGCAAAACCGTGAATTTTCGAGGTGATCAAATCATCAAACTCGCGCAGGCGCTTCACGCGTTTGAGCTGTTGCAGCGTCACAGGCAGCGTATCCGGATAGGCCTTCAGCTTGCGCGCGGCGTTGGCTTTCAGCAGGTTGAGCAGGTAGCGCTGGTACACTCGCGAAAAGCCCTTTTCCATATGATAGCTGCACTGCTCCAGCATAAACGGCGCAGAGACAATCACCGCCGCATCCAGCGGTACGGCGTCGCTCTCCTTCGCCAGCAGACAGGCCAGCATATTGCCGCCCAGCGAATACCCCACCGCTGCCGTTGGCGCCTCGCCGAAATTGTCTCTTAGCCAGCGCAGGAACCAGGTGCCGTCCTCGGTTTCACCCGAGTGATAAATGCGTTTCTGACGATTAGGCTCGCCGCTGCATCCGCGGAAATGCATCACCACCCCAAGCCAGCCGCGGGCTTTCGCCGCCTCAATGAGTCCGTGTGCGTAAGGGCTGTGCAGGCTGCCTTCCAGACCGTGAAACACCACCAGACGGGGTTTATGTCTGGCCCGATCCGGATCTTCGCTCCAGGCGAGATCCAAAAAGTCGCCATCCGGCAAATCCAGGCGTTGCCAGTGCGGGGTGAACTGTACCTTGCGGCGGATCAGGCGCGGCAGCATGGTTTGCAGGTGAGGGTTAGCCACACCGCGCATGGGCACGAACTCTGCGCTCTCTTCGGCTGCAATGTCGAAGTCTGAGGGAATGATTTGGGTCATAAGGGCGATGCTGATTCTTGTCAGAAATTAACTATACCTTCCGAATTGTACCCCGTTTAGCCCGTTTTTCCGAAACATGAACTGATCCCGATCACAAATATTTACCTTGATTATTACTCTCAGGCTAATGATTTGCCTCTACGCTTAATTGATGCCTTTCTCACCAGAGCGCACACTTTACTCAACGTTAAGCAAATCAGAATGATGTGCTGAATCAGGAGGTTAATAATGTTATCTGGGCAAACACCCACCCGGCAATGGAACACCCGACGCAGTGAGAAAGCGCGTCGTCTGGCGTCCGTACCGGTGCAGGGCAAGGTACTGCCAACCGGCGATCTTGTCGCCATGCTGGAAAAACTGATCGCACCAGGCGACAAAGTCGTTCTGGAAGGCAACAACCAGAAGCAGGCGGATTTCCTTTCCCGTTCACTGGCGGAAGTGAACCCGCAAATCGTGCACGATCTGCATATGATCATGCCGAGCGTGGGCCGCAGCGAACATCTGGACATCTTTGAGAAAGGCATCGCCCGCAAGCTGGACTTCTCCTTCTCCGGTACGCAAAGCCTGCGAATCTCCCAACTGCTGGAGGATGGTCAGCTCGAAATCGGGGCGATTCACACCTACATCGAACTCTACTCACGTTTATACGTCGACCTTTCGCCAAACGTGGCGCTGATTGCCGGTTTTAAAGCGGACCGCAAAGGCAACCTCTATACCGGGGCGAGTACCGAAGATACCCCGGCGCTGGTGGAAGCCGCCGCGTTCCACGACGGCATCGTCATCGCGCAGGTGAACGAGCTGGTGGATGACGAGTGCGACCTTCCGCGTGTGGATATTCCGGGCTCGTGGATTGATTTTGTGGTGGTTGCCGATAAGCCGTTCTTTATCGAACCGCTTTTCACCCGCGACCCACGCCTGATCAAACAGGAACACATCCTGATGGCGATGATGGCGATTAAAGGCATCTACGCCGAACACCAGGTGCAGTCCCTGAACCACGGGATTGGCTTTAACACCGCAGCGATCGAGCTGCTGCTGCCAACTTACGGCGAACAGCTCGGACTCAAAGGCAAAATCTGTAAACACTGGACTTTGAACCCGCATCCAACGCTGATCCCGGCCATCGAAAGCGGCTGGGTGGAGAGCGTCCACTGCTTCGGCGGCGAGCTGGGGATGGAAGAGTACATCCGCGCCCGTCCGGACGTGTTCTTTACCGGTGCTGACGGCTCCATGCGCTCTAACCGCGCCTTCTGTCAGCTGGCTGGTCAGTACGCGGTCGATATGTTTATCGGCTCCACGCTACAGGTTGATGGTTACGCTAACTCCTCAACCGTGACTCGCGGCCGTCTTTCCGGCTTCGGCGGCGCGCCAAACATGGGCCACGATCCGCACGGTCGTCGCCACGCCACACCGGCCTGGCTGAACATGATCACCGAGCCTGACCCGATGCAGCGCGGTAAAAAGCTGGTTGTGCAGATGGTGGAAACCTTCCAGGCGGGCGTGAAGCCAACCTTCGTGGAAAAACTCGACGCTGTTGACGTCGCGAAAGCCTCCGGTATGCCGCTCGCGCCGGTCATGATTTACGGCGATGACGTCACCCACGTGCTGACGGAAGAGGGGATTGCTTACCTCTACCGGGCGAAAGATCTGGAAGAGCGTCGCGCCATGGTCGCCGCCGTGGCGGGTATCACCGATATCGGTCTGGGCGTTGACGCCAAACGCGTGGCGGAACTACGTCAGAGCGGCAAGGTTGTGTATCCGGAAGATATGGGCATTCGTCGTACCGATGCCACTCGCTCTCTGCTGGCTGCGGGCAGCGTGGCTGATCTCGTTGAGTGGTCCGGTGGTCTGTATAACCCACCTGCGAAATTCCGGAGCTGGTAATGAAACTTCTGCCACAGATCCAGGTTGAAGGCGGTGCCGAATGGCTGGCGCGAACCGCCACGCAGTGTCTGATTGACGAAGCACGTTTAAGCCCGAAACCCGGTCTGGTGGACAGCCGGGGGAACGGCGCGCACCACGATTTATCGCTTGCGCTGATGGAGCGCTCCGCTCGCAGCCTGACCCCCACGTTTCAGGCGCTGGCACAGCAGAGCTGGCAGCGTCCGGCGGATATTGCCCTCCGGCAAACCGTTGGCCGCCTGGGTCGCGAAGGTGAACGGCAGATGATGGCCGCTACCGACGGCGTGAACACGCACCGTGGCGCGATCTGGGCGCTGGGATTGCTGGTGAGCGCGGTGGCGATGCTGGGCGGCGATGCCCGTGCGCAAACCGTCGCGAACACCGCCGCTCAGCTGGCGAAGCTGCCGGATGACGTGGCGCCGAAAGTGTTCAGCAAGGGGTTACGCGTCACGCACCGCTACCGTGTACCGGGTGCGCGTGAAGAGGCTCAGCAGGCGTTTCCGCACATCATGCAGCGCGCGCTGCCGCAGCTTCGCCTCAGCCGTCTCAACGGCAGCAGCGAAACGCAGGCCAGACTCGACGCGCTGATGGCGATCATGACCTCGCTCACCGACACCTGCGTGCTGTCGCGCGCCGGCATGGAGGGGCTGGACGCCATGCAGAACGGCGCCCGTGCAGTGCTGAACGCCGGAGGATGCGCAACGCTCGCCGGGCAGCAGGCGCTGGCGCGGTTAGACCGTCAGATGCTGGCGCTTAACGCCTCGCCGGGCGGAGCCGCAGACCTGCTTGCCGCCACGCTGTTTCTTGACCGCGTCGAAACGCCCTATTCAAAGCATTAAGAGGATGTTATGGAAAAAATCACATTGACCGTGCCCGCCAGCCGCGAAGTAAGCGGCAGGGCGCTGGCAGGGGTAGTCGGTTCCGGGGATATGGAGGTGCTTTTCACCGCCGAACCGGGCCAGACCTTAACCATTGATATCACCACTTCCGTCGACAACAGCCGCGGGCGCTGGGAGGCGTTGTTCAACCGCCTGCAAACCGTCAGCAGCCTGCCCGCAGGTAAGCTGACCATCCACGACTTCGGCGCGACGCCGGGCGTGGCACGCATTCGTATCGAACAGGTCTTTGAAGGGGTGAATCATGCGTGATGACAGCAGCTTTATCGAACTAAAAGCGCGCCAGCGTGCACAGGCGCTGCTCGACGACGGCAGCTACCGCGAACTGCTGGATCCGTTTGAAGGCATTATCTCTCCGTGGCTTGGGCCACAGGGGATTGTTCCTCAGGCCGATGACGGCATGGTGGTCGCGAAAGGGACCATCAACGGCCAGCCTGCGGTGGTGGTGGCGATTGAAGGCACCTTCCAGGGCGGCAGCATGGGCGAAGTGTCCGGCGCCAAAATGGCGGCGGCGCTGGAGCTGGCGGCGGAAGATAACCGCAACGGCATTCCGACTCAGGCGGTACTGTGCCTCGAAACCGGTGGCGTACGTTTGCAGGAAGCCAACCTTGGCCTGGCGGCGATTGCCGATATCCACGCCGCGATCGTTGACCTGCGTCGCTATACCCCGGTCGTCGGGATTGTCGCCGGGACCGTAGGCTGCTTCGGCGGGATGTCTATCGCCGCGGCGCTGTGCAGCTACCTGATTGTGACCCGCGAAGCGCGTCTTGGCCTCAACGGTCCGCAGGTTATCGAGCAGGAAGCGGGCATTGAAGAGTATGACTCCCGCGACCGTCCGTTTATCTGGAGCATGACCGGCGGCGAAGTACGCTTTGAAAGCGGGCTGGTGGACGCGCTGGTGGGCGACGGCGTGAACGCGGTGAAAGCCGCGATGAACGAGGCCATCGCCAAAGGCGTACCGGGGAAACATCGCACCGATAACTACGACGATTACCTGAGCCGTCTGACGAATTTCGACACCCGCAAACAGGCCGATGCCGAACAGATTAAAGCGCTTTTTGCCCGGGAGGTGAAATGATGAGTACTTCAATAAGCCGTGGCGAACTCTGGCTGGAAACCCTCGCCCCTAACGCCAAACGTCTGGAAGGGTTATGCCCGTCCGTGCAGGCCGCAGACGGCGAGCTGAACGGTGAAACGGTGCGTTTTGTCGCCGTGGTGCCGGACGCTAACAACCACTTCCCGCGCGCGGCGCAAGGGGAAGTCGGCCTGCTGGAAGGCTGGACGCTGGCAAAAGTGGTCAGCGAAACCGTCGCCGCTGACGCAGATAAAGCCGTGAAGCGCCCGATTGTGGCGGTAATCGACGTCCCAAGCCAGGCCTATGGCCGTCGCGAAGAGGCGTTTGGCATTCACCAGGCGCTGGCCGGCGCCGCTGCCGCCTACGCTAATGCGCGGCTGGCAGGTCATCCGGTGATTGGTCTTATCGTCGGTAAGGCCATGTCCGGCGCGTTTCTGGCGCACGGCTACCAGGCTAACCGTCTGATTGCCTTCAACGATAAAGGCGTGCTGATCCACGCCATGGGCAAAGAGTCTGCGGCGCGCATTACGCTGCGTACCGTTGAGGCGCTGGAAAAACTGGCGGCAACCATCCCGCCAATGGCGTACGACATCAGCAACTACGCCACGCTGGGGCTGCTTTCCGACCTGCTGGATATCAGCAATCCGGATGCCCCTTCCGAAAGCGATCTGACGCGGGTGAAAACCACCCTGCAACAGGCCATCAGTGACGCTCGTCAGGACACCACGTTGAAAAACCGTCTGGGTGCTGACAACCGCCGCAGCTCAGCGCTCGTACGTGAACGTATG
Source organism: Enterobacter sp. MGH 38 (assembly GCF_000492855.1). Lineage (NCBI taxonomy): Bacteria > Pseudomonadati > Pseudomonadota > Gammaproteobacteria > Enterobacterales > Enterobacteriaceae > Enterobacter > Enterobacter sp. MGH 38. The sequence goes on along the minus strand of NZ_KI535607.1, from coordinate 772,966 downwards.
CGAGCCAGCTGGTAAGTAAAAAGAGACCTGCCAGATGCATCACCCCGTGGGCGCGCCCGTTGCGTCCACGCGGGAACCTGCATCCTGAAAATAATAAACATCGCGCCAGTGCTTAAACTTTTTTACTACAGGTGATTTATGACTTACGTAATTGTTCATGCTCTTGCACCGATTTTCGTCATCATGCTGCTGGGATTCTGGGCCGGTAAGGCAAAGATGGTCGATAACAAAAATGTTTCCCTGCTGAATATCTTCGTGATGGATTTTGCACTCCCGGCCGCGCTATTCAGCGCCACCGTGCAAACCTCGTGGACCGGCATCGTGGCGCAGTCGCCGCTGATCCTGGTGCTCACCCTGGCGATGTGGATCACCTATGCGGTCATCTACTTCCTCGCGACAAACGTATTTAAAAAATCCCCGCAGGATGCGGCCGTGCTGACGCTTACCGTCGCCCTGCCAAACTACGCGGCGCTTGGCCTGCCGATTCTGGGCAGCGTGCTGGGCGAAGGCTCTTCAACGTCGCTGTCCGTGGCGGTCTCCGTCGCCTGTGGTTCAGTGCTGATGACCCCGTTCTGCCTGCTGATTCTGGAGCGTGAGAAAGCCCGCGCCGAAGGCAATAACTCCGGTTCAACGCTTTCCATGCTGCCGGTGCTGATGTGGCGCTCCATTAAAAAACCGATCGTGATGGGCCCGCTGCTGGGTGTGATCCTGTCCGCTATCGGCATCAAAATGCCGGAGCTGGTGCTGGCGGCGATTAAACCGCTGGGACTGTCTGCGACCGCTGCGGCGCTGTTCCTGACCGGGGTGATCCTCTCCGCGCGTAAACTTCAAATTAACACCATGGTGATCACTTCCACTCTCGCCAAGCTGCTGATCCAGCCAGCGATCGCCTGGGGTATCGTTTTAATCTTCGGTCTGCACGGCTCCGTGGCGATCACCGCCATCCTGATGATTGCGCTGTCTGCGGGCTTCTTCGGCGTGGTGTTCGGTAACCGCTTTGGCGTGCAGTCGCCGGATGCTGAAGCCGTGCTGCTGTTAAGCTCCGTACTGTGTATCCTGTCGCTGCCGCTGTTTATCTCGCTGACTTCAGGAATGTAATCATGACCACAACATTACGCCCACATGACCTCATCTGGCTTACCGCGCGCGACGCCCTGGAAGGGATTACCGAATCCTGGGTGGACGCGGCCTGGCATACCGGGCTACCGGTAGTGGTACGGCGTGATGTTGATAATGAAGGCCGTATTCCCGTTGGCGTGCGCGGATTGCGCCGCGACCAGCGGGCGGCCGGATGGGTGAAGCCTGAGAACGTGTTGCGCGTGGTGTCGCCCGAAGATTTGAGCGTTGCCGCCGACCTGCTGCGTTCGCCGTTTATCACCCAGCCGCCGGTTCAGGTGGCGCTTCAGCTTGCGCAGCAGTCATGGCCGTGGACGTGGGGGATAACCGGCAGTACGGGTTACGCGCTGGCGACCGGCATTCCGGTGATCCACGCCGACAGCGATCTCGATCTGCTGATCCGCGCCCCGCGTACCGTTTCCCCTGAGGCGTTTACTGACTGGCAGGCTCAGCTCAGTCGTGCGTTGTGCCGGGCGGATACACAGGTGGATACGCCCGAGGGCGGATTCGCGCTGGCGGAATGGTTACGCGACGGCAAAACGCTGTTAAAAACGCAATATGGGCCGCGCCTGGTGGCGGATCCATGGCACAGGGAGGAGTAATGAAAATACTGTTTACCTTTCCAGGGCAGGGCACACAGCATGAAGGTATGCTGCAAAACCTGCCGGGAACAGAGCTGGAGCAGGCCCGTGCTGTGCTGGGGGCGGAAGTTGATACCCTGGACAGCGCATCCTCGTTAACCCACACCCGCGCGGTTCAGCTTTCGCTGTTGATTGCAGGCGTGGCTTGGGCGCGCGAGCTGGAACGTCGCGGCGTGTCGCCGGATATCGTCAGCGGGCTGTCCATTGGCGCTTATCCTGCGGCGGTTATCGCCGGTGCGCTGGACTTTACGGACGCGCTGAAGCTGGTGGCGCTACGCGGCGATCTGATGGAGCAGGCGTATCCCCACGGCTACGGCCTGACGGCGATAATGGGGTTGACCCTGCCCCAGGTGGAAAACCTGATTCAGGGGACAGGAACCTATATCGCTAACCTGAACGCCGAAACGCAGATCGTGATTGCCGGAGCCGATGACGGCATGGCGCAGGTAGCCGAACGCGCGCTGGCGAAGGGCGCGAACAAGGCCAAACGGCTGGCGGTAAGCGTACCGTCGCACTGTGAACTGCTGGCGGAACCGGCGCAGAAGCTGGCCGCAGCGTTTGAATCAGTCACGCTTTCACGCCCCCGCTGCGCGTACCTGAGCGGCAGTACCGGGCGCGTGCTTTGGCAGCCAGAGAAAATTGCCGACGACCTGGCGATGAATATGGCGCGAACCGTGCGCTGGCAGGAGGCGGTGATTTCCGCTAACGAGCGCGAAGCACGTCTGGCGATTGAGATGCCGCCAGGGGGTATTCTGACCTGTCTGACGCGGCAGGCGGCGTGGGAAGGCGAATCCATTTCGCTGGAGCGCAGCGGAGTGGACGTGGCGGTGCATCTGGCGGGTCGGCTTCAGCGGTGACTTTTTGCCCGGTAAGCGTAGCGCCACCGGGCAATAACATCAGGCACTATCCTGCAAACTTCTGGCATACATCCGCCCTTCCGCGGCCAGCGCCCGCAGGCTCGGATCCTGCTCGCGGTTGCGGGCAAAGACGATCGCAATCAGCTGCTGCATCTGGTACGGCTGCGCCAGCTTCAGTAGCTGCACCGAATTTTCGTACACTTTCTTCATCCTGCCCGGCATCAGCGTAAACCCGACCCCCGCCTGCACCAGGCTCAGCATCGAGAAGATATCGTTCACGCGCGTCACAATCTCCGGCTCGAAACCGGCGATATGAAACGCTTCCTGAAACCCGGCGTAAGTGGCGAACCCTTCCGCGAGGGCGACAAACTTCTGATCTTTATAATCACGCAGATCGGCGGGGCCGCTGGTATTCAGCGTGGCAGAAGCCGGTGCGGCAAGGAAAATATCGTCATGGAACAGAGGAAGCACTTCGAGGCTGTTACGGTCGATATCGCTTTCGGAAATAGAGATTAAAATCGCATCCAGCGATCCCTCATCCAGCATATGGAGCAGGGTTTCGTTCGAGCCCATCGTCAGATCCATCTCCAGATCCGGACGGCGCAGCTTCATGCCCATTATCAGGCGCGGCACGGTTTCCAGCGTCAGCGAGTAGAGCGTGCCGACGCGCAACCGTCCCTGGCCGATACCGGCGATCTTGCGCGACTCTTCCAGCCCGCGCTCCATCACCTGCATCACCTCCTGACAATACTCCAGCAGCGTCCATGCGGAGGGGAGGGCAATCAGGTTACGCCCTTTGTGAGCAAAGAGCGGGCAGCGGACGTTCTCTTCGAGGGTATGCAGCGCGCGGTGCACGCTGACACCGCTCAGGCCGAGCGTTTCGGCGGTACGTGCGATATTGCCCTTCTCCATGAACGTCATGAAGATGCTGAGCTTACGGAATGTAATCTCGCTCGTGGTATCGAAGCTCATAACCCTCCCGGCGTGTTAGTCGGCTTGCAGCATCGCTTCCAGCTGTTCCTGCGCGTCCAGCCATGCCATTTCGCACTCTTCGAGGCTGGATTTGGTTTTCGCCTGAGTTTGCAGACAGTCCGTCAGCTCCGCTTTGCGGCTCTGATCGTACAGTTCGCTGTCGCCCAGCTTCTCTTCGACGGCAGCAAGCGTGGCGTTGAGCTTTTCCATCTCTTTTTCGAGGCGGGCAATCTCTTTACGCAGCGGTTGCGTCTGGGTGCGCAGCTCCGCTTCACGGCGCTTCTGGTCTTTACGCGCCTGGGCGCTGTTGGCGTTGTCTTTCGCTGACTCTTCCGGCTGGTTTTCCTGCTTCTGCACGTCCGTCAGCCACTGCTGGTAGTCTTCCAGGTCGCCGTCAAACGGTTCGACTTTGCCGCCGTGTACCAGATAGAGATCGTCGGTGGTGGAGCGGATCAGGTGGCGATCGTGCGACACGACAACCAGCGCCCCTTCGAACTCAATCAGCGCTTCGGTCAGCGCCTGACGCATGTCGAGATCGAGGTGGTTGGTTGGTTCATCAAGCAGCAGCAGGTTTGGACGCTGCCAGACGATCAGCGCCAGTACCAGACGCGCTTTTTCACCACCGGAGAAACGCGCTGTATTTTCAGTCACCTTATCGCCCTGGAAGCCAAAGCCGCCGAGGTAGTCGCGCAGCTTCTGCTCCATTTCCTGCGGCGCCAGGCGCGCCAGGTGCTGGATCGGCGATTCATCCGCGCGTAAAAATTCCAGCTGATGCTGGGCGAAGTAGCCAAGCTTGATGCCTTTCGCCAGGCCGATTTCGCCGCTGACCGGGTTAAGCTCGCCCGCCAGCAGCTTGATCAGCGTCGATTTACCGGCGCCGTTACGCCCCAGCAGGCCAATGCGTGAACCTGGCACCAGGTTGAGCTTGATAGAGTCGAGGATAATGCGATCGCCATAGCCCGCGCTCACTTTTTCCATTTTCAGCAGCGGGTTCGGCAGGCTCTCCGGCTCGCGGAAACTGAAGTGGAATGGGTTATCCACATGCGCGGGAGCGATCATCTCCATGCGTTCCAGCATCTTGATGCGGCTCTGCGCCTGCTTGGCTTTTGACGCCTTGGCCTTGAAGCGATCCACAAAGCTTTGCAGGTGCGCCACGCGCTGCTGCTGGCTTTCATACATCGCCTGTTGCTGGGCAAGGCGCGTCGCGCGCTGGCGCTCGAAAGAGCTGTAGTTGCCGGTGTATTCGAACATGCTTTGCTGTTCGATATGAATGATTTTATCCACCACCGGATCGAGGAAGTCGCGGTCGTGGGAGATCAGAATCAGAGTGCCCTGATAGCTCTTGAGCCACTTCTCCAGCCAAATAACCGCATCGAGATCGAGGTGGTTGGTGGGTTCATCGAGCAGCAGGAGGTCGGAGCGGCAGATCAGCGCCTGCGCCAGGTTAAGGCGCATACGCCAGCCGCCGGAGAAATCGCTCACCGGGCGTTCAAGCTGTTCGTTGCTGAAACCCAGGCCGTGCAGCAGGCTGGAGGCGCGGGAGCGAATGGTCCAGGCATCGATGGCGTCCAGCTTGCCGTGGACGGTGGCGATGGCGTGGCCGTCGTTGCGTTCGTTGGCGGCGTTGAGCTCTGCTTCGAGCTTGCGGTATTCACGGTCGCCGTCGATAACATAGTCGAGCGCGGGTTCGCTCAACGCGGGCGTCTCCTGGTTCACCCAGGCGAGCTGCCAGTTGCCCGGGAAGGTAAAGTTACCGCCATCCGCGCTTATCTCGTTTTTCAGCAGTGCCAGCAGGGTGGATTTACCGCAGCCGTTTTTGCCGACCAGCCCCACTTTCTGGCCCGGGTTGATGGTAGCAGTCGCGTTATCCAGCAGGACGCGCACGCCGCGACGAATTTGTAACGAGGAGAAAACAATCATAGAAGCGCCGTATGTTCCGACTATGTTAATTTGTCATTATGATAATGTAAGGTGTGGGCCATTTTCCCCACCGGGCCGCCATGGTAGCCCAAAACGACAACAATACACAAAAACAGAACCGGGAGGGGAATGATGTCTCAGACAGCGAAAGTGCTGCTGCTGTATGCCCATCCGGAATCACAGGACTCGGTGGCGAACCGGGTGCTGCTTAAGCCGGCCACACAGCTCAGTAACGTAACGGTGCACGATCTCTACGCGCACTATCCCGATTTTTTTATCGATATTCCTTACGAGCAGGAACTGCTGCGTCAGCACGACGTGATTGTGTTCCAGCATCCGCTTTATACATACAGCTGTCCGGCATTGCTGAAAGAGTGGCTGGACCGCGTGCTGAGCCGGGGCTTCTCCAGCGGGGTGGGGGGCAACCAGCTGGCGGGAAAGTACTGGCGGAGTGTCATTACCACCGGTGAGCCGGAAAGCGCTTACCGTCACGACGGGCTGAACCGTTACCCCATGAGCGACATTCTGCGGCCGTTTGAGCTGACGGCGGCGATGTGCCGTATGCACTGGATGAGCCCGATTATTATCTACTGGGCACGGCGGCAGGATCCGAAAGCGCTGGCGAGCCATGCCAGGGCCTATGGCGAATGGCTGGCGTCACCGATTCCGGCGGGAGGACGCTAATGGACGGTTCGAATTTACTCCTTGCCGGGGTGCTGTTTTTGTTCGCCGCCGTCGTCGCGGTCCCGCTTGCCGCGCGTCTCGGCATTGGCGCGGTGCTGGGTTATTTGCTGGCGGGGATAGCCATTGGCCCCTGGGGGCTTGGGTTTATCAGCGATGTGGATGAAATTCTCCACTTCTCTGAACTGGGCGTGGTCTTCCTGATGTTCATCATTGGCCTTGAGCTGAACCCCTCCAAGCTGTGGCAGCTGCGGCAATCTATTTTTGGCGTCGGGGCGGCGCAGGTGTTACTCAGCGCGGCCATTCTCGCGGGACTGCTGATGTTGACGCAGTTTTCCTGGCAGGCCGCGGTGATTGGCGGGATCGGTCTTGCGATGTCGTCGACGGCGATGGCGCTTCAGCTGATGCGCGACAAAGGGATGAACCGCAACGAGGCGGGGCAACTGGGCTTTTCGGTGCTGCTGTTCCAGGATTTAGCGGTGATCCCGGCGCTGGCGCTGGTGCCGCTGCTGGCGGGATCCGGAGACGATCATTTCGACTGGATGAAGATCTCCATGAAGGTGCTGGCCTTCGCGGGGATGCTGATCGGCGGACGGTTTTTACTGCGTCCGGTATTCCGGTTTATTGCAGCATCCGGCGTGCGCGAGGTATTCACCGCCGCAACGCTGCTGCTGGTGCTTGGCTCAGCGCTGTTTATGGATGCGCTGGGGCTGTCGATGGCGCTTGGGACGTTTATCGCCGGGGTGCTGCTTGCGGAAAGCGAGTACCGCCACGAGCTGGAGACCGCCATCGATCCGTTTAAGGGGCTGCTGCTAGGGCTGTTCTTTATCTCGGTGGGTATGGCGCTTAATCTTGGCGTGCTCTATACCCATCTGCTGTGGGTTATTGCGAGTGTCGCCGTGCTGGTGGCGGTCAAAACGCTGGTGCTGTATCTCCTCGCGAGGATTTACGGGCTGCGCAGCTCGGAAAGAATGCAGTTTTCCAGCGTGTTAAGCCAGGGGGGAGAATTTGCGTTTGTGCTGTTTTCCACGGCGTCGTCTCAGAAGCTGTTCAAAGATGACCAGATGGCGCTGCTGCTGGTGACGGTCACGCTGTCGATGATGACCACCCCGCTGCTGATGAAGCTGGTGGACAAACTGCTGTCGCGCCGCCTGAATCCCGCAGACGATGAAGACGAAGCGCCGTGGGTGGAAGATGATAAACCGCAGGTGATCGTCGTGGGCTTTGGCCGCTTCGGGCAGGTGATTGGTCGCCTGTTGATGGCAAATAAAATGCGCATTACGGTGCTGGAGCGCGATATCAGCGCCGTCAACCTGATGCGCAAATATGGTTATAAGGTGTACTACGGCGATGCGACGCAGCTTGAGCTGTTGCGCTCGGCGGGCGCAGAGGCTGCGGAGTCCATCGTCATCACCTGCAACGATCCGGAAGACACGATGAAGCTGGTGGAGCTGTGCCAGCAGCATTTCCCGCATCTGCATATTCTGGCGCGTGCGCGTGGACGTGTGGAGGCTCACGAACTTTTGCAGGCGGGTGTGAAACACTTCTCCCGCGAAACCTTCTCCAGCGCGCTGGAGCTGGGACGCAAGGCGCTGGTTTCGCTGGGTATGCATCCTCATCAGGCGCAACGCGCCCAGATGCATTTCCGCAGGCTGGATATGCGAATGCTGCGTGAACTGATGCCCGTGCACAGCGACACGGCGCAGATCTCCCGCGTGCGGGAAGCGCGTCGCGAACTGGAGGAGATCTTCCAGCGTGAGATGCAACAGGAACGACGCCAGCTCGACGGCTGGGATGAATTTGAATAAAGGGTAACGAAAGATGGCTGTACGTAAACGCTTTATCGCGGGCGCAAAATGCCCATCCTGCCAGGCGCAAGATACGCTGGCCATGTGGCGTGAAAATAATATCGATATCGTTGAATGTGTTAAGTGCGGTCACCAGATGCGTGAGGCCGACAAAGAAGCCCGCGATCATGTTCGCAAAGAAGAGCAAGTGATCGGCATTTTTCATCCAGACTAGCGATATGCTCTGAGTTTTTTTAAGCTTAAGGGTACACGGGTGCAGATTTCCGCTACAATCTGCGCCAGCAATTTTCCCACGCTCAGGAGATATCATGAAAGTAGCAAAAGACCTGGTGGTCAGCCTGGCCTATCAGGTACGTACAGAAGACGGTGTGTTGGTTGATGAGTCTCCGGTGAGTGCGCCGCTGGACTACCTGCATGGTCACGGTTCCCTGATTTCCGGCCTGGAAACGGCGCTGGAAGGCCATGAAGTTGGCGACAAATTCGACGTTGCTGTAGGCGCGAACGACGCTTACGGTCAGTATGACGACAACCTGGTTCAGCGCGTTCCTAAAGACGTATTCATGGGCGTTGACGAGTTGCAGGTTGGCATGCGCTTCCTGGCGGAAACTGACCAGGGTCCGGTTCCGGTTGAAATCACTGAAGTTGAAGACGACCACGTTGTGGTTGACGGCAACCACATGCTGGCGGGTCAGAACCTGAAGTTCAACGTAGAAGTTGTTGCGATCCGTGAAGCGACTGAAGAAGAACTGGCTCATGGCCACGTTCACGGTGCGCACGGTCACGACCATGACCACGATCACGGCCATGACGGCTGCTGCGGTGGTCACGGCCACGACCATGGTCATGACCACGGCCACGGTAAAGGTGGTTGCGGTAACGGCGGCTGCGGTTGCCACTGATTCCGTACTCCGGAAAATAAAAAAGCGGGATAATCCCGCTTTTTTTACGCCTCAATAATGAGGTGGTGGCGTCTCTTCTGACTGAGAGGCAATGTTTGACGGCTGCGTGGCCTTCAGCTTTTCAGTCAGCAGGCGCATGTGATCGCGCAGTTTTGCCATTTCAAGCTCATGGGCCGTCACGGTCTGGTTCAGTTCTTCGATGGTGATGTCCTGAAAAGCCAGGCGGCTTTCCAGCTCAGCCAGTCTCGCTTCGATCGTTGTATCCTTCATCATTCACCTCGTTTATCTGTCGTTCGCCATAATGGACCAGCGGCGGCGAAGTTTAGCTGACTTTTTCCTTAAGTACAGTATCCATCTCCCTGACAAGAAACTTATTTAAACAAAAATAGTCTGAAAAGAAGCGACATTCGGGGGAGTCTGTCTGTAGATTTCTTCCACAACGTTTTATAGTACGTCACTCATTTACGTTTAACACTGGGGTGAGAGACCTCAGGTCCTGGAGATATGGATGAAATCACTGTTTAAAGTTACGCTGCTGGCGACCACTATGGCTGTAGCGCTCAATGCGCCGCTGTCTTTCGCTGCTGATACTGCTGCGAAGCCTGCTGCGACTACAGACAGCAAAGCGGCATTCAAAAATGACGACCAGAAATCCGCCTACGCACTTGGCGCGTCTCTGGGTCGTTACATGGAAAACTCTCTGAAAGAACAAGAGAAACTGGGCATCAAACTGGACAAAAACCAGCTGATCGCAGGGGTCCAGGATGCGTTCGCAGACAAGAGCAAACTGTCTGACCAGGAAATCGAGCAGACTCTGCAAGCGTTTGAAGCGCGCGTGAAAGGCGCCGCTCAGACCAAGATGGAAGCAGATGCTAAAGATAACGAAGCGAAAGGCAAAGCCTACCGCGACAAGTTCGCTAAAGAGAAAGGCGTTAAAACGTCTTCTACTGGCCTGATCTATAAGGTTGAGAAAGAAGGTACTGGCGACGCGCCTAAAGACAGCGACACCGTTGTGGTGAACTACAAAGGTACGCTGATCGACGGTAAAGAGTTCGATAACTCTTATACCCGTGGTGAGCCTCTCTCCTTCCGTCTGGATGGTGTGATCCCGGGCTGGACCGAAGGCCTGAAGAACATCAAGAAAGGCGGTAAAATCAAGCTGGTCATCCCACCGGATCTGGCTTACGGCAAAACCGGCGTTCCGGGTATCCCGGCTAACTCCACGCTGGTATTTGATGTAGAACTGCTGGACATCAAACCGGCGCCGAAAGCGGATGCGAAAACAGACGCACCGGCTGACGACAAAGCCGCAGCAGCTAAGAAGTAATGCTGAAAAAAACCGCCGCCTTTACAGGCGGCGGTTTTTTTATTGTGGGGCAGATATAATTAACACTGGAAAGCGTTATACACGCTGTATTAATTTAGTTGTCCGTGTAGATAATGAGCCTGCCCTGAAAACCTAACGACAGGCTCCTGAAAAGGAGTGTTTTTTTCATGTCCAGGTCGCTTTTAACCAACGAAACCAGTGAACTTGATTTGCTGGATCAACGTCCATTTGACCAGACCGACTTCGATATTCTGAAATCCTACGAAGCGGTAGTGGACGGGTTAGCGATGCTCATTGGTTCCCACTGCGAAATCGTATTGCATTCCCTGCAAGATCTTAAGTGTTCCGCTATCCGCATTGCGAATGGTGAGCACACTGGCCGTAAAATTGGTTCGCCAATCACCGACCTTGCATTGCGTATGTTGCATGACATGACCGGCGCGGACAGCAGCGTCTCAAAATGCTATTTCACCCGCGCCAAAAGCGGCGTGCTGATGAAATCAGAAACGATCGCGATTCGAAACCGCGAACACCGGGTAATCGGTTTGCTGTGCATCAACATGAACCTTGATGTGCCATTCTCGCAAATCATGAGCACCTTCATCCCGCCAGAAACGCCGGACGTGGGCTCATCGGTGAACTTTGCTTCTTCGGTTGAGGATCTCGTGACCCAGACGCTGGAGTTCACCATTGAAGAGGTGAATGCCGATCGCAACGTATCCAACAACGCCAAGAATCGTCAGATCGTCCTGAACCTCTATGAGAAAGGGATTTTTGATATCAAAGATGCCATCAACCAGGTGGCCGATCGCCTGAATATCTCCAAACACACGGTTTACCTCTATATTCGCCAGTTCAAAAGCGGCGACTTTCTGGGACAAGACAAGTAATGCGTTTTGCGTTAATGGTGACGGGCCCGGCGTACGGTACCCAGCAGGCCAGCAGCGCGCTACAGTTTGCCCATGCGCTGCTTGATGCCGGTCATGAACTGGCAAGCGTCTTCTTCTATCGTGAAGGGGTCTATAACGCGAACCAGTTTACGTCCCCGGCGAGCGATGAGTTTGACCTTGTGCGCGCCTGGCAAAAATTAAACGAAACGCAGGGCGTTGACCTGCATATCTGCGTCGCGGCGGCACTGCGTCGCGGCGTGACGGATGCGACCGAAGCCGAACGCCTTGGTCTGGCGGGGGTTAACCTGCAACCGGGCTTTTCCCTCAGTGGTCTAGGTGCCCTGGCACAGGCGGCGTTGACCTGCGACAGAGTGGTGCAATTTTGATGAAGCGCGTAGCGTTTGTTTTTACTTCTGCGCCGCATGGCAGCGCTTCAGGCCGGGAAGGGCTGGATGCATTGCTCGCGACATCGGCATTAACCGAAGATATCGGGGTCTTCTTTTTAGGCGATGGCGTATTCCAGCTTCTGGCAGGCCAACAACCGCAGGCCATTCTTGCGCGCGACTACATTGCGACCTTTAAAGTTCTGCCGCTCTATGACATTGAAACCTTCTATGTGTGCGCCGACTCGCTGGCCGCGCGTGGGTTAAACGAGATAACACCGTTCGTGCTGGACGTGACGATCCTGACATCTGCTGCGCTGCGCGAACAACTCTCTCACTACGATACCGTTCTGACTTTCTGAGGCTGTCATGCTCCATACCCTGAGCCGTTCACCGTGGCAATGTGATATCGACACGTTACTGAGCATGCTGCGCGAAGGTGATGATCTGCTGCTGATTCAGGATGGCGTGCTCGCGGCGCTTGAAGGCAGCCGTTTTGTTGAAATCCTCGCGAATGCCCCCATTACAGTCTCTGCGCTGAAAGAGGATCTGGATGCGCGGGGTCTTTCTGGTCAAATTTCAGCCAAAATTGACGTGGTTGGCTATACTGATTTCGTCAATCTTACTGTGACGCACGCCAGTCAAATGAACTGGTGATTTGAGATCGCTGTATATTTCTTGACACCTTTTCGACGTAGCCCTAAAATTTCGCGTCCTCATATTGTATGAGGTCGTTTTATTACGTGTTTACGAAGCAAAAGCTAAAACCAGGAGCTATTTAATGGCAACAGTTAACCAGCTGGTACGCAAACCACGTGCACGCAAAGTTGCAAAAAGCAACGTGCCTGCGCTGGAAGCCTGCCCGCAGAAACGTGGCGTATGTACTCGTGTATATACCACCACTCCTAAAAAACCAAACTCCGCACTGCGTAAAGTATGCCGTGTGCGTTTGACTAACGGTTTTGAAGTGACTTCCTACATCGGTGGTGAAGGTCACAACCTTCAGGAGCACTCCGTGATCCTGATCCGTGGCGGTCGTGTTAAAGACCTTCCGGGTGTTCGTTACCACACCGTTCGTGGTGCGCTGGACTGCTCAGGTGTTAAAGACCGTAAGCAGGCTCGCTCCAAGTACGGCGTGAAGCGTCCTAAGGCTTAATGGTTCTCCGTTAAGTAAGGCCAAACTGATTTATCTTAATGTCAAACTAAACTCGTAGAGTTTTGGACAATCCTGAATTAACAACGGAGTAATCCCATGCCACGTCGTCGCGTCATTGGTCAGCGTAAAATTCTTCCAGATCCGAAATTCGGATCAGAACTGCTGGCAAAATTTGTAAATATCCTGATGGTAGATGGTAAAAAATCTACCGCAGAAGCAATCGTATACAGCGCGCTGGAGACCCTGGCTCAGCGTTCTGGTAAAAATGAACTGGAAGCCTTCGAAGTCGCTCTCGACAACGTGCGCCCGACTGTAGAAGTTAAGTCTCGCCGCGTTGGTGGTTCTACTTATCAGGTTCCAGTTGAAGTTCGTCCGGTTCGTCGTAATGCTCTGGCAATGCGTTGGATCGTTGAAGCTGCTCGTAAACGCGGTGATAAATCCATGGCTCTGCGTCTGGCGAACGAACTTTCTGATGCTGCGGAAAACAAAGGTACCGCAGTTAAGAAACGTGAAGACGTTCACCGTATGGCAGAAGCCAACAAGGCGTTCGCACACTACCGTTGGTAATCCCTTCGGAGTCGTAGTCACCAGGCGGGCGCTTCAGAGAAGCCGCCCGCTCTGGGTAACTTAACTGAACGCCTAAAGATATAAACGAGGAATCAAATGGCTCGTACAACACCCATCGCACGCTACCGTAACATCGGTATCAGTGCGCACATCGACGCCGGTAAAACCACTACTACCGAACGTATTCTGTTCTACACCGGTGTAAACCATAAAATCGGTGAAGTTCATGACGGCGCAGCCACCATGGACTGGATGGAACAGGAGCAGGAGCGTGGTATTACTATCACCTCCGCAGCGACTACTGCATTCTGGTCAGGTATGGCTAAGCAGTACGAACCGCATCGCGTAAACATCATCGACACCCCAGGGCACGTTGACTTCACCATCGAAGTAGAACGTTCCATGCGTGTTCTTGACGGCGCGGTAATGGTTTATTGCGCAGTTGGTGGTGTTCAGCCACAGTCTGAAACCGTATGGCGTCAGGCAAACAAATATAAAGTTCCACGCATCGCGTTCGTTAACAAAATGGACCGTATGGGTGCTAACTTCCTGAAAGTTGTTGGCCAGATCAAAACCCGTCTGGGCGCGAACCCTGTTCCGCTTCAGCTGGCAATTGGTGCTGAAGAAGGCTTCACCGGCGTTATCGACCTGGTGAAAATGAAAGCCATCAACTGGAACGAAGCAGATGCGGGCGTTACCTTCGAATACGAAGATATCCCGGCAGAGATGCAGGACCTGGCTGACGAATGGCACCAGAACCTGATCGAATCCGCAGCAGAAGCTTCTGAAGAGCTGATGGAAAAATACCTGGGTGGTGAAGAACTGTCTGAGCAAGAGATCAAATCTGCTCTGCGTCAGCGCGTTCTGAACAACGAAATCATCCTGGTAACCTGTGGTTCTGCGTTCAAGAACAAAGGTGTTCAGGCGATGCTGGATGCGGTAGTTGACTACCTGCCATCCCCGATTGACGTTCCTGCGATCAACGGCATCCTGGACGACGGTAAAGATACTCCGGCTGAGCGTCACGCAAGTGATGAAGAGCCATTCTCTGCACTGGCGTTCAAAATTGCTACCGACCCATTCGTGGGTAACCTGACCTTCTTCCGCGTTTACTCTGGTGTGGTTAACTCCGGTGACACCATCCTGAACTCCGTGAAAGCGGCGCGTGAACGTTTTGGCCGTATCGTACAGATGCACGCTAACAAACGTGAAGAGATCAAAGAAGTTCGTGCGGGCGACATCGCTGCTGCTATCGGTCTGAAAGACGTGACCACTGGTGACACTCTGTGTGATCCGGATCACCCGATCATTCTGGAGCGTATGGAATTCCCTGAGCCGGTAATCTCCATCGCAGTTGAACCAAAAACCAAAGCTGACCAGGAAAAAATGGGTCTGGCTCTGGGCCGTCTGGCGAAAGAAGACCCATCATTCCGTGTATGGACTGATGAAGAATCTAACCAGACCATCATCGCTGGTATGGGTGAACTGCACCTGGACATCATCGTTGACCGTATGAAGCGTGAATTCAACGTTGAAGCGAACGTGGGTAAACCTCAGGTTGCTTACCGCGAAGCGATTCGCGCGAAAGTTACCGACGTTGAAGGTAAACACGCTAAGCAGTCTGGTGGTCGCGGTCAGTACGGTCACGTTGTGATCGACATGTACCCACTGGAGCCGGGCTCTAACCCGAAAGGTTACGAGTTCATCAACGACATCAAAGGTGGTGTAATTCCTGGCGAATACATCCCTGCCGTTGATAAAGGCATCCAGGAGCAGCTGAAAGCTGGTCCTCTGGCTGGTTACCCGGTTGTAGATATGGGTGTTCGTCTGCACTTCGGTTCTTACCACGACGTTGACTCCTCTGAACTGGCGTTTAAACTGGCTGCGTCTATTGCCTTTAAAGAAGGCTTTAAGAAAGCAAAACCAGTTCTGCTTGAGCCGATCATGAAGGTTGAAGTAGAAACTCCTGAAGAGAACACCGGTGACGTTATCGGTGACTTGAGCCGTCGTCGCGGTATGCTGCGTGGTCAGGAATCCGAAGTAACTGGCGTTAAGATCCACGCTGAAGTTCCGCTGTCTGAAATGTTCGGATATGCAACTCAGCTGCGTTCACTGACCAAAGGTCGTGCATCATACACTATGGAATTCCTGAAGTATGATGATGCGCCGAACAACGTTGCTCAGGCCGTTATCGAAGCCCGTGGTAAGTAATCCACAGGATTAAAACCTAAGTCCCGTGCTCTCTCCGAAGGGGAGAGCACTATAGTAAGGAATATAGCCGTGTCTAAAGAAAAATTTGAACGTACAAAACCGCACGTCAACGTTGGTACTATCGGCCACGTTGACCATGGTAAAACTACCCTGACTGCTGCAATCACTACCGTACTGGCTAAAACCTACGGCGGTGCTGCTCGTGCTTTCGATCAGATCGATAACGCACCAGAAGAAAAAGCTCGTGGTATCACCATCAACACTTCTCACGTTGAGTATGACACCCCGACTCGCCACTACGCACACGTAGACTGCCCAGGCCACGCCGACTATGTTAAAAACATGATCACCGGTGCTGCGCAGATGGACGGCGCGATCCTGGTTGTTGCTGCGACTGACGGCCCTATGCCTCAGACTCGTGAGCACATCCTGCTGGGTCGTCAGGTAGGCGTTCCTTACATCATCGTGTTCCTGAACAAGTGCGACATGGTTGATGACGAAGAGCTGCTGGAACTGGTAGAGATGGAAGTTCGTGAACTGCTGTCTCAGTACGATTTCCCAGGCGACGACACTCCAATCGTTCGTGGTTCCGCGCTGAAAGCGCTGGAAGGCGAAGCAGAGTGGGAAGAGAAAATCATCGAACTGGCTGGCTACCTGGATTCTTACATCCCAGAACCAGAGCGTGCGATTGACAAGCCATTCCTGCTGCCAATCGAAGACGTATTCTCCATCTCCGGTCGTGGTACCGTTGTTACCGGTCGTGTAGAGCGCGGTATCATCAAAGTTGGTGAAGAAGTTGAAATCGTTGGTATCAAAGAGACTGCGAAGTCTACCTGTACTGGCGTTGAAATGTTCCGCAAACTGCTGGACGAAGGCCGTGCTGGTGAGAACGTTGGTGTTCTGCTGCGTGGTATCAAACGTGAAGAAATCGAACGTGGTCAGGTTCTGGCGAAGCCAGGCTCAATCAAGCCACACACCAAGTTCGAATCTGAAGTGTACATTCTGTCCAAAGACGAAGGCGGCCGTCATACTCCGTTCTTCAAAGGCTACCGTCCACAGTTCTACTTCCGTACAACTGACGTGACCGGTACCATCGAACTGCCAGAAGGCGTAGAGATGGTAATGCCAGGCGACAACATCAAGATGGTTGTGACTCTGATCCACCCAATCGCGATGGACGACGGTCTGCGTTTCGCAATCCGTGAAGGCGGCCGTACCGTTGGCGCGGGCGTTGTTGCTAAAGTTCTGGGCTAATTAATTATCCCTGAAATATAAAGGACGCTTCGGCGTCCTTTTTTGTTTTCTACCGTAAAGTCGCTGTCATAAAAATTCGCATTTTTTGTTTTCTCCCGCCACGTATTCCGGCGCCTGTGCTATTGTAATCATAACCATTCTCACTTACACTTTGCGCATATTTTGAACGGGAGTCTTTATGTACGTTTGTTTATGTAATGGTGTAAGCGACAAAAAAATTCGTCAGGCCGTTCGCCAGTTTCAACCACAATCTTTCCAGCAGCTTCGCAAGTTTGTTCCGGTGGGAAATCAATGCGGTAAATGCGTTCGCGCAGCGCGTGAGATCATGCAGGACGAACTGATGCAGATCCCGGAATTCAAAGAGATCGCGTAAGCCTCTATCTTTTTTTTGACATCCCCGTAGCCCGATCTACGCTTCAATGAGTGGAAGCGGAGGGACTATATAATGAAAGGTGATGTTAAAATCATAAGTTATCTCAATAAATTATTGGGAAATGAGCTTGTCGCAATCAATCAGTATTTTCTCCATGCAAGAATGTTCAAAAACTGGGGACTGACTCGCCTCAACGATGTTGAATACCATGAGTCCATTGATGAAATGAAACACGCCGATAAATACATTGAGCGTATTTTATTCCTCGAAGGCATTCCTAACCTACAGGATCTCGGAAAACTGGGCATCGGAGAAGATGTCGAAGAGATGCTGCGTTCTGATCTCCGGCTGGAGCTGGAGGGTGCAAAAGACCTGCGTGAAGCCATTGCCTATGCGGACAGCGTACATGACTACGTCAGCCGCGATATGATGATCCAGATCCTGGCCGATGAAGAAGGGCACATCGACTGGCTTGAGACCGAACTGGATCTCATTAGCAAAATTGGCCTACAGAACTACCTTCAGTCTCAGATCAAAGTGGAAAGTTAATCAGGCTTTCCCAGCCAACGCATAAACCCGCTGCCGCCAGAAATGGCCCAAAAGGCAGTGGGTTTTTTAATGCCTGCTTATCAGGAGTAAACAACGAGAAAGCAACCAGATACAGCAGAGCCATTAACGCGGCTACGAGTGCCAGTACTGGCAGTACACACCAGCCATGCCATGCCCCCAGCGCCGCCAGATATTTTATGTCGCCATATCCCATACCTTCACGTCGGCAGATGAGGCGATATCCCCAATAGATAACGGCGAATCCGGCGTATCCTGCCAGCGCACCCACCACCGCGCTCGGCAAAAAATCAGGATGGAGGCACAGCTGGTAAAGCAGGCCGGTCCATAGCAGCGGGCAAAGAAATTTGTCGGGAAGAAGCCCCGTGCGAATATCGGTGCGAACAAGCAAGGCCGATAACGCAAAATAGATCACCAGAAAGGGGAGGGACAGTAGCATAGCGAGAGCCTCAAAACGGTTTGAGCGCATACTCGTAATAATCTGCATGTCCGGCAATGTGCAAAAACAGCAATTGCGTAGCGGCTTCAGACAAAGAGTTGAGAAGGGATACTTTGCATAAAAAAATGCGAGGCCTTACGCAGAGTACGTCTTTAGCGCTTAATTTCTAAACGGCACTTGCGTCTTCCCCAGATTTACGTATAATGCGCGGGCTTGTCGTAATTGACGGCGGGTTCAATCTGAACCAGAGTAGCTCACTTTGTTACTCAACAATGCTCCCAATTGGGGAGCTACGTAAGAACGGTTACACTCTCCCATCAATCGTAATGGGTTTGAGGAGTAATCATTTTCGTTTATAAAATAATTGGAGCTCTGGTCTCATGCAGAACCAAAGAATCCGTATCCGCCTTAAAGCGTTTGATCATCGTCTGATCGATCAATCAACCGCGGAAATCGTCGAGACTGCTAAGCGCACTGGTGCGCAAGTCCGTGGTCCGATCCCGCTGCCGACCCGCAAAGAGCGCTTTACCGTTCTGATCTCTCCGCACGTTAACAAAGATGCGCGTGATCAGTACGAAATCCGCACTCACAAGCGTCTGGTTGACATCGTTGAGCCAACTGAGAAAACCGTTGATGCTCTGATGCGTCTGGATCTGGCTGCCGGTGTAGACGTGCAGATCAGCCTGGGTTAATCAGGTCATCGAGCGATTGAGAGGTTGAAACAATGATTGGTTTAGTCGGTAAAAAAGTGGGTATGACCCGCATCTTCACTGAAGATGGCGTTTCTATCCCAGTAACCGTAATCGAAGTTGAAGCAAACCGCGTTACTCAGGTTAAAGATCTGGCTAACGATGGCTACCGCGCTATTCAGGTTACCACTGGTGCTAAAAAAGCTAACCGTGTAACCAAACCAGAAGCGGGTCACTTCGCTAAAGCTGGCGTTGAAGCTGGCCGTGGTCTGTGGGAATTCCGTCTTGCTGAAGGCGAAGAGTTCACCGTAGGTCAGGACATTAGCGTTGAGCTGTTTGCTGACGTTAAAAAAGTTGACGTAACCGGTACCTCTAAAGGTAAAGGTTTTGCTGGTACCGTTAAGCGCTGGAACTTCCGTACCCAGGACGCTACTCACGGTAACTCCTTGTCTCACCGCGTTCCGGGTTCTATCGGTCAGAACCAGACTCCGGGCAAAGTGTTCAAAGGCAAGAAAATGGCAGGTCAGCTGGGCAACGAACGTGTAACCGTTCAGAGCCTGGACGTAGTACGTGTTGACGCTGAGCGCAACCTGCTGCTGGTTAAAGGTGCGGTCCCGGGTGCAACCGGTAGCGACCTGATCGTTAAACCAGCTGTGAAGGCGTAAGGGGATAGCAATGGAATTAGTATTGAAAGACGCGCAGAGCGCGCTGACTGTTTCCGAAACTACCTTCGGTCGTGATTTCAACGAAGCGCTGGTTCACCAGGTTGTTGTTGCTTATGCAGCTGGTGCTCGTCAGGGTACTCGTGCTCAGAAGACTCGTGCTGAAGTAACTGGTTCAGGCAAAAAGCCATGGCGCCAGAAAGGTACCGGCCGTGCGCGTTCAGGTTCTATCAAGAGCCCGATCTGGCGTTCAGGTGGCGTGACCTTCGCTGCGCGTCCACAGGACCACAGTCAAAAAGTTAACAAAAAGATGTACCGCGGCGCGCTGAAAAGCATTCTGTCCGAACTGGTACGTCAGGATCGTCTGATCGTTGTCGAGAAGTTCTCTGTTGAAGCGCCTAAAACTAAGCTGCTGGCACAGAAACTGAAAGACATGGCTCTGGAAGATGTGCTGATCATCACCGGTGAGCTGGACGAGAACCTGTTCCTGGCCGCGCGTAACCTGCACAAGGTTGACGTACGCGACGCGACTGGTATCGACCCGGTTAGCCTGATCGCCTTCGACAAAGTCGTAATGACTGCTGATGCTGTTAAGCAAGTTGAGGAGATGCTGGCATGATTCGTGAAGAACGTCTGCTGAAGGTGCTGCGCGCACCGCACGTTTCTGAAAAAGCGTCTACTGCGATGGAAAAAACAAACACCATCGTTCTCAAAGTTGCTAAAGACGCGACCAAAGCAGAGATCAAAGCTGCTGTGCAGAAACTGTTTGAAGTCGAAGTCGAAGTCGTTAACACCCTGGTAGTTAAAGGGAAAGTTAAACGTCACGGACAGCGTATCGGTCGTCGTAGCGACTGGAAAAAAGCTTACGTCACCCTGAAAGAAGGCCAGAACCTGGACTTCGTTGGCGGCGCTGAGTAAGTCGGAGGAGTAATACAATGGCAGTTGTTAAATGTAAACCGACATCTCCGGGTCGTCGCCACGTAGTTAAAGTGGTTAACCCTGAGCTGCACAAGGGCAAACCTTTTGCTCCGTTGCTGGAAAAAAACAGCAAATCCGGTGGTCGTAACAACAATGGCCGTATCACCACTCGTCACATCGGTGGTGGCCACAAGCAGGCTTATCGTATTGTTGACTTCAAACGCAACAAAGACGGTATCCCAGCAGTTGTTGAGCGTCTTGAGTACGATCCGAACCGTTCCGCGAACATCGCGCTGGTTCTGTACAAAGATGGCGAACGCCGTTACATCCTGGCCCCTAAAGGCCTGAAAGCTGGCGACCAGATTCAGTCTGGCGTTGATGCTGCAATCAAAGCAGGCAACACCCTGCCGATGCGCAATATCCCGGTTGGTTCTACCGTTCATAACGTAGAAATGAAACCAGGTAAAGGCGGTCAGCTGGCGCGTTCCGCGGGTACTTACGTTCAGATCGTTGCGCGTGACGGTGCTTATGTCACCCTGCGTCTGCGTTCTGGTGAAATGCGTAAAGTCGAAGCAGACTGCCGCGCTACTCTGGGCGAAGTTGGCAATGCTGAGCATATGCTGCGCGTTCTGGGTAAAGCTGGTGCTGCACGCTGGCGTGGTGTTCGTCCTACCGTTCGCGGTACTGCGATGAACCCAGTCGACCACCCACATGGTGGTGGTGAAGGTCGTAACTTTGGTAAGCACCCGGTAACTCCGTGGGGCGTTCAGACCAAAGGTAAGAAGACCCGCAGCAACAAGCGTACTGATAAATTTATCGTACGTCGCCGTAGCAAATAATTTTAGAGGATAAGCCATGCCACGTTCTCTCAAGAAAGGTCCTTTTATTGACCTGCACTTGCTGAAGAAGGTAGAGAAAGCGGTGGAAAGCGGAGACAAGAAGCCCCTGCGCACTTGGTCCCGTCGTTCAACGATCTTTCCTAACATGATCGGTTTGACCATCGCTGTCCATAATGGTCGTCAGCACGTTCCAGTCTTTGTTACCGACGAAATGGTTGGTCACAAACTGGGTGAATTCGCACCGACTCGTACTTATCGCGGCCACGCTGCTGATAAAAAAGCGAAGAAGAAATAAGGTAGGAGGAAGAGATGGAAACTTTAGCTCAACATCGCCATGCTCGTTCTTCTGCACAGAAGGTTCGCCTTGTTGCTGACCTGATTCGCGGTAAGAAAGTGTCGCAGGCCCTGGACATCCTGACCTATACCAACAAGAAAGCTGCGGTATTGGTCAAGAAAGTACTGGAATCTGCCATTGCTAACGCTGAACACAACGATGGCGCTGACATCGACGATCTGAAAGTCGCGAAAATTTTCGTAGATGAAGGCCCAAGCATGAAGCGCATTATGCCGCGTGCGAAAGGTCGTGCAGATCGCATCCTGAAGCGCACCAGCCACATTACTGTGGTTGTGTCCGATCGCTGAGACTCTGGAGACTAGCAATGGGTCAGAAAGTACATCCTAATGGTATTCGCCTGGGTATTGTAAAACCATGGAACTCTACCTGGTTTGCGAACACCAAAGAATTCGCTGACAACCTGGACAGCGATTTTAAAGTACGTCAGTACCTGACTAAGGAACTGGCTAAAGCGTCTGTATCTCGTATCGTTATCGAGCGTCCAGCTAAGAGCATCCGTGTGACTATTCACACTGCTCGCCCTGGCATCGTTATCGGTAAGAAAGGCGAAGACGTAGAAAAACTGCGCAAGGTCGTAGCGGATATCGCTGGCGTTCCTGCACAGATCAATATCGCTGAAGTTCGTAAGCCTGAACTGGACGCTAAATTGGTTGCTGACAGCATCACTTCTCAGCTGGAACGTCGTGTTATGTTCCGTCGTGCTATGAAGCGTGCTGTACAGAACGCAATGCGTCTGGGCGCTAAAGGTATCAAAGTTGAAGTTAGCGGCCGTCTGGGCGGCGCGGAAATCGCACGTACCGAATGGTACCGCGAAGGTCGCGTACCGCTGCACACTCTGCGTGCTGACATCGACTACAACACCTCTGAAGCGCACACCACTTACGGTGTAATCGGCGTTAAGGTATGGATCTTCAAAGGTGAGATCCTGGGTGGTATGGCTGCTGTTGAACAACCGGAAAAACCGGCTGCTCAACCTAAAAAGCAGCAGCGTAAAGGCCGTAAATAAGGAGCGTCGCTGATGTTACAACCAAAGCGTACAAAATTCCGTAAAGTGCACAAAGGCCGCAACCGTGGTCTGGCGCAGGGTACGGATGTTAGCTTCGGCACTTTCGGTCTGAAAGCTGTTGGCCGTGGTCGTCTGACTGCACGTCAGATCGAAGCAGCACGTCGTGCAATGACCCGTGCAGTTAAGCGTCAAGGTAAGATCTGGATCCGTGTATTCCCGGACAAACCGATCACCGAGAAGCCACTGGAAGTTCGTATGGGTAAAGGTAAAGGTAACGTGGAGTACTGGGTTGCCTTGATCCAACCGGGCAAAGTCCTTTATGAAATGGACGGTGTTCCGGAAGAGCTGGCCCGTGAAGCCTTCGGCCTGGCAGCAGCGAAACTGCCTATCAAAACCACCTTTGTAACTAAGACGGTGATGTAATGAAAGCAAAAGAGCTGCGTGAAAAAAGCGTTGAAGAGCTGAACGCTGAGCTGCTGAACCTGCTGCGTGAGCAGTTCAACCTGCGTATGCAGGCTGCAAGTGGCCAGCTGCAACAGACTCACCTGCTGAAGCAAGTGCGTCGCAATGTTGCGCGCGTTAAGACTTTACTGACTCAGAAGGCGGGTGCGTAATGACCGATAAAATCCGTACTCTGCAAGGTCGTGTTGTTAGCGATAAAATGGAGAAATCCATTGTTGTAGCTATCGAACGTTTTGTGAAACACCCGATCTACGGTAAATTCATCAAGCGTACGACCAAACTGCACGTACATGACGAGAACAACGAATGTGGTATCGGCGACAAGGTTGAAATCCGTGAATGCCGTCCACTGTCCAAGACTAAGTCCTGGACGCTGGTTCGCGTTGTAGAGAAAGCGGTTCTGTAATAGAGTACGCATTCTCAATACGAATAAACGGCTCAGCGATGAGCCGTTTATTTTTTCTACCCATATTGCAGAAGCGGTGTTATAATGCCGCGCCCTCGATATGGGGCTTTTTAACGGCTCTGATTTTAGAGTCTCAGGTAGTAGTTGACATTAGCGGAGCACTAAAATGATCCAAGAACAGACTATGCTGAACGTCGCCGACAACTCCGGTGCACGTCGCGTAATGTGTATCAAGGTTCTGGGTGGCTCGCACCGTCGCTACGCAGGCGTAGGCGACATCATCAAGATCACCATCAAGGAAGCAATTCCACGTGGTAAGGTCAAAAAAGGTGATGTGCTGAAGGCGGTAGTGGTGCGCACCAAGAAGGGTGTTCGTCGCCCTGACGGTTCTGTCATTCGCTTCGATGGTAATGCATGCGTTATTTTAAACAATAACAGCGAGCAGCCTATCGGCACGCGTATCTTTGGGCCGGTAACTCGTGAACTTCGTACTGAGAAGTTCATGAAAATTATCTCTCTGGCACCAGAAGTACTCTAAGGAGCGAATCATGGCAGCGAAAATCCGTCGTGATGACGAAGTTATCGTGTTAACCGGTAAAGATAAAGGTAAACGCGGTAAAGTAAAAAATGTTCTGTCTTCCGGCAAACTCGTCGTTGAAGGTATCAACCTGGTTAAGAAACATCAGAAGCCGGTTCCGGCCCTGAACCAACCAGGCGGCATCGTTGAAAAAGAAGCTGCTATTCAGGTTTCTAACGTTGCAATCTTCAATGCGGCTACCGGTAAGGCTGACCGTGTAGGCTTTAGATTCGAAGACGGTAAAAAAGTCCGTTTCTTCAAGTCTAACAGCGAAACTATCAAGTAATTTGGAGTAGTACGATGGCGAAACTGCATGATTACTACAAAGACGAAGTAGTTAACAAACTCATGACTGAGTTTAACTACAATTCTGTCATGCAAGTCCCTCGGGTCGAGAAGATCACCCTGAACATGGGTGTTGGTGAAGCGATCGCTGACAAGAAACTGCTGGATAACGCAGCAGCTGACCTGACAGCAATCTCCGGTCAAAAACCGCTGATCACCAAAGCACGCAAATCTGTTGCAGGCTTCAAAATCCGTCAGGGCTATCCGATCGGCTGTAAAGTAACTCTGCGTGGCGAACGCATGTGGGAGTTCCTTGAGCGCCTGATCACTATTGCTGTTCCACGTATCCGTGACTTCCGTGGCTTGTCCGCTAAGTCTTTCGACGGTCGTGGTAACTACAGCATGGGTGTCCGTGAGCAGATCATCTTCCCAGAAATCGACTACGATAAAGTCGACCGCGTGCGTGGTTTGGATATTACCATTACCACTACTGCGAAATCTGATGAAGAAGGCCGTGCTCTGCTGGCTGCCTTTGACTTCCCGTTCCGCAAGTAAGGTAGGGTTACTGAATGGCTAAGCAATCAATGAAAGCACGCGAAGTAAAGCGCGTAGCTTTAGCTGATAAATTCTTCGCTAAACGCGCTGAACTGAAAGCGATCATTTCTGATGTGAACGCTTCCGACGAAGATCGTTGGAATGCGGTTCTCAAGCTGCAGTCTCTGCCGCGTGATTCCAGCCCGTCTCGTCAGCGTAACCGCTGTCGTCAAACAGGTCGTCCACATGGTTATGTGGGCAAGTTTGGGTTGAGCCGTATCAAACTGCGTGAAGCCGCCATGCGCGGTGAAGTACCAGGCTTGAAAAAGGCTAGCTGGTAATTACCAATTGAATCACGGGAGTAAAGACAGATGAGCATGCAAGATCCGATCGCGGATATGCTGACCCGTATCCGTAACGGTCAGGCCGCGAACAAAGTTGCGGTCACCATGCCTTCCGCCAAGCTGAAAGTGGCAATTGCCAACGTGCTGAAGGAAGAAGGTTTTATCGAAGATTTTAAAGTTGAAGGCGACACCAAGCCGGAACTGGAACTTACTCTCAAGTATTTCCAGGGTAAAGCTGTTGTAGAAAGCATTCAGCGTGTCAGCCGCCCAGGCCTGCGCATCTATAAGAAAAAAGATGAGCTGCCAAAAGTAATGGCTGGTCTTGGTATCGCAGTTGTTTCTACCTCTAAAGGTGTTATGACTGATCGTGCAGCGCGCCAGGCTGGTCTTGGTGGCGAAATTATCTGCTACGTAGCCTAATCGGAGGAAAGAATGTCTCGTGTTGCTAAAGCACCGGTCGTTATTCCTGCCGGCGTTGATGTAAAAATCGACGGTCAGGTTATTACGATCAAAGGTAAAAACGGCGAGCTGACTCGTACCCTCAACAAAGCTGTTGAAGTTAAACATGCAGATAACGCTCTGACCTTCGGTCCACGTGATGGTTTCGTGGATGGATGGGCTCAGGCTGGTACCGCGCGTGCCCTGCTGAACTCAATGGTTGTTGGTGTTACCGAAGGCTTCACTAAAAAGCTTCAGCTGGTTGGTGTAGGTTATCGTGCAGCTATCAAAGGGAATGCAGTAGGCCTGTCTCTGGGCTTCTCACACCCTGTTGAGCATCCGCTGCCGGCCGGTATCACTGCAGAATGCCCGACTCAGACTGAAATCGTGCTGAAAGGCGCTGATAAACAGCTGATCGGTCAGGTTGCAGCAGATCTGCGCGCCTACCGTCGTCCTGAGCCTTATAAAGGCAAGGGTGTTCGTTACGCCGACGAAGTCGTGCGTACCAAAGAGGCTAAGAAGAAGTAAGGTAACACTATGGATAAGAAATCTGCTCGTATCCGTCGTGCGACCCGCGCACGCCGCAAGCTCAAAGAGCTGGGTGCAACTCGCCTGGTGGTACATCGTACCCCGCGTCATATTTACGCACAGGTAATTGCACCGAACGGTTCTGAAGTTCTGGTAGCTGCTTCTACTGTAGAAAAAGCTATCTCAGAACAATTGAAGTATACCGGTAACAAAGACGCCGCAGCAGCTGTAGGTAAAGCTGTCGCTGAACGCGCTCTGGAAAAAGGCATCAGCAATGTTTCCTTTGACCGTTCCGGGTTCCAATATCATGGTCGTGTCCAGGCACTGGCAGATGCTGCCCGTGAAGCTGGCCTTCAGTTCTAAGGTAGAGGTGTAAGATGGCTCACATCGAAAAACAGGCTGGCGAACTGCAGGAAAAGCTGATCGCGGTAAACCGCGTATCTAAAACCGTTAAAGGTGGTCGTATTTTCTCCTTCACAGCTCTGACTGTAGTGGGTGATGGCAACGGTCGCGTTGGTTTTGGTTACGGTAAAGCGCGTGAAGTTCCAGCAGCGATCCAGAAAGCGATGGAAAAAGCCCGTCGCAATATGATTAACGTCGCGCTGAACAACGGTACCCTGCAACACCCAGTTAAAGGTGTTCACACGGGTTCTCGTGTATTCATGCAGCCAGCTTCCGAAGGTACCGGTATCATCGCCGGTGGTGCAATGCGCGCCGTTCTGGAAGTTGCTGGAGTTCATAACGTTCTGGCTAAAGCATATGGTTCCACCAACCCGATCAACGTGGTTCGTGCAACTATTGATGGCCTGGAAAATATGAATTCTCCAGAAATGGTCGCTGCCAAGCGTGGTAAATCCGTTGAAGAAATTCTGGGGTAATTGACCATGGCAAAGACTATTAAAATCACTCAAACCCGCAGTGCAATCGGTCGTCTGCCGAAACACAAGGCAACGCTGCTTGGCCTGGGTCTGCGTCGTATTGGTCATACCGTTGAGCGCGAGGATACTCCTGCTGTTCGTGGTATGGTCAACGCGGTTTACTTCATGGTTAAAGTTGAGGAGTAAGAGATGCGTTTAAATACTCTGTCTCCGGCCGAAGGCTCTAAAAAGGCGGGTAAACGCCTGGGTCGTGGTATCGGTTCTGGCCTCGGCAAAACCGGTGGTCGTGGTCACAAAGGTCAGAACTCTCGTTCTGGCGGTGGCGTACGTCGCGGTTTCGAGGGTGGCCAGATGCCACTGTACCGTCGTCTGCCGAAGTTCGGCTTCACCTCTCGCAAAGCAGCGATCACAGCGGAAATCCGTCTGTCTGACCTGGCGAAAGTTGAAGGCGGCGTTGTAGACCTTAACACGCTGAAAGCAGCAAACATTATCGGTATCCAGATCGAGTTCGCGAAAGTGATCCTGGCTGGTGAAGTTTCTACTCCGGTAACTGTTCGTGGCCTGCGTGTTACTAAAGGTGCTCGTGCTGCTATCGAAGCTGCTGGCGGTAAAATTGAGGAATAAGTAGCAGATGGCTAAGCAACCGGGATTAGATTTTCAAAGTGCCAAAGGTGGATTTGGCGAGCTGAAACGCAGACTGCTGTTTGTAATCGGCGCGCTGATTGTGTTCCGTATTGGCTCTTTTATTCCGATCCCTGGTATTGATGCCGCTGTACTTGCCAAACTGCTTGAGCAACAGCGAGGCACCATCATTGAAATGTTCAACATGTTCTCTGGTGGTGCTCTCAGCCGTGCTTCTATTTTCGCACTGGGTATTATGCCGTACATTTCGGCATCAATTATTATCCAGCTGCTGACGGTCGTTCATCCGGCCCTGGCAGAGTTGAAGAAAGAAGGGGAGTCTGGACGTCGTAAGATTAGCCAGTACACCCGTTACGGCACTCTGGTGCTGGCAATATTCCAGTCGATCGGTATTGCTACCGGTCTTCCGAATATGCCTGGTATGCAGGGCCTGGTATTAAACCCAGGCTTTGCATTCTATTTCACCGCTGTTGTAAGTCTGGTCACAGGGACCATGTTCCTGATGTGGCTCGGCGAACAGATTACTGAACGAGGTATCGGTAACGGTATCTCAATCATTATCTTCGCCGGTATCGTTGCGGGTCTCCCGCCGGCCATCGCCCATACTATCGAGCAAGCGCGTCAAGGCGACCTGCACTTCCTCCTGTTGCTGTTGGTTGCAGTATTAGTATTTGCAGTGACGTTCTTTGTTGTCTTCGTTGAACGTGGTCAACGCCGCATTGTGGTGAACTACGCTAAACGTCAGCAGGGTCGTCGTGTCTATGCTGCACAGAGCACACATTTACCGCTGAAAGTGAATATGGCGGGGGTTATCCCGGCTATCTTCGCTTCCAGTATTATTCTGTTCCCGGCAACCATCGCGTCATGGTTCGGGGGCGGTACTGGTTGGAACTGGCTGACAACAATTTCGCTGTATTTGCAGCCTGGGCAACCACTTTATGTGTTACTCTATGCGTCTGCGATCATCTTCTTCTGTTTCTTCTACACGGCGTTGGTCTTCAACCCGCGTGAAACAGCAGATAACCTGAAGAAGTCCGGTGCATTTGTACCAGGAATTCGTCCGGGAGAGCAAACGGCGAAGTATATCGATAAAGTAATGACTCGCCTGACTTTGGTTGGTGCGCTTTATATTACTTTTATCTGCCTGATCCCGGAGTTCATGCGTGATGCAATGAAAGTACCGTTCTACTTCGGTGGGACCTCACTGCTTATCGTTGTTGTCGTGATTATGGACTTTATGGCTCAAGTGCAAACTCTGATGATGTCCAGTCAGTATGAGTCTGCATTGAAGAAGGCGAACCTGAAAGGCTACGGCCGCTAACTGGTCGCCTGAGAAGTTACGGAGAGTAAAAATGAAAGTTCGTGCTTCCGTCAAGAAATTATGCCGTAACTGCAAAATCGTTAAGCGTGATGGTGTCATCCGTGTGATTTGCAGTGCCGAGCCGAAGCATAAACAGCGCCAAGGCTGATTATTTCGCATATTTTTCTTGCAAAGTTGGGTTGAGCTGGCTAGATTAGCCAGCCAATCTTTTGTATGTCTGTACGTTTCCATTTGAGTATCCTGAAAACGGGCTTTTCAGCATGGTGCGTACATATTAAATAGTAGGAGTGCATAGTGGCCCGTATAGCAGGCATTAACATTCCTGATCAGAAACATGCTGTGATCGCATTAACTTCGATCTACGGCGTCGGCAAGACCCGTTCTAAAGCCATTCTGGCTGCAGCGGGTATCGCTGAAGATGTTAAGATCAGTGAGCTGTCTGAAGAACAAATCGACACGCTGCGTGACGAAGTTGCCAAATTTGTCGTTGAAGGTGATCTGCGCCGTGAAATCAGCATGAGCATCAAGCGCCTGATGGATCTTGGTTGCTATCGCGGTTTGCGTCATCGTCGTGGTCTGCCAGTACGCGGTCAGCGTACTAAGACCAACGCACGTACCCGTAAGGGTCCGCGCAAACCGATCAAGAAATAATCGGGGTGATTGAATAATGGCAAAGGCACCAGTTCGTGCACGTAAACGTGTAAGAAAACAAGTCTCTGACGGCGTGGCTCATATCCATGCTTCTTTCAACAACACCATCGTTACTATTACTGATCGTCAGGGTAACGCATTGGGTTGGGCAACAGCCGGTGGTTCCGGTTTCCGTGGTTCTCGCAAATCCACTCCGTTCGCAGCTCAGGTTGCAGCAGAGCGTTGCGCTGAAGCCGTAAAAGAATACGGCATCAAGAATCTGGAAGTTATGGTTAAAGGTCCGGGTCCGGGTCGTGAATCTACTGTTCGCGCTCTGAACGCCGCTGGTTTCCGCATCACGAATATTACTGATGTGACTCCGATCCCTCATAACGGTTGTCGTCCGCCGAAAAAACGTCGCGTATAACGCTCGTTTTTTAGGTTAGTTGGAGATAGAAAATGGCAAGATATTTGGGTCCTAAGCTCAAGCTGAGCCGTCGTGAGGGCACCGACTTATTCCTTAAGTCTGGCGTTCGCGCGATCGATACCAAGTGTAAAATTGAACAAGCTCCTGGCCAGCACGGTGCGCGTAAACCGCGTCTGTCTGACTATGGTGTGCAGTTGCGTGAAAAGCAAAAAGTTCGCCGTATCTACGGTGTGCTGGAGCGTCAGTTCCGTAACTACTATAAAGAAGCAGCACGTCTGAAAGGCAACACAGGTGAAAACCTGCTGGCTCTGCTGGAAGGTCGTCTGGACAACGTTGTATACCGTATGGGCTTCGGCGCGACTCGTGCTGAATCACGCCAGCTGGTTAGCCATAAAGCAATCATGGTAAACGGTCGTGTTGTTAACATCGCTTCTTATCAGGTTAAAGCGAATGACGTTGTTAGCATTCGTGAGAAAGCGAAAAAGCAATCTCGCGTGAAAGCCGCTCTGGAGCTGGCTGAGCAGCGTGAAAAGCCAACCTGGCTGGAAGTTGATGCTGGCAAGATGGAAGGTACGTTCAAGCGTCAGCCGGAACGTTCTGATCTGTCTGCGGACATTAACGAACACCTGATCGTCGAGCTTTACTCCAAGTAAAGCTTAGTACCAAAGAGAGGACACAATGCAGGGTTCTGTGACAGAGTTTCTAAAACCGCGCCTGGTAGATATCGAGCAAGTGAGTTCGACGCACGCCAAGGTGACCCTTGAGCCTTTAGAGCGTGGCTTTGGCCATACTCTGGGTAACGCACTGCGCCGTATTCTGCTCTCATCGATGCCGGGTTGCGCGGTGACCGAGGTTGAGATTGATGGTGTACTTCATGAGTACAGCACCAAAGAAGGCGTTCAGGAAGATATCCTTGAAATCCTGCTCAACCTGAAAGGGCTGGCGGTGAGAGTTCAGGGTAAAGATGAAGTTATTCTTACTCTGAATAAATCTGGCATTGGCCCTGTGACTGCAGCCGACATCACCCACGACGGTGATGTTGAAATCGTCAAGCCGCAGCACGTGATCTGCCACCTGACCGATGAGAACGCAGCTATTAGCATGCGTATCAAAGTTCAGCGCGGTCGTGGTTATGTGCCGGCTTCTGCCCGAATTCATTCGGAAGAAGATGAGCGCCCAATCGGCCGTCTGCTGGTCGACGCATGCTACAGCCCTGTAGAGCGTATTGCCTACAATGTTGAAGCAGCGCGTGTAGAACAGCGTACCGACCTGGACAAGCTGGTCATCGAAATGGAAACCAATGGCACAATCGATCCTGAAGAGGCGATTCGTCGTGCGGCAACCATCCTGGCAGAACAACTGGAAGCTTTCGTTGACTTACGTGATGTACGTCAGCCGGAAGTGAAAGAAGAGAAACCAGAATTCGATCCGATCCTGCTGCGCCCTGTTGACGATCTGGAATTGACTGTCCGCTCTGCTAACTGCCTCAAGGCAGAAGCTATCCACTATATCGGTGATCTGGTACAGCGTACCGAGGTTGAGTTGCTGAAAACGCCGAACCTGGGTAAAAAATCTCTTACCGAGATTAAAGACGTGCTGGCTTCACGTGGTCTGTCTCTGGGCATGCGCCTGGAAAACTGGCCACCGGCAAGCATTGCTGACGAGTAACCGGATCACAGGTTAAGGTTTTACTGAGAAGGATAAGGTCATGCGCCATCGTAAGAGTGGTCGTCAACTGAACCGCAACAGCAGCCATCGCCAGGCTATGTTCCGCAACATGGCAGGTTCACTGGTTCGTCATGAAATCATCAAGACGACCCTGCCTAAAGCGAAAGAGCTGCGTCGCGTAGTTGAGCCGCTGATTACTCTTGCCAAGACTGACAGCGTTGCTAATCGTCGTCTGGCATTCGCCCGTACTCGTGATAACGAGATCGTGGCAAAACTGTTTAACGAACTGGGCCCGCGTTTCGCGAGCCGTGCCGGTGGTTACACTCGCATTCTCAAGTGTGGCTTCCGTGCAGGCGACAACGCGCCGATGGCTTACATCGAGCTGGTTGATCGTTCAGAGAAAGCAGAAGCTGCTGCAGAGTAATCTGTAGTAACGTAAAAAAACCCGCCTCGGCGGGTTTTTTTATATCCGCAGAATCTCCACTTATCTACAATGTCTGTATCTTTTCTGCTCACCCCCTGGAGTTCATTATGTGGTTGCTCGATCAGTGGGCTGAACGCCATATTTGCGATGCCCAAAACAAAGGCGAGTTCGAAAATCTTCCCGGCAGCGGTGAGCCGCTGATTCTGGACGATGATTCACATATTCCCCCTGAATTACGGGCCGGTTATCGCTTACTGAAAAACGCAGGTTGTTTACCGCCTGAGCTTCAGCAACGTAATGAAGCCGTTGAGCTTGCCGATCTGCTTAAAGGCATTCATAAGAATGACCCGCGGTACTCTGAAATCAGTCGTCGGTTGGCGCTCATAGAGCTAAAACTGCGCCAGACGGGAATGAATACTGACTTTTTGCATGGTGAGTACAGTGAAAGGTTAATACAAAAAATAAACAAGGAGTAGCCATGTACCGCATAGGTGAACTTGCGAAGCTTGCTAACGTAACGCCGGATACTATCCGCTACTACGAAAAGCAGCAGATGATCGATCATGAGGTCAGAACGGAAGGTGGATTTCGCCTTTATACGGATAACGACCTGCAACGCCTTCGTTTTATCCGCTATGCACGGCAACTCGGCTTCACGCTGGAGTCGATCCGTGAACTGCTGTCGATCCGTATCGATCCTGAACATCATACGTGTCAGGAATCTAAAAGCATCGTTCAGGCCCGGCTGGATGAAGTTGAAGGACGTATTCAGGAGCTGCAAGCCATGCAGCGATCTCTGCAAAGGTTAAATGACGCGTGCTGCGGTACCGCTCATAGCAGTGTTTATTGCTCAATACTGGAAGCTCTTGAACAGGGCGCCAGTAGTGAAACTCAGGGTTGTTGATTTTTTATCAGCCAGGGACTAGACTCCCGCCGACATTAACTATGCTCAGGAGAAATGATGAGCCGCTATCAGCATACTAAGGGACACATTAAGGATAACGCCATTGAGGCATTGCTTCACGACCCACTTTTCAGACAGCGAGTTGAGAAGAACAAGAAAGGAAAAGGGAGTTATTTACGTAAAGGTAAACATGCACAACGGGGTAACTGGGAGGCCAGTGGCAAGCAAGCTAATCGCTTTTTTACCACTGGCCTTTCTGTTTCTGTCGCCTGATTAAACGCGGTTATTCTGCTCTTTTAACAGATCGCGAATTTCAGTCAGTAAGACTTCTTCTTTAGTTGGTGCTGGCGGGGCAGCAGCCGGTTCTTCTTTTTTACGGTTAAGTCTGTTGATAAGTTTGATCGCCATGAAAATGGCAAATGCCACGATCACGAAATCAAATACGTTCTGAATGAATACGCCGTAGTGCATTACAACCGCAGGGATATCGCCCTGAGCTTCCCGAAGGGTGAAGGCGAATTGTTTGAAATCAATGCCTCCAATCAACAGTCCTAACGGCGGCATAATAATGTCGGCGACTAATGATGAAACGATCTTACCGAACGCCGCACCAATAATGACACCCACAGCCAAATCCACTACATTCCCGCGCATCGCAAATTCGCGAAACTCTTTAATAAAACTCATTATGTTCTCCTTGTGCCAGCTGACGCCTATAAGTTTAACAAATGATTAGCTAATTGCCATTGGGGATAAATAATCGTTATGAAAATAAAAGGCATGAAAATTAGAAGGTTAATATGTGGGTGCTCTCGTCTGAGCACCCAAATCATTACAGGAAGAATGGACTTGGCTGGAATAAACGCTCGACGTCGGTAATAAATTTTTTATCGGTCAGGAACATAATAACGTGGTCACCCTGCTCGATACGTAAATTATCATTGGCGATCATGACATCGTTACCTCGCACTACGGCGCCGATAATGGTGCCTGGTGGAAGTTTAATTTCGTCGATCGCGCGACCAACAACGCGCGACGTCGTTTCATCCCCGTGAGCGACGGCTTCAATGGCTTCAGCAACACCACGACGCAGAGACGACACGCCGACAATATCCGCTTTACGCACATGGCTTAGCAGGGCAGAGATGGTGGCTTGCTGGGGTGAAATAGCAATATCAATTACGCTACCCTGTACCAGGTCGACATAAGCCTTACGCTGGATAAGCACCATTACTTTTTTCGCCCCCATACGTTTAGCGAGCATGGCGGACATAATATTCGCTTCGTCGTCGTTGGTGACGGCAATAAAAAGATCAACCTGATCGATATGCTCTTCGGCCAGCAATTCCTGATCCGAAGCATCGCCATAAAACACGATAGTATTCTGAAGTTTTTCAGCCAGCTCCGACGCGCGCTGTTGATCTCGTTCGATCAGCTTCACGCTGTAGTCTTTTTCCAGCCGTCTCGCCAGACCTGCGCCAATATTACCGCCGCCAACCAGCATAATACGTTTATACGGTTTTTCGAGACGCTGAAGTTCACTCATCACCGCACGGATATGCTGAGAAGCCGCAATAAAGAAGACTTCATCCCCGGCTTCGACAATGGTGGAACCTTGCGGACGAATAGGTCTGTCGTGACGGAAAATCGCCGCAACACGCGTATCGATATGTGGCATATGCTCGCGCATTGTCGACAGGGCATTACCAATCAGCGGGCCGCCGTAATAAGCCTTCACGACCGCCAGGCTTACTTTCCCTTCAGCAAAGTTCACAACCTGCAACGCGCCCGGGTACTCAATCAGACGATAAATACTGTCGATAACCAACTGCTCAGGGGCAATAAGATGGTCGATAGGTACTGCTTCGGAATTAAACAGCTTTTCCGCATCCCGGACATAGTCCGGGGAGCGAATGCGGGCGATGCGGTTCGGTGTGTTGAACAGCGAGTAGGCCACCTGGCATGCAACCATGTTGGTTTCATCAGAACTGGTTACTGCAACCAGCATGTCGGCATCGTCCGCGCCCGCCTCACGAAGCACTCGAGGATGAGAGCCGTGCCCCTGCACAACACGAAGATCAAACTTGTCCTGCAAAACGCGCAGGCGATCGCCATTGGTATCCACAATGGTGATATCGTTGTTTTCGCCCACGAGATTTTCCGCCAGCGTTCCGCCAACTTGCCCTGCGCCCAGAATGATAATTTTCATCTTTCGTGACCTGTTCTCAACATCACTCTTTGATTAGCTTAGCGTAAAAGAAGCCATCACCCTCTTCTGCGCCCGGCAGGTTTTGCAGACCCGGGTGCTCAGGTGTTCCCGTATCATGCAGCGTCGCGTCCGGGGTGCGCTTCAGGAAAGCCGCAATTTGCTGACTGTTTTCTTCCGGAAGAACAGAGCAGGTTGCATACACCAGGGTTCCGCCGGGTTTGAGATGCGGCCAGATGGCATCCAGAATTTCGGATTGCAACTGGGCAAGCTCCTTGATATCACGATCGCGACGCAGCCATTTGATATCGGGATGACGACGAATTACGCCGGTTGCAGAGCAGGGGGCGTCCAGCAAAATACGATCGAACCGGGTATCACCACACCAGTCTGCGGGTTTACGTCCATCGCCTTGCTTAACCTGTGCTTTCATACCCAGACGCTTGAGGTTGTCATAGACGCGTGAAAGACGCTGCTCATCAACATCCACGGCCATCACGCAGGCCTGCGGCGCCACTTCCAGAATGTGCGTTGTTTTTCCCCCTGGCGCTGCACAAAGATCAAGGATCTGCTCCCCGTCTTTCGGTTCAAGCCAGGCCATGCACCCCTGAGCGGATGCGTCCTGTACCGTTACCCAGCCCTCTTCAAAACCGGGTAATGCATGTACCGGTGCAGGGGAGGCTAAACGAACCGCATCAGGATAAGCCGCGTGTGTGAAGCCGCTCATTCCGGTCTCTTCCAGCAGGGCCAGCCATGCGTCGCGGGTATGATGGTTACGATTGACGCGTAACCACATCGGCGGACGTTGGTTATTGGCATCCACAATGTCTTGCCATTGCTGTGGGTAGGCTTTTTTAAGGCGATTCAGCAGCCATTCTGGATGCAGGAAGCGCGCTTCGCTTTGCGCAAATTCTGCCAGCAGTTCGTCCTGCTGACGCTGGAACTGACGCAGCACGCCGTTAATCAATCCTTTCAGCTGGGGACGTTTAATCGCAACGGCACCTTCCACTGTCTCAGCCAGCGCAGCATGAGGTGGAATGCGGGTATGAAGAAGCTGGTAGAAACCGACCATGATCAAATAATGCACGGTACGTTGCTTGCCGCTCATCGGGCGTGACATCAGCTTATTAATTAACCATTCAAGCTGAGAGAGGGTACGCAGCACGCCAAAGCACAGCTCCTGAAGCAGCGCTTTATCTTTATCGGAAACCTTTTGTTGCAGTGGAGGCAGGACATTACTCAGTGACTGGCCCTGCTCAATAACCTGCTCAACGGCCTGAGCCGCCATAGTGCGTAGATTTTGTCTTTTCATAACCGTAAAAATAAAAATGCCCGGAAACACCGGGCCTTAAGAGTAAATTTGTTCAGGCAAGACGATTGCCAGGGATGAACCATTCACGACGGGAATTTAATAGATCCTGCGCGCTCATTGCCTTTTTACCGGCCGGTTGCAGCGATTCAAGATTCAGGATCCCTTCTCCGGTCGCAACCTGGATACCGTTTTTGCTGGCGTCGATAATCGTACCGGGCTCTGCTGATGTATTGCCGTTAATAACTGAAGCTTTCCAGACTTTCACTGGCTGCTCATCAATCATCAACCAGCTCATCGGCCACGGATTAAAGGCGCGGATGCAGCGTTCGAGTTGAGCTGCTGACAGGGACCAGTCGATCCGGGCTTCTTCTTTACTCAGTTTTTCAGCATAGGTCACCTGTGCCTCATCCTGCACTTCAGATGTCGCTGTATTGTCAGCAAGCTGTTGCAACGTCTCAATCAGCCCCTGCGGACCGAGATCCGCCAGCTTGTCATACAGCGTGGCGCTGGTATCTTCTGCGGTAATGGGACACGCCAGTTTATACAGCATGTCGCCCGTGTCTAAACCTACGTCCATCTTCATGATTGTCACGCCAGTTTCAGCATCGCCTGCCCACAGAGCGCGCTGAATAGGGGCTGCACCGCGCCAGCGTGGGAGCAAAGAACCATGAACGTTAACACAGCCCAGGCGGGGCATATCGAGTACCGCTTTTGGCAGAATGAGGCCGTAAGCCACAACTACCATCACGTCAGCGTTCAGGTCTGCCACTAACTGCTGGTTTTCCTCAGGTCGTAATGACGCTGGCTGGAATACCGGTAAACCATGCGTTTCTGCCAGCACTTTAACCGGGCCAGGCATCAGTTTTTTACCGCGGCCAGCCGGACGATCCGGCTGAGTAAATACGCCAACAATCTGATGACCAGACGATATCAGCGCGTCGAGATGACGCGCTGCAAAATCAGGGGTACCCGCGAAGATTATACGTAGTGATGTAGACACGTTATTCCTTGTATCCGGGGGGCGTTAAGCGCGAGAACGCAAACGATCCAGTTTCTCAACTTTCTGACGAATACGCTGTTGCTTCAGAGGTGAGAGGTAATCGATAAACAGTTTACCGACCAGGTGATCCATCTCATGCTGAATGCAAATCGCCAGCAGATCGTCGGCTTCCAGCTCAAACGGATTGCCGTCACGATCCAGTGCGCGAATTTTAACTTTTTCGGCACGTGGCACCAAAGCGCGCTGTTCAGGGATAGACAGACAGCCTTCCTCAATGCCTGTTTCGCCGCTTTTTTCAAGCAGCTCAGGGTTGATCAGCACCAGACGCTCATCGCGATTTTCAGAAACGTCGATCACGATAATACGCTTGTGAATGTCTACCTGGGTCGCCGCCAGGCCAATGCCTTCTTCAGCGTACATGGTATCGAACATATCATCGACGATACGCTGAATTTCTGCATTCACTTCTTTAACCGGTTCCGCGACGATGCGAAGACGCTCGTCAGGAATATGTAACACTTGCAAAACTGCCATAAATTTCCAGAGTCGTGTTCAGGAGTTGATAAGAATATTACTTCTATTCTAGACAAATCCCCGGTCGATTGACAGCATCAGTGACCAATCGCAAAGATTGCTGAGGCTGCTTATGGCAGGGAAAAGGATGACGTCCACAGAGATATGGTTACGGCTTATAAACATCGGGTCGTTATACGGTGACGCGATGCTGGAGATTGCGCAGAGGCTGCTTCGCCAGGCAACCGTCGATGCTGAAGCTGTCAACGCGGCAGGGCTTTCGCCCAAACATGCCGTAAAGTTTTTTTCGTTCAGCGAGAGTGAGCTTGAACGTAGTCTGGAATGGCTGGAACACACCGACAACCACCTTCTCACGGCGGATGATCCTCGTTTTCCGCCATTGTTGCGTTCTATACCTGATTTTCCCGGAGCGCTCTTTGTGCGAGGCCGCGTCGACGTGCTTAATAGCATGCAGCTTGCGGTTGTGGGCAGCCGTGCGCCCTCGTGGTACGGCGAGCGTTGGGGGAAAATGCTCAGTGAACAGCTGTCCCAATGTGGCTTTACGATCACCAGTGGCCTGGCTTGCGGCATCGACGGTGTGGCACATCATGCGGCGTTGTCAGCGAAAGGGCGAAGTGTCGCCGTGCTTGGCAATGGTCTTTTTAGTCTCTATCCGCGTCGTCATCACATTCTGGCTGAGCAACTTATCGCTTCTGAGGGGGCGATAGTATCTGAGTTTTCACTTTCGACATCGCCCAGACCGGGTAACTTTCCACGGCGTAACCGGATCATCAGCGGGTTAAGCCAGGGCGTG
Source organism: Enterobacter sp. MGH 38 (assembly GCF_000492855.1). NCBI lineage: Bacteria > Pseudomonadati > Pseudomonadota > Gammaproteobacteria > Enterobacterales > Enterobacteriaceae > Enterobacter > Enterobacter sp. MGH 38. The sequence goes on along the minus strand of NZ_KI535607.1, from coordinate 734,123 downwards.
CTGGTGGTCGAAGCTGCGATTCGAAGTGGATCGCTGGTTACCGCAAGGTGCGCACTGGAGCAGGGGCGTGAAGTTTTTGCGCTGCCCGGCCCGTTGGGGAACCCTGGCTGCGAAGGCCCTCACTGGCTGATAAAACAGGGAGCGACGCTGGTGACCTGTAAAGAGGATATCCTGGAAAATTTGCAGTATGGATTGCATTGGTTGCAGGATGATCTCCAAAAGCGACATATTTCATCGGATCAGGAGGCCGTAGCATTGCCATTTCCCAAGCTCCTGGCTAACGTAGGAGATGAGGTAACACCTGTTGACGTTGTCGCTGAACGTGCCGGCCAACCTGTGCCAGTAACGGTAGCACAGCTACTCGAACTGGAGTTAGCAGGGTGGATCGCAGCTGTACCCGGCGGCTATGTCCGATTAAGGAGGGCATGCCATGTTCGACGTACTGATGTATTTGTTTGAGACTTACATCCACAACGAAGCAGAAATGCAGGTGGATCAGGACAAATTAACACGGGATCTGACCGACGCAGGTTTTGAGCGGGAAGATATTTATAATGCGTTGATGTGGCTGGATAAGTTGGCTGATTATCAGGACGGCCTCGCCGAACCGATGCAGCTTGCTTCTGACCCATTGTCTGTGCGCATCTATACAGCTGAAGAGTGTGAAAGGCTGGATGCCAGCTGCCGGGGATTCATTTTATTCCTCGAGCAGATTCAGGTGCTAAACCTCGAAACGAGAGAGATGGTGATAGAGCGCGTCATGGCGCTGGATACTGCTGAATTTGAACTGGAAGATCTGAAATGGGTGATCCTGATGGTGCTGTTCAACATTCCAGGCTGTGAAAATGCCTATCAGCAAATGGAAGAATTACTCTTTGAAGTGAATGAAGGTATGCTGCATTAATTCTATGTGCAGCAACAAGAGTTGTTATGGCCAAATCAGCACTCTTCACGGTGCATAAAAACGAGCCCTGCCCACAGTGTGGGGCTGAACTTGTTATTCGGTCCGGGAAACACGGTCCGTTTCTCGGTTGTTCACACTATCCGGAATGTGATTATGTCCGTTCCCTGAAGAGCCAGGCGGACGGACATATCGTCAAAATTCTGGAGGGACAGCTTTGTCCGCTCTGCGGCGGCGAACTGGCGCTGCGGCAGGGGCGGTTCGGGATGTTTATCGGATGCAGCCGCTACCCGGAATGTGATCATACGGAACAAATTGATAAACCAGATGAAACGGCAATTGCCTGCCCTCAGTGCCAGCGTGGTCAATTGGTGCAGCGCCGCTCTCGTTATGGCAAGACCTTCCATTCGTGCGATCGCTATCCTGAATGCCAGTTCGTTATCAATTTCAAACCAGTAGCGGGCGTCTGCCATAATTGCGATTATCCGTTACTTATAGAAAAGAAAACCGCGCAAGGCTTGAAACGCTTTTGCGCCAGTAAACAATGTGGAAAGCCGGTTTCGGCGGATCAAATCAGTGAATAATAACCTGCCATCAGGCTCCATCGCGCAGGCGGTGGAAATCCTGAAAAAAGAAGAAGTCATCGCCTATCCAACAGAAGCCGTTTTCGGGGTCGGGTGCGATCCTGACAGCGAAGTCGCCGTTAACCGTCTGCTGGCGCTAAAACAACGGCCTGTCGAAAAAGGATTGATTTTGATCGCTGCGAACTACGCGCAGCTTAAGCCTTATATTGATGATTCCATGCTGACGCCTGCACAGCGGGAAACCATTTTCTCTGCGTGGCCTGGTCCCGTGACGTTTGTTTTTCCTGCACAACCGACAACGCCGCGCTGGTTAACCGGGCGTTTCGATTCACTTGCGGTACGCGTTACCGACCATCCGCTGGTGGTGGAGTTATGCCAGGCATTTGGTAAACCTCTGGTTTCAACCAGCGCCAACCTGACCGGGCTTCCCCCCTGTCGGACAACCGAAGAAGTTCTGGCGCAGTTCGGGAGTGATTTCCCGGTAGCCGTCGGTGAAACCGGTGGCCGTCTTAACCCGTCAGAAATTCGCGATGCCTTGACCGGCGAACGTTTTCGCCAGGGATAATGTGATGGAAACCTATGCTGTTTTTGGTAACCCGATCGCGCACAGCAAGTCGCCTCTGATCCATCAGCTGTTTGCAGAGCAATTGCAGATAGATCACCCATATGGTCGGGTTCTTGCGCCTGTTGATGCATTTTTACCGACGCTAAATAGCTTTTTTGTTGCGGGCGGTAAAGGTGCGAACGTTACGGTGCCTTTTAAAGAAGAGGCTTTCGGGCGTGCGGATGAGCTGACCGAGCGTGCGTCGCTCGCTGGTGCCGTCAATACTCTTAAGCGGCTCGAAGATGGTCGCCTTCTGGGCGATAACACCGATGGCATAGGTTTACTCAGCGATCTGGAGCGACTGTCGTTTATTAAACCAGGCTTTCGGATCCTGCTGATCGGTGCGGGTGGCGCGTCGCGCGGCGTATTGCTTCCTCTTCTTTCGCTGGATTGTGCGGTGACAATCACCAACCGTACTTTCTCCAGAGCAGAAGAACTGGCGGCGTTGTTCGCACACACAGGCAGCGTAGCTGCGGTAGCACTTGAGGATCTCGCGGGTCACGAATTTGATCTTGTGATTAATGCCACCTCAAGCGGTATTAATGGAGAGATCCCGGCGATTCCTGCATCCCTGGTTCATTCCCACATCTACGCCTATGACATGTTTTATCAAAAAGGGAAAACGCCATTTCTGACCTGGTGCGAACAACAGGGGGCAAAACATGTGGCTGATGGTCTGGGCATGCTGGTGGGGCAGGCGGCTCATGCGGTGCTACTCTGGCATGGCGTGTTACCTGCTGTAGAACCGGTGATCGAAAAGCTGAAACAGGAACTGATGGCATGAATCAGGCGATTCATTTTCCCGACAGAGAAATCTGGGATGAAAACAAGCAAGCGGTGTGTTTCCCGGTGCTGGTGCATGGAATGCAGCTCACCTGTGCGATTAAAGGGGAGACGTTGCTTCAGCGCTTTGGTGGTTCAGATCCGTTAGCGGTCTTTTGTGAAAATCGCTGGGATCTGGAAGAGGAAGCCAGCGATTTGATCCGCGTACAGCAGGAAGACGATCAGGGCTGGGTCTGGTTATCCTGATCCAGATAGTCATTCTTCCATTTAACGTAATTGTTCGCTGAGTATTTCAATCCTTCGATCTCCGCCTCCTTTAGGGGGCGGATCTGTTTAACCGGACTGCCTAAATAGAGATAGCCACTTTCCAGGCGTTTGTTTTGCGGAACTAGGCTTCCTGCGCCAATCATTACGTCATCTTCTACTATGACGCCATCCAGCAAAATCGATCCCATCCCAACGAGAACCCTGTTACCGATTGTGCAGCCGTGGAGCATTACTTTATGACCGACGGTAACATCTTCCCCAATGATGAGCGGATTGCCCTCAGGGTTATATGATGACTTATGAGTCACATGCAGCACGCTGCCGTCCTGAATATTGGTGCGTGCACCGATTGCAACATAGTTAACATCGCCCCGGATCGCGACGAGTGGCCAGATGCTGACATCATCGGCCATGCGAACATCACCAATGACCACGCTGCTGGCATCGATCATCACGCGATCGCCTTTTTGGGGGAACAGATCTTTATAAGGACGTAATACTGCAAACATATCTACCTCGATACAGATGAGCGCTATTAAAGAAGACTTTGATCGTATTCCTGGATCGAGGCAAGGCAAAATGCGTCAATTTTTAAGCGGATCGGGTGGGTTTTCAGCGAAAAGCACGGAAAATCATCAGTTGGAAAAAAAGATCTAAAAAATACTTGTGCTAAAAACTGGGATCCCTATAATGCGCCTCCATCGACACGGCGGATGTGAATCACTTCACAAACAACCCGGTCGGTTGAAGAGAAAAAATCCTGAAAATCAGGGTTGACTCTGAAAGAGGAAAGCGTAATATACGCCACCTCGCGACAGAGCGCTGAAGCGCGTCGCAACTGCTCTTTAACAATTTATCAGACAATCTGTGTGGGCACTCAAAGTGACATGGATTCTTAACGTCCTCGGACGATAAATGAATACCAAGTCTCAACGAGTGAACACGTAATTCATTACGAAGTTTAATTCATTGAGCATCAAACTTTTAAATTGAAGAGTTTGATCATGGCTCAGATTGAACGCTGGCGGCAGGCCTAACACATGCAAGTCGAACGGTAACAGGAAGCAGCTTGCTGCTTCGCTGACGAGTGGCGGACGGGTGAGTAATGTCTGGGAAACTGCCTGATGGAGGGGGATAACTACTGGAAACGGTAGCTAATACCGCATAACGTCGCAAGACCAAAGAGGGGGACCTTCGGGCCTCTTGCCATCGGATGTGCCCAGATGGGATTAGCTAGTAGGTGGGGTAACGGCTCACCTAGGCGACGATCCCTAGCTGGTCTGAGAGGATGACCAGCCACACTGGAACTGAGACACGGTCCAGACTCCTACGGGAGGCAGCAGTGGGGAATATTGCACAATGGGCGCAAGCCTGATGCAGCCATGCCGCGTGTATGAAGAAGGCCTTCGGGTTGTAAAGTACTTTCAGCGGGGAGGAAGGCGATAAGGTTAATAACCTTGTCAATTGACGTTACCCGCAGAAGAAGCACCGGCTAACTCCGTGCCAGCAGCCGCGGTAATACGGAGGGTGCAAGCGTTAATCGGAATTACTGGGCGTAAAGCGCACGCAGGCGGTCTGTCAAGTCGGATGTGAAATCCCCGGGCTCAACCTGGGAACTGCATTCGAAACTGGCAGGCTAGAGTCTTGTAGAGGGGGGTAGAATTCCAGGTGTAGCGGTGAAATGCGTAGAGATCTGGAGGAATACCGGTGGCGAAGGCGGCCCCCTGGACAAAGACTGACGCTCAGGTGCGAAAGCGTGGGGAGCAAACAGGATTAGATACCCTGGTAGTCCACGCCGTAAACGATGTCGACTTGGAGGTTGTGCCCTTGAGGCGTGGCTTCCGGAGCTAACGCGTTAAGTCGACCGCCTGGGGAGTACGGCCGCAAGGTTAAAACTCAAATGAATTGACGGGGGCCCGCACAAGCGGTGGAGCATGTGGTTTAATTCGATGCAACGCGAAGAACCTTACCTACTCTTGACATCCAGAGAACTTTCCAGAGATGGATTGGTGCCTTCGGGAACTCTGAGACAGGTGCTGCATGGCTGTCGTCAGCTCGTGTTGTGAAATGTTGGGTTAAGTCCCGCAACGAGCGCAACCCTTATCCTTTGTTGCCAGCGGTTAGGCCGGGAACTCAAAGGAGACTGCCAGTGATAAACTGGAGGAAGGTGGGGATGACGTCAAGTCATCATGGCCCTTACGAGTAGGGCTACACACGTGCTACAATGGCGCATACAAAGAGAAGCGACCTCGCGAGAGCAAGCGGACCTCATAAAGTGCGTCGTAGTCCGGATTGGAGTCTGCAACTCGACTCCATGAAGTCGGAATCGCTAGTAATCGTGGATCAGAATGCCACGGTGAATACGTTCCCGGGCCTTGTACACACCGCCCGTCACACCATGGGAGTGGGTTGCAAAAGAAGTAGGTAGCTTAACCTTCGGGAGGGCGCTTACCACTTTGTGATTCATGACTGGGGTGAAGTCGTAACAAGGTAACCGTAGGGGAACCTGCGGTTGGATCACCTCCTTACCTTAAAGAACCTGCCTTTGTAGTGTCCACACAGATTGTCTGATGAAAAGTAAATAGCAAGGCGTCTTGCGATTGAGACTGTACGTCCCCTTCGTCTAGAGGCCCAGGACACCGCCCTTTCACGGCGGTAACAGGGGTTCGAATCCCCTAGGGGACGCCACTTGCTGGTTCGTGAGTGAAAGTCACCTGCCGTCATATCTCAAAACTGACTTACGAGTCACGTTTGAGATATTTGCTCTTTAATAATCTGGATCAAGCTGAAAATTGAAACGACACACAGCTCATGTGTGTTCGAGTCTCTCAAATTTTCGCAATCGGAAGTGAAACATCTTCGGGTTGTGAGGTTAAGCGACTAAGCGTACACGGTGGATGCCCTGGCAGTCAGAGGCGATGAAGGACGTGCTAATCTGCGAAAAGCGCCGGCGAGGTGATATGAACCTTTGACCCGGCGATGTCCGAATGGGGAAACCCAGTGTGTTTCGACACACTATCGTTAACTGAATACATAGGTTAACGAGGCGAACCGGGGGAACTGAAACATCTAAGTACCCCGAGGAAAAGAAATCAACCGAGATTCCCCCAGTAGCGGCGAGCGAACGGGGAGCAGCCCGGAGTCTGAATCAGCTTGTGTGTTAGTGGAACGGTCTGGAAAGTCCGACGGTACAGGGTGATAGTCCCGTACACGAAAATGCACATGCTGTGAACTCGAAGAGTAGGGCGGGACACGTGGTATCCTGTCTGAATATGGGGGGACCATCCTCCAAGGCTAAATACTCCTGACTGACCGATAGTGAACCAGTACCGTGAGGGAAAGGCGAAAAGAACCCCGGCGAGGGGAGTGAAAAAGAACCTGAAACCGTGTACGTACAAGCAGTGGGAGCACCTTCGGGTGTGACTGCGTACCTTTTGTATAATGGGTCAGCGACTTATATTCTGTAGCAAGGTTAACCGTATAGGGGAGCCGAAGGGAAACCGAGTCTTAACTGGGCGTTAAGTTGCAGGGTATAGACCCGAAACCCGGTGATCTAGCCATGGGCAGGTTGAAGGTTGGGTAACACTAACTGGAGGACCGAACCGACTAATGTTGAAAAATTAGCGGATGACCTGTGGCTGGGGGTGAAAGGCCAATCAAACCGGGAGATAGCTGGTTCTCCCCGAAAGCTATTTAGGTAGCGCCTCGTGAACTCATCTTCGGGGGTAGAGCACTGTTTCGGCTAGGGGGCCATCCCGGCTTACCAACCCGATGCAAACTACGAATACCGAAGAATGTTATCACGGGAGACACACGGCGGGTGCTAACGTCCGTCGTGAAGAGGGAAACAACCCAGAC
>NZ_KI535607.1:0-726947 GCF_000492855.1 Enterobacter sp. MGH 38 | reverse complement strand
GAACTGCCAGGCATCAAATTTAGCGTGCTGATATGGCTCAGTTGGTAGAGCGCACCCTTGGTAAGGGTGAGGTCCCCAGTTCGACTCTGGGTATCAGCACCACTTTATACTTAGGTTAAAGTTCGGCAAGAAGTAAAAGAATTTGTCTGGCGGCTTTAGCGCGGTGGTCCCACCTGACCCCATGCCGAACTCAGAAGTGAAACGCCGTAGCGCCGATGGTAGTGTGGGGTCTCCCCATGTGAGAGTAGGGAACTGCCAGACATCAAACAAGTAGAAAGGCCATCCGAAAGGATGGCCTTTTTGCGTTATATCTCTAGCTAAACCAATTCCCTCATTCGATGTTCTCACTGGTGCCGTTAATACCCTACGGACGTAGCGCTTTACCGTACTGAAACTGTAGTTGTGAAATGCATTCTGCTGGCTCGCAGTAGTGTTAAATGAATTAAATGTTATGCCAAATGCTGTACAGGTAAGGGATATAGCGAGGAGTAAGGTAGCGTATTGAATTTAATTAATATCTGATGTTATTTGCGATGGGGAATATACGTTTCTTATATCAGGCAAAAATAAAAGCGCGGCCATCGCCGCGCTTTTAGAAGCCTTATTTAGTGAGGGCGACAATACCGAGTGTCAGGCCAGCGATTGCCGCGGCGCCACCAGCAATCGCACCTGCTGTTTCCCAGTTATCCTGGGTAGTGCCCTTCATACAGGTATTGGTGTGAACCAGTCGCCCCTGATCGTCGTATACCGGTACACATGGGGAATCGTGCGCGCAACCAGCAAGCAGCGCAGCGAGAAGTGCAACGGAAAGGAATCTTTTCATGATGTTACCTCAATATGATCGCCTATTCGCTAAAGAGCCGATGCGGCAATTAACGAATCGATGATTATTTTACCACCGCACTAATACCATGCAGCACGTGGAATAATCTCAATTTGTGTGGATTGTAAAAATTATGAAGAAAAAAGCGCGGGCAGTAATTATTAATGGAGGAAATGTGAAGAGGGGATGTGTTTTTACATCGTTTTCAGGAAATAAAAAAGGCACCAGAGGTGCCTTTATGATTTTCATTAATCCTTGTGCTTTGTAAATCGTCTCCGGACAACCACAAAGAAAACAGGAACAAAGAATATGGCCAACAGGGTGGCTGAGAGCATCCCGCCCATCACGCCCGTCCCGACCGCATTTTGTGCACCACTACCTGCACCGCTGCTGATGACCAGAGGCATAACACCAAGGATGAATGCCAGGGAAGTCATCAGGATAGGACGCAGACGCATACGCGAGGCTTCAAGCGTGGCTTCGATAATCCCTTTGCCTTCTTTATCCATGAGATCTTTGGCGAACTCAACGATCAGTATGGCGTTCTTGGCTGATAAACCAATTGTTGTAAGCAGACCAACCTGGAAGTAAACGTCATTGTTCAGCCCTCGCATTGATGCAGCCAGAAGCGCACCGATCACCCCCAGAGGCACAACCAGCATGACCGAGAATGGAATTGACCAGCTTTCATAGAGAGCCGCCAGACACAGGAACACCACAATAAGTGAAATGGCGTACAGCGCCGGAGCCTGATTCCCGGAAAGTCGTTCCTGATAAGACATCCCCGTCCAGTCGTAGCCGATGCCGGACGGCAGTTTTGACGCAAGGTTTTCCATCAGCGCCATTGCCTCACCGGTACTTTTGCCTGGTGCAGACTCACCGAGGATCTCCATTGATGGCATCCCATTGTAACGTTCCAGACGCGGTGAACCGTAAACCCAGTGAGAGCTGCTAAAGGCAGAGAAAGGCACCATTTCGCCGTTAGCGCTACGCACATACAGGCCGTTAATGTCTCCGGGTAGCATACGGAAGCGAGCATCAGCCTGGACATAAACTTTTTTCACCCGTCCGTGATCGATAAAGTCGTTCACATAGGTGCCACCCAGGGCTGTTGAAATAGTCTGATTGACGTCAGACACGCTCACACCCAGCGCCTGTGCCTTCTCCTGATCGACGTCCAGCTTGAACTGTGGCGTATCTTCCAGTCCGTTAGGACGCACGCGGACCAGTAAGTCAGGATGTTCTCTCACCATGCCCAGCAGCTGGTTACGCGCCTGCGTTAACTGCGTATGTCCCAGGTTTGCCTGGTCTATCAGTTCAAAGTCAAAGCCTGTTGCGGTACCCAGTTCAATAATGGCAGGCAGGTTAAACGGAAATACAAGGCCGTCTTTGATCTGGCTGAACGCTTTCGTCGCGCGGCTGACAATCGCCTCAACGCCGTTTTCCTTGCCCGGACGCTCTTCCCATGGCTTCAGGCTGACGAAAGCGATACCGGAGTTCTGACCCTGTCCGCTAAAACTAAACCCGTTTACGGTAAAGACCGATTCAACGTTCGCTTTCTCTTTCGTCAGGTAATAATCCTGAACCTGATCGAGTACCTGCTGGGTACGCATCTGCGTCGCCCCTGCCGGCAACTGAACCATCGTCATAAACACACCCTGATCCTCTTCCGGCAGGAAGGAGGAAGGCAGGTGCAGGAACAGAACTGCCATGCCGCCGACGATGATGACGTAAACCAGCAGATAGCGGCCGGTCTTACGTAAAATGCCGCTCACGCTGTTGCTGTAGTGCTCCACACTCTTATCAAAGAGCGCGTTAAACCAGCCGAAGAAACCACCTTTCTTTTCATGATGTTCGCTGGAAACCGGTTTGAGCAGCGTTGCACAAAGAGCAGGCGTTAATATCAACGCCACCAGTACCGACAAGGCCATCGCGGAGACAATGGTCAGCGAGAACTGGCGATAGATAGCCCCGGTTGAACCACCAAAGAATGCCATCGGAATAAATACCGCCGAAAGCACCATAGCAATGCCCACCAGAGCGCCCTGGATTTGCTCCATTGACTTCTGCGTCGCCTCTTTTGGCGGCAGCTTGTCCTCAACCATGACGCGTTCTACGTTCTCGACTACCACGATGGCGTCATCGACGAGAAGACCTATCGCCAATACCATCCCGAACATCGTCAGGGTGTTAATGGAGAACCCGAACGCAGCCAGTACCGCAAAGGTGCCCAGTAACACCACGGGAACGGCGATAGTGGGAATAAGCGTTGCCCGCAGGTTTTGCAGGAACAGGTACATCACCAGGAACACGAGAACAATCGCTTCAAACAGCGTCTTCACCACTTCATGGATGGAGATCTTCACGAAAGGTGTGGTGTCGTACGGATACACGACTTTCAGACCCTGAGGGAAGAAGGGCTGCAACTGCGCCAGTTTACTCTTGATGGCGGCAGCGGTATCCAGCGCGTTTGCGCCAGTCGCCAGCTTGATCCCCAGCCCCGTTGCTGCCTGGCCATTGATTTTGGTGACCATGTTGTAGTTTTCGCCACCCAGCTCAATGCGTGCCACATCTTTCAGGTGGACCATTGAACCGTCCTGGTTCACCTTCAGCGTCACACGACCAAACTCCTCCGGCGATTTCAAGCGTGTTTGAGCAATAATTGAGGCGTTCAGTTGCTGCCCTGGTACGGACGGCGTTCCTCCCAACTGGCCCGCAGCAATCTGGTCGTTCTGTGTTTTCAGCTGGTTAATGATATCCAGCGGCGTGAGCTGATATTTGTTCATCGCGTTGCTGTCCAGCCAGATGCGCATTGCATACTGGGCACCGAACAGTTGCACGTCACCGACGCCGGAAGTACGGCTGATCGCATCTTTTACGTTAGAAGCGACATAGTCGGAGATATCATCCTGCGTGAGATTTTTATTGTCCGACACAAAGCCTGCAACCAGCAGGAAGCTGCTGCTGGATTTCTCCACGCCAATCCCCTGCTGCTGCACTTCTTGCGGCAGCAGCGGCATGGCGAGCTGGAGTTTGTTCTGAACCTGCACCTGCGCGATATCAGGATCCGTACCCGACTCGAACGTCAGCGTAATGGTGACGTTACCGGCGGAATCACTGGTGGACGACATGTACATCAAATTATCGATACCGTTCATGTTCTGTTCGATAACCTGAGTTACGGTGTCCTGTACCGTCTGGGCATCAGCGCCAGGGTAGGTTGCTGTCACCGCCACCGCTGGCGGCGCAATGGTCGGATATTGCGCCACCGGCAGTTTTAAAATGGCCAGCCCGCCCGCAATCATCAGAATGATGGCGAGTACCCAGGCGAAAACAGGCCGTTGAATAAAGAAATTAGCCATGTCGTTATTCCTTAACTGGCTGGAGTCGCGGCGGTATCAGGAATAGCCACGACGGTAACGCCAGGGCGAACTTTTTGCAGGCCGCTGATAATGACGCGGTCGCCGTTTTTCAGGCCTTCCGTGATCAGCCAGCGATCGCCAATCGCCTGCGGTGCAACGACAGTGCGCGATTCCACCTGGTTTTTATCGTTTACCACAAGCACGGTGGCATCCCCGCGCGGTGTACGGGTTACCCCCTGCTGGGGAACAAGAATGGCATCAGGCTGTGTACCTTCGTCAATGCGTGCACGGACAAACATACCCGGTAACAGCATATGCTGAGGGTTAGGGAAGAGGGCGCGAAGGGTGATTGAGCCGGTACTTTCATCTACCGTGACATCAGAGAACTGGAGCGTTCCTTTCAGTGGATAAGGCTGGCCATTTTCCATCAGCAACTCGACGCTGCTGGTGTCTCCCTTTTGCAGGCTCGTCTGCTGCTTCAGACGCATAAAATCGCTGCTGGATTGCGTCACATCGACATAAATGGGATCGAGCTGCTGAACCGTCGCCAGTGCAGTCGACTGACCATTAGTAACTAACGCCCCTTCGGTGACGCTGGATTTACCTATACGCCCGTTGATTGGGGATGTGACTTTGGTATAAGCCAGGTTGATCCGCGCGCTTTCAACGCCAGCCTTCGCGGCAACGACGCTCGCATCCGCCTGCTGGGCGGTTGCCACCGCCTGATCGTACTCCTGCTTGCTCACATATTGCGTACCGACCAGCGGAACGTAACGTTTCACCGTCAGATGAGCGATATTGGCCGCCGCCTGTGCTTTTACCAGTTCACCTTTCGCATTGTCGTAGGCTGCCTGATACGTGGCCGGATCGATCTGATAAAGGGATTCACCCGCTTTGACGTCGCTGCCTTCGGTAAAATTACGGTGCAGAATGATACCACTTACCTGGGGACGAACCTCCGCAACACGATACGCGTCAGTTCTGCCAGGCAATTCTGTCGTTACGGCCAGTGGCGCGCTTTTAACAATATGAACACTGACCTGAGGAGCTTGCGCATGCTGCTGTGGGTTTTCTTGCCCATCGCACCCGGTAAGCAGCGCGGCACAGACAATGAAACCGGATAAGGGTAAGCATCTGAAGTGATTCGTCATTACTGTTCCTTAAACTACCCCTGAACCGATATTTGTCATGAATCGGTGAAAGGGTGTGAGGCAAAAAAAGAAATGTAGCTGCGTATAATAATGAGGGTATTTAATGTTTTTTAATTTATAAGTGCTGATGGAGCTTTTAAAAAGTAAAAATCGGAATCTGACCCAGTGCATTCGACACTCTATTTCTGTCAGGATAATCAACGAAATGCTTTTTGGTGAAAGCTATACATATGTTTTATGTATTTAATATATTCAATTTATTCACGAGGTTTATAAATTAAACGAATTGACTTTTTTTGTGCAAAACTAACACGGATTTTGGTTAATACTTTGTCTGACACGACCACGGCAATATCCTTTGATAACGTATCAATCTTGTAAGTAACGAGTAGCAGGTAATGGCGCGCAAAAAGAAAGAAGAGGCTCAAAAGACCCGCCAGCAGCTGATTGAAGCCGCTATCAGGCTATTCGCGACGCGTGGTGTGGCCAGCACCACGCTTACCGACATTGCCGATGCAGCTCAACTCACTCGCGGGGCGGTTTACTGGCATTTCTCGAGTAAAGCGGAAATATTTAACGCAATATGGGAACAGCAATTGCCGCTGCGTGAAATCATTCGTGACAGGCTAATGCTTTCCGAAAATGACGACCCTTTGTTAATGCTTCGTGAACAATTTATTGTTGCGCTGCAATATATTGCGAGCGAACCCCGACAGTATGCGCTTTTACAAATTCTGTATCATAAGTGTGAATTTCATGACGATGTGATTTCAGAATGTGAAATACGCAAGCGGATCGGTTTAAACGATGATTATCTTCGCAAGACGCTTAAGCGATGCATTGCTCATAACATTATCTCTTCGCAAACTAATATTGAACTGGCGCTGATTGTTTTCCATGCGTTTTTTAGCGGAGTCATTAAAAACTGGTTAATGGATAACACCAGTTTTAATCTGTACAAACAAGCGCCGGCGCTGGTGGATAATATTCTGGCGACACTAAATATCACCCGAGTGGCGCCAGTGGTTTACGATACAGCCTTATGACTGCGCCCGGGGTGGCGACATCTCCCCGTGCTGGCACTGTTCCATAATAGCTTGCGCGGTAATTGGTTTGCCCAGCAGATAACCCTGTAGCGTATTGCATCCCAGTTCTGTCAGGAAGGTCTGCTGCGCTGCGGTTTCGACCCCTTCCGCCACGACCTTCAGATTCAGCGTTTTTGCCAGGGCGACAATCGCCGAGACAATTGTCGCATCTTCGCTCTCTCCACTTAACTCTTTCACAAAAGCGCGATCGATTTTCAACTCGCAGGCGGGAAGCCGCTTAAGATAGAGAAGGCTTGAGTAACCTGTACCAAAATCGTCTATTGAGGCTTTTACTCCCGCATCCGTCAGCGCTGTCAGGACGCGTACGCTTTCGTCCGGATTGCTCATTGCCGTGGTTTCAGTCACCTCCAGGATCAACATGCCGGGCGGCACGCTATGGCGCGTCAGACAATCGAGAACCGTTTTAACCAGCGACGGCTGTTCGAACTGCAACGTAGAAAGATTCACCGCCATTGACCAGTCCGTGTGGCCCTGAAGATGCCATTCACGCAGCTGGCGGCAGGCCTCGTCGATTACCCAGTTTCCAATCGGAATAATCAGCCCTGTTTTCTCTGCCAGCGGTAGAAACAGGTCGGGGGAGAGTAATCCCTGTTTGGGATGCTGCCAGCGTAACAGCGCTTCGAACCCGATGACCGGCCCGGCAGGGGCGTGGAATTTAGGTTGATAAAGCAGGCGTAACTCATCACGGTCGATGGCCTGCCACAGATCATTCATCAGCTGTAGATGCGTCTGCGCCAGCGTATTCATTGACGGCTGGAAGAAGTGATAGCCGTTGCGACCCATATGTTTCGTGTGGTACATCGCAGCATCAGCGTTAAACATTAGTTCACGATCGGTTTTGCCATCGTGTGGATAGAGCGCAATGCCAATGCTCAGGGTGACCATCAGTTCGTAAGGATCGAGATGGAACGGGCTATCAATGACGCGCACCAGTGAATTTGCCAGTGAGGCAGCATCATCCGGGGTGGCGGTTTCGGCCAGCAGCACGAATTCATCCCCACCGATACGCGCCAGCGTGTACTGACCTTTCAACTGCAACAGCAAACGCTGAGTCACCGCTACCAGAAGCTTGTCACCGACATCATGACCATAGGCATCGTTGACGGTTTTAAAGCCGTCGAGATCCATAAACATCAGCGCGAAAGGGCTTCCTTCGCGATCGGCCTTGCTGATGGCCTGATCGAGGCGATCCTCAAGCAGAATACGATTGGGTAATCGCGTCAGCGTATCATGCAACGCCAGCTGTGCGAGTTCACGATTAGCTTCTGCCAGTGATGAGGCCAGCAGCGAGGTACGAGCCTGAAGGCGGGCATCAAACATCGACACCAGCAGCGTAATCCCCAGAATAGCGAGCGCGACCACGCTAACCAATATCGCCAGCCAGCTCCCGTTAATGCCATGATGGTGGACCATCGTCGACATCGGAAATTGTGCTGCTTCCATGCCAGCGTAATGCATGCCAGCGATAGCGATGCCCATGGTGATCGCCGCCCCCAGCCGCATCAACGCCATTCGTGCGGCTTCCTGACGTAAACGGAACGTCAGCCAAAGAGCGGCCAGTGAAGCGGCAAGGGCTATGACCACAGAGATAGCCACCCACGTTTTATCCCAGACAATACCCGGTGTGACCTCCAGGGCAGCCATACCGGTGTAGTGCATGGCAACAATGCCCGTTCCCATCACGACGGCGCCAGGCAGCAGCCGGCGCAAACGTAGCTGCTCGCCGCTAACGAGCCACAGGGCAAACATTGACGAGCTAATGGCGATAACCATCGAAAGCACGGTCAGGGCCGCGTTGTAACTCATGCTCATGGAAAGATCCATCGCCAGCATACCGATGAAATGCATCGCCCACACGCCAATCCCCATCGAAACACCGCCACCTGCCAGCCAGACGCGTGCAGCGATGCCCTGGCTTCCGGCAACGCGCGCAGCCATATTCAGTGCGGTATAGGCGGCAAGAATGGCAACAACAAAGGAGATGACTACGAGGATTTGGTTGTATTGGCTAACCAGCATGGTCTGTTCACTCGTGTGAGACGTTAAGCAAGAGCGGTTGGAAAGGGGACAGACATTATCATCGTCAGGAAATGACGAAAAGTGATTTAAGTCACTGTTTTTATTGGGTGTTAACAGGGTTTTATACAGGATGGAAGCGGTTAGTCCAGCTCTGAGCAGTTGACCAGTTTAAGCGGGTTCACGGAATTCATATTGCGACATTTATCGGTTTCAGTGCTCATCAGTTCAATCCACTGCATCAGCAGCGCATCGAAAATGAAAACAGAGACAGCAAAAACGACCAGCCACCAGTATTTACGAATCATGTGTCATTCCGCGAAAAGAGAGCCTGTAAGTTGGTGGAAATATACACGAAAAGCGGGCGTTGAAAAGTGGGGAAAGGGAAGGTTTACAAAGCGTTGACGGTTGCTCGCCCGAACGATAAAAAAGGCGCTTCCCCATGCCGAAGAGCGCCTTTTTAAACAAGCAGTTAGCTAATCGAAATTAGTTCATGCCGTATTTTTTCAGTTTCTTACGCAGGGTACCACGGTTGATGCCCATCATCAGGGCAGCGCGGGTTTGATTACCACGGGTGTATTGCATCACCATGTCCAACAGTGGCTGTTCAACTTCAGCCAGTACCAGCTCATACAGGTCATTAACATCCTGACCGTTCAGTTGAGCAAAATAGTTCTTCAGTGCCTGTTTAACCGAGTCACGCAGGGGCTTTTGAGTCACCTGATCCTGAGAGTTAACGGTAGAAACGGTCAGTACGTCAGAATTTACGCGTTGTTCGAACATAGTTCTGTCAGCTCTTTATTTCATTACGCAAGATTTTCGAAGTATGCCTCCAACGCCTCCAGCTGTTCGCTGGCATCCTCAATGGCGTTGAATGTGCGCCGAAACTGGTCATTTGGAGCGTGCTCCTGGAGATACCAAGAGACGTGTTTACGCGCAATTCGGTACCCTTTTGCCTGGCCGTAGTGGTCATGCAATTCCCGAACATGCGAACAAAGCAAGCGCTTGACCTCTGCCAGAGGCAGCGGGGCAAGCAGCTCCCCAGTGTCCAGATAATGCTGGATTTCCCGAAAGATCCAGGGTCTTCCCTGAGCGGCACGTCCTATCATCAGAGCATCAGCTCCCGTATAGTCGAGCACAGCTCTGGCTTTAAGCGGGTCAGTAATGTCGCCATTCGCGATAACCGGAATGGAAACTTTCTGCTTAACTGCCCGAATGCTGTCGTATTCAGCTTCACCGTTGAACAAACAGGCGCGAGTGCGTCCATGAATGGTCAGGGCCTGAATGCCACAGTCTTCGGCCAGTTGGGCAATCTCTACGCAGTTACGGTGTTCCGGCGACCAACCCGTGCGAATCTTCAACGTAACAGGAACGTCCACTGCGCTGACAACCGCCGTCAGGATTGACTTCACCTGGTCGGGGTATTGCAGAAGGGCTGAACCTGCAAGCTTGCGATTCACCTTTTTGGCCGGGCAACCCATATTGATATCAATAATCTGGGCGCCACTTTCCACGTTAATACGCGCGGCATCTGCCATTTCTTCAGGCACGCTTCCGGCAATTTGCACGGTGCGGATACCTGGTTCATCCACGTGCACCATCCGAAGGCGGGACTTGTCGCTTTCCCAAACCTGCGGGTTAGACGACATCATCTCGGAAACGGTTAATCCTGCTCCCATCTCGTAGCACAGCGTCCTGAACGGCCGGTCGGTAATACCTGCCATTGGGGCTGCGATCAGGCGATTTCTGAGCTGGTGGTGTCCGATGCGCATGAGTTAAGAAATGACCATACTGTGACTGCAAGGCGGCGTATATTACGCATTTTTTGCACGAGATGAAAGGCCAAACTTTGAACAATCCTCTGTTGTAGATCAAGGAATCGCCAGTCATTCTTTTGGGATAAGATTATTCGCTATTTAAATCATTGTGTTATGAATAAATGAACATTTTGTGGGCGCTTACAATTTCCCGTAACTTCTCATCATTTCTGAATAAATGGATCAATTGTTCGGGATAATCTGCTGCTATAAGCAGCAGATTATGGCGCTTCTTTGCGATCTGCGTCGCATTTCAGCACAGGATATCAACGTAAAAAATCGACTTATTCAACAACCAGACGGCCATGAAGCGGCTGAACCGGGCGGCTGTTTTCGTGGTGCAGAGTGTGAGTAAATTTTTGCAGCTGTTCAGCAGAGACGGTCAGCGGATGCTTGAGGACCAGCCACGTTACCCCTTCTGAACACGGTGGGGTGGTCAGAGAGCCGCTAAAACGCCAGTAAGTTTTATCCGCGGGCAGTAATTTATTCATATCAAGGGTTGGCTTAATCGTGACGTTCTGGTCAACCTGTCCCGGCATCACGCCCCAGAGTTTATCCAGTTCAGTGTTTGCAGCGCCCTGATCGAACATAACGGCAACGACCGTCAGTTCGCCGTCAGCGTTTTTATGGACCAGATGCATTTCCATTGCGTATTTTTTACCGTGCACCGTGTTTTCGGATGGTGCATGGAAATGGAACTGCTGTAACGTCCAGCGCTGTTTATCAAGCGTGATGCTGTCGCGTGTATCGGCATTTTCACTCGCCTGGATAGTATGGCCGTTATTTGTCAGAATGACCGGGCCGTCGATATAGTGCGTTTCCAGCGGAGAGATGTGGGCTTTGACCGTGTTATCTATGTTGACCGGCGACTGATACATTCCGCTTTTACACGTCTTGTACGCCTCGTCCAGTTCGCCCCAGTGTTCCGGTGCGCCTTCTCCTTGATAGCTCCAGTGTGATGCGTAAGCCGTAGCCGAAATCATGCTCAGCGCCAGCAGCGCTGCCTTGCCTGAAATGTGTTTCATCATATTCTTCCTGTGAATTTTATTATCCAAATCAATAATTAACATTGTGATTTGTGGGGTTATTTTATCGAAGAAAGGAAGAAGGCGGGAGAAAAAACCGAAGGGAAAAGGCGTGGTCAGACGACCACGCCAAACGCTTATTTTTTACGACCGGTGATGCGACACCACTCTTCTTTCTCGACCACCGGGTCGAGCGCAAAGAGATCGGCGTAGGCTTCACAGACGCTGTCTGCCTGGCTGGCAAGGATACCGGACAGGCCCAGCAGACCGCCTTCAACCGGCAGCACGCTGATTAACGGCGCCAGCTCGCGTAATGGGCCAGCCAGGATATTCGCGACCACCACATCGGCTTTCATCGCCTCTGGCTGTGCATCGGGCAGATACAGTTCAAGGCGATCGGAAACGCCATTACGCTCGGCGTTATCACGGCTGGCCTGAATCGCCTGCGGATCGATGTCGATCCCAATGGCTTTTGCCGCGCCCAGTTTCAGTGCTGCGATAGCAAGGATCCCGGATCCGCAACCGAAGTCGATCACGGTTTTGCCTTCCAGATCCAGGCCATCCAGCCATTGCAGGCACAGGGAGGTTGTCGGGTGGGTACCGGTGCCGAACGCCAGACCCGGATCCAGCATCACGTTGACGGCGTTTTCATCGGGCACTTCACGCCAGCTTGGGCAGATCCACAGACGCTGACCAAACTGCATCGGATGGAAGTTGTCCATCCACTCGCGTTCCCAGTCTTTGTCTTCCAGCTGTTCAATTTTATGCGCGAAACCCGCGCCCAGCAGCGGATGGTTTTCCAGAATCGCCACGATCTCTTTCATATCGGTTTCTGCATCGAACAGGCCGATAACGTCCGTATCACCCCACAGGCGCGTTTCGCCTGGCAGCGGCTCAAAGACCGGCGTGTCATGCGTGTCCTGGAAGGTGATAGAGACCGAACCGGCCTCCATCAGCGCATCACTCAGTTCTTCGGCGTTCGCGCCGGTTGTGTTCAGTTTTAATTGGATCCACGGCATGGCAAAACTCTTTATTTGTCAGTAGAAATCAGGGCAGTTTGTGGCACCGGTCGACCAAAACGGTTTCCCACCACAAACGCCAGTAAACTTAACAGTAACGAAGGCACGATCGGATGGAAGCCCAGATACTGAATTTTAAACGTGGCGAGAACGGCATACAGGACGCCCCCGACAATCATGCCGCTTAATGCACCCGCGGCATTCGCGCGTTCCCAGTACAGCCCCAGCACCAGCGGCCACAGGAAAACGGCCTCCAGCCCGCCAAAGGCGAGCAGGTTTAGCCAGATGATCATCTCCGGTGGACGCCACGCGGCCAGCAACAGTAACGCCCCCAGCACCAGGGTAATCACCGCCGACATACGCTTGAGGCGTCGCTCATTTTCGACCTGTTCAGGGCGCAAATTCAGATAGAGATCTTTAATGATCGTAGCGGAACTTTGCAGCAACTGAGCGTTGATGGTCGACATAATGGCCGCCATGGGTGCGGCGAGGAAAATCCCGGCGGCAAACGGCGGAAGCACTTTCACCATCAGGGTCGGAATGACCAGATCCGGTACGGTAAGGTCAGGGATCACCGCGCGGCCCAGCGCGCCCGCCAGGTGCATACCAAACATCAGGATCGCCACCACAATTGTCCCGATAATGATCCCGCGGTGCACCGCTTTGCTGTCTTTATATGAGATGCAGCGCACGGCAGTATGCGGCAGGCCAATCACGCCAAAGCACACCAGCACCCAGAACGAGGTCATAAAGGTTGGAGAGAGGATATCATCCGCCCCCTGCGGCGAGACCAGTTTCGGATCGATCGCTTCCAGGGTTTCAACCGCATGGCTCAGGCCCCCTGCGGCATGCACGATACCCACCAGCAGAACGAGGGTGCCAATGAGCATCACCATCCCCTGCATCGTGTCGTTGAGTACGCTGGCGCGGAACCCGCCAAACGCGGTATACAGCGCGATACTCACACCGAAAATGACCAGGCCCGTCTCATAGGGGATACCGGCTGCCGTCTCCAGCAGACGTGCGCCGCCGATAAACTGCACCGTCATTGCGCCAATAAACGCCACCAGCAGACTCAGGCTTGCCAGCCATACCAGCAAGCGACTCTGATAGCGAGCAAACAGCATATCGTTCAGCGTTACGGCATTGTAGCGACGGGCCAGAATGGCAAACTTTTTACCCAGTATGCCCAGAGAGAGCCAAATGGCAGGCAGCTGGATCATGGCCAGCAGTACCCAGCCCAGCCCGTACTTATAAGCGGCGCCCGGGCCACCGATAAACGAGCTGGCGCTGATGTAAGTAGCGGTCAGCGTCATGGCCAGCACGACGCCACCCATTGAGCGGCTCCCGAGGAAATACTCGTTCAGAAAGGTGCCGGTCGAACGTTTACGCATCGCATAAACCGACAGGCCAAACACCAGGAACAGGTAAGCGATAAGGGGCAGAATGACTTCAAGCTGCATCATCGTCCTCCAGTGAAATATCGCGATAGATGAATTTCACCATCGCCCAGCACAGCAGGATAAACACCAGCGGCAGCAGCAGGCAGGCCATTTCAAACCAGTGCGGGAGGCCGGTAATGCCAATCGCCGAATCAGGTAAGTAAGCAGTTACTAACCATGCGGCGAGATAGAGAAGGGTCAGCCACAGCGCCCAGCGCGCTTCTTTATGGGCCTGAACAAAACGTTTGTCCATTTTTTGTCCCTTGTGGATGAAGAAAGCGGGGATTGTACATGATGGGGCTTAGCGATCCCCAGAAATAAAAAAGGCCGGATAATCCGGCCTTTTAGCAACACTGATCTCTTACTTCTCGTTCAGACCGAGTTTTTTCTCCAGGTAGTGGATGTTAGTCCCACCATTCTGGAAGTGCTCGTCGCTCATAATGCGCATCTGGAGATCAACGTTAGTTTTGATCCCGTCGATGATCAGCTCCTGAAGGGCGTTCTTCATGCGGGCAATGGCCACGTCACGGTTTTCGCCGTAGCAGATCAGCTTACCGATCATTGAGTCATAGTACGGCGGTACGGTGTAACCGGCGTAGATATGGGACTCCCAGCGCACACCAAAGCCACCCGGCGCGTGGAAACGCGTGATTTTACCCGGGCTTGGCAGGAAGGTGTTCGGGTCTTCGGCGTTGATACGGCACTCTACCGCATGGCCTTTAACCACAACTTCTTCCTGTTTGATGGACAGCGGCTGACCGGCTGCGATACGCAGCTGTTCTTTAATCAGGTCAACGCCGGTGATCATTTCGGTAACCGGGTGTTCAACCTGAATACGGGTGTTCATCTCAATGAAGTAGAACTCGCCGTTTTCGAACAGGAACTCAAAGGTACCCGCCCCGCGATAGCCGATATCGACACACGCTTTGGCGCAACGCTCACCGATGTAGCGACGCAGTTCCGGCGTAATGCCCGGCGCTGGCGCTTCTTCGACGACTTTCTGGTGACGACGCTGCATGGAGCAGTCACGTTCTGCCAGATAGATCGCGTTACCCTGACCGTCAGCCAGCACCTGAATTTCGATGTGGCGTGGGTTTTCCAGGTATTTTTCCATGTACACCATGTCATTGCTGAAAGCCGCTTTCGCTTCCGCTTTGGTCATGGAGATGGACTGCGCCAGTTCAGCATCGCTGCGTACAACGCGCATACCGCGACCACCGCCGCCGCCGGACGCTTTGATGATCACCGGATAGCCAATGCGTTTAGCATGGGCGCGGTTAGCATCCATATCGTCGGTCAGCGGGCCGTCAGAGCCCGGTACGGTTGGCACGCCAGCTTTTTTCATCGCGGTGATGGCAGACACTTTGTCACCCATCAGGCGAATGGTGTCAGCTTTCGGGCCAATGAAGATAAAGCCAGAGCGTTCAACCTGCTCAGCAAAGTTGGCGTTCTCAGAGAGGAAACCATAACCCGGGTGAATCGCGACCGCGCCAGTGATTTCGGCGGCGCTGATGATCGCCGGGATGTTCAGATAGCTTTTTACGGACGGAGCCGGACCGATACAGACCGTCTCATCCGCCAGCAATACGTGTTTTAAATCGCGATCCGCGCTTGAATGCACGGCCACGGTCTTGATGCCCAGTTCTTTACAGGCACGAAGAATACGCAGTGCAATCTCGCCACGGTTGGCGATAACAATTTTATCCAGCATGTTCGCCTCGTTACTCGATGACGACCAGCGGCTCGTCAAATTCTACCGGCTGACCACTTTCGACCAGGATCGCTTTCACAGTACCTGATTTGTCTGCTTCGATCTGGTTCATCATTTTCATGGCTTCAACGATGCACAGGGTATCGCCTACGTTGACTTTCTGACCCACTTCGATGAACGCCTTCGCGTCCGGGCTCGGGGTGCGGTAGAAAGTACCAACCATTGGGGAACGTACGATGTGACCACTGATTTCTGTTGCAGCCGCAGGTGCCGCTTCTGCTGCCGCTGGCGCAACGGCTGCGGAGAGCGCAGGCTGCTGCACTGGCGCAGCATAAGCTTGCTGCATTACCGGGAAGCTAGCGGCTGGGGCTGCCCGGCTGATGCGTACAGACTCTTCGCCTTCAGAAATTTCCAGTTCGGAGATGCCTGATTCTTCAACCAGCTCGATCAGTTTTTTAATCTTACGAATATCCATGAGTGGGTTCCGTACTCTTGTTTAGTGTGATTGTGACAAGCGTTTTACCGCTGTCTGTAAAGCGTATGAATAGCCGTCTGCACCCAGCCCACAAATCACGCCAGCGGCGATATCTGACAGGTAGGAGTGGTGGCGGAACGGCTCTCGGGCGTGCACGTTACTCAGGTGGATCTCGATAAACGGGATACTCACCGCGAGCAGTGCGTCGCGTATAGCAACACTGGTGTGCGTAAACGCGGCCGGATTGATCAGGATATAGTCCACAGTGTCTTTAGCCTGATGAATACGGTCGATGATTGCGTACTCCGCGTTAGACTGAAAATGGTCCAAATCCACATTCAGCGACGCTGCTTCCGTACTCAGACGGTTAACAATTTCGCTCAATGTTAGCGTGCCGTACTTCTCTGGCTCACGGGTGCCGAGCATGTTCAGGTTCGGTCCGTTTAAAACTAAAATTTGGAATTTATCAGCCATTATGCCGCTATCTCCTGCGATCTTCGGGTAAAAAACAACATATACCCTCAAAGCGCAATTGTCACCCTTTCAGAGGCCTAAAACCCCTGTCCGGAAAACCGAAGTCGCACATTATAACGATTTCGTAGCATTTGGCAGCTAAATACTGGTCTTATCAGGGAAGATTATCAACCGCTATCCGAAAAAGATTCGCGGTTGATAAATAATCTGCGGGAAAACGCACAGTTTCGTGAACTATCGCAACCACTGGCGGAACTTCTTGTAACGCCACGCTAAAAGGGCCAGGGCCAGCAGGGCGTAGATGACCGGCTGAGGGGATAAAATCTTCACCGACCACAGGTAATGAATAGGGGCGAGGATCGCGACCAGATAGACGAAGTTATGCAGTAGTTGCCAGCGTCGACCCAATTTTCGCTGCGCATACTGCGTGGATGTCAGCGTCAGCGCCAGTAAAACCAGCCAGCTTACGATACCCAGCGTCAGATAGGGACGCGTCACCAGTTCGCTGCCAAGGAGTGCCAGGTTATTAATGCCCAGTTCCAGCAGGGCGTAGCTGGTGAGATGCAGCGTTGCCCAGGCGAAACACCATAGCCCTAAAAGCCGACGGGTGCGTATCAATAATGGCTGTTTAGCGTAGCGCGCCAGCGGTGAGACGAGCAAGGTCGCCAGCAAAAATTTCAGAGCCATCCGACCCGTAAAATGCTGAATATCTTTCGCCGGATCGGCACTGAACTGTCCCTGGCTGGCTGCCCAGAAGAGCCAGATAAAGGGGAGCAATCCGGCTAAATGCAGGAGTACCTTCAGCCAGGTTATCTGCTTTGCCGTTAAACGCACTTAGAAGTTCTCCCGTAAGTTCAGACCACGGTAGAGGGATGCCACCTCATCCGCATAGCCGTTAAATAGCAGCGTTGGCTGGCGTTTAACATCCAGCGCGCCGCCGGAACCGATAAAACGTTCTGTTGCCTGCGACCAGCGCGGATGGTCAACGTGCGGGTTAACGTTGGCAAAAAAACCATACTCGTCAGGCGCTGCCAGGTTCCAGGTGGTGGGGGGGCGTTCACGGGTGAGCTTAATGCTGACGATCGATTTGATCCCCTTGAAACCGTATTTCCACGGTACGGTCAGGCGAATGGGCGCCCCGTTTTGCGGCGGCAGCGCTTTGCCATAAACCCCGACGGTGAGCAGCGTAAGCGGATGCATGGCTTCGTCGAGACGTAAACCTTCAACGTAGGGATACTCCAGCCCGCCGCCGATAAACCGATCCTTCTGGCCTGGCATCTCGTCCGGGGCATAGCGCGTCTGGAAAGAAACATACTTCGCGTTGCTGGTGGGCTCAACCAGCGCCAGCAGTTTATGCAAAGAGAAACCTACCCACGGCACCACCATCGACCAGGCTTCCACACAGCGCATACGGTAAATGCGTTCTTCAAGGGGGAAGCGGGTGGTGAGGTCATGATGATCCAGCGTCAGCGGTTTTGCCACCTCGCCATCTATCTTCAGCGTCCAGGGATCGGTTTTCATGCTCCCGGCGTTGGCGGCAGGATCGGCCTTATCAAGACCAAACTCATAGAAGTTGTTATAGCCGGTGACTTTATCTTCCGGCGTCAGCGTCAGTTTATTCTGCCACTGTGCCGGTTTGGTGAAGTCAAGCGGTGCGCCGGAGGGGGCTTTCGGGCGATCGTTGCCCTTAAACCAGTCGAGCAGATCGGCATGGGCCGCAGGGGTGAGCGTCAGGGCAGTGGCGCTGATGCCAAGCATTTTCAGGATCTGGCGGCGCTGTAGCATAAAGACAGATTCAGACGTTACGTCGGCTTCCGTCAGTTTTCGGGTTTTCATGGCATCCTCCGTCAGGCGTTTTTCTAAGCATGACGGAGGAGGAGGGTTAGCGCGAATATGTCACGAAAATTTGAAGATTAGGCGATTTTAACCAGCGCACGACCGTGGAACTGGTTGTCCATGATTTTATTGGCGAACTCTGGCGCCTGGCTCAGGGTGATCTCAGTGGCGCTCTGCTCATAGAATGAGGCTGGCAGATCCTGCACCAGACGTTCCCAGGCCGCAGCCCGCCGCTCGGCTGGGCTCATGACCGAATCGACACCCTGAAGACGCACGTTACGCAGAATAAATGGCATCACCGTCGTCGGCAGGGCAAAACCACCCGCCAGACCACAGGCCGCCACGCAGCCGCCGTAATTCATTTGCGCCAGCACCTTCGCCAGCACTTTGTCGCCGACGGTATCTACTGCGCCAGCCCAGACCTGTTTTTCCAGCGGGCGGGTCTCGGCGAATTCGTCGCGGCTCAGAATACGGCTTGCGCCCAGCTGACGTAGATAATCATGCGTACTTTCGCGGCCAGAGACGGCGGCGACCTGATACCCCAGCTTGTGCAGCAGCGTGACGGCCGTGCTGCCCACGCCGCCGCTGGCGCCGGTGACGACAATTTCGCCCGAGTCAGGACAAATCCCGGCCTCTTCCAGCGCCATCACGCACAGCATGGCGGTGAAGCCTGCCGTGCCGATGATCATCGCCTTACGACCGTCCAGGCCTTTCGGCATCGGGACCAGCCAGTCACCTTTGACGCGCGCCTGTGCTGCCAGTCCGCCCCAGTGGTTTTCACCTACGCCCCAGCCGGTGAGCAGCACCTGCTGTCCGGCGTGAAAACGCGGATCTTCACTGGTATGCACGCGGCCTGCAAAGTCGATTCCTGGCACCATCGGGAAATTTCGGATGATTTTACCTTTTCCCGTAATCGCCAGTGCATCCTTATAGTTCAGGCTGGACCAGTCGATATCTACGGTCACGTCGCCCTCCGGCAGGCGGTTCTCCTCAATGGCTTGCACCGAGGCAACGGTTTTGCCGTCCTGCTGTTCTAAGATCAAAGCCTGCATACAGGGTCCTCACTAGGTTTGATGATGGGAAAATATGTCCTGATGACTATACTCGCTCTATGAAACGCAGTGCCGATTTAACGCAATAAATTGCCAGATACACCAGGTTTGGTAGTATGTCGCATTTAAAATGCAAGTTAGTGCTCACTTGCCCCCCTTCAACCCACGGAGTAATCTCAAGGATGCGATTAACGACGAAGTTCTCAGCTTTTATTACCTTGCTGACGGGGCTGACTATATTTGTCACGCTAATCGGCTGCTCGCTGAGCTTTTACAATGCCATCCAGGATAAGCTGGTTAACCGGGTTGAATCGGTTGCATCGGTTATCGACACTCGCCTGATAACGTCCTCCTTCCCGGCGCTTTCGCGTGAGCTGGATGAGTTAATGGTGCCTGTGGATATAGTGCAGATCGACATTAAACAGGGGAAGCAGACCGTTTTCAGCCATACCCGCCAGGGCAGCTATCGTCCTGCCGGCACGGTAGATCAGTATCGGGACGTCACGGTTAATTCACTTAAACATCCGGGTATGACAATTCATCTGATGTACCAGGATCCGATGAGCAACTATTTACGCTCGCTTATGACCACCGCGCCCTTAACCATCGCCGTTGCTTTTATCGTACTGCTGATTTTCCTCGCCGTTCGCTGGCAGCGTCGTCAACTTTCCGGCCAGGAACTGCTGGAAACACGCTCCGTGCGGATACTGAATGGCGAGCGGGGTCCGCAGGTGCGGGGATCGGTTTATGAATGGCCATCACGCACCAGTAGCGCCCTGGACGTGCTGCTCTCCGAAATCCAGTTTGCCAGCGATCAGCGTAGCCGTATGGACACGTTGATTCGCTCTTATGCCGCGCAGGATAACAAAACGGGCCTCAACAACCGTCTCTTCTTTGATAATCAGCTGGCTACGCTTCTTGATGACCCCGAAAAGGTGGGCACGCATGGCGTGGTAATGATGATTCGCCTGCCCGACTTTGATCTGCTCCGTGATACCTGGGGTCAGCGCGTGGCGGAAGAGAATCTCTTTACGCTGATTAACCTGCTGTCCACCTTTATTATGCGCTACCCCGGCGCGTTACTGGCACGCTACCACCGCAGCGACTTTGCCGTCTTGCTGCCGCATCGCACCTTAAAGGAATCCGAGAGTATCGCCAGTCAGCTGCTGAAAGCCGTCGATGCGCTGCCCCAGAGCAAAATGCTCGACAGAGACGACATGGTGCATATAGGCATCTGTGCCTGGCGCGGCGGTCAGTCGACGGAGCAGGTGATGGAACATGCGGAAGCGGCAACGCGTAACGCCGTATTGCAGGGGGCGAACGGCTGGGCGGTCTATGATGATACGCTGCCGGAGAAAGGGCGCGGCAACGTGCGCTGGCGAACCCTGATTGAACAGATGCTGAGCCGGGGCGGACCGCGCATCTATCAAAAACCGGCGGTCATGAAGAGTGGTCATGTCCATCATCGTGAGCTGATGTGCCGTATTTTTGATGGCACCGAAGAGGTTATCTCCGCGGAATATCTGCCCATGGTGTTGCAATTCGGATTGTCCGAAGAGTATGACCGTCAGCAAATCACCCGCCTCATTCCGTTTTTATCGTACTGGCCTGAAGAAAATCTGGCTTTACAGGTGACCGTCGAATCGCTGATCCGTCCGCGCTTCCAGCGCTGGTTACGTGACACGTTAATGCAATGCGAAAAATCGCAACGCAAACGCATTATTTTTGAACTTGCAGAGGCAGATGTAGGTCAACACATCAGCCGGTTGCGCCCGGTGGTGCGTTTAATCAATGCGCTTGGAGCTCGCGTGGCGGTAACCCAGGCGGGTCTGACGCTGGTGAGCACCAGCTGGATCAAAGAGCTGGATGTTGAATTATTGAAGCTGCATCCGGGTCTGGTAAGGAATATTGAAAAACGCACGGAAAACCAGCTGCTGGTACAAAGCCTGGTGGAAGCGTGCAAAGGAACGCAAACGCAAGTATTTGCCACAGGCGTACGTTCACGAAGTGAATGGCAGATGTTGACAGAGCGCGGCGTGACGGGCGGTCAGGGGGATTTTTTTGCCGCCTCTCAGCCGCTTGACACCAATGTGAAAAAATATTTGCAAAGATACTCTGTTTGACCTGCCGTTTACTTTGTTTTCACGTAGAATATCGCGCCTGTAGCTTTGAGTAAGACGAGCATAAAAGCCAGTGAACGACCTTTAATGGGTTACAAGTGAAAGTGAGGGACGCTGCTGTTTACTCAGCCCTGAGGGATTCAGGGGATGAATTTGTAACAAAGGAAACGTGCTGCACTAATTTTCACCGTAGCAGACGATTTTTGCGCCTTGTCGCTGCTGCGTGTGGTTGGTAAAGTAAGCGGATTTTGTTTTCCGCCCCAGCTTTCAGGATTATCCCTTAGTATGTTGAAAAAATTTCGTGGCATGTTTTCCAATGACCTGTCCATTGACCTGGGTACCGCGAATACCCTTATTTATGTAAAAGGACAAGGCATCGTATTGAATGAGCCTTCCGTAGTGGCCATTCGTCAGGATCGTGCCGGCTCGCCAAAAAGCGTGGCCGCAGTAGGTCATGATGCGAAGCAGATGCTGGGCCGTACGCCGGGCAACATCGCCGCGATCCGCCCAATGAAAGACGGCGTTATTGCTGACTTCTTCGTGACCGAAAAAATGCTTCAGCACTTCATCAAGCAGGTTCACAGCAACAGCTTCATGCGCCCAAGCCCGCGCGTGCTGGTGTGTGTGCCGGTTGGCGCGACCCAGGTTGAACGCCGTGCAATCCGTGAATCTGCTCAGGGTGCCGGTGCGCGTGAAGTCTTCCTGATTGAAGAACCGATGGCTGCGGCAATTGGTGCGGGTCTGCCGGTTTCTGAAGCAACCGGTTCTATGGTGGTGGATATCGGTGGCGGTACCACTGAAGTGGCCGTTATCTCCCTGAACGGCGTGGTGTACTCCTCTTCCGTGCGTATCGGCGGCGACCGTTTCGACGAAGCTATCATCAATTACGTTCGCCGTAACTACGGCTCTCTGATCGGTGAAGCGACCGCAGAGCGCATCAAGCACGAAATCGGTTC
This sequence comes from Enterobacter sp. MGH 38, assembly GCF_000492855.1. NCBI lineage: Bacteria > Pseudomonadati > Pseudomonadota > Gammaproteobacteria > Enterobacterales > Enterobacteriaceae > Enterobacter > Enterobacter sp. MGH 38. The sequence goes on along the minus strand of NZ_KI535607.1, from coordinate 704,562 downwards.
TGCCTACCCGGGTGATGAAGTGCGCGAGATCGAAGTTCGCGGTCGTAACCTGGCGGAAGGCGTGCCACGCGGATTCACCCTGAACTCCAACGAAATCCTGGAAGCGTTGCAGGAGCCACTGACCGGTATCGTGAGCGCGGTGATGGTTGCGCTGGAACAGTGCCCGCCAGAGCTAGCCTCCGATATTTCCGAGCGCGGTATGGTTCTGACCGGTGGTGGTGCGCTGCTGCGTAACCTCGACCGCCTGTTAATGGAAGAGACAGGTATTCCTGTCGTAGTTGCAGAAGATCCACTGACTTGCGTCGCCCGTGGTGGTGGCAAGGCGTTGGAAATGATCGACATGCACGGCGGCGACTTGTTTAGCGAAGAGTAGTCGGGTGTGAGAGGGTAGCAATTTGCTACCCTTTCTCTCTGACGCGAGAATACGCATAGCCTATGAAGCCAATTTTTAGCCGTGGCCCGTCGCTACAGTTTCGCCTGATCCTGGCGGTTCTGGTTGCGCTCGGGGTCATTATTGCCGATAGCCGCCTCGGTACGTTCAGCCAGATCCGAACGTACATGGATACCGCCGTCAGTCCTTTCTACTTTATTTCAAATGGTCCCCGTGAACTGCTCGACTCCGTGTCGCAAACGCTCTCATCGCGTGACCAGCTCGAACTCGAAAACCGTGCGTTACGCCAGGAACTGCTGCTGAAAAACAGCGAGCTGCTGATGCTGGGGCAATATAAGCAGGAAAACGCACGCCTGCGTGAACTGCTTGGCTCGCCGCTGCGCCAGGATGAACAGAAAATGGTCACCCAGGTGATCTCCACCGTAAACGATCCGTACAGCGATCAGGTGGTGATTGATAAAGGCAGCGTGAACGGCGTATACGAAGGTCAGCCTGTCATCAGCGATAAAGGCGTCGTGGGCCAGGTTGTGGCGGTTGCCAAACTGACCAGCCGCGTGCTGCTGATTTGCGATGCCACCCATGCACTGCCGATTCAGGTGCTGCGTAACGATATTCGCGTGATTGCCGCCGGTAACGGCTGCACGGACGATCTGCAACTGGAACATCTGCCCGCCAACACGGATATCCGCGTGGGCGACGTGCTAGTGACGTCCGGTCTGGGCGGTCGTTTCCCTGAGGGCTACCCGGTTGCGGTTGTCTCTTCCGTGAAGCTCGACACTCAGCGTGCCTACACCGTGATTCAGGCGCGTCCAACGGCCGGCTTGCAGCGTTTGCGCTACCTGCTGCTGCTATGGGGCGCCGATCGTAACGGAGCTAACCCGATGACCCCGGAAGATGTGCATCGCGTGGCGAATGAACGCCTGATGCAGATGATGCCGCAGGTACTGCCTGCGCCGGATGCGATGGGACCACCTGCACCCGTACCGGCTCCGGCGACGGGGTTAACGCAGCCGCTGCCGGATGCGCCGCCACCGCCGCAAGTCTCGGGTGGAGGGCAGTAGTGGCCAGTTATCGTAGCCAGGGGCGCTGGGTAATCTGGCTCTCATTCCTCGTTGCACTGTTGCTGCAAATTATGCCCTGGCCGGACGACATTCTTGTTTTCCGGCCAAACTGGGTATTGCTCATTTTGCTCTACTGGATCCTTGCCCTGCCGCACCGCGTAAATGTCGGCACAGGTTTTGTGATGGGTGCCATACTGGATCTTATCAGTGGCTCTACGCTTGGCGTCCGCGCCTTATCCATGAGCATTATTGCGTATCTCGTCGCACTCAAATTCCAGCTCTTTCGTAACCTTGCGCTCTGGCAACAGGCGCTGGTGGTTATGTTGTTGTCGCTCGCTGCGGATATCGTTGTTTTCTGGGCAGAGTTTTTAGTGATCAACGTCTCTTTCCGACCGGAAGTGTTCTGGAGTAGTGTAGTAAACGGTGTGCTCTGGCCGTGGCTGTTCCTGCTGATGCGTAAAATTCGCCAGCAGTTTGCCGTGCAATAAAAGGTTTCTATGACGTCTTTGTATCTTGCCTCCGGTTCTCCGCGTCGCCAGGAACTGCTCGCGCAGTTGGGTGTCTCCTTCGAACGCATCGTTACCGGTATTGAAGAAAAACGCGCTGAGGGTGAAAGCGCTCAGCAGTATGTCTCTCGTCTGGCGCGTGAAAAAGCGCAGGCGGGCGTGGCATGCGTGCCGCGTGACTTACCGGTGCTGGGTGCGGATACCATTGTCATTCTCAATGGTGAGGTGCTTGAGAAACCCCGCGACGCAGACCATGCGGCGCGGATGCTGCGTAACATGTCCGGACAAACCCATCAGGTGATGACGGCGGTAGCGCTGGCAGACAGCCAGTACGTTCTGGATTGCCTTGTGGTAACGGAAGTGACGTTCAGAGTCCTCACCGACGAGGAGATCGCCGGCTATATCGCCAGCGGTGAACCTATGGATAAAGCAGGTGCATACGGTATTCAAGGGTTGGGTGGCTGTTTTGTCAGGAAGATAAATGGCAGCTATCACGCCGTAGTCGGCTTACCGCTGGTGGAAACGTATGAGTTGCTGAGCAATTTTAACTCACTGCGTGAGGGAAGGGATAATTATGACGGCTGAATTGTTGGTAAACGTAACGCCATCGGAAACCCGTGTGGCCTACATTGATGGTGGCATTCTTCAGGAAATTCATATTGAGCGTGAAGCGCGACGCGGAATCGTAGGCAATATCTACAAAGGTCGTGTCAGTCGTGTCCTGCCGGGTATGCAGGCGGCTTTTGTAGATATTGGGCTCGATAAGGCGGCGTTTTTACATGCCTCCGATATCATGCCGCACACCGAATGTGTGGCAGGCGAAGAGCAAAAGCAGTTTGCCGTGCGCGACATCTCTGAGCTGGTGCGTCAGGGCCAGGATCTGATGGTGCAGGTGGTAAAAGATCCGCTGGGCACTAAAGGCGCGCGTCTGACCACCGACATCACCCTGCCTTCACGCTACCTGGTGTTTATGCCGGGGGCGTCGCACGTCGGCGTGTCACAGCGTATTGAGAGCGAAAGCGAGCGTGAGCGCCTGAAAAAGGTGGTCAGCGCCTACTGCGACGAGCAGGGCGGGTTTATTATCCGTACCGCGGCGGAAGGGATCAGCGAAGAAGATCTCGCCTCGGATGCGGCCTACCTGAAGCGCGTCTGGACCAAAGTGATGGAGCGTAAAAAACGCAACCAGACCCGCTACCGGCTGTACGGTGAGCTGGCGCTCGCTCAGCGCGTATTACGTGATTTCGCCGACGCCCAGCTTGACCGCATCCGCGTGGACTCCCGTCTGACGTACGAAGCCTTACTGGAGTTCACCGCCGAGTACATCCCGGAAATGCCGGGTCTGCTGGAGCATTACACCGGACGCCAGCCGATATTTGACCTCTATGACGTTGAAAACGAAATCCAGCGTGCGCTGGAGCGTAAGGTTGAGCTGAAATCGGGTGGCTATCTGATCATCGATCAAACCGAAGCGATGACCACCGTCGATATCAACACCGGCGCGTTTGTCGGCCATCGCAACCTCGATGACACCATCTTCAACACTAACATCGAAGCGACGCAGGCCATCGCGCGTCAGCTTCGCCTGCGTAATCTGGGCGGCATTATCATCATCGACTTTATCGATATGAACAATGAAGATCACCGCCGTCGCGTGCTGCACTCTCTGGAGCAGGCGCTGAGTAAGGACCGCGTGAAAACCAGCATCAATGGCTTCTCGCAGCTCGGTCTTGTGGAAATGACCCGGAAACGGACCCGCGAAAGCGTGGAACATGTCCTGTGTAATGAGTGTCCAACCTGCCATGGACGCGGAACGGTAAAGACGGTGGAGACGGTCTGCTACGAGATCATGCGTGAAATTGTCCGTGTCCATCATGCCTACGACTCAGACCGTTTTCTGGTCTATGCTTCCCCTGCGGTGGCGGAGGCCCTGAAAGGGGAAGAGTCGCACGCGCTGGCGGAAGTGGAAATCTTTGTCGGCAAACAGGTAAAAGTGCAAATTGAGCCGCTCTATAACCAGGAGCAGTTTGACGTCGTCATGATGTAAACGCAGTTCGCTGCGAGATTTAAGGCTGACAAGGAGAGACGCGTGAGGCGATTGCCGGGGATTTTACTGCTTACAGGGGCAACGCTGGTCGTGATTGTCGCGTTGCTCGTGAGCGGGCTGCGTCTCGCCTTGCCGCATCTGGACAGCTGGCGTCCGCAGATACTGGCAAAAATCGAATCCGCCACCGGCCTGCCGGTGGATGTGAGTCATATCGAGGCAAGCTGGCAGAACTTTGGCCCGACGCTAGATGCGCGGGATATCCACGCCAGCCTGAAAGATGGCGGCCACCTCAAAATCAAACGCGTCACCCTGGCGCTGGATGTCTGGCAAAGCCTGCTGCATCTGCGCTGGCAGTTTCGCGATCTCACCTTCTGGCAACTTCAGCTGATGACTAACACGCCGCTGCAAAGCGGCGACAGCGATCGAGGGCTGGAAACCAGCCGTATCAGCGATCTGTTCCTGCGGCAGTTCGATCATTTCGATCTGCGCGACAGCGAAGTGAGCTTTATTACTCTTTCCGGTCAGCGCGCTGAGCTGGCGATCCCTCAGCTGACCTGGTTAAACGGGAAAGATCGCCACCGCGCCGAGGGGCAGGTGAATCTCTCCAGCCTGAACGGGCAGCACGGGGTTATGCAGGTGCGGATGGATCTGCGTGACGACAATGGCCTGCTGAACAACGGCAGGGTCTGGCTACAGGCGGACGACGTGGACGTGAAGCCGTGGCTCGGTGAGTGGCTACAGCAGAACATGCAGCTGGAGACCGCGCGCTTCAGCCTGGAAGGCTGGATGACGCTGACGAACGGGGCGTTCGCCAGCGGCGATATCTGGCTTAAGCAGGGGGGCGCGAGCTGGAAAGGGGAAAACCATCAGCATCAACTTTCCGTCGATAACCTCACCGCACACGTGACGCAGGATAAAGGCGGCTGGCAGTTCGCCATTCCGGATACGCGCATCTCCATGGATAACAAACCCTGGCCGCGCGGCGCGCTGACGCTGGCGTGGATGCCGGAACAGGACGTCGGCGGGATAAACGGTAAACGCAGCGACGAGCTGCGTATCCGCGCCAGTAACCTGGATCTGACGGCGATCGAAGGGCTGCGTTCAATGGCCGCAAAACTTTCACCGGAGCTGGGCGAAATCTGGCTGGCGACGCAGCCGAGCGGGCAGATAAACCGGCTGGCGCTGGATATTCCGCTCCAGGCTACGGAAAAGACGCGTTTTCAGGCGGCATGGAAAAATCTCGCATGGAAACAGTGGAAATTGCTGCCGGGTGCCGAGCACTTCAGCGGTAAACTGGAAGGAAGCGTGGAAAACGGCAGGCTGACGGCAGAAATGCAGGACGCGAAAATGCCGTACGAAACGGTCTTCCGTGCGCCACTGGAGATCGAAAAGGGAAATGCCACTCTCAACTGGCTGAAGAATGACAAAGGTTTTCAGCTCGATGGCCGCGATATTGATGTAAAAGCCAAAGCGGTACATGCCCGCGGTAATTTCCGTTATCTACAGCCTGAAGGCGATGAGCCGTGGCTGGGTATTCTGGCGGGCATCAGCACGGATGACGGTTCGCAGGCGTGGCGCTACTTCCCGGAAAACCTGATGGGGAAAGCGCTGGTGGACTATCTCAGCGGCGCTATTCAGGGCGGCCAGGCGGATAACGCCACGCTGGTCTACGGCGGCAACCCGCACCTGTTCCCGTATAAGCACAACGAAGGCCAGTTCCAGGTTCTGGTGCCGCTACGCAACGCCACCTATGCCTTCCAGCCAGACTGGCCGGCGCTGAAGAATCTGGATATTGAACTCAACTTCCTGAATGACGGCTTGTGGATGAAGACGGACAGCGTCGCGCTGGGCGGCGTAACGGCAAGCAACCTGACGGCAAACATCCCGGATTATTCCAAAGAGAAGCTGCTGATTGATGCGGATATTAAGGGGCCGGGTAAAGCGGTTGGCCCGTACTTTGAAGATACGCCGCTGAATGACTCCCTGGCAGCCACCCTTCAGCAGTTGCAGTTAGATGGCGATGTGAATGCTCGCTTACATCTGGATATCCCGCTGGACGGTGAATTGACCACCGCCAAAGGCGACGTTCGCCTTAATAACAACAGCCTCTATATCAAGCCGCTGGACAGCACCCTGAAAAACCTCAGCGGTCAGTTCAGCTTTGTTAACGGCACGCTGAAAAGTGAGCCGCTTAAAGCGACCTGGTTCAATCAACCCGTTAATATCGATTTCTCCACCACCGAGGGCGATAAAGCCTACCAGGTGGCGGTCAATATGGACGCGAACTGGCAGCCGTCACGCATGGATGTTCTGCCGAAGCCGATTGAGAATGCGGTGGACGGTGCGGTGTCATGGAATGGCAAGGTCGCCATCGACCTGCCTTATCATGCCGGTGCGCGCTATAACGTCGACATTACGGGCGATCTAAAAAACCTCAGCAGCCAGCTTCCCGCGCCGCTGAATAAAAAAAGCGGTGAAGCATTGCCCGTCAACGTTAAGGTTGCGGGCAACCTTAACAGCTTCGATTTAACCGGAAACGCGGGCGGAACAAACCACTTCAACAGCCGCTGGCTGCTTAACCGCAAGCTGACGCTGGACAGGGCGATCTGGACGACGGACAGCCGTACCACGCCGCCGCTGCCGGAGCAGGCGGGCGTTGAACTGAATCTCCCGCCGATGGATGGCGCAGAGTGGCTGGCACTGTTCCAGAAAGGTGTCGGGCAAAACGTCGACCAAACGGCGCAGTTCCCGCAGTCCATTACCTTGCGCACGCCTGCGCTGACGCTGGGCGGGCAGCAGTGGAACAACCTGAGTATTGTCTCCCGGCCGACGGTAAACGGCTCAAAGGTCGAGGCGCAGGGGCGTGAGATCAACGGTTCGTTGATCATGCGCGATCACGCGCCATGGCAGGCGGCTATCCGTTATCTCTATTACAATCCGACCTTTACGGCGTCTAAAGCAGAGTCGACAAGCACTTCTCCTGTCAGTGGCAGTGGGACGTCGCGCGTGGATTTCAGCGGCTGGCCCGATCTCCAGCTGCGCTGCGCGGAGTGCTGGCTGTGGGGACAGAAATATGGCCGTATCGACGGTGATTTTGCCATTCACGGAAATACGCTGAGCCTCTCTGGTGGGCTGGTGGATACCGGCTTTGGCCGCATGACTGCCGCGGGCGAATGGGTGAACAAACCGGGTGAACAACGCACCTCGCTGAAAGGCGATATTAAAGGCAATAAGCTGGACGCCGCGGCTAACTTCTTCGGCATTAGCACGCCGCTTCGCGGATCGTCCTTCGATGTGAATTACGATCTGCACTGGCGCGCTGCGCCGTGGACACCCGATGAAGCTTCGCTTAACGGCATCCTGAAAACCAACTTCGGTAAGGGTGAGATTGCCGACGTGAGCACGGGGCGCGCCGGGCAGATCCTGCGCCTGCTGAGTTTTGATGCGCTGCTGCGCAAGCTGCGCTTCGATTTCAGCGACACCTTCAGCGAAGGTTTCTACTACGATTCAATTCGCAGTACGGCGTGGATCAAAGACGGCGTTCTGCATACGGACGATACGCTGGTGGATGGCCTGGAAGCGGATATCGCCATGAAAGGCTCGGTCAACCTCGTGCGTCGCGAACTGGATATGGAAGCCGTGGTGGCGCCGGAAATATCCGCAAGCGTGGGCGTTGCGGCGGCCTTTGTGGTGAACCCGATTGTCGGTGCGGCGGTGTTTGCCGCCAGTAAAGTGCTGGGGCCGCTCTGGAGCAAGGTCTCTATTCTGCGCTATCGCATTACCGGTCCGGTCGATAAACCGCAGATTAACGAGGTGCTGCGCCAGCCGCGCAAAGAAGCACCGCAATGATTTGACGTGGGCAGGTAATTGCCTCACTCTCAATAAATACGATCTTTATACCGCCCCGGGCGGCAACGAACGAGTAGCAATAGATGAGTCTGAACCTGGTAAGTGAACATTTGCTCGCAGCGAACGGCCTGAGCCATCAGGACCTGTTCTCCATTCTTGGTCAACTGACCGAACGCCGCCTCGACTACGGCGATCTCTATTTCCAGTCGAGCTATCACGAATCCTGGGTTTTAGAAGACAGCATCATTAAAGATGGCTCTTACAACATCGACCAGGGCGTCGGCGTGCGCGCCGTCAGCGGGGAGAAAACCGGTTTTGCTTATGCCGATCAGATTAGCCTCGCCGCACTTGAGCAGAGCGCGCAGGCCGCGCGCACCATTGTGCGTGATACCGGAGATGGTCGCGTGAAAACGCTGGGTGAAGTGCAGCACGCTGCGCTCTATACCAGCATCGACCCGCTGCAAAGCATGAGCCGCGAAGAGAAGCTCGACATCCTGCGTCGCGTGGACAAAGTGGCTCGCGCGGCGGATAAACGCGTGCAGGAAGTCTCTGCCAGCCTGACCGGTGTTTATGAACTGATCCTGGTGGCGGCGACGGACGGTACCCTGGCGGCGGATGTTCGCCCGCTGGTGCGTCTCTCTATCAGCGTGCAGGTTGAAGACGACGGCAAGCGCGAGCGCGGCTCAAGCGGTGGCGGCGGTCGTTTTGGCTATGACTGGTTCCTCGGCGACGTTGACGGCGAAGCGCGCGCGGATGCGTGGGCAAAAGAAGCCGTGCGCATGGCGCTGGTCAACCTGTCTGCCGTGGCGGCACCTGCCGGTACGCTGCCGGTGGTTCTGGGCGCAGGCTGGCCTGGCGTGCTGCTGCACGAAGCGGTCGGTCACGGCCTTGAGGGTGATTTCAACCGTCGCGGGACGTCCGTATTCAGCGGTCAGATGGGGCAGCTTGTCTCCTCCGAACTGTGTACCGTGGTGGATGATGGCACCATGCTCGACCGTCGCGGCTCGATTTCTATCGACGATGAAGGCACGCCGGGCCAGTACAACGTGCTGATCGAAAACGGCGTACTGAAAGGCTACATGCAGGACAAGCTTAACGCGCGCCTGATGGGCGTAGCGCCAACGGGTAACGGTCGTCGCGAATCCTATGCGCACCTGCCGATGCCGCGCATGACCAACACCTACATGTTGCCGGGCAAATCCACGCCGCAGGAGATTATCGAATCCGTTGATTACGGGATCTTCGCGCCAAACTTTGGCGGCGGTCAGGTGGATATCACCTCCGGCAAATTTGTCTTCTCTACCTCAGAGGCGTATCTGATTGAGAAGGGCAAAGTGACCAAAGCGGTGAAGGGCGCAACCCTGATTGGCTCCGGCATTGAGGCCATGCAGCAGATTTCCATGGTGGGTAACGATCTGAAGCTGGATAACGGCGTGGGCGTTTGCGGCAAAGAGGGCCAGAGCCTGCCTGTGGGCGTCGGTCAGCCTACGCTGAAAGTAGATAATCTGACGGTGGGCGGCACGGCGTAAATTTTCCCCCGCACCCTAACCCTCTCCCCAACGGGGAGAGGGGAAAAGCCTACTCTTTCCTTCTGCCCCGCATGCCCTGAAACAGCTCCGCCACTTCCACAAAATAGTCCGTCAGATAGTTAATACAGACCTGCACCTTCAGCGGCAGCTTGTCCTTTTCCGTATAGAGCGCGTACACCGGACGCGGATCGGACTGGTAGCGCGGGAAGAGGATCTCCAGCACGCCGCTGTTGATCTCGTTGATCACCCACATCAGCGGTACGTAGGCGATCCCGGCCCCGGCCACCAGCCAGCGTGAGATGGTCATCGGATCGTTGGTGACGAAGCGGCCTTCAGGCAGCAGTTTAGTGGAAAGCCCTTCCGGCGCGATCAGTTCAAATTCGTTATCTGGCCGAACGCTGTATTCCAGCCACGAGTGGTTGCTCAGATCGGCAGGTTTCTCCGGCACGCCATACTGTGCCAGGTAGCTTTTCGAAGCGCAGACCACCATCGGCATGCTGCCCAGTCGACGCGAGAACAGGCTAGAGTCCTGCAACGCGCCAACGCGGATCACCACGTCTAACCCATCGGCAATCAGGTCCGGTGCCGGAATGCCCGTAACCAGATTAACGGTTAAACCGGGATACTCTTTCAGCATTTCCGCCGTCATGGCAGCGAGAACATTTTGTGCCATAGTTGAAGAACACCCGATACGCAGCGTGCCGATAGGCGTGTTGTTAAAGGCATAGAGTTGCTCGTGAACGTCCTGCACTTCATGCAGCATTCGACGGCAGCCCTGATAGTAAATTTTACCCGCTTCCGTCAGCCCGATGCTGCGGGTGCTGCGGTTGAGCAGCTTCACCTGAAGCTCATCTTCCAGTTTTGACACTGTCTGGCTAATGGATGAGACGCTCATTTGTAGCTGACGTGCTGCGGCGGTAAAAGAGCCTTGCTCAACCACTTTCGCAAAGACGGACATGCGTTTTAGACGTTCCATTATTCACTCTGGCTTAAAAGTGATTTAGATCACATATGATAGATAACAGCATAACAGTTACGTTAATATATTATTAATTACATAACGGCTGCGCCACTCTCGCCCGGCAATTCTTGCTCTCCTGCGGCGGCGCGAGCTTAAAAATCCAGTAACCTGCACTCTCTTTAATCAAGGTCAACATGAGTCTGTTTCCCGTTATCGTGGTGTTCGGTTTGTCGTTCCCACCGATATTTTTCGAGCTTCTTTTATCACTGGCGATCTTCTGGCTGGTGCGCAAGGTGCTGGTCCCTACCGGGATTTATGATTTCGTCTGGCATCCTGCATTGTTCAATACCGCGCTGTATTGCTGCCTGTTCTATTTAATATCGCGCATGTTTGTCTGAGGTTGATGTGAAAACGCTAACAAGAAAAATCTCCCGCACTGCCATCACTATGGCGCTGGTCATCCTGGCGTTCATCGCTATTTTTCGCGCCTGGGTTTATTACACCGAATCCCCGTGGACGCGCGATGCGCGTTTCAGCGCGGAGGTGGTCGCGATAGCGCCCGATGTCGCCGGTCTCATTACGGCAGTCAACGTCCACGATAACCAACTGGTGAAAAAAGATCAGGTGCTGTTCACCATCGACCAGCCGCGCTATCAAAAAGCGCTGGAAGAAGCGGAAGCCGACGTGGCGTATTACAACGCGCTGGCCTCTGAAAAACGCCGTGAAGCAGGACGCCGTAACAAGCTGGGCATCCAGGCCATGTCCCGGGAAGAGATTGACCAGTCCAATAACGTGCTGCAAACCGTGCTGCATCAGCTGGCAAAAGCGCAGGCGACGCGCGATCTGGCGAAGCTCGATCTGGAACGTACCGTTATCCGCGCCCCGTCCGATGGCTGGGTGACCAACCTCAATGTCTATGCGGGCGAGTTTATCACGCGCGGCTCTACGGCCGTGGCGCTGGTGAAACAGAACTCTTTCTACGTCCTCGCCTATATGGAAGAGACCAAGCTGGAAGGCGTGCGTCCGGGCTATCGCGCCGAAATCACGCCGCTCGGCAGCAACCGGGTCCTGAAGGGAACCGTGGACAGCGTGGCCGCGGGGGTGACCAACTCCAGCAGTACCAATGATTCAAAAGGGATGGCGACCGTCGATTCTAACCTCGAGTGGGTTCGTCTGGCGCAGCGCGTACCGGTACGCATTCGTCTGGATGAGCAGCAGAGCAACCTCTGGCCCGCAGGCACCACGGCGACGGTGGTGATCACGGGTGAAAAAGACCGTGATGCCAGCCAGGATTCGATCTTCCGTCAAATCGCCCATCGCCTGCGCGAGTTTGGTTGATCGCTATGGGCATTTTTTCCATCGCCAGCCAGCACATCCGCTTCGCCGTGAAGCTGGCATGCGCCATTGTGCTGGCGCTGTTTGTTGGCTTCCATTTCCAGCTTGAAACGCCGCGCTGGGCCGTTCTGACCGCCGCGATCGTCGCCGCCGGTCCTGCCTTCGCGGCGGGTGGCGAACCTTACTCCGGGGCAATTCGCTATCGCGGGATGCTGCGTATTATCGGCACCTTTATCGGCTGTATCGCCGCCCTGACCATTATCATCCTGATGATCCGCACGCCGCTGCTGATGCTGATTGTATGCTGTATCTGGGCGGGTTTTTGCACCTGGGTCTCTTCGCTGGTGAAGGTGGAGAACTCGTACGCCTGGGGTCTGGCGGGATATACCGCGCTGATTATTATCATCACCATTCAGAGTGAACCGCTGCTTGCTCCGCAGTTCGCCGTGGAACGTTGCAGCGAGATTGTCATTGGTATCGTCTGCGCGATTGTCGCAGACCTGCTCTTCTCTCCGCGATCCATCAAGCAGGAAGTCGATCGTGAGCTGGACGCGCTGATTGTTGCTCAGTACCAGCTCATGCAGCTGTGCATTAAGCACGGCGACAGCGAAGAGGTCGACAAGGCCTGGAGTGCGCTGGTGCGCCGCACGCAGGCGCTGGAAGGGATGCGCAGTAACCTCAATATGGAGTCTTCCCGCTGGGAGCGGGCCAACCGTCGTCTGAAAGCGATCAATACCGTCTCGTTAACGCTGATCACCCAGGCGTGTGAAACCTACCTGATTCAGAACACCCGCCCCGAAGTGGTAACGGATACTTTCCGCGAACTGTTTGATGAGCCTGTGGAGACGGTGCAGGACGTGCATCGACAGCTTAAACGCATGCGTCGTGTGATTGCGTGGACAGGAGAACGGGATACGCCAGTCACCATTTATACCTGGGTAGGCGCCGCAACGCGCTACCTGCTCCTGAAACGCGGCGTGATTAGCAACACCAAAATCAGTGCGGCGGAAGAAGAGGTGTTACAGGGCGAAGTGGTGATCAAACCTGAATCCGCCGAGCGCCATCATGCGATGGTTAACTTCTGGCGTACCACCCTGGCCTGTATACTCGGCACGCTGTTCTGGCTGTGGACCGGCTGGACGTCTGGCAGCGGCGCGATGGTGATGATTGCCGTCGTCACCGCGCTGGCGATGCGTCTGCCCAACCCGCGCATGGTCGCGATCGATTTTCTGTACGGCACCATTGCGGCGTTACCCATTGGCGCGCTCTACTTCCTGGTGATTATTCCCTCGACGCAGCAAAGCATGCTTTTGCTCTGCATCAGCCTGGCGGTGATGGCGTTCTTTATCGGGATTGAGGTACAAAAACGCCGTCTGGGATCGTTAGGCGCACTGGCGAGTACGATTAACATCATCGTGCTGGATAACCCGATGACCTTCCATTTCAGTCAGTTCCTGGATAGCGCACTAGGTCAGCTGGTGGGCTGTTTCCTGGCAATGATGGTGATCCTGCTGGTGCGGGATAACTCTCAGGCGCGGACAGGGCGCGTGCTGCTGAATCAGTTTGTATCGGCCGCCGTATCGTCCTTGACCACCAACACCGCGCGGCGCAAGGAGAACCACCTGCCGGCGCTCTATCAGCAGCTGTTCCTGTTGCTAAATAAATTCCCGGGCGATGTCGCCCGCTTCCGCCTGGCGTTAACCATGATTATCGCGCACCAGCGTCTGCGGAACGCGCCAGTGCCGATCAACGACGATTTGTCCGCCTTCCACCGCCAGCTACGGCGCACGGCGGACCATGTGATATCGGCATCCAGTGATGACAAACGTCGCCGCTACTTTAAGCAACTGCTGGAGGAGCTGGATATCTACCAGGAGAAACTGCGGATCTGGGAAGCGCCGCCGCAGGTTACCGAGCCGGTAGAGCGGCTGGTGTTTATGCTGCACCGCTACCAGAATGCGCTGACAGACAGCTAACGAAGAGAAAACCGACGCCAAAAGCGTCGGTTTTTTTGTGGCTATACTTATTCTTGCAGGTTCAAACATTCAGGAAGGGAGGACACATGACAACCCAGGCTCTTCAGGACAGTATTCTTTTTCAGACCGGGTATCTGGTCAACGGTATCTGGAAAACACTCGACACCACGTTTGATGTGCTAAACCCGGCCACGGGCGAGGTCATTGCGAAAGTGGCGAAAGCAGGAAAAGCCGAAACCGAAGAGGCCATTGTGGCCGCGACGAAGGCCTTTCCCGCATGGCGCGCAAAAACGGCAAAAGAGCGTTCCGCGATCCTCTATCGCTGGTATGAACTGATTATCGAGAACAAAAGCTGGCTCGGGCGGCTGATGACTACCGAGCAGGGCAAGCCGCTGAAAGAGGCTGAAGGTGAGGTGGACTACGCTGCCAGCTTCATTCAGTGGTTTGCCGAGCAGGCCAAGCGCGCCAACGGTGAAATCATTCCTCCGGTTAAACCTGGCTCCCGTATTCTGGCCACTCGTGAACCTGTCGGGGTGGTTGCTGCTATCACGCCATGGAATTTCCCGATGGCTATGCTCACCCGTAAGCTCGGCCCGGCGCTGGCAGCAGGATGTACCGGCGTGATCAAACCTGCAAACAACACGCCGCTGAGCGCCTTTGCGCTGCTGACGCTGGCGAAGCAGGCCGGTGTGCCGGATGGTGTGCTGAATGCGGTCGCGGGGAGCACCTCAGAAATTAGCGACGCCATTATGGCCAGCCATGACGTGCGCAAAATCTCGTTTACGGGTTCAACCGCCGTCGGGAAAACGCTGGTTCGCAATTCCGCAGAGACCATGAAAAAGGTATCGATGGAGCTGGGCGGTAATGCGCCGTATATCGTTTTCGAGGACGCGGATATTGATGCCGCCGTCAAAGGCGCGATCGCCAATAAGTTCCGTAACGCCGGGCAGGTCTGCGTCAGCGTAAACCGTTTCTATATTCAGGAGACGGTCTATGACAAGTTCGTCAATCAACTTGCCGATGCGGTGAAGGCGCTGAAGGTGGGTAACGGTCTGGACGAGGGCGTCGTTGTCGGCCCGCTGATTGAGCCTTCGGCTGTCGAGAAAGTGCGTGAGCACGTCGAAGATGCGGTAGCGAAGGGCGCCACGGTGCTGGCTGGGGGTAAACCGCACGAACTTGGCGGCAACTTCTGGATGCCAACCGTACTCGGTGACTGCCATGAAGGCATGAAGCTGGCAGAAGAGGAGACCTTTGGTCCCGTAGCCGCCTGCTTCCGCTTCACGTCGGAAGACGAAGTGGTTATGCGCGCTAACAATACGCCTTACGGGCTGGCGGCCTACTTTTATACCCAGAATCTTTCGCGCGTGTTCCGCGTCTCACAGGCCATTGAGAGCGGCATGATCGGAATTAATGAATGTGCGGTCTCGACCGAACTGGGTCCGTTTGGGGGCGTAAAAGAGTCCGGGCTGGGCCGCGAGGGGTCCGTGCTGGGGCTGGAGGAGTTTCTGGAAGTTAAAACCCTGCATATCGGGGGATTATAATAGACAGGGCGGCATTTGCCGCCCGCCTGTACCGGGTGGCTGGCAATGAAAATTTATACCTTTGATTTTGACGAAATTGAGAGTCAGGAAGACTTCTATCGCGAGTTTATTCGGGCGTTCGACCTGGAGCGGGGCAGCGTAAGCAATCTTGATATGCTGTGGGATGTGGTTACCGGCGACAGGCTGCCGTTACCGCTGGAAATCGAATTTACCCATCTGCCTGAAAAACTGCGCAGACGCTTTGGCGCATTGATTTTATTGTTTGATGAAGCGGAGGAGGAGCTGGAAGGGCAACTGCGTTTCAACGTGCGCCAGTGATAAAAAAGCCCCTGACCGGGAGGTCAGGGGCAAGTCGTATGATGAGATACGACGAGGGTTTATTTGTACAGTTCTGCGGTAGCGTGCCAGTGGTCGCCACTGCGCGCTTCGATGATGCGATAAGATGACGCACCCTGTTCTTCCGCTTTTTTGTTCAGCATTTCGTGCATGTCCATCGGAGACGTACCGATGGCACCAACAGAAACAGTCCCGATAGCCTGACGGGATTGTGCCTGTTCGGCATTAATGGTGTCGGCTGCAAACGCACCGAATGACAGGACTGACAGTACGCTCAGGGTAGCTACAGTGGTTTTAATTATCATGATTATTTACCTCGTCAATTATTTTACTGGGGTCTTTGTTCTGTGACCCTCATCACAAAATCAAGTATACACTAATCACGCAAAAAATTAATACCAGACTAATTGTTTCGCCTGTTATTACGTGTTAAAAAAATCATTTTTTATAACGCGAATGCATAAAAAGGAGCGCCACAATGCGAGGTTTATGGTTTTTTCTTGTCTAAATCAAAGGGATAGATCAATTTGATTTTTTGTGCGGTTTTGCGGCAGATCATTCACTGAATGAATGTTAACAGGCGGTAAAAAGCACTATTTGCAAAAACAGCAGGCAGAGAAAAGCAGGGTAAAACGCGGAAGCAGCAGAATGATCCCCGCAGTCAGGCGCTACGGGGCAGACAATTACAGCTCCTGTTCGAACAGGACCAGAATCGCTTCGTAGAGGTCTTTCACCGAGAAACCATTTGCCGGGGTGGTAAAAATGGTGTCATCACCGGCGATGGTTCCGAGGATCCCCTCTGCTTTACCCAGCGAGTCCAGCAGGCGGGCAATCAGCTGGGCTGCGCCCGGGCTGGTGTGGATCACGACCACGGCATCGTTATAGTCGATGTCCAGAACCAGGTTTTTCAGCGGGCTGGAGGTCGTTGGCACGCCAAGTTCAGCAGGCAGGCAATAAACCATTTCCATTTTGGCGTTGCGCGTACGCACCGCTCCAAACTTGGTTAACATGCGAGAGACCTTCGACTGGTTGATGTTGTCGAAGCCTTGTTCCTGCAACGCCTGAACAATTTCTCCCTGAGAACTGAATTTCTCTTCTTTGAGTAGCGCTTTAAACGCCTTCACTAATTCTTCTTGCTTAGACGAGCTTCGCATAAGTCACCCGGAATATGACGATAGAAACAACATTATTATGCATGTGGATGAATTTTTATGCAAATTATCTACCTGACGCCAGGCTGAAATAATGTTATGAAAGGGAGAGATTTTATCAGATTTCGTTATCGGAAAACATGCCTGGGTCACGCCGCGCAAATAACCTTAAAAGTAAATTAAATGTTATCAAAATGATGTTGTTTTGGTGGCGTGGCAGGGTGTATTGTAACCCCCTCTTAATTCGTTGTTGCCTACAGCCCGATAGTATTCAGGTGAAGGTGAAAGACGTGCGACCTCAAATTCTTTAGCGATGAAAATTGTAATTAATGACGTGCTGAATTATGGTCGCCGCAACGGAGTTACAGATACTTAAGTTAACCATAATAAGGAGTTTAGGATGAAAGTCGCAGTCCTCGGCGCTGCTGGTGGTATCGGCCAGGCGCTTGCCCTACTACTGAAAACCCAACTGCCTTCAGGCTCAGAACTCTCCCTGTACGATATTGCTCCGGTAACCCCAGGTGTGGCGGTTGACCTGAGCCACATCCCGACAGCTGTGAAAATCAAAGGCTTCTCCGGTGAAGATGCGCGTCCTGCGTTGCAGGGTGCCGACGTGGTGCTGATCTCCGCGGGTGTTGCACGTAAACCGGGTATGGATCGTTCAGACCTGTTCAACGTCAACGCGGGCATCGTGAAAAACCTGGTTCAGCAGATCGCTGAAACCTGCCCGAAAGCGTGCATCGGTATCATCACCAACCCGGTGAACACCACCGTTGCCATCGCAGCAGAAGTACTGAAGAAAGCAGGCGTTTACGACAAGAACAAACTGTTCGGCGTAACTACGCTGGATATCATCCGCTCCAACACCTTCGTGGCTGAGCTGAAAGGCAAGCAGCCAACGGAAGTGGAAGTGCCGGTTATCGGCGGTCACTCTGGCGTGACCATCCTGCCTCTGCTGTCGCAGATCCCGGGCGTGAGCTTCACCGAGCAGGAAGTGGCTGACCTGACTAAACGCATTCAGAACGCAGGCACCGAAGTGGTGGAAGCGAAGGCGGGTGGCGGTTCTGCAACCCTGTCTATGGGGCAGGCGGCGGCACGTTTCGGCCTGTCTCTGGTTCGCGCGTTGCAGGGCGAAAAAGGCGTTGTTGAATGCGCCTATGTTGAAGGCGACGGTGAACACGCGCGCTTCTTCTCTCAGCCGCTGCTGCTGGGTAAAAACGGTGTTGAAGAGCGTAAGTCTATCGGCACGCTGAGCGCGTTTGAGCAAAACGCGATGGAAGGCATGCTGGATACGCTGAAGAAAGACATCACGCTGGGCGAAGAGTTCGTTAACAAGTGATCTTGTCCCGGTAAAAAAAACGGAGCGCTAAGCTCCGTTTTTTTATGCCCGTCAGTTAGTGGCCGGGTATTCCTGGATGGTGACCTGGATCGTCAGCTTCTTGTCATTACGCATGACTTCAACAGGGATGATGGAGCCCGGGCGAATCTCAGCCACCTGGTCCATGGTTTCCAGCGCAGAGACCGCTGGCGTACCGTTGACGGAAAGGATAACGTCGTTCACCTGGATACCTGCATTGGCCGCCGGGCCGCCAGGCGCCACTTCGTTGACCACAATCCCCTGGATCTGATCGATACCACCGCCCTGCGTATGCATCGGTGCGATTTCACGCCCACCAATACCGATGTAGCCACGGATCACGCGGCCATCGCGGATCAGCTTGTCCATGATCTTGGTCGCCAGCTGGAATGGAATGGCAAAGCCAATCCCTTCCGGCGTTTCGCCGTCGTTGCTCTTGTCGAAGGAGAGGGTGTTAATGCCCATCAGTTCGCCCAGAGAGTTCACCAGCGCACCGCCGGAGTTACCGTGGTTGATAGAGGCATCGGTTTGCAGGAAGTTCTGCCGCCCTGACGGGTTCAGGCCGATTCGACCGGTCGCGCTGATGATCCCCTGAGTGATGGTCTGGCCCAGGTTGTACGGGTTACCGATCGCCAGTACCACATCGCCGATATGCGGCGTTCGTTTGCGATTAATCGGGATAGTCGGCAGACCGCCGGTGGCGTTGATCTTCAGCACCGCCAGATCGGTCAGGCTGTCCGACCCCACCAGCAGGGCTTCAAACACGCGGCCATCCTGCAAGGCGACGATAATCTGGTCGGCATCGTTAATGACGTGTTTATTGGTGATGATGTAGCCCCGGTCATCCATGATCACACCGGAACCGAGCGTGCGGATCTCCAGCTGGTTATGAGCAGAACTGTTAAGCCCGCGGTTATAGACGTTAACCACGGCGGGGGCGGCACGGCGTACCGCCTGATTGTACGTCGCAGGCGTTTCATCCGTGCTGTCGAACTGAGGAGCCGACAGTTTGTTGAACTGGCGTAAAGATGGCATAGCCACCAGCAGCAGACCGGCAACGATCAAACCAATGACAATTGAACGAAAGAGCTTTAAAAGCATGATGCGTGTGTCGTTAAAAAAGGAACGGTTTGCAGCATAACATGAGTTATCCGGACATCACACGCAGCGGCGATGCCCGGAGTCGCAAATGGTTAACGCAGTAAAATGTAGAGGGTATCGTTGCCACGGATAATTTGCAGGGCAATGACCGCCGGTTTACTCTCCAGCACCTTACGCATTTCGGCAATAGACTGCACGCGAGTACGGTTCACGCCCACGATCACGTCGTCCTGATGCAAACCTGCCTGCGCGGCCGGGCTGCTCTTCTCAACGGTAGTGACAGAAATGCCTTTCGTGCCGTTTTTAAGCTGACCATCGCTCAGCGTAGCGCCCTGTAGAGCCGGGGAGATCTGTTCTGCGCTGGCGGAAGAGGAGGTGCTCTTGTCCAGCGTCACTTCCACGGTCAGCGGTTTGCCCTCGCGGATCAGGCCCAGCTTCACTTTAGCGCCAGGCTCCGTGGTGGCAATACGCGAACGTAATTCAGCGAAGCTGCTCAGCGGTTTATCGTTCAGGCTGACAATAACGTCACCGGATTTCACGCCCGCTTTCGCAGAGCCTGAGTTGGGCAACACTTCGCTGACAAACGCCCCGCGCTGGACGTTGAGCTTAAAGGCTTTGGCGATATCGGCGCTCATCTCCATGCCTTTGATGCCCAGCAGACCGCGCTTAACCTCGCCAAACTGAATCAGCTGTTGAGACAGAGTTTTCGCCATGTTGCTCGGAATGGCAAAACCAATCCCGATGCTGCCGCCGCCTGGCGCGAGGATAGCGGTGTTGATGCCGATCAGCTCACCGTTCAGATTAAGCAGCGCACCGCCGGAGTTGCCCCGGTTGATGGAGGCATCGGTCTGGATGAAATTTTCCAGGCCTTCGAGATTCAGGCCGCTGCGCCCCAGGGCGGAGACAATTCCGGAGGTGGCGGTCTGGCCTAAGCCGAACGGGTTACCGACCGCGACAGCAAAATCACCGACGCGCAGCTTATCGGAATCAGCAATGGCGATCTGGGTCAGGTTGCTGGGGTTTTGTACCTGTAGCAGGGCGATATCACTCTGATCGTCACCGCCGATCAGTTTGGCGTCAAACTCCCGGCCATCGTTCAGCTGAACGCTGATTTTATCGGCCTGGCTGATCACGTGGTTATTGGTCAGGATATAGCCCTTAGCCGCGTCGATAATCACCCCTGAGCCCAGACCTTCAAACGGCTGAGCCTGCTGATCCGGCGCGTCTTCGCCAAAATATTTCTTCAGCTCTTCGGGAATACGCTGGCTTTGGCGTGCCGTCCCTTCCACCTGAACGCTGACTACCGCAGGCAGGACTTTTTCAAGCATCGGCGCAAGGCTGGGAATGGCTTCTTGTCCAGGCACCTGCGAAGGCAGTGCCGCACTGGCGGGGAAGGACGCCGAGAGAGATAACCCGACACTTAACGCTAAGGCGCTCAACAGCTGGTTTTTTTTCTTCATCGATGCTGACTCTCGTATCCTGGAATGAAAAAGAACGGCCCCAAAAACATCTTGATGTTATTGAATTTTCAACCGCTGAACAATGAGGTGTTTGACTAAATAATAGCTGGGGACGGGAAGAAAGGACGGGCGCATAAGGTGCGCCCGTAAAATTTATTCAGGTTGTGCGATTAATCGCGTTTTACGCCACCGCGCAGCAGGCCGGACGCGCCGTCTGAATAGTCGCGTGGCATCTGAACCGGTGCCTGATCGTTACCGGCTTCAGAATCAGCCAGACGATTGCGGAAGGGGTTGGTCTCCGCGGTCATTTCCGGCAGCAGGCTGCTGGAGCTTTTCGCCATGTGCTGGTAGAGCTGGCGATAATCTGTCGCCATGTTGTCCAGCAGCTCAGCGCTACGGGCAAAGTGGCTGACCAGCTCTTCGCGATATTCTTCCAGTTCGGCTTTGTTCTTTTCCAGTTCGTATTGCAGTGACTGCTGCTGACGCAATTTGCGGTTACCGAAACGCATGGCCACAGCACCAATGATGATGCCGACGACTAAACCGATTAGCGCATATTCCCAGGTCATGAACTTCTCCCGTTGTCTTGTTGTTCCGTAGGGTGTTGGCTCGGCTCCTGCCTGTGCCTGATTATGCCACTATAACCGCTATTTCCGCAGAAGTGGAATCCTGACGTATCATCGCGTAGTGTAGAACGGCCTTTTTTTCATCAGCCACGCGCGCTGGTGAGGTTTAACTAAAGGAATAACAACAACATCATGCAAAACCTGTCCCCTTCATCGCGTTACCAACTGGCCCTGAGCGAGGGCACACACCAGCCGGATGATGTCCAGCGTGAAGCGGTTAACCGCCTGGACACGATTTATCAGGAAATTCTGGCGAAACCCGCCGATGCGGTGCAGAGCAGTGGGCTGAAGGCGGCATTCGGCCGTTTACTGGGCAAAAAAGAGCCCACGGTAAACGCACCGGTTCGTGGATTATATATGTGGGGTGGCGTTGGGCGGGGTAAGACCTGGCTGATGGACATGTTCTACCAGAGCCTGCCCGGCACGCGTAAGCAGCGTCTGCACTTTCACCGTTTTATGCTGCGGGTCCATGAAGAGCTGACGGCGCTCCAGGGCGAAACCGACCCGCTGGAGATTGTGGCCGATCGTTTCAAGGCGGAAACGGACGTGCTCTGCTTCGACGAGTTCTTTGTTTCCGATATTACGGATGCCATGCTGCTGGGGGGCCTCATGAAAGCGCTGTTTGCGCGTGGGATCACCCTGGTGGCGACCTCAAATATCCCGCCGGATGAGCTTTATCGCAATGGTCTTCAGCGGGCGCGTTTCCTGCCAGCCATAGATGCCATTAAGCAGCACTGCGACATCATGAATGTCGATGCCGGCGTCGATTATCGTCTGCGCACATTAACGCAGGCGCACCTGTGGCTTTCACCGCTGAACGCCGACACAGCCAGCGAGATGGATAAACTGTGGCTGGCGCTGGCAGGGGCGCCGCGGGATAAGGCGCCAGCGCTGGAGATTAATCATCGCCCGTTGTCGACGCTTGGCGTAGAGAACCAGACGCTGGCCGTCTCGTTTGCAACGCTCTGCGTGGACGCCCGCAGCCAGCATGACTACATTGCGCTTTCACGTCTGTTCCATACCGTTATGTTGTGGGATGTACCCGTTATGACCCCACTCATGGAGAGCGAAGCGCGCCGCTTCATCGCGCTGGTAGATGAGTTTTACGAGCGCCACGTTAAGCTGGTGGTCAGCGCCGAGGTGCCTTTATATGAGATCTATCAGGGCGAGCGCCTGAAGTTTGAGTTCCAGCGCTGCCTGTCGCGCCTGCAAGAGATGCAGAGCGAAGAGTACCTCAAGCGTGAGCATATGCCGTAATAAATGCTCCCCTCTCCCCGTGGGAGAGGGGCTGGGGGTGAGGGCACCAGACCGCACAGTACGCAACCCCGAAAAACCCATTCCAAATCACATTTAAGGGTCGATCTTTGACCTCAACTTCTCTATAATCTTGCGACCCCACGTTACGAGAAGGTTTTTTTCCCGAAACTTTCTATGTGTCGGCATGTGCTATTCGAAGGGGTAGGTTTGCCGGACTTTGTCGTGTGAACCTCAACTGACTAAACGTTTGGGTGTTCACCAACGTGTAACTTATTATTTGGGTAAGCTTTTAATGAAAACTTTTACAGCTAAACCAGAAACCGTACAGCGCGACTGGTATGTTGTTGACGCGACCGGTAAAACTCTGGGCCGTCTGGCTACTGAACTGGCTCGTCGCCTGCGCGGTAAGCATAAAGCGGAATACACTCCGCACGTTGATACCGGTGATTACATCATCGTTCTGAACGCTGACAAAGTTGCTGTTACCGGCAACAAGCGTACTGACAAAATGTACTACCACCACACCGGCCACATCGGTGGTATCAAAGAAGCGACCTTTGAAGAGATGATTGCCCGCCGTCCTGAGCGTGTGATTGAAATCGCGGTTAAAGGCATGCTGCCAAAAGGCCCGCTGGGTCGTGCTATGTTCCGTAAACTGAAAGTTTACGCAGGCAACGAGCACAACCACGCGGCACAGCAACCGCAAGTTCTTGACATCTAATCGGGATTATAGGCAATGGCTGAAAATCAATACTACGGCACTGGTCGCCGCAAAAGTTCCGCAGCTCGCGTTTTCATCAAACCGGGCAGTGGTAAAATCGTAATCAACCAGCGTTCTCTGGAACAGTACTTCGGTCGCGAAACTGCCCGCATGGTAGTTCGCCAGCCGCTGGAACTGGTTGATATGGTAGAAAAACTGGATCTGTACATCACCGTTAAAGGTGGTGGTATCTCCGGTCAGGCAGGTGCGATCCGTCACGGTATCACCCGCGCTCTGATGGAGTACGACGAATCCCTGCGTTCTGAACTGCGTAAAGCTGGCTTCGTTACTCGTGACGCGCGTCAGGTTGAACGTAAGAAAGTGGGTCTGCGTAAAGCACGTCGTCGTCCACAGTTCTCCAAACGTTAATCCATTCTGCTTACGCAGAACGATTGGCGAAAAACCCGCTTCGGCGGGTTTTTTTATGGATAATACGCAGGTTATCCACAGTAACATTTCATATATCTTCTCTTTTTCCACATTTCCGGAATCCCCTCACCACAAAGCCATCAAAATCTGGTAAACTATCATCCAATTTTCTGCCCAAATATCGGTGAATACTCGATTTTTGTTCGATTCTTGAACAATGTGTCTTCTCTGGGATGGGCGATACATCATCTGGCTGGCCCCGTTGGGCTGGTAGCAGTAAAAATTCTGAATATACCTGGAGGTTTTCATGGCTGTCGCTGCCAACAAACGTTCGGTAATGACGCTGTTTTCTGGTCCTACTGACATTTATAGCCATCAGGTTCGTATCGTGCTGGCCGAGAAGGGTGTCAGTTTTGAGATCGAGCATGTGGAAAAGGATAACCCGCCTCAGGATCTGATCGATCTCAACCCGAGCCAAAGCGTACCGACGCTGGTGGATCGCGAGCTGACCCTGTGGGAATCCCGTATCATTATGGAATACCTGGATGAGCGTTTCCCGCATCCGCCGCTGATGCCTGTTTATCCTGTTGCGCGTGGTGAAAGCCGCCTGTACATGCAGCGTATCGAGAAAGACTGGTACTCGCTGATGAACGTTATTGTCAACGGTTCCTCTTCTGAAGCGGATGCTGCACGTAAACAGCTGCGTGAAGAGCTGCTGGCGATTGCGCCGGTATTTGGTCAAAAGCCTTTCTTCCTGAGCGACGAGTTCAGCCTGGTAGATTGCTACCTGGCTCCGCTGCTGTGGCGTCTGCCAACCCTGGGCGTAGAGTTCAGCGGTCCTGGCGCGAAAGAGCTGAAAGGCTACATGACTCGCGTCTTTGAACGCGACTCTTTCCTGGCATCCTTAACTGAACCGGAACGTGAAATGCGTCTCGGCCGAGGCTAATGACTGTGGAAATGTCACAACTTTCACCACGCCGTCCGTATCTGCTGCGCGCCTTCTATGAATGGCTGCTGGATAACCAGCTCACGCCGCACCTGGTTGTGGATGTGACGTTGCCGGGCGTGCTGGTTCCAATGGAATACGCGCGCGACGGACAGATTGTACTGAATATTGCGCCACGCGCAGTGGGTAACCTGGAGCTGGCGAACGACGAAGTGCGCTTTAATGCGCGCTTCGGCGGCGTGCCGCGTCAGGTTTCCGTGCCGCTGGCAGCTGTGCTGGCTATCTACGCCCGTGAAAACGGTGCGGGCACAATGTTTGAGCCGGAAGCAGCTTATGATGAAGAGGTTGCGAGCCTGAACGATGAAGAGGGCGGCGTTGGGACCGAGAGCGAAACGGTGATGTCTGTGATTGATGGTGATAAGCCCGATCGCGAAGATGATAACGATCCTGATGACGATCCGCCGCCGCGCGGAGGACGTCCGGCATTACGCGTTGTAAAATAACGCTAACTCAATTTTAATCTTAACGGTCAGGTTTATGCCTGGCCGTTTTTTTTTGGAGAAAATTATATATTTTTTAAATTGATCGAAAAATAAGAATATGAGACTGCATTTTTCGTTTTTTTTTATCTCGAGAAGAATGGTTACAATAATAAACGCAATGAATAATTTAAGCGGGTAGCCTTGCGTAATACCCGATTTAATAATTCATGATTATTATATCAGAGAAACTAAAAGTATAAATTAAATTTGCTAAATTGCATATATTTATAAAAATAATATTATAAAGTTCCCCAGTGACAGCTCATATTGCAAAAATAGTTTTGTACCTGATGGAAACCTATTTTTAATTATCATATGTTAAGGATTAACGAATGAAAAAAGTTCTTATTGCCACCGCACTGTCTCTTTGCGTCGCTTCCGCATTTGCTGCTGATACCGCAGTATTGCAGGTAAAAGGTAAGCTGACAAATGCTGCCTGTACTCCAGAATTAAGTAAAGGTGGCGTAGTAGATTACGGTACTATTCACCTTGGTTCATTGTCTGCCAGCGCAGTAAACCAGTTAGGTCAGAATAATATCGATCTAACCATCACTTGTTCTGCTGCGACGAAAGTTTCGTGGACTATGGTTGACGATCGTGCAGAGACGAATGCGGGTTTAACCGTTAATAACGCAATGTTTACCGGTGCAAGCCTATCCAATTCTAGTCAGACCTACGGTGTAGGTAAAACAACGGGCGGCGTGAACATCGGCAGCTATGCAATGTTTGTTAAGGTTGATAGCGTAACCGCTGACGGGGCGACAGTTGATCCTATTTACACTCAGAATGGGGATACCTCCAAGTGGACCACGAGCACGAATGGTTCTAGTCAGGCTCAAAACATCCGTGAGTTTACTGTTGCAAAATCTGGCGAAAAAGTTCCATTGGCATTCCTGAGTGCAACATTCCCGCTGGTGACATCACTGGCTATTCAGGATACTACCACGCTGGCCATTACCGACGATACCACACTTGATGGTCAGCTGACTATCAGCCTGAAATATTTATAATATTTTAAAAGTTATAATATTTTAAAATCGGTATATTAATTAAAAAGGGAATAAACATATCTTGTTTATTCCTTTCTAACTACACGTGAACATGGAATGTTGTGTTGTGGATTAAAGGAGTGATAATTATGTCTTGTTTAAAGAAAACCTTACTGAAGTCCGTTATTGCTGCCGCTCTGTTTTCAGCTCAATTCTCGACGTATGCAGCAGGAATGGTTCCTGAAACCAGTTTACTGGTAATTGATGAGGCAACGCACAGCGGTACGATCAACGTTAAAAATACGGACAGCTTTCCGGCTCTGTTATATACCAATGTCCTTGATTTACCGGACGATCAGGGTTTAAAACTGATTTCCACCCAACCGGTGGTACGTCTGGAGCCTGGCCAGACCCAGCAGCTTCGTTTTATTTTACAAAATAAAGAACCGCTGGAGGCTGAGCACTATAAACGTGTGACGTTCGAGGGTATTCCGCCGAAAAGCGATAACAAGAACATTAAGATCGGATTTAATCTTCGTCAGGATTTGCCTGTGCTTATCCGTCCGGCGAAACTGGCGGTTGTTACCGATGCATGGAAGTACCTGGAATGGAACGCAACGGGTACAACGCTTACGGTGAAAAACCCCAGCAAATACGTTGTGCGTCTGGCACAAAACGTTATGACTCAGCCATCTGGCACCGCAGGCACGCTGCCTAAAACGTATATTTTACCAGGCCAAAGTATGACCGCAACGCTGAAGAAAACGGTGAGCGGCGATAATAAAGTGAAATTTTTCCCGGCCAGTCGCTACGGTGTGGAAGTACCGAGCTTTGTTTCAGAATTAAATAAATAACACTCAATAGGGATATGACGGTGTGTAAAAAAAGCCGCCTTGCACTTTGTGTCCGCGCTATTCTTTGCGGCACATTACCTCTGGTAGTCCTCGCGTCACCCTCTTTGTATGCGAGGGAAGTGACGTTTGATACGGGCATTATTCAGTCACGTGGATTAAGCCCCGATTTAAACCATTACTTTGCACAAGCGCCACGATTCTTACCCGGCACACACTCTGTACAGGTTAAAGTGAATGGGAAAGATCGCGGTACGGCCGCTGCACGTTTTAATGAAGACGGCGAGCTCTGTATTGATAAAGATTTTCTGGATTTTGCCGGGATTATGCCTGTCCCGCTCAAGGCTGGCGAAGCGTGCCATGATATCCGCAGCGATTATGCGCAGGCGGTTGTCAACGCATTACCAAACCAGGACGCGGTAGAGCTTTATTTACCCCAGGAGGCAATTAACAGTTTAACCTCCAATATTAAACACTTTCAGCAAGGTGGCACGGCGGGGTTACTGAACTACTCATTATTCAGTACCCGTAACGAATATGGCGACAGCGATAACAGCCGCTATTCGCAGGCTAGCCTGGAGGCTGGCTTTAATACGATGGACTGGTCTGTGCGCAGCCGCTATATCCTGACGGATGATGATGGCGATAAAAATGCGGAAAGCATTTACACCTACGCGGAGCATGTATTTGTTCCCCAGCGCCTGACCATGCAGGTGGGTGAAATTAACGCCATGTCCGGTGTATTAAGCGGCGTGCCGATTACGGGGGTGCAGCTCATGCCCACCAACGGCCTGGAAAGGGACGGGACTGGCGTAAGCGTATCGGGTATCGCCCGTTCCTCGCAGGCGCGCGTTGAGGTGCGCCAGAGTGGTCGTCTCGTCTACAGTACGTTAGTGCCGGCGGGTCCGTTTACCCTGGACGATGTGCCAGTTGTCAGAAATAACGTCGATCTCGACGTGACTGTCGTGGAATCAGATGGCTCTTCAAGCCACTTCATTGTGCCTGCTTCCGCAGTCAGAACCCGCAAGCTGGGGCGTCCGCAGGGATTGACCATGTCTGTGGGCCAGGTACGGAGTATTGACAGCGATTATAGCGATCCGCTGGTCGTGAACGTCTCTGACGGCTGGCGTATCACACCATGGATGAACGTACTGGCATCCGGCGCAGTGGCAGAAAAGTATCAGGCTGCGGGCGGCAGCGCGGAGTTTATGCTCTCTGATATATGGGGCATCACGACTACCGCTGCGGCAAGTAAAGAGCAGTTTGGCGACAGTAATAGCGGGCTCAAAACCGAGCTGCAAAGCGATTTAACGCTGGGTGAACACGTGAGCCTTTCCGCCAGCGCAACGCATTTTAGCAGCGGTTACCGCGAGCTTGCCGATGCGCTGGATGATGAATTTCAGCCTAATGATAATACTTACAGCGGCAACGTAAGTTTTGCGACAGGAATTGCGGGTACGTTTAGCGCAGGGTTTAACTACAACCAGAGCGCTAACTACGAGGACAGCCGCTACCTGCTGCTGTCGTGGGGTAAAACCTTTAAATATGCCAGTATCACCGTGAACTGGCAGAGCGCCGTCGGAAATACTGATGACGAGCAGGATGACGATATGCTCTACGTCAACCTGAGCATTCCACTCGGCGGCTCGCAAAGCCTGAGCAGCTATATGCGCAAGCAGGGTGACAGAACCACCTATGGTGTCGCGAACAGCGGCGCCATTGGCGATAACACCAATTATTATATCTCTGCGGATCGTGATAACGATGACAATGAGAATAGCTTTAACGGCAATATCAACACTAACCTGCACTATACCCAGTTGAGCGTTGGTGGGGGCAGCAGCGGTAGTAACCAGCGCAACTATAGCGCAACGCTGACGGGCGGTATTGCAATGCATAAAGATGGCGTGACCTTCTCGCCGTACGCTATTAAAGATACGTTCGCCATCGCTAAGCTGAACGAGCCGAAGAGTGGCGTAGAGATTTCAACGCCGCAGGGCACCATCTGGACCGACCATTGGGGACAGGCTGTGGTACCGGGGCTGAATGAGTGGCGTAACTCCCGTATTGAAATTGATGCCAATAAACTTCCGCCAAGCATGACGCTGGCGAACGGCATTAAATACGTTGCGGCAGGGCATGCTTCCGTCAGTGAAGTCAGCTTTAAAATTCTGAATAGCCGTCGCGTGATGCTGCGGGTGAAGAGAGCGGATGGTACACCGCTGGCGAAGGGGTTATCCATTGTTGATGAGAAGGGCAATTATATCGTCACCAGCGTGGATGACGGCCATGTGTTTATCAATGATGCCGATCAGCTGAAAGGGCTGTATGCCATGGATGACAATAACAATCGGCTTTGTCAGATTCACTATACCTTAAGTGATAAAAAAGATGACGAAGCGTTCTATGAGGAAGTAAACGGAGTATGCCAATGAAGACTCAGCGCGTAATCAAAGTAGCGACGTTTCTGGCGTTTTGTTTACCCGGTTTGACGCTTGCCGAAGATTGTCAGATCACGCTTTCTCAGCCCATAGTAGATTATAAACAGCTCAAGCGTGACGATATTGTTACGTCTCAGCAAAGCTGGCATAAATTGCCGGAACGGGAAGTTACCGTGAATGTGTTTTGTCCAGACAAACAGAAGCTGGCAGTGCTTTTACAGGGTAATGCTGGAGAGAAAGGTCGCTTCCGTTTTGGTCAGAATGGCGGTGTCGCAGTTAAAATTGATGATATGAATGTTGATGGCAAAAGCTATACCGTGGGTAAAACGGTTGATCAGCTTAACTTTACGCCGGAAAGCGGGTCGCCTTCGCCATTCTATTTAAGAAATAATGAAGCCGTCGTCGCGGTTGAAAATAACCAGGCCGTTACGGGCCAGCAGATGACATTTACAGCTACGATATTCCCTGTGCTTAATGAAAGTGCATTCAGTAATAATGCCGATCAAACAACGCTGGAAAGCGATTTAAGCTGGAAAATATTGCAAAATAATCCATAGGCAATGTGGTGATGATATCGTAATAACGTTATCTTTAAGCGTTGCAGGATTGTTTTATCACGAATGGTACGCCATTCAATTAGTAAGTGCGGAATATACAACCCATTCTTTACATGAATAAAAGATTGGGTTGGGTTTCCGTGAATCAATAATGTTAAGGATTAACAAATGAAAAAAGTTCTTCTCGCTACCGCGTTGTCTCTTTGTGTCGCTTCCGCATTTGCTGCTGATACCGCAGTATTGCAGGTAAAAGGTAAGCTGACAAATGCCGCTTGTACTCCTCAGTTAAGTAACGGCGGTGTCGTAGATTATGGCACTATCCATTTGGGTGAGCTCTCTGCAACAGCTGTTAACCAGTTAGGTGACAAAGATATTAACCTGACGATTACATGCGGTGCGCCTACTCAGGTTGGTTGGGTTGTGAATGACGATCGCGAGTCAAGTAAGGCTGGTATTAATGTCGATTTCAACGGCACAATGCAAAACATTTCTTACTATCAGTATGGCGTAGGTAAAACCACAGGTGGTGTGAATATTGGTAACTATATGCTTTTCATCAAAAATAAGAAAGTCACCATTGATGGGCAAGAGGGCGACGAAATTTTTTCAAACGTCGACTGGAATGGCTCTAAATGGGAATCAGGCGGTGCGGTTCGCAGCGACGGTATCTCCATTATCAGTGCCGCAACCACAGGCACAACGACCCCTGTTGCATTTACCACTGCGGTTTTCCCACTGGTTACCTCTCTGGCTATTCAGGGGACCGATACGCTGGCGATTACTGACGATACATCTTTAGATGGTCAGGCAACAATTACCCTGAAATACCTTTAAGTTATTTGGGTATTAATATCCCGCTCTGTCGTTGTGTAAGGCTATATTAGCATTTACGCTTACATCGGATTATTTAGGTTTGAATATGTAGAGGGAGTAACTTCCCTCTTTGTTTAGAAAATTCTGTTTTTAATAGCGAGAGTAGCCCACTTTATTAAAAGCAGAAAGAACATTTACATTAACGTTAAGAATTAACAAATGAAAAAAGTTGTATTGGCTTCTATGCTTGTCATGTTTGTATCTTCTGCCTTTGCCGCAGACACCGCCGTACTGAAAGTCACAGGCGTTCTGACAAATAGCAGTTGCATCCCTGAAATCAGCGGCGGTGGCGTGGTAGATTACGGTACGATCCACCTGTCAGCCCTGAACACCACTGCTATTAACCAGCTGGGCCAGAAAGATTTCTCTCTTTCTATTACCTGCCCTGCGCTGACCAAAGCGGGCTTTAGCGTTTCTGACGACCGTACTGGTACTGCGCCAAACATTATGGTTAAAGATGGTGCGGGTAACGGTAACGATATTATTCAGCCGCTCAATATGTTTGGTCTGAATAAGACCGCAGGAAACGTTAACATCGGTAACTACACCATTTTCGTGAAAAACGACACGATTACTGCTGATGGTGCCACTGTTGGGGCGATCTACAGCGCAGACAACGGCACCAGCTGGTCTGATAACGGCACACTGATGGTTAATGACGGTAGCCAGATTGTATCCGTTGCTACAGTTGGCAGCACCGCGCCAGTTGCGTTTAAAAACCTGGTCATTCCGATGGCGGTTTCTGCTGCGATTCAGGATACCAATACGCTGGCTATTACTGATGATACCAACATGGATGGTCAGGCAACGTTTACCATCAAGTATCTGTAATATTCAGAAACTGGCAGAATATAAAAATAATGCCCGGCATTGCCGGGCATTATTATTTACACTTCGAGGAAGTTCATGATCCCATCAGCCGCTTTACGGCCTTCGGCAATCGCCGTGACCACCAGGTCAGAGCCACGAACGATGTCGCCACCGGCGAAGATTTTCGGGTTGCTGGTCTGGAACGCGTTGTCGCTGCCTTCTGGCGCAATGATGCGGCCCTGAGAGTCCAGCTCTACGCTGTGCTTCGCCAGCCACTCCATGCTGTGAGGACGGAAACCAAACGCCATCACCACGGCATCAGCCGGGATCACGTGTTCAGAACCGGCCACGATCTCCGCGCGACGACGGCCTTTCGCATCTGGCGCACCCATCTCCGTGCGCGCCATCTTCACGCCGCTCACTTTACCGTTGGCATTCACTTCAATACCCAGAGGCTGGATGTTGAACTGGAACTCGACGCCCTCTTCACGCGCGTTTTTCACTTCGCGTTTAGAACCCGGCATGTTCTCTTCGTCACGACGGTAGGCACAGATGACATGCGCCGCATTCTGACGAATGGAGGTTCGCACGCAGTCCATCGCAGTATCACCGCCGCCCAGCACCACCACGCGTTTGCCTTCCATGCTGACGAACGGCTCATCGGCGGTTTCGCCGTAACCCATAATCTGCTTGGTGTTGGCAATCAGGAACGGCAGCGCGTCATAAACGCCCGGCGCGTCTTCGTTTTCCAGACCACCGCGCATGGACTGATAGGTTCCCACGCCCAGGAACACGGCGTCGTAATCTTTCAGCAGGTCGTCGAGCTGTACGTCGCGGCCCACTTCGGTGTTGAGTTTGAACTCAATGCCCATGCCGGTGAAGATTTCGCGGCGGCGGGTCATGACCTCTTTCTCCAGCTTGAAGGCCGGGATACCGAAGGTCAGCAGGCCGCCAATCTCTGGGTGGCGATCGAAGACCACCGCCTTCACGCCGTTACGGGTCAGCACGTCCGCACAGGCCAGGCCTGCCGGGCCCGCGCCGATAATCGCCACGCGCTTGTCGGTTTGACGCACACCGGTCATATCCGGACGCCAGCCCATCTCGAACGCTTTATCGTTGATATAGCGTTCGATGTTGCCGATGGTCACCGCGCCAAACTCGTCGTTCAGCGTACAGGAGCCTTCACACAGACGATCCTGAGGGCACACGCGGCCGCACACTTCCGGCAGGGTGTTGGTCTGATGAGACAGCTCGGCGGCTTCAAAAATACGCCCTTCGTTGGCCAGCTTCAGCCAGTTCGGGATGTAGTTATGGACCGGACACTTCCATTCGCAGTAAGGGTTACCGCAGGACAGGCAGCGGTCTGCCTGTGCTTTGGCCTGGCCTTCTGAAAACGGCTCATAGATTTCAACAAATTCAATTTTACGGATCTTCAGCGGTTTCTTTGGCGGATCAACACGCTGAAGGTCGATAAACTGGTAAACGTTCTGGCTCATCTGAATTCCTTACTGCGCCTGCACGCGCAGCTCTGCTGCGCTACGACTACGGTGACCCAACAGGGCTTTAACATCGCTGGACTTCGGCTTAACCAGCGCGAATTTCGCAGAGAACGCCGGCCAGTTGGCCAGGATCTCTTCGCCGCGCGAAGAACCGGTATGCTGCACGTGTTCGGTAATTAAGCCGCGCAGGTGTTCTTCGTGGATGGCCAGAGTATCAACGTCCAGCACTTCCACCAGCTCAGGGTTCACGCGTTTGCGGAACTCACCGTCTT
The DNA here is from genome assembly GCF_000492855.1 of Enterobacter sp. MGH 38. Classification (NCBI taxonomy): domain Bacteria; kingdom Pseudomonadati; phylum Pseudomonadota; class Gammaproteobacteria; order Enterobacterales; family Enterobacteriaceae; genus Enterobacter; species Enterobacter sp. MGH 38. The sequence goes on along the minus strand of NZ_KI535607.1, from coordinate 671,172 downwards.
CATCCAGGACGTAGGCAAAACCGCCCGTCATGCCCGCGCCAAAGTTCACGCCGGTTTTACCCAGGACGCACACAATTCCGCCCGTCATGTATTCACAGCCGTTATCGCCGATGCCTTCCACCACGGTGATGGCGCCGGAGTTACGCACCGCAAAACGCTCGCCCGCACGGCCCGCGGCAAACAGACGACCGCCGGTTGCACCGTACAGACAGGTATTGCCGATGATGCTTGCTTCATGGCTGCGGAAGGCTGAACCAACCGGAGGACGCACCGCCAGCAGACCGCCCGCCATGCCTTTTCCGACGTAGTCGTTGGCATCACCGGTCAGGTATAACTCAACGCCACCCGCGTTCCACACGCCGAAGCTCTGACCCGCGGTACCGCTGAAATGCGCGGTAATCGGATCCGACGCCAGCCCCTGGTCACCGTGCGTTTGCGCGATGTAACCGGAGAGAGACGCACCCACGGAACGATCGGTGTTGCGGATATCAAACCAGAACGTTTTGCTCTGCTTCTCGTCCACGTACGGCTTCGCCTGTTGCAGCAGCTGCGCGTTCAGCACGCCGTTGTCGAACGGCGGATTGTTCTCGGTGCAGTAAACCGCTTTGCCAGGATGCGGCTGAGCGGTTTCCAGCAGCTTGGACAGCTCCAGCTTCTGCTGCTTGGCCGTGAAGCCCTCAAGCTCTTTCAGCAGGTCGGTACGGCCAATCAGATCCACCAGACGCTTCACGCCCAGCTGCGCCATCAGCTCGCGGGTTTCACGGGCGATGAAGTCAAAGTAATTGGTCACTTTGAACGGCAGGCCGTGATAGTGGTTCTTACGCAGCTTTTCGTCCTGGGTAGCAACGCCCGTTGCACAGTTGTTCAGGTGGCAAATACGCAGGTATTTACAGCCGAGCGCAACCATCGGGCCGGTACCAAAGCCGAAGCTTTCCGCTCCCAGAATCGCCGCTTTGATGATGTCGAGGCCGGTTTTCAGCCCGCCGTCCACCTGTAAACGGATCTTGTGACGCAGGCCGTTAGCCACCAGCGCCTGCTGGGTTTCCACCAGGCCAAGCTCCCACGGACAGCCCGCATATTTCACGGAGGAGAGCGGGCTTGCGCCGGTGCCGCCGTCGTAACCGGCGATGGTGATCAGATCCGCATAGGCTTTCGCCACGCCGGTGGCAATGGTGCCAACGCCCGGTTCGGAAACCAGCTTCACGGAGATCATCGCTTTCGGGTTGACCTGTTTCAGGTCGAAAATCAGCTGCGCCAGATCCTCGATAGAGTAAATATCGTGGTGCGGCGGCGGGGAGATCAGCGTCACGCCTGGTACCGAGTAGCGAAGCTTAGCGATGTACGGGGTGACTTTATCACCCGGCAGTTGACCGCCTTCACCCGGTTTTGCCCCCTGAGCGACCTTAATCTGGATCACGTCGGCGTTAACCAGGTACGCAGGCGTTACGCCAAAGCGACCGGACGCCACCTGCTTGATACGGGACACTTTGTTGGTGCCGTAGCGGGCCGGATCTTCACCGCCTTCGCCGGAGTTGGAGTTGCCGCCGATGCTGTTCATGGCTTCCGCCAGCGCTTCGTGGGCTTCCGGGCTCAGCGCGCCGATGGACATCGCCGCAGTATCGAAGCGTTTGAACAGCTCAGACGCGGGTTCAACCTCGTCAATGCTGACCGCTTCCTCACCCGGATTGAGGGCAATGAGATCGCGCAGCGTCGCCGCGGGACGGTTGTTCACCAGCTCAGCATACTGCTGATAATCGCTGTACTCGCCGCTCTGCACCGCCTGTTGCAGCGTGCGCACTACGTCCGGGTTATAAGCGTGATACTCACCCCCGTGGACATATTTCAGCAGGCCGCCCTGTTCCAGCGGCTTACGTGCCAGCCAGGCGCGTTTCGACAGGTTCACCAGATCCTGCTGGAAGTCAGCAAAACCGGCGCCACCGATACGGCTGACCACGCCCTGGAAGCAGAGGTTGGCGACCTCGTTATGCAGGCCGACCGCTTCAAATAGCTTCGAGCAGCGGTAAGAGGCGATGGTCGAGATGCCCATTTTGGACATGATCTTGTACAGACCTTTGTTGATGCCGTTACGGTAGTTCAGCATCACAGCACGGTAGTCTTTATCGATCGCGCGGGTATCTACCAGGCGTGCCAGCGTTTCGTAGGCCAGGTACGGATAAATCGCCGTGGCGCCAAAGCCTAACAGCACCGCAAAGTGGTGCGGGTCGCGCGCGCTCGCGGTTTCAACGATGATGTTGGCATCACAGCGCAGGCTCTTGTCCACCAGACGCGTCTGGATAGCCCCCACCGCCATGGGGGCAGGCACCGGCAGACGGTTTTTCGCGATGTTGCGGTCAGACAGCACCAGCAGAACGGTGCCGTTACGTACCATCTGCTCGGCTTTGTCGCACAGCGCGTTCACCGTCTCTTCGAGGCTCGTTTCGGTCACGTCGAAGGTGATATCGAGCGTGTCGGCGCGATAGTGCTCCTCGGTCATGGTGGTGAGCTGTTTGAAATCGGAGTACAACAGGATCGGTGATTTAAAGGTCAGACGGTGCGCCTGGCCTTCGGCTTCACAGAATACGTTCATCTCACGGCCGATGCTGGTGGCCAGCGACATGACGTGGGCTTCGCGCAGCGGGTCTATTGGCGGGTTAGTGACCTGCGCAAACTGCTGACGGAAATAGTCGTAAATAATGCGTGGCTGGCTGGAAAGCACGGCAAACGGGGTATCGTCACCCATTGAGCCGACCGCTTCCTGGCCGTTTTCGCCGAGAACGCGAATAACCGAGTCCAGTTCTTCCGCGCTGTAGTTAAACTGCTTCTGGAAGCTCGCGAGGGTGTCATCGTCCAGCTCGCGGCTGCCCACTTCTTCGTCCGACAGATCTTCAAACGGCACCAGACGACGCACGTTTTTCTCCATCCACTCTTTGTACGGATGGCGGCTCTTCAGATCGTTGTCGGTTTCGGCGGAATGCAGAATACGCCCACCGCGGGTGTCGATCACCATCAGCTCGCCCGGACCGACGCGGCCTTTTTCGACCACTTCGTCAGGCTGGTAATCCCAGATGCCGACTTCAGAGGCGCAGGTGATGAGCTTGTCTTTGGTGATAACGTAGCGCGCCGGACGCAGACCGTTACGGTCCAGGTTACAGGCGGCAAAACGACCGTCGGACATCACGATGCCCGCCGGGCCGTCCCACGGCTCCATGTGCATGGAGTTAAAGTCGAAGAACGCGCGCAGCTCAGGGTCCATATCCGGGTTGTTCTGCCAGGCCGGTGGCACGAGCAGACGCATGGCGCGCACGATATCCATCCCGCCCGCCAGCAGCAGCTCCAGCATATTATCCATGGAGCTGGAGTCCGAGCCGGTTTCGTTGACGAACGGTGCGGCATCGTGCAGGTCCGGGATCAGCGGGGTCTGGAACTTATAGGTACGGGCGCGGGCCCACTGGCGGTTGCCGGTAATGGTGTTGATCTCACCGTTGTGCGCCAGGTAGCGGAACGGCTGAGCCAGCGGCCAGCGTGGAACGGTGTTGGTGGAGAAGCGCTGGTGGAACAGGCAAATGGCCGATTCCAGACGCAGATCCGCCAGGTCCAGATAGAAGCGCGGCAGGTCAGCCGGCATACACAGACCTTTATAGATGTTCACCAGGTTAGAGAGGCTACAGACGTAGAACTCTTTATCGTCCTGAAGACGTTTTTCAATGCGGCGGCGTGCGATAAACAGACGGCGTTCCATATCACGCGGACGCCAGCCCGCAGGCGCGTTGACGAAAATCTGTTCAATACGAGGCAGCGAGGAGAGGGCGATTTCACCGAGCACCCCTTCGTTGGTTGGCACATCGCGCCAGCCGACAATCGACAGGGTTTCACGCTGAAGTTCTTCTTCAACGATGCGGCGTGACGCGGCAGCTTTTTCTGGATCCTGATTCAGGAACAGCATACCGACAGCGTAGTTTTTGGCTAAACGCCAGCCGCGCTCTTCCGCCACGATGCGGAAGAAACGATCCGGTTTTTGCAGCAGCAGACCGCAACCGTCGCCGGTTTTACCATCGGCAAGGATGGCGCCACGGTGCTGCATACGGGCCAGTGCGTGAATAGCAGTACGCACTACCTTGTGGCTAGGTTCGCCTTCTATGTGGGCGATCAGGCCGAAACCACAGTTATCCTTCTCAAGGGATTTATCGTACAACATATCAGTGAACCTCCCCAGGCTCGTCGGGCTTCCCACTGAACTTTACCGTGGCGCACAGGCGCAGAAAGAGCATGGCGACGGGGTTAGCGTTTCATACGCGGACCTCGCATTCGCCCTCTTTTTCATCCTTTTGCGCAGGTAAACAAGTTTGAGGACTTGCTTCAGAGGGAATCTCAATTACTGCATAAATATGATGAGCAGGCCGCTCATCCAGAAAGCTTCCAGCGGATTTCCAACTTATCGGGAATTGGTACACAGGTCAAATGGCAATCTTATTTATACAAAAATGTGCTAAAGAGTGCTTATCTAGTTGTTTTTATTGTGTATTTAACTATTTTTACAACCGCTTAAAGCACCGGGCAGGTGCAGGGGAGTGTGATCTGACTCACTATACGAAAGCGGTATTATCGATGCAGCGTGCTGAAATGCAGATTTATAGCAGAATATTAATCTGGTGTTGCATTCAATGCCGCATAAAATCACTGTTTTTCAGTCATGGCGCTATAAATGAAAAAAACCATCAGAACATAAGGAAAAGTAATTACGTTCAGAGTGAATGAAATGTCGGTAATCGTGATTATTTATTCAAATAGATAAAAGCCGTCCAGGGCGATTGATCCAGGTCATCGCCGACAGAGGCTAAAAATGGCAGGCTTGTCCCCTTTCTTCGGGACGGTCTATCAGATTATGCAGTTACAGAAATTAGTCAATATGTTTGGTGGGGATCTTTTGCAGCGCTACGGACAAAAGGTTCATAAACTGACGCTGCACGGCGGCTTTAGCTGCCCGAACCGCGATGGCACCATCGGGCGTGGTGGCTGCACCTTCTGTAACGTGGCCTCGTTTGCTGACGAGGCCCAGCAGCATAAATCTATCGCTGAACAGCTCGCCCATCAGGCGAGTCTGGTGAACCGCGCGAAGCAGTATCTGGCCTATTTCCAGGCCTATACCAGCACGTGGGCGGAGGTGCAGGTGCTGCGCTCGATGTATCAGCAGGCGGTTGCTCAAGCGAACATTGTCGGGCTGTGCGTGGGGACGCGTCCGGACTGCGTGCCGGACGCCGTGCTGGATTTACTTAGCGAGTACAAAGAGAAGGGCTACGAGATCTGGCTGGAGCTGGGCTTGCAGACCGCGCATGACAAAACCCTGCACCGTATCAATCGCGGGCATGATTTCGCCTGCTATCAGCGCACCACGCGTCTCGCCCGCGAGCGTGGATTAAAAGTCTGCTCGCATCTGATTGTCGGCTTGCCGGGAGAAGGGCAGCAGCACGGGCTGGAAACGCTGGAAAAAGTCGTTGAGACCGGCGTGGATGGCATTAAGCTGCATCCGCTGCATATCGTGAAGGGCAGCATAATGGCGAAAGCCTGGGAAGCGGGGCGGTTATGTGGTATCGAACTCGACGACTATACGGTGACTGCGGGGGAAATGATTCGCCATACGCCGCCGGAGATTGTTTACCACCGCATCTCGGCAAGCGCCCGCCGTCCAACGCTTCTGGCACCGCTATGGTGTGAGAACCGCTGGACGGGGATGCTGGAAATCAACCGCTATCTACAGGAGAACGGCGTACAGGGGTCGGCGCTTGGCCGCCCGTGGGTTCCCACGCTACCGGCGACGGCCGCCTAGCAGACTTCCCAGCATGCCGCGTACTATCTGGTTGGTAATCTGACGCGTCGCGCTTTTTGCCATGGTCTGAACCACGCCATCGCGTTTGCCGCCGCGTGGCCCGGTGCTGCCGAACAGAATATCTTTCAGCCCGCCGAGAATGCCGTCGTCCACGGCAACAGATTGCCCTTTTGCGGCAGGCGCATCCTGCGATTCGGCAGTCGCCTGCACCCCTTTTTGCAGCATCTCGAACGCCGATTCGCGATCCACCTCGTCTTCATACTTTCCGTACACCGGGGAGTGGTTAATCAGGCTGTTGCGTTCATCGTCCGTTACCGGACCCATGCGCGAGCAGGGCGCAATCACCATCGCGCGCTCGACAACTGTCGGGCTGCCTTTTGCATCGAGGAACGAAATCAGCGCTTCACCGGTGCCCAGCGCCTGAATGGCGGTTTCGGTATCAAAGGCCGGATTGACACGCATGGTTTGCGCCGCGGCTTTCACCGCTTTCTGATCTTTCGGCGTAAAGGCGCGCAGGGCGTGCTGCACGCGGTTACCCAACTGCCCCAGTACGTTGTCCGGAATATCCGACGGGTTTTGCGACACAAACCAGACCCCGACGCCTTTGGAGCGGATCAGGCGGATAACCTGTTCAATTTTATCCAGCAGCACCTGCGGCGCGTCGTTAAACAACAGATGCGCTTCGTCAAAGAAGAACACCAGTTTGGGTTTTTCCAGATCGCCTGCTTCCGGCAGTTGTTCGTACAGTTCAGAGAGCATCCACAGCAGGCTGGCGGCGTAAAGCTTCGGCATCTGGTAGAGCTTCTCTGCGCTCAGAATGTTGATGATGCCTTTGCCGCTGCTGTCGGTACGCATCCAGTCTTTGATATCCAGCATTGGCTCGCCGAAGAAGTGTTCGGCGCCCTGTTGCTCCAGCGTCAGGAGCCCGCGCTGAATGGCGCCCACTGAGGCGCTGCTAATATTGCCGTACTGGTTCTGGAAGGATTTGGCGTTATCGCCAATGTACTGGGTGATGGCGCGCAGATCTTTGAAGTCGAGCAGCAGTAGCCCCTGATCGTCGGCGATACGGAAGATAATGTTCAGTACCCCGGACTGCACGTCGTTGAGGTTAAGCAGACGAGCCAGCAGCAGCGGGCCGAGGTCGGAGACGGTGGCACGCACCGGATGCCCTTTTTCGCCGAAGATATCCCAGACCACCACCGGATTACCGTGCGGCGTCCAGTCCGTGATACCGATATTTTTCAGGCGCTCAAGCAGTTTTTCTGACGCTGCACCTTCCTGAGCCACCCCAGTTAAATCGCCCTTCACGTCAGCCATAAAAACCGGCACGCCAGTCTCTGACAACGACTCAGCCAGCTTTTGCAGGGTAACGGTTTTTCCCGTCCCGGTCGCGCCGGTGATCAGGCCATGACGGTTCGCCATCGCGGGCAGTAAAAACAGCTCTTTTTCCAGCGTCCTGGCGATTAACAATGGTGTACTCATGATGCACGTCCTCTCGTAGTCCTGGGTGGAGTATAGGCAACCTGACGGCAAAATGTCTGCGTAAATTCCTCACTTTGCGGCGCATTATCCAGTGCGGACTATGCTTTTGCATACGGTAAACAAAATTTTGGGAAACTATGTCCAGATTCTTTTTTAACGACCGCAAACAGCTTGTCAACGATGCCATTGAAGGCATACTTCTCTCCGCGCCGCACGGTAATCTCGTCAAACTGGATATCGATCCGGCCATCCGCGTGGTGGCTCGCGGCGACTGGGATAAAAGCCGCGTGGCGGTGATCTCCGGTGGCGGCTCCGGCCATGAACCGGCACATGCCGGGTTCGTCGGCAAAGGCATGCTTACCGCAGCGGTGTGTGGCGATCTGTTCGCCTCCCCAAGCGTGGATGCGGTCCTCAATGCCATTGTGGCGGTGACGGGCGACCGTGGCTGCCTGCTGATTGTGAAAAACTACACCGGCGACCGGCTTAACTTTGGCCTGGCGGCGGAAAAAGCCAAACGCTACGGCCTGAAGGTCGAGATGGTTATCGTGGCGGATGATATCGCCCTGCCGGATAACAAGCAGCCGCGTGGTATCGCGGGAACGGCGCTGGTGCATAAAATTGCGGGATATGCGGCAGAGCAGGGGAAATCGCTAAACGACGTGCGGGATATTGCGCAACAGGCCTGCGATAACCTCTGGAGCCTGGGCGTGGCGATGCAAACGTGCAACCTGCCGGGCAGCGATGATGAAGGGGGGCGCATTAAACAAGGCCATGTCGAGCTGGGTTTGGGCATTCACGGCGAGCCGGGAGCTTCCGTCGTGGATACGCAAAACAGCAAAGCCATTATCGACACGCTGGTGACGCCGTTACGCGCGCAGGCGGGGGAAGGGCGTTTTGCGGTGCTGATTAACAATCTTGGTGGCGTATCGGCGTTGGAGATGGCGCTGCTGACCAAAGAGCTGGCGCACTCGGCGCTGAAAGAGAACATTGCGTATCTGATTGGCCCGGCGCCGCTGGTGAGTGCGCTGGATATGAAAGGCTTTTCGTTAACGCTGCTAAAGCTCAACGATTTCTTCGAGAAGGCGATTCACGCCGAGGTCGAGACGCTGGGCTGGCAGAAGCCCGTGGCGTTCGCGCCCCTGCGTACCGTCCCACATAGCGCCCTTCATGATCGCGTGGAATATGCCCCGTCGGACAATACGGAGGTGAGCGAGGCCGTCGCCTCGGTAACGAAAACATTGATTCAGCTGGAAAACCGCCTTAACGCGCTGGATGCCAAAGTAGGCGATGGCGACACGGGCTCCACTTTTGCGCAAGGGGCGCGGGATATTGCGCAGCGACTTGAGGAGAACAACCTGCCCCTTAACGACGTGCCGACATTACTCTTGCTGGTAGGCGAGCGGCTGGCAACGGTGATGGGCGGATCGAGTGGGGTGTTGATGTCGATCTTCTTCACGGCGGCAGGACAAAAGCTTCACGATGGACAGCCGCTACCTGAAGCCTTGCTGAGCGGACTTGCGCAGATGAAGCAGTATGGCGGCGCGGATCTCGGCGATCGTACGCTGATCGATGCGCTGCAACCGGCGCTGGAGGCGTTACAGAAAGGCAATATTCAGGCGGCAGCGCAGGCCGCGCAGCAGGGCGCCGAAGCAACGGCAAAAATGGCGAAAGCCGGCGCGGGACGCTCGTCGTATGTGAATAAAGAGAATCTGGACGGGGTGATGGATCCGGGGGCAGTCGCGGTGGCGGAAGTGTTTAAGACCATGGTAGATGCAAAACGGTAACAACCGTTACCGTTTTTAGTGTTTGCGCCCTCTCCCTGTGAGCTGAGGGATCCCCACAAAATAATGCCTGCACAGACGGCCCCCTCTCCCTTGAGGGAGAGGGTTGGGGTGAGGGCATCAGGCCGCACATTCCCCGGCAATGTCACATCAAAAATCCGCTTTCAACACCACGCGGTAGCGGGCTTTGCCGTCGCGCACGTGCTGGATTGCTTCGTTGATTTTTGACATCGGATACAGCTCGGTGGTGGGTGCCACTTTTGTGCGTCCGGCAAACTTCATCAGCTTGCGCAGCTCGTACGGTGTACCGGTCGCGGAGCCTGACACGCTGCGATCCCCGCCGATCAGGGTAAACGCCGGAACCGGCAGCGGCTTCATCACCGCACCCACGGTGTGGAAGTTACCGCCGTAGGCCAGGGCTTCAAAGTACGGCTGCCAGTCGAGATCGACGTTTACCGTGTTGATGATCAGGTCAAACTGGCCTGCCAGGGCGGTGAGTGCCTGAGGATCGCGGCTGTTCACCACTTTATCCGCACCCATCGCCAGCACTTCCTGCTCTTTCGCCGGGTTAGAGCTGAACGCCGTCACTTCACAGCCCATCGCATGCAGCAGTTTGATGGCAATATGCCCCAGACCGCCAATACCGATCACGCCGACGCGGCTGGTGGCGGTGATGTGATGCATCAGCAGCGGTTTAAATACTGTGATACCGCCACACAGCAGCGGACCTGCGGATTCAATATCAATGCTGTCCGGCAGTGGGATAACCCATTGCCAGTCGGCGCGCAGCTTATCGGCGAAACCGCCCTTGTTAAGGATGGTCGGCGTTGCGCCCTCAAGGCAGTTGATCTGGTTGCCGCTGATACAGGCATCGCAGTGACCGCAGCTGCGTGCCGTCCAGCCGATACCCACGCGCTGGCCCACTTTCAGCCCTTTGTCCTGCGCGGCGCTGCCGAGCGCCACGACGCGGCCAATGACTTCGTGCCCGGCAACCAGCGGATAGCTGGAAAAGCCCCATTCATTGTCGATCATCGAGAGATCCGAGTGGCAGATCCCGCAGTAATCAACCTGTACTTCGACGTCTTCCGCTTTTAGTTCGCCCGCATCGTACTCGTACAGCTCAAGTTCTGCACCCGCCTGCGGTGCGGCGTAGCTTTTTATCTTCGACATCGCGTTTCCCCTGTTTTGGTGTGAACTGTGAGTGTAGAGCATTCAGTTTACAGACGCTTAACAGAAGACGGCAGGAAAGAAACTTACAGACTTTTCAGCATCCTGACTTCGCAGTCCACGTGGCCCGTGCAGCCCAGTGGCGCATCGATATGCTCAAAGCCCAGATGCTCATACAGGCCAATGGCCTCTTTAAGGAAAGCGGTGGTTTCGAGGTAGCAACGTTTAAAGCCCTGTGAGCGTGCATGTTCCAGGGCGACCAGCGCCAGCTTTTTCGCCAGGCCTTGTCCGCGTATCGTTGGCAGGAAATACATTTTCTGAAGTTCACAGATATCCGGCTCGCTGCAAAGCAGTGGGGCAATGCCGCCGCCGCCCACGACCTGGCCGTCCTGTTCAATGACCCAGTAGGCATGACCCGGCTGGCTGTACAGCTGAAAAAGTTCGTCCAGATTGGGGTCGGCCACGGTGTAGCCTTTGTCGGCGGTCAGGCCATATTCGGCAGAAACCGTGCGGATAACTGCGGCGATAGCCGGGTTGTCCTGCTCAGTGATCCGACGCATTGTCGTCGCGACGGGGGTAATCACGCTCATAGCTTTACTCATGACAAAAATTGACACACAACTGCTGTTAATAGCACCGCAGAAAGGGGAGTGCAAGCGAGGAGTTTTCAGGAAGGATACCCCTTACGCCCTGAAGCGTAAGGGGTAAAAGCATTACAGGGCTGCGATAACCGCCTGCTGCTCGATCAGTTTGGTCTTCGCATCGGCGAAGGCAACCAGACGCTCACGCTCTTTGGCGATGACCGCTTCCGGCGCGCGGGCCACAAAGCCCTCGTTCGCCAGTTTGCTTTCGATTTTGCCAATTTCCACGTCGACTTTCGCCACTTCTTTCGCCAGACGCGCCAGCTCCGCGTCTTTGTCGATCAGGCCCGCCATCGGGATCAGCAGCTCCGCGCCGTCGATGATTTTGGTCACGGAAACCGGACCTTTGTCATCGGCAGGCAGCACGGTGATGCTTTCCAGACGCGCCATGGTTTTCAGGAATGTGTTGTTCTCGGTGACGCGACGAACGGCAGCTTCGCTGCAACCGCGCAGCAGCAGTTCCAGTGGTTTACCCGGAGCGATATTCATTTCCGCGCGGATGTTACGTATCGCAACGATCGCCTGTTTCAGCCACTCGGTATCCGCAGACGCGGCTTCATCCACTTTCGCGGCGTCGAATGCCGGGAACGGCTGGAGCATGATGGTATCGGCATTAATACCGGCAATCACCTTCACGCGCTGCCAGATGGTTTCGGTGATGAATGGAATGATCGGGTGCGCAAGGCGCAGCAGACCTTCCAGAACGGTAATCAACGTATTACGCGTGCCGCGCAGTTCCGCTTCAGAACCACCGTTCATGACCGGCTTCGCCAGCTCCAGGTACCAGTCGCAGAACTGGTTCCAGGTGAATTCGTACAGGATGCCTGCCGCGATGTCGAAGCGGTAGCTGTCCAGCGCGTCGCGGAACGCTTTCACCGTCTGGTTAAATTCCGCCAGGATCCAGCGGTCTGCCAGGGAGAGGGTCATCTCGCCGCCATTGAAGCCGCAATCCTGATCTTCGGTGTTCATCAGCACGAAGCGGCTGGCGTTCCACAGCTTGTTACAGAAGTTACGGTAACCTTCCAGACGCTTCATATCCCAGTTGATGTCACGGCCGGTGGAGGCCAGCGCCGCCAGGGTGAAGCGCAGGGCGTCGGTACCGTGAGATTCGATCCCGTTCGGGAACTGCTTCTCGGTACGCTTGCGGATTTTCTCCGCCAGCTGCGGCTGCATCATATTGCCGGTACGTTTTTCCAGCAGCTCTTCCAGAGAGATACCGTCCACCATATCCAGCGGGTCGATAACGTTACCCTTGGATTTGGACATCTTCTGGCCTTCGTCGTCGCGGATCAGGCCGGTCATGTAAACGGTATGGAACGGAACCTGCGGCTTGCCGTCTTCGTCTTTGATGAAGTGCATGGTCATCATGATCATGCGGGCGATCCAGAAGAAGATGATGTCGAAGCCGGAGACCATCACGCTGGTTGGGTGGAACTGACGCAGCGCGTCGGTGTTTTCCGGCCAGCCGAGGGTAGAGAAGGTCCACAGCGCGGAGGAGAACCAGGTATCCAGCACGTCTTCATCCTGACGCAGGGCAACGTCAGCGCCCAGGTTGTTTTCCTGACGCACTTCCTCTTCGGTGCGGCCAACGTAGACATTGCCTTCGTTGTCGTACCACGCCGGGATACGGTGACCCCACCACAGCTGACGGGAAATACACCAGTCCTGAATATCGCGCATCCAGGAGAAGTACATGTTTTCGTACTGCTTCGGCACGAACTGAATGCTGCCGTTCTCAACCGCTTCCACAGCCGGTTTCGCCAGCACGTCGGCACGCACGTACCACTGGTCGGTCAGCATTGGCTCGATAACTACGCCGCCACGGTCGCCGTACGGCACGGTCAGATCGTGAGGCTTAATCTCTTCCAGCAGGCCGAGCGCGTCAACGGCGGCTACGATGGCTTTACGCGCGGCAAAGCGCTCCAGCTTCTGGAACTCAGCCGGGATGTCGCTGGAATAAACGTCGGACTCGTTGCCTTTGGTGTCATACACTTCTGCGCTTTCGCGGATATCGCCGTCGAAGGTCAGAATGTTGATCATCGGAAGTTGATGACGACGACCGACTTCATAGTCGTTGAAGTCATGCGCCGGGGTGATTTTCACGCAGCCGGTGCCTTTTTCCATGTCGGCGTGTTCGTCGCCCACAATCGGAATACGGCGGTTCACCAGCGGCAGCACCACGAATTTGCCGATCAAATATTTATAACGCGGATCTTCCGGGTTAACGGCCACGCCGGTATCGCCCAGCAGGGTTTCCGGACGGGTGGTCGCCACCACCAGGTAATCTTTACCGTCGGCGGTTTTCGCACCGTCTGCCAGCGGATAGCGGATGTGCCACATGGAGCCTTTAGACTCGCGGTTTTCCACTTCCAGGTCAGAGATGGCGGTACGCAGTTTCGGGTCCCAGTTGACCAGGCGTTTGCCGCGGTAAATCAGGTCTTCTTTGTACAGACGGACGAAGACTTCTTTCACGGCGTTGGACAGGCCTTCGTCCATGGTGAAGCGCTCGCGCTCCCAGTCCACGGAGTTGCCGAGGCGGCGCATCTGACGGGTAATGGTGCCGCCGGATTCTGCCTTCCACTGCCAGATTTTGTCGATGAACGCGTCGCGACCGTAGTCGTGGCGGGTTTTACCCTCTTCAGCGGCAATTTTACGCTCAACCACCATCTGGGTCGCGATACCCGCGTGGTCAGTCCCCGCCTGCCACAGGGTGTTTTTGCCCTGCATGCGCTGGTAGCGGATCATGGTGTCCATGATGGTCTGCTGGAAAGCATGCCCCATATGCAAACTGCCGGTGACGTTCGGCGGCGGGATCATGATGCAGAAGGACTCTTTGCTTTCGTCGCCGTTAGGCTTGAAATAGCCCTGCTGTTCCCAGTGCTCGTAAAGCGGCTGTTCGATATCGCGTGGGTTATATGTCTTTTCCATTATTTCCAGGTTGCCGTATTCAGGTTAAAACCGGCCAGGCGGTACGCTTTGTAGCGTTCGCGCGCCAGTTGTTTCAAAGATTCTTCGTAAGGGACAAAGTCTACCACTTCTGTGAAAGCGGTGGCAAAATCTGCAAAGTCTGTCCGCAGGCTAATGAGAATGTCGCGCGCGCTGCTGTTGCGTTTTTGCGGCCAGGCAATCTCCACCGGTGCCCCGCCGCGTGGACCTTCGCCCGACAGGTTATGCGGAACAAAACTCTCCGGCGGGCGCGCCCATAGCGCTTCATCCAGGCGAATCGCTTGCTGCTCATCTTCACAGGCAATCAGGACGCGTTTACCTGCGCGCCAACGTTCTGCGGCAATTTCACACACCAGCTGTTCAACGGCGCTGAGGCCATCCTGATGGGTGTCATTGTCCAGAAGGTAGAACGTTGCATTCTTCATATATGGGGTTTCTTGTCGTGGATTTAAATGCAAAGCCGGGTAAGCGTAGCGCCACCCGGCGTTTATCATTACTCGTCGCCGTTAAAACCCGCACGATTGAGCAGGAACTGCGACAGCAGCGCCACCGGACGTCCGGTCGCGCCTTTGGCTTTACCGGAGCGCCATGCGGTCCCCGCGATGTCCAGGTGCGCCCAGTTGTACTTGCGGGTAAAGCGCGCCAGGAAGCAGCCCGCGGTAATCGCCCCGCCAGGACGACCGCCGATGTTTGCCATGTCTGCGAAGTTAGACTCCAGTTGTTCCTGGAACTCGTCCCCCAGCGGCAGACGCCACGCGCGGTCGCCGGCCTGTTCGGACGCGCCGATCAGTTCATGCGCCAGCGGGTTGTGGTTCGACATCAGGCCGGTGATGTGATGCCCCAGCGCAATCACGCAGGCGCCGGTCAGTGTAGCCACGTCAATCACCGCTTCAGGTTCGAAACGCTCAACGTAGGTCAGCACGTCGCACAGTACCAGACGGCCTTCGGCGTCGGTGTTCAGCACCTCAACGGTCTGGCCGGACATGGTGGTCAGCACATCACCAGGACGATAAGCGCGGCCGCCAGGCATGTTTTCGCAGCCCGCCAGCACGCCGATCACGTTGATGGGCAACTGAAGTTCCGCGACCATGCGCATAACGCCGTAAACCGCCGCCGCGCCGCACATGTCGTACTTCATCTCATCCATGCCTTCTGAAGGCTTGATGGAGATACCGCCTGAGTCGAAGGTCAGCCCTTTACCGACGAGCACGATCGGACGCGCATCTTCAGACGGATTGCCCTTGTACTCAATGACTGACATCAGGGATTCGTTCTGGGAGCCGTTACCGACCGCCAGATAAGAGTGCATCCCCAGCTCTTTCATCTGCTGTTCGCCGATAACGCGGGTGATAACGTTCTTGCTGTAGGCGTCAGCCAGCTGGCGCGCCTGAGACGCCAGGTACGCGGCGTTACAGATGTTTGGCGGCATATTGCCAAGATCTTTTGCCGCTTTGATACCGGCGGCAATGGCCAGACCGTGCTGAATGGCGCGCTCGCCGCTGGTCAGCTCGCGACGGGTTGGCACGTTAAAGACCATTTTACGCAGCGGGCGACGCGGCTCGCTTTTGGTGGTCTTCAGCTGATCAAAGCTGTAGAGGCTCTCTTTTGCGGTTTCGACGGCCTGGCGCACCTTCCAGTACGTGTTGCGGCCCTTAACGTGCAGCTCCGTCAGGAAGCAGACGGCTTCCATCGAACCAGTATCATTCAGTGTATTAATGGTTTTCTGAATAACCTGCTTGTACTGGCGCTCATCAAGCTCACGTTCTTTACCACAGCCAATCAGCAGAATACGCTCGGACAGGACGTTCGGAACATGGTGCAGCAACAAGGTCTGCCCTGGTTTGCCTTCCAGTTCGCCACGGCGCAGCAGGGCGCTGATATAGCCGTCGCTGATTTTATCGAGTTGCTCGGCGATCGGGGAGAGTCGGCGTGGTTCAAAGACGCCCACAACGATGCAGGCACTCCGCTGTTTCTCCGGGCTACCGCTTTTTACACTGAACTCCATGCACTACGCTCCTGAATCTTAAAGACAACGGCGGCGGCTACGGATAGAATTGAAACCTTTCGTAACTCATGTCCGCCGTTGTGGTGACTTCGTGTTAATCTTACGTTACTACGGTTTCGACACGTCAATAAATGTCATGAAGCGCGAATCCGCCGGGTTTTTTAATCTTAGCGATGATTTCGACGACTCAAGAGAATAAATGACGTTTAAGCCATGAAACAAGCTAAATTCCTGCATAAGACGAGTTTTAACGGGCGTATTTAAAGTGATAATCATAAGATATCTGGTTCGGGAGACGCTGAAGAGCCAACTGGCGATCCTCTTTATCCTCCTTCTGATCTTTTTCTGTCAGAAGCTGGTCAGGATCCTCGGCGCGGCGGTTGATGGCGAAATCCCAACGAATCTGGTGCTTTCCCTGCTCGGGCTTGGCGTGCCGGAAATGGCGCAGCTTATCCTGCCGTTAAGCCTGTTCCTTGGTCTGCTGATGACCCTGGGTAAGCTCTATACCGAAAGTGAAATCACCGTGATGCATGCCTGCGGCCTCAGTAAAGCCGTACTGGTAAAAGCAGCCATGGTGCTGGCACTGTTTACGGGCATTGTTGCCGCGGTTAACGTCATGTGGGCGGGGCCGACCTCCTCTCGTCATCAGGATGAGGTGCTGGCGGAAGCAAAAGCTAACCCGGGGCTGGCGGCGCTGGCGCAGGGGCAGTTCCAGCAGGCGACCGACGGTAACTCCGTGCTGTTTATCGAAAGCGTCGATGGCAACCGCTTCAATGACGTGTTTCTTGCTCAACTGCGCCCGAAAGGTAACGCTCGGCCTTCTGTGGTGGTGGCGGACTCCGGTCAGCTGTCTCAGCGTAAAGACGGCTCTCAGGTTGTCACGCTGAACAAAGGAACGCGTTTCGAAGGCACGGCTATGCTGCGCGACTTCCGTATTACCGATTTCCAGAACTACCAGGCCATCATTGGTCATCAGGCCGTCGCGCTCGATCCAACGGATACTGAGCAGATGGATATGCGCACCTTAATGAATACCGATACCGATCGTGCGCGTGCTGAACTGCACTGGCGTATCACGCTGGTATTCACCGTATTTATGATGGCGCTGATGGTGGTTCCGCTGAGCGTGGTGAACCCGCGCCAGGGCCGCGTGCTGTCGATGCTGCCAGCGATGCTGCTGTATCTGGTGTTCTTCCTGCTGCAAACCTCAATCAAGTCTAACGGCGGGAAAGGAAAAATTGACCCGATGATCTGGACCTGGGTCGTGAATGGTTTGTATCTGCTGCTGGCAGTCGGACTCAACTTGTGGGACACGGTGCCTGTGCGTCGTCTTCGTGCCCGGTTTACGCGTAAAGGAGCCATCTAATGCAGGCGTTTGGCGTACTTGACCGCTATATCGGTAAAACGATTTTCACCACCATCATGATGACCCTGTTCATGCTGGTGTCGCTCTCGGGCATTATCAAATTTGTCGACCAGCTGAAAAAAGCCGGGCAGGGGAGTTACGACGCGTTGGGTGCCGGGATGTACACCCTGCTCAGCGTACCAAAAGATGTGCAGATCTTCTTCCCGATGGCGGCCCTGCTGGGGGCGTTGCTGGGCCTGGGGATGCTGGCTCAGCGTAGCGAGCTGGTGGTGATGCAGGCATCTGGCTTTACCCGTATGCAGGTTGCGCTGTCGGTAATGAAAACCGCGATCCCGCTGGTGCTGTTGACCATGGCGATTGGCGAATGGGTCGCGCCGCAGGGCGAACAGATGGCGCGTAACTACCGTGCTCAGGCTATGTACGGTGGTTCGCTGCTCTCCACGCAGCAGGGGTTATGGGCGAAAGATGGTCAGAACTTCGTCTATATCGAACGCGTGAAAGGGGACGATGAACTGGGCGGCGTGAGCATCTACGCCTTCAACAACGATCGTCGTTTGCAGTCGGTGCGTTATGCCGCCTCCGCTAAATTTGATGCGAACAACAAGCTGTGGCGGTTATCCCAGGTTGATGAATCTGACCTGACGAACCCGAAACAGATCACCGGTTCGCAGACCGTAAGCGGTACCTGGAAAACCAACCTGACGCCGGACAAGCTTGGCGTGGTAGCGCTCGATCCCGATGCGCTCTCCATCAGCGGTCTGCATAACTACGTGAAGTATCTGAAATCGAGCGGACAGGATGCGGGGCGTTACCAGCTCAACATGTGGAGCAAAATCTTCCAGCCACTGTCCGTGGCGGTGATGATGCTAATGGCGCTGTCGTTCATCTTTGGACCGCTACGTAGCGTGCCGATGGGGGTCCGCGTGGTAACTGGTATCAGCTTTGGTTTCGTGTTCTACGTCCTCGATCAGATTTTCGGTCCGCTGACACTGGTGTATGGCATTCCGCCAATTATCGGCGCGCTGTTGCCGAGCGCCAGTTTCTTCCTGATCAGCCTCTGGATGCTGCTAAAACGCTCCTGATAAAACGTCTTCCTCGCTCCCGCTAGCCCGGGGGCGAGGCTAATCTCCTGTTTCACCCCGCACTTTTTCTCACAACCTTCAACGCCTCGCCGTGAATTTGAGTATTATTGAGCGATAAAGTCGTGAAGGGATCCTCTATGAAGCAAATTCGAATGCTGGCCCAGTACTACGTCGACCTGATGATGAAGCTCGGGCTGGTGCGTTTTTCCATGCTGCTGGCGCTGGCGCTGGTCGTTCTGGCCATTGTCGTGCAAATGGCCGTGACCATGGTTCTGCATGGACAGGTCGAGAGCATCGACGTGATCCGCTCTATTTTCTTTGGCCTGCTGATCACCCCATGGGCGGTCTATTTCCTCTCCGTGGTGGTTGAGCAGCTGGAAGAGTCCCGACAGCGTTTATCGAAACTGGTGGATAAGCTGGAAGAGATGCGCGAGCGCGATCTTAAACTCAACGTTCAGCTCAAGGACAACATTGCCCAGCTGAATCAGGAAATTTCAGACCGTGAGAAGGCGGAAGCCGAGCGTCAGACCACGCTTGAGCAGCTGAAAATTGAGATGAAAGAGCGCGAAGTCACGCAGATCCAGCTTGAACAGCAATCCTCTTTCCTGCGCTCGTTCCTCGATGCGTCGCCGGATCTGGTGTTCTACCGTAATGAAGATAAAGAGTTCTCCGGCTGTAACCGGGCCATGGAACTGTTGACCGGGAAAAGCGAAAAACAGCTGATACACCTGAAACCTCAGGATGTCTATTCCGAAGAGGCGGCAGCAAAAGTGATGGAGACGGATGAAAAGGTCTTCCGCCATAACGTTTCGCTGACCTATGAGCAGTGGCTGGACTACCCCGACGGGCGCAAAGCCTGCTTTGAGATCCGCAAAGTACCTTATTACGACCGGGTGGGTAAACGTCATGGTCTGATGGGCTTTGGCCGTGATATCACTGAGCGTAAGCGCTATCAGGATGCGCTGGAGCGCGCCAGCCGGGATAAAACAACCTTCATCTCCACCATCAGCCATGAACTGCGCACTCCGCTGAATGGCATTGTGGGGCTGAGCCGCATTCTGCTGGATACCGAGCTGACCAGCGAGCAGGAAAAATACCTCAAAACGATCCACGTCTCGGCGGTCACGCTGGGCAATATCTTCAATGATATTATCGACATGGATAAGATGGAGCGCCGTAAAGTTCAGCTCGACAACCAGCCGGTTGATTTTACCGGCTTCCTCGCAGACCTGGAGAACCTGTCAGGTTTGCAGGCCCAGCAAAAAGGGTTGAGCTTTGTGATGGAGCCGACGCTGCCGCTGCCGCATAAAGTGGTGACGGACGGCACGCGGCTGCGTCAGATCCTGTGGAACCTCATCAGCAATGCCGTGAAGTTTACCCAGAAGGGGCAGGTTGCGGTGCGCATTCGCTATGACGAAGGCGACATGCTGCACTTTGAAGTTGAGGACTCGGGTATCGGCATTCCTCAGGAAGAGCAGGATAAGATCTTCGCCATGTATTATCAGGTTAAAGACAGCCACGGCGGTAAACCGGCGACCGGTACGGGCATTGGCCTGGCGGTGTCGAAACGTCTGGCGAAAAGTATGGGCGGGGATATCACCGTTGCCAGCCAGCCGGGTAAAGGCTCCACCTTTACGCTTACCGTCCATGCGCCTGCCGTAGCGGAAGAGGTGGAAGATACGTTTGAGAACGACGATATGCCGCTGCCAGCCCTGCACGTCCTGCTGGTGGAAGATATTGAGCTGAACGTCATTGTCGCCCGGTCGGTACTGGAAAAACTCGGTAACAGCGTGGATGTGGCGATGACCGGCAAAGCCGCGCTGGAGATGTTCACGCCGGGCGAGTACGACCTGGTGCTGCTCGATATTCAGCTACCGGACATGACCGGACTGGATATCTCCCGCGAGCTGACGCGCAAATATGCTCCTGACGAGCTGCCGCCGCTGGTGGCGTTGACCGCAAACGTGCTGAAAGATAAAAAAGAGTACCTCGAGGCCGGAATGGACGATGTGCTCAGCAAGCCGCTGGCGGTACCTGCCCTGACGGCGATGATCAAGAAGTTCTGGGATACCTGTGATGAAGAGGAGAGCACCATGACGTCTGTTGATAGCGCCAAAGCCCAAACGATACTGGATACCGCCATGCTGGAGCAGTATATCGATCTGGTAGGACCAAAACTGATCACCGATGGCCTGGCCGTGTTCGAAAAAATGATGCCGGGCTATCTGAACGTGCTCGAATCCAACCTGACGGCGCGTGACCAGAAGGGCATCGTCGAAGAGGGACATAAAATCAAAGGCGCGGCAGGATCGGTCGGGTTACGTCATCTCCAGCAACTGGGCCAACAGATTCAGTCGCCTGATTTACCTGCCTGGGAAGATAATGTAGGTGATTGGGTCGAAGAGATGAAACAGGAGTGGCAAAACGATGTGGCAGTGCTGAAAGCCTGGGTAGATGCCAGAAAAAAATGACCCCGGCTATACCGGGGTGCGCGAATACTGCGCCAACACCAGGGAAATCGTGGCTGCGCCTGATTTTTGTGGGTTGTTTTCGCATGGACGCCGCCTGAAAATTGAGGCCGTACGCAGATAAGATAGCAAATCTTAAACAGTTTGTTACATGAATCAGTGAAATGTGTGAAGCATAGCGTTTTAATCAGAATTTTTAATGTGCTTCAGCGAGTTGCTTAGAAGGATCGTCAGAATGAAGAAAGTGGGTGTCGTGCTGAGCGGATGTGGCGTTTACGATGGTTCAGAGATACACGAAACCGTATTAACGCTGCTGGCATTATCGCGGCAGGGGGCAGACGTTCTCTGCTTCGCGCCGGATAAAACTCAAGCAGACGTAATGAATCATCTTACCGGCGAGCCAATGGCGGAAAGCCGTAACGTGCTGATTGAAGCAGCACGTATTGTGCGTGGAGATATTCATCCGCTGGCACAGGCCGATGCCGCTGAACTTGATGCGCTCATCGTGCCGGGCGGCTTTGGCGCGGCAAAAAACCTGAGCACGTTTGCAACAGAAGGCGCGGCGTGCCATGTCGATCCCGATTTGAAAGCGCTATCGCTGGCGATGCATGCAGCAGGTAAGCCGCAGGGCTTTATCTGCATTGCGCCAGCCATGCTGCCGAAAATTTTTGATTTCCCGCTGCGGCTCACGATCGGAACCGACATTGATACCGCTGAAATTATTGAGGATATGGGCGGCGAGCACGTGCCATGCCCGGTCGACGACATTGTGGTGGATGAGGACAACAAAATCATCACCACGCCAGCGTATATGCTGGCGCAGAACATCGCTGAGGCTGCCGCAGGCATTGAAAAGCTGGTGGACAGAGTGCTGGTCCTGGCCGAATGAATCGTAAATTCTCCCCCGGCGGGTGGTTAAAAAGGATCCTGCTGCGTATTGTGCTGGTCCTGGCTGTGTTCTGGGGCGGCGGTATTGCGCTGTTCAGCATCCTGCCCGTCCCGTTCTCGGCCGTGATGGCAGAGCGGCAGATTAGCGCCTGGCTCTCTGGGGATTTTGGCTATGTTGCCCACTCAGACTGGGTCGGCATGGATGAAATCTCCCCGTGGATGGGGCTGGCGGTCATTGCGGCAGAAGATCAGAAATTCCCGGAGCACTGGGGTTTTGACGTGGCGGCTATCGAGAAGGCGCTGGATCATAATGAACGTCATGAAAACCGCGTCCGCGGCGCGTCGACGCTTTCTCAGCAGACGGTAAAAAACCTGTTCTTATGGGACGGTCGCAGCTGGGTGAGAAAAGGGCTGGAGGCCGGGCTGACGCTGGGCGTCGAGACGGTGTGGAGCAAAAAACGCATTTTGACCGTCTACCTGAATATCGCGGAGTTTGGTGACGGCGTGTTTGGCGTCGAAGCGGCATCGCAGCGCTATTTTGGCAAGCCCGCCAGCAGGTTGACTATGTCCGAAGCGGCACTCCTTGCCGCCGTGCTGCCGAACCCGCTGCGTTTTAAGGCCAGCACCCCGTCAGGCTACGTGCGAAGCCGCCAGGCGTGGATTATGCGCCAGATGCGTCAGCTGGGTGGGGAAGGGTTTATGGAGCGAAATAATCTTATGTAGGGCGGGTAAGCGCAGCGCTACCCGCCGACATGGCGAACGTTAGTCTTCGTCAAACCCGGCGTTAAACAGGGCAATCACTGCCGCCAGCGCTTCTTCTTCCTGCGGGCCGGTGGCTTCAACTTCAATCTGGCGGCCTTTGGCAGAATCCAGCATCAGCAGGGCGATCACGCTATTGGCTTCTGCCTCGGTTCCCTCGTCGTTGCGCAGCAGCACCTCAGCATCAAAACCCTGCATCAGCTCAAACAGCTTCATCGCCGGGCGCGCATGCATACCCAGCTTATTGGTGATTTCGACGGTCTGTTTTACGGTCATGTTTTGCGTTTTTCCAGCGTGCGATGACGGGACTGAACGTTCTTTCCGCGTGAGCGGAAGTAATCGGCCAGCTGTTCGGCAATGTAGACCGAACGATGTTTACCGCCGGTACAGCCAATCGCCACCGTCAGGTAGCTGCGATTGTTTGTTTCCAGCATAGGTAACCATAGCTCAAGGTAGCTTCGCGTCTGGTAGATAAAATTGTGTACTTCTGTGTGTCGGTCGAGGAACGCCGCCACCGGCTTATCCAGACCGGTCATCGGACGCAGTTTCGGATCCCAGTGCGGGTTCGGCAGGAAACGCACATCAAAAACGTAATCCGCATCGATAGGTATGCCGTGCTTAAAGCCGAAGGATTCAAACACCATCGTCAGTTCACGCTCGCGCTTGCCGAGTAAGCGCGTACGCAGCATTTCCGCCAGCTCGTGGACGGACATTTCAGAGGTGTCGACAATCAGGTCGGCCCGCGAGCGCAGCGGCTCAAGCAGATCGCTCTCTTTATCGATGGCGCTTTCCAGCGAAAGATTTTTACTGGAGAGCGGATGCAAACGACGTGTATCGCTGTAACGGCGGATCAGCGTGTTGCGGTCAGCGTCCAGGAACAAGAGCTGAGGCGAGAAGCATTCCGGCAGGCTGTTCATTGCCTGCTCGAAGATTTCCGGCGATTCCGGCATGTTACGCACGTCAATACTGACGGCGGCAGAGATTTGCCTGTCCGCCAGCGTCCGCGCCAGATCGGGTAACAACACTACCGGCAGGTTATCTACACAGTAAAATCCCATGTCTTCCAGCGCGCGCAGGGCCACGGACTTCCCGGACCCCGAACGACCGCTGACGATCATCAGCACCATGTTCCGTTTCTCCTCAGGGCAGCCGTTCTGAAGGCCCTTTCCCGATTATGCCTCATCCTGATTGCCTTCTGCTTCAGTGATAATTTGATAAAGCTCTTCATCACTTTGGGCTGAGCGCAGTCGACGACAAATGGTTTTATCCGCCAGACGTTTGGCAACCAGCGACAGCGTGTGCAGGTGGGTCTTGGTCTGATCGGCAGGAACCAGCAGCGCGAAGAGCAGATCCACAGGCTGGTTATCAATGGCGTCAAAAGCGATAGGCGTTTCCAGTTGCACAAACACCCCCACGGCACGCAGCGTATCTTCTTCCAGCTTGCCATGCGGGATCGCAATGCCATTGCCGATGCCGGTACTGCCCATTTTTTCACGAGTCAGAATGGCTTCAAACACGATCTGCGGCGGCAGACCCAGCTGTTTTGCGGCCAGCTCACTGATGATTTCCAGCGCACGTTTTTTGCTCTGGCAGTGAACGCCACTGCGGGTACAATCCTGGTTAAGGACATTGCTCAGTTGAAGAGCGGAATCGTTGTTTATCATAATTTCACCTAAGCGCTAACTGTACAAATGGCCTGTTGTGTTTCACAACAGGCCGTCCTGCACCCGTTAACTGCCCGGACAATTAGTGTTGTTTCAGTTTATCTTTATGTTTATTGAGCTGTCTCGCAAGCTTATCAATCAAGCCGTCGATAGCCGCGTACATGTCTTGCCCTTCCGCACTGGCATGGAGTTCCCCTCCGTTGACGTGCAGGGTCGCATCCGAGATATGCGTCACTTTCTCCACTTTCAACACAACATAGACCTGGTTGATCCTCTCGAAATACTGCTCGAGTTTCGCAAACTTAGTGTTTACAAAATCGCGTAAAGCCTCAGTAATCTCGACGTTATGTCCGGTGATATTGAGCTGCATAGTGTCTTCCTTATCGGTTGTGTCAAACCAGTTGTTTACGCTGGTTAGACGGCGGAATGGATAAAGACTCTCGATACTTCGCGACAGTACGACGTGCCACCATAATACCCTGATCGGACAGCATGGTGGTTAACTTACTGTCACTGAGTGGCTTCGCGGGGTTCTCCGCGGCGATCAACTTCTTCACCAGTGCGCGAATGGCCGTCGACGAGGCTTCGCCGCCGCCTTCGGTGTTCACGTGGCTGGAGAAGAAATACTTAAGCTCAAAAATACCGCGTGGGCTGTGCAGATACTTCTGCGTGGTCACGCGGGAAATGGTTGATTCATGCATCTCGACGGCCTGGGCTATGTCCGCCAGCACCATCGGTTTCATAAACTCTTCGCCCTGCTCAAAGAATGCCTGCTGCTGTTCGACAATACAGCGGCTGACGCGCAGCAGCGTGTCATTACGGCTCTCCAGACTCTTAATCAACCAGCGTGCTTCCTGAAGGTTGCTGCGAATGTATTGATTATCAGCGTCGTTACGGGCGCTGGTGCACATGGAGGCGTATTGCTGGTTGATTTGCAGGCGAGGAATGCTGTCGGCGTTCAGTTCAACGACCCAGCGGCCATTGTGTTTTCTCACCAGCACATCGGGAATGACATATTCCGGTTCGCTGGTCTGAATCGACTGCCCCGGACGCGGATCGAGTGACTGGATCAGATTCACCGCTTCCTTCAGCACCTCTTCTTTCAGGCGCGTGACGCGCATCAGGGTGCGGAAGTCGTGGTTCGCCAGCAGATCCAAATGATCGCTGATGATGAGCCGGGCTTCGTCAATCCACGGTGTCTCTTTAGCAAACTGCGAAATCTGGATCAGAAGGCAGTCACGCAGATCTTTCGCGGCGACGCCAATCGGGTCGAAACGCTGAACGCGTTTCAGGACGGCTTCGATCTCTTCCAGTTCAATCTCGTCATCGCCGATGCTTTCAAGAATCTCCTCCAGCGTCACGGTCAAATAGCCCGTGTCGTCAACGGCATCGACAATCGAGGTGGCAATGGCGCGATCGGTATCGGAGAAAGGCGTCAGCTCCACCTGCCACATCAGGTAGTCCTGAAGCGATTGGGTAGTTTCGCCCTGGTAGACCGGGAGTTCATCGTCCTGGTAGTCTGCACGCGTCCCGGAAGGGGTACCCGCGGTGTAGATTTCATCCCAGCTGGCATCCAGCGGCAGTTCGTCCGGCATCTCTTTCTGTTCGAGTGCATCTACGGAGTCGAGCGTTTCTGTGTCCTGCGTCTGCTGGGCGTCTACCTCGTCATGAAGATCGGTCTGCTCCAGCAGCGGATTGCTGTCCAGCGCCTGCTGGAGCTCCTGCTGGAGTTCTAACGTGGACAGCTGCAACAGACGGATTGCCTGCTGGAGCTGCGGCGTCATGGCCAGTTGCTGGCTGAGCCGTAATTGCAAACCTTGCTTCATGTTCAGAGCGTTTTTCTCCGGTTCGGCGTGACTTAACCTCTACCCTATCAGAGTCTGAAGTCTTCCCCAAGGTACACGCGCTTAACATGCTCATCCTCGAGGATTTGCTGCGGCGTACCGTGGGCAATCAGATGGCCCTGGCTCACTATGTAGGCGCGCTCACACACCGCCAGCGTTTCACGAACGTTGTGGTCCGTGATCAGTACGCCAAGCCCGCTGTCGCGCAGGTGTTCAATGATACGTTTGATATCGATAACGGAGATGGGGTCAACGCCCGCAAACGGTTCATCCAGCAGGATAAATTTCGGGTTTGCTGCCAGCGCGCGCGCAATCTCAACGCGGCGGCGTTCACCACCGGACAGCGCCTGACCGAGGCTGTCGCGAAGGTGTTCAATATGAAACTCTTCCATCAGCTCGTTCGCACGGTCAGTGCGCTGCTCGCTGGTCAG
Organism: Enterobacter sp. MGH 38; assembly: GCF_000492855.1. Classification (NCBI taxonomy): domain Bacteria; kingdom Pseudomonadati; phylum Pseudomonadota; class Gammaproteobacteria; order Enterobacterales; family Enterobacteriaceae; genus Enterobacter; species Enterobacter sp. MGH 38. The sequence continues at coordinate 644,824 of NZ_KI535607.1, read as the reverse complement.
ATCGTCACGGATCTGGAGCACGGCCATCAGGTTGTCGAACACGCTTAAGCGGCGGAAGATAGACGCTTCCTGCGGCAGATAGCCGATGCCACGACGCGCGCGGGCATGCAGCGGCAGCAGGCTGATATCTTCATCATCGATAATGATGTTGCCGGCGTCACGTGGGACGATGCCCACTACCATGTAGAAGGTCGTAGTTTTACCCGCGCCGTTAGGGCCAAGCAAACCCACGATTTCGCCGGAGTTGACGGTCAGACTGACATCTTCGACGACGCGGCGGCCCTTATACGCTTTCGCGAGGTTTTTTGCAGTTAAAGTTGCCATAACGAATTAGTTACTCTTTTTCTTTGCCGGAGCCTGACCGTTGTTCTTGTCCTGCAACTGCGAAGGCACAAGCACGGTCGTGACGCGTTTGCCTTTTTCGCTGGAGGCCTGCATTTTCTGCTCTTTCACCAGATAAGTGATCTTGTCGCCTTTGATATTGCTGTCCAGCTGTTCCAGGTAAGCATTACCGGTCAGGATGACCAGATCCTTCGCCAGTTCATAGTGCATATGCGAGGCATGGCCTTTCACCGGCTTGCCGTTGTCCTGCATCTGGTAGAAGGTGGCCGGGTTGCCATAACCATCGATAATCTCTTTCCCCTGCTCGCCGCCCGGACGGGTAACGACCACTTTGTCGGCGTTGATTTTGATGGTGCCCTGGGTCACAACGACGTTGCCGGTAAAGGTGACGACGTTACCCTGCATATCCAGAGACTGGGTATCGGATTCAATATGAATCGGCTGTTCGGTGTCGCCAGTCACAGCAAGCGCGGGAAGACTGGCCGCCAGCAGCGCGCTGGCGATAACAACTTTAAGGCTGAGTTTGTTTGTTTTGAATTTCATAGGAGGTTCTAACCTTTTCAATCAGCTCGGCGTTTTTGCTGCGTAAGTTCCCGCGCATTCTTAAACCGCTGGAATTAAATGTTGTGCCATACAGGGTGACTAAATCCTGCGACGTGACATCCTGGGTGACCAGGTTGATCTGGGCGTTATCCGTCGTAATTTTTCGCAGTTGCGCGTCAGCGGTCAGGGCGTTGACTTCAACGTGACCATACAGGTAAAGCATACGGTCATTTGTCAGTTTTGCCCGGTCAGACTTGATTGACCACGTCGGCACTTTGTCCGTATCAAAGGTGGTCAGGACCGGCTGGGTAAACCACGAGGTGCCGTCATCTGAAAAATATTCTACATGCTGAGCAACGAGGCGATAGTTCAGCGCACCTTCCGGGCTATAGACCACGGTGTCGCTGTGATCGCTTTTATAGGTCGGGTCGCTCGTGTTAACCACTTCCGCTTGCGTATCATCGCGGTCAGCGAGATTTACGCCAATCAGTATCAGGGCGACAAGCGCAAGCAGAATGATAACCCAACGTCTGGTTTTACTCATATCGATTGCCCTTTCGCCTCATCAAGCTTGCCCTGCGCCAGCAGAAGCAGATCGCAGACTTCACGGACGGCGCCACGGCCACCGTGAATATGGGTAACGTAATCAGCACGCGGGATCAGCAGCGGGTGCGCGTCAGCCACGGCGATGCTCAGACCCACCTCCGCCATGACTGGCCAGTCGATCAAATCATCCCCGACGTATGCCACATTCTCTGGCGCAATGGCCAGTTTTCCCAGCAAATCCCGGAAGGCTACCATCTTATCAGACTGTCCCTGATAGAGATGCGTAATGCCCAGCGTTTCACACCGATCTTCTACCAGTTTAGCTTTCCGCCCGGTGATGATTGCAACTTCAATACCGGACGTGAGCGCACAGCGGATACCGTAACCGTCGCGAACGTTAAAGGCTTTCAGCTCTTCGCCGTTATTGCCCATATAAATCAGACCGTCGGAGAGCACACCATCCACATCGAGGATCAGCAGGCGGATATTTTCCGCCTTTGACATCATGTGGGCGCTCACCGGGCCATAACAGGTTGCAAGGGATGCACCCGCATTACTCATTGTCTTATCCTTCATTACACTACGCCAGCGCGCAGCAGATCATGCATATGTACCACACCCAGCAGTTGGTCGCCATCGGCAACCATCACTGAGGTAATATGACGGGACTGCATCAGGTTCAGTACATCTACCGCCAGCGTACCCGGACGGACGCGGATCCCTCCTGGTGTCATTACATCAGCGATGCCCAGCGTTCGGACATCCACACCCATATCGAATACCCGGCGCAGGTCGCCGTCGGTGAAAATGCCCTGAATCTTCATCAGATCGTCGCAGATAACCGTCATGCCCAGGTTTTTACGGGTGATCTCCAGTAACGCGTCGCGCAAAGAGGCCTCTTTGCTGACGTGCGGGATCTCATCCCCGGTGTGCATAATATCGTTAACCCGCAGCAGCAGTTTGCGCCCGAGCGCGCCGCCGGGGTGAGACAGGGCGAAATCTTCTGGCGTAAAACCGCGGGCTTCCAGCAGCGCAACGGCAAGGGCATCGCCCATCACCAGCGCGGCGGTTGTGCTGGAGGTCGGCGCCAGCCCCAGCGGGCAGGCTTCTTTAGGCACCTTCACGCACAGGTGAATATCCGCCGCGCGCGCCATGCTGCTTTCCGGGCGGCTGGTCATGCAAATCAGCGGTACGTGCAGACGCTTCAGCACCGGGATCAACGCCAGGATTTCATTCGATTCCCCGGAGTTGGACAGCGCAATAACCACGTCCTGCGGCGTAACCATGCCGAGGTCACCGTGCGCGGCTTCACCGGGATGAACGAAGAATGACGACGTGCCGGTACTGGCAAAGGTCGCCGCCATTTTGCGCCCGATATGGCCGGATTTGCCCATCCCCATCACCACGACTTTACCGGCGCAGTAGAACATCTTCTCACAGGCCAGACTAAAATCCTGATTAATGTACTGATCTAACTGCGCCAGACCTTCACGTTCAATCTCCAGAACGTCTTTGCCTGCTTTCTGAAAGTCAAAACCCGGCTGCAATTCTATTTGCGACATAATGCGTTTCCGTTTACCCAGAGAGAAGTGGCGAGAGCCAGTACAGCATCGCCAGCCATACGATAAATCCACCCGTCAGCAGCGCGCCCGCGCCTTTGCCGATCTGCTCTTTTCGCCGCCAGCAGAGCAGGGCGAAAATCACGCTGACCAGCAGCATCACACCGTAATCGCGCGTGAAAACCATAGGGTTAAACGGTCCCGGCGAAATTAACGCCGGCAGCCCCGTCACGATCGCGATATTGAAAATATTCGAGCCAATGATATTGCCGATGGCGATATCATCTTCCCCTTTACGCGCCCCGGCGATGGCGGTAGCCAGCTCTGGCAGGCTGGTGCCGATAGCGATGACCGTCAGACCGATTGTCAGTTCGCTCATCGCAAACGCGTTCGCCAGCACCGTCGCGTTATCGACCACCATCCGCGTGGCCATTGGCATGATAATCAGCGCGACGCCCAGCCACAGCAGGGCGACGGGTAAGGTCCCTTCCCGGGGCAGCTCGGCGAGGTGCTCACGCGTGAGGCTATCGTTACCCTGTTTTTCCGCCAGACGTGCGATCTTCACGCTGTAAAGCAACCAGATCACGGCCAGGGCGAGCAGGAATATACCGTCACCGACGCTCAGCACCCCGTCATAAAGCACATAGCCCGCCAGCAGACTGACGACTAACATTAGCGGCAATTCACGACGCAAAACATCGGAATGTACGCGAAATGGATGCAGTAATGCGGCTAAGCCTAAAATCAGCAAGATATTGACGATGTTAGAGCCAATCGCGGTGCCGATAGCGAGGTCAACCTGGCCATGCAACGAGGCTGAAACAGAAACGATGATTTCAGGAAGCGATGTGCCTACACTGACCACCGTCATGCCGATAATGATGGGCGGCATGCCAATGAGTCGACAGAGAATGGATGCGGCAAAGACCAAACGGTCAGCACTGTAGACCACCAACAGTAAACCAATTATTAACAGTGCTGTTGCTAAAAGCATCAAAAGTCCTTTCTTCAGGTATACTCGCTGGTCCACTGCGCACGAATTTTAGCGCCAGATGAAGTCTGAGACGTGACGAATTCCTAATTTTGACTTTATGCGCCGGAAAAGTAAAACAAATGCCAGCTTTCGCTAACCCCAATAGTGAATATTCTGTAAAAATGCGGGGTTTAGGGCTGATTTACGCTTCATGCCAGCCGTGAAGCAAGGTAAGTAAGGAACCATAAATGAGCCAAACGATGGCGAATATAGTCGATGTCCGGGGCGTCAGTTTTTCTCGTGGCAACCGGTTAATATTTGATGATATTTCGCTGACCGTGCCGCGCGGTAAAATCACCGCCATCATGGGGCCGTCAGGGATCGGTAAAACCACGTTGCTGCGTCTTATCGGCGGGCAAATCCCCCCTGACAGCGGCGAAATTCTCTTCGACGGCGAAAACGTCCCGGCGATGTCTCGCTCGCGCCTCTACACGGTTCGCAAACGGATGAGCATGCTCTTTCAGTCGGGGGCGCTATTCACCGATATGAACGTTTTTGACAACGTGGCCTATCCGCTGCGTGAGCACACCCATCTTCCTCCTGCGCTGTTGCACAGCACGGTGATGATGAAGCTTGAAGCCGTGGGGCTGCGGGGGGCTGCGAAACTCATGCCGTCCGAACTCTCGGGTGGGATGGCGCGCCGCGCCGCGCTGGCGCGTGCTATTGCCCTGGAACCCGATTTAATCATGTTCGATGAACCGTTCGTCGGGCAGGACCCCATCACCATGGGCGTGCTGGTGAAGTTAATTTCGGAGCTGAACAGCGCCCTTGGCGTCACCTGCGTGGTGGTTTCCCACGACGTGCCGGAAGTGCTGAGTATCGCTGATTACGCCTATATTGTGGCTGACAAAAAGATCGTCGCCCACGGCAGCGCGCAGGCGTTGCAGGAGAATGGCGATCCGCGCGTGCGGCAGTTCCTGGACGGTATCGCAGATGGGCCGGTGCCTTTCCGCTATCCGGCGGGCGACTATCATGACGATTTACTGGGAATAGGGAGTTAAGCCACTCATGCTGTTAAATGCGTTGGCGGGTCTTGGACACCGTGGCCTAAAAACCATCAGTACGTTCGGGCGTGCCGGATTAATGTTGTTCAACGCGCTGGTCGGCAAACCGGAGTTCCGCAAGCATGCGCCGTTACTGGTGCGGCAGCTTTATAACGTCGGCGTGCTGTCGATGCTTATCATCATCGTGTCGGGTCTGTTTATTGGCATGGTGCTGGGGTTGCAGGGGTATCTGGTACTGACAACCTACAGCGCGGAAACCAGCCTTGGCATGCTGGTGGCGCTCTCGCTGCTGCGTGAACTCGGGCCGGTGGTTGCCGCGCTGCTGTTCGCCGGGCGTGCCGGGTCAGCGTTGACGGCGGAAATTGGCCTGATGCGCGCCACCGAGCAGCTCTCCAGTATGGAGATGATGGCAGTCGATCCGCTGCGCCGGGTGATCTCGCCGCGCTTCTGGGCCGGGGTTATCTCCTTGCCGTTACTGACTATCCTCTTTGTGGCGGTAGGTATCTGGGGAGGCGCGCTGGTTGGCGTTAACTGGAAAGGCATTGATGCCGGATTCTTCTGGTCTGCCATGCAGGACGCCATCGATCTGCGGATGGATCTGGTGAACTGTCTGATCAAGAGCGTGGTTTTCGCTGTGACGGTTACCTGGATTGCGTTGTTTAATGGTTACGATGCCATTCCGACGTCGGCGGGCATTAGCCGTGCAACGACGCGTACTGTCGTACATTCGTCGCTGGCCGTTTTAGGTCTGGATTTTGTGCTCACCGCACTGATGTTTGGGAATTGAGTTCATGCAAACGAGAAAAAATGAAATTTGGGTTGGCGTGTTTCTGCTTCTGGCGCTGCTGGCCGCGCTGTTCATCTGCCTGCGAGCGGCGGACATCACCTCTGTTCGCGCCGAGCCGACGTACCGTATCTACGCGACTTTCGATAACATCGGCGGCCTGAAAGCGCGCTCACCGGTGCGTATTGGTGGCGTCGTTATCGGACGTGTCGCCGACATTACGCTTGATGAGAAAACCTATCTGCCGCGCGTCGCGATGGATATCGAAGAGCGCTATAACCACATTCCGGACACCAGCTCGCTTTCTATCCGCACCTCTGGCCTGCTGGGGGAGCAATATCTGGCCCTTAACGTTGGTTTTGAAGATCCTGAGCTGGGAACGACTATCCTTAAAGACGGTAGCGTAATCCAGGATACCAAGTCAGCGATGGTGCTGGAAGATATGATTGGTCAGTTCCTTTACAACAGTAAAGGGGATGATAAAAAGTCTGACGATGCCCCTGCGCAGAGTGAAGACCACACCAACGTCGAACCGACGCCAGGCGCGACGAATTAATTTCAGGAGAAGTTATTCATGTTTAAACGACTGTTAATGGTTGCCATGCTGGTCATTGCCCCTCTTACCGCGGCGCACGCTGCGGATCAGAGTAACCCGTACAAACTGATGAATGAGGCCGCGAAGAAAACCTTCGACCGTCTTAAAAACGAACAGCCAAAAATCCGTTCTAACCCTGATTATCTGCGTGATGTGGTGGATCAGGAGCTGCTGCCGTATGTGCAGATCAAGTACGCGGGTGCACTGGTGCTGGGCCGTTACTACAAAGACGCGACCCCGGCGCAGCGCGAGGCTTACTTTGCGGCGTTCCGTGAATACCTGAAACAGGCTTACGGCCAGGCGCTGGCGATGTATCACGGGCAGACCTATCAGATTGCCCCTGAACAACCGCTGGGCGATGCCACTATCATTCCTATTCGCGTGACGATTATCGATCCAAACGGTCGTCCACCGGTTCGTCTGGACTTCCAGTGGCGTAAAAACAGTCAGACCGGAAACTGGCAGGCGTACGACATGATCGCTGAAGGCGTCAGCATGATCACCACTAAACAGAACGAGTGGAGCGATCTGCTGCGCACTAAAGGCATTGATGGCCTGACGGCTCAGCTTCAGTCCATCTCTCGTCAGAAAATTACCCTGGACGAGAAGAAGTAATGTCACAGCAGCTTAGCTGGGCGCGTGACGGCGAGACGTTGACGCTGACGGGAGAGCTGGATCAGGATCTGCTTAACCCGCTGTGGGACGCTCGCCATAACGCGATGCAGGGCGTGACGCTGATTGATCTCCATGGCGTCACGCGGGTAGATACCGCCGGTATCGCCCTGCTGGCGCACCTGGTGGCCACGGGCAAAAAGCAGGGGAGTAGCGTCACCCTGACGGGGGTAAGCGATAACGTGATTACCCTTGCACAGCTTTACAATTTGCCCGAAGACGTATTACCTCGCTAATTTTTTCAGTACGTTACTTCTGAAAGCCCCGACAGTTTACGCGTCGGGGCTTTTTGCTTGTTTAAGACCGCGCCACTTTGCTCTAAGATGTTGAGCTTGTTTTCACTATCAGATGATGTAGACCCCATGGAAAATAATGAAATCCAGACTGTGCTGATGAATGCACTCTCCCTTCAGGAAGCCCACGTCTCTGGCGATGGCAGTCACTTCCAGGTTATTGCTGTGGGTGAGATGTTCGACGGAATGAGTCGCGTGAAGAAACAGCAGGCTGTGTACGCGCCGCTGATGGAATACATTGCGGATAACCGCATCCACGCCCTGTCGATTAAAGCGTTCACCCCACAGGAGTGGGCACGCGATCGCAAACTAAACGGTTTTTGAGCTGAGGGCGAAACGCCCGCAGCACGGTTGAATTTATAAGAGAGCAAACGATGGATAAATTTCGTGTACAGGGACCTACGCGTCTCCAGGGCGAAGTCACAATTTCTGGCGCTAAAAACGCCGCGCTGCCCATTCTTTTCGCTGCGCTGCTCGCAGAAGAGCCGGTAGAGATCCAGAACGTACCGAAGCTGAAAGATATCGACACGACCATGAAGTTGCTCGGCCAGTTGGGCACCAAAGTGGAGCGTAACGGTTCCGTCTGGATCGATGCCAGCAACGTGAACAACTTCTCAGCGCCGTATGAGCTGGTGAAAACCATGCGTGCGTCCATCTGGGCGCTTGGTCCGCTGGTGGCGCGCTTCGGTCAGGGACAGGTTTCACTGCCGGGCGGATGCGCTATCGGCGCGCGTCCCGTTGACCTGCATATCTTCGGGCTGGAAAAACTCGGCGCGGAGATCAAGCTGGAAGAGGGTTACGTTAAAGCATCCGTCAATGGTCGTCTGAAAGGCGCGCACATTGTCATGGACAAAGTGAGCGTGGGCGCAACGGTCACCATCATGTCGGCTGCTACGCTGGCAGAAGGCACTACCATCATCGAAAACGCCGCCCGTGAGCCGGAGATCGTGGATACCGCGAACTTCCTGGTCGCGCTGGGAGCGAAGATCAGCGGGCAGGGCACAGACCGTATCACCATCGAAGGCGTTGAACGTCTGGGTGGCGGTGTGTATCGCGTACTGCCAGACCGTATCGAAACCGGCACTTTCCTGGTGGCCGCGGCCATTTCTGGCGGTAAGATTGTCTGCCGTAACGCCCAGCCGGATACCCTGGATGCGGTGCTGGCGAAGCTGCGCGATGCGGGTGCGGACATTGAAATCGGTGAAGACTGGATCAGCCTGGATATGCACGGGCAGCGTCCTAAAGCCGTTAACGTGCGTACTGCGCCACATCCGGCATTCCCGACGGATATGCAGGCACAGTTCACGCTGTTGAACCTGGTGGCCGAAGGCACGGGCTTCATCACGGAAACCATCTTCGAAAACCGTTTCATGCACGTACCGGAACTGATCCGTATGGGTGCGCATGCTGAGATTGAAAGCAACACGGTAATTTGCCACGGCGTTGAAAAACTGTCCGGTGCGCAGGTGATGGCGACCGATCTGCGCGCATCTGCGAGCCTCGTACTGGCAGGTTGTATTGCGGAAGGGACTACCGTTGTCGATCGTATCTACCACATCGATCGTGGTTACGAGCGTATTGAGGATAAACTGCGCGCGCTGGGTGCAAATATCGAGCGTGTGAAGGGCGAGTAATCATTCCGGCACCCCCCTGCCAGAACAGGCCGGGGGATTGCTGTTCTTGTCAATTCTGGTGCATCAGTCCTGATGCGCTTTCTTCGTTTTGCTCTGGCGCATCATGCGCGTTCTGTCGATAAATTCATGGGTGATGGGATCGTGGTAGCGTGACGGCCATATCACCCACGGATGCGTATCCAGCGCCGTCGCGATAATCAGTTCCCCCTTCGGCCATGGGCGGGTCAGGGCGTTTGCCAGCGTCGACGAGCTCAGCCCATGACGACGTGATTCGGCAGCCAGCGAAGTTCCTTTTTTACGCAGTGCCGCAATAATGTCAGCAGAATGCCAGTCGATGAATTTTGTATCCATAATGCTGTCCTTGTGTTCGTTATCGTCCACGTCGTTTCGTGTGAAAAGACAGCATTACTATACTCACTTCGAACATCTGTTCTAAAAAGTTCATGTTACGAGAAGCAATATTCAGAATAAGGCACGGCTTTATACATACGGCCTGTAACCCGATGGGCTTACGCGTAAATGTAATTTACTGGAGCGTACTGGAGTCTCCCTGCGTAGGGGCAGGGAGATGATGAGGGATTAACGGTCGCGCTGGACGGCGATGTGCGCGAGGCCGATTAGCGCATCACGCCATGGGCTGTCGGGAATGACCTGAATAGCGGCGATGGCTTTGTCCGCTTCTTCTTCAGCGCGCTGACGCGTCCATTCCAGGGAGCCGCAGATTGCCATTGTTTCCAGTACCGGTTCCAGAAGATGGCGTCCATTTCCCTGCTCGATAGCCTCCCGGATCATTTTCGCCTGCTCTGGTGTACCATTGCGCATCGCGTGGAGCAGCGGCAGCGTTGGCTTGCCTTCGTTCAGGTCATCGCCGACGTTTTTACCGAGCGTTTCGCCATCCGCGCTGTAGTCCAGCAAATCATCAATCAACTGGAACGCGGTGCCGAGGTAACGGCCATAGTCCTGAAGGCCTTTTTCCTCCGCTTCGCTACAGCCAGCCAGAATGCCAGAGCACTGCGCGGCGGCTTCGAACAGACGTGCGGTCTTGCTGTAAATCACCCGCATATAGTTTTCTTCGGTGATGTCCGGGTCGTTGACGTTCATCAGCTGTAGGACTTCACCTTCAGCGATAACGTTCACGGCTTCTGACATCACTTCCAGCACCTTCAGCGAGCCAAGGCTGGTCATCATCTGGAAGGCTCGGGTATAGATAAAATCGCCTACCAGAACGCTTGCCGCATTACCAAACGCGGCGTTGGCGGTGGCTTTGCCACGACGCATGTCTGATTCATCCACAACATCGTCGTGAAGCAGGGTGGCGGTGTGGATAAATTCGATCAGCGCCGCGATCGTGACATGGGCATTTCCCTGATAGCCAACCGCGCGTGCGGCCAGAATGGCAATCATCGGACGAATACGTTTACCACCGCCGCTGACGATGTAATAGCCCAACTGATTGATCAGCTGAACGTCAGAGTTGAGTTGCTCCAGGATTGCTGCATTCACACCCGCCATATCTTGCGCGGTTAACTCATTGATTTTTTCTAAATTCATCGCAAAAGCCGGGCTTTTTATCCTGTTTATCCCACACGAGATGGGTACACAAAGGGTTTCGGTTTATAAATAGTATTGCTGATTGTACTGAAAAAACGGCTCAGATAAACGTTACCGTACGTGTTGTGTTTTTTTTCTTCATGTATTGATGGTAGCACTTGTCAAAGGCTCGCATTTTGCGTAATATTCGCGCCCTATTGTGAATATTTATAGCGCACTCTGAATCATACGAGGATGTGCGCGGAAGCGGAGTTTATATGTACGCGGTTTTCCAAAGTGGTGGTAAACAACACCGAGTAAGCGAAGGTCAGACCGTTCGCCTGGAAAAGCTGGACATCGCAACTGGCGAATCTGTTGAGTTCGCTGAAGTTCTGATGATCGCAAACGGTGAAGAAGTCAAAATCGGCGTTCCTTTCGTTGATGGCGGCGTTATCAAAGCTGAAGTTGTTGCTCACGGTCGTGGCGAGAAAGTTAAAATCGTTAAGTTTCGTCGTCGTAAACACTATCGTAAGCAGCAGGGCCACCGTCAGTGGTTCACTGATGTGAAAATTACTGGCATCAGCGCCTAAGACCTGAGGAGAGATTTAAATGGCACATAAAAAGGCTGGCGGCTCCACACGTAACGGTCGCGATTCAGAAGCTAAACGCCTGGGCGTTAAGCGTTTCGGTGGCGAATCCGTTCTGGCGGGTAGCATCATCGTTCGTCAGCGTGGCACCAAGTTCCACGCGGGTACCAACGTAGGTTGCGGTCGTGACCACACTCTATTTGCTAAAGCAGACGGTAAAGTGAAATTTGAAGTTAAAGGCCCGAACAACCGTAAATACATCAGCATCGTTGCTGAGTAAGGTTTTCTCGGTCCGGTAACGGATTAAAGCCCCGCAACGTGTTGCGGGGCTTTTTACATTGGAAACCCGGAAAATTTTCTGTAGGGAAAACGGGCATGAAGCAGCAGGCCGGCATTGGTATTCTTTTGGCGCTCACTACCGCAATGTGCTGGGGTGCGCTGCCAATTGCAATGAAGCAGGTACTGGAAGTCATGGAGCCACCGACGGTGGTGTTTTATCGCTTCCTGATGGCAAGCATAGGCCTGGGCGCCATTCTGGCCGTCAAAGGTAAGCTGCCACCGCTGCGCATCTTTCGAAAACCGCGTTGGCTGGTGTTACTGGCTATCGCGACGGGCGGTCTGTTCGGTAACTTCATTCTGTTCAGCTCTTCCCTGCAATATCTTAGCCCTACAGCGTCGCAGGTGATTGGTCAGCTTTCACCGGTCGGCATGATGGTCGCCAGCGTATTCATCCTCAAGGAGAAGATGCGCGGCACGCAGATCATCGGGGCAAGTATGCTGCTTTGCGGGCTGGTGATGTTCTTTAACACCAGCCTGATTGAGATTTTTACCCGCCTGACGGATTACACCTGGGGTGTCATTTTTGGGGTGGGCGCAGCAACGGTCTGGGTGAGTTATGGCGTCGCGCAAAAGGTGTTATTGCGCCGTCTTGCCTCACAGCAGATCCTCTTTTTGCTGTACACTTTGTGTACACTGGCATTATTGCCTTTAGCGAAGCCGGGTGTAATTACCCAGCTCAGCGACTGGCAACTGGCGTGCCTCATTTTTTGTGGGCTGAATACGCTGGTCGGTTATGGCGCGCTGGCTGAAGCCATGGCGCGCTGGCAGGCAGCACAGGTGAGCGCCTTAATCACGCTTACCCCGCTGTTTACGCTGTTATTTTCAGATTTGTTATCAATGGCCTGGCCCGATGTCTTCGTCAAGCCGATGCTCAACCTGTTGGGTTATCTCGGTGCGTTTGTCGTGGTTGCGGGCGCGATGTATTCCGCCATTGGTCATCGTCTCTGGGGGCGTTGGCGCAAAAATGAAGCGGTTGTAATAGTCCCCCGCTCAGGCGAATGAGTTACGGAGAGTAAAATGAAGTTTGTTGATGAAGCGACGATCCTGGTCGTGGCAGGTGATGGCGGTAACGGTTGTGTAAGCTTCCGCCGTGAAAAATATATTCCTCGTGGCGGTCCTGACGGCGGTGACGGTGGGGACGGTGGCGACGTGTGGCTGGAGGCGGATGAAAACCTCAACACGCTGATCGACTACCGTTTCGAAAAATCTTTCCGCGCCGAGCGTGGCCAGAACGGCCAGAGCCGCGACTGTACCGGTAAACGCGGTAAAGACGTGACGATCAAAGTGCCGGTGGGTACGCGTGTCATCGATCAGGGTACGGGCGAAACCATGGGTGATATGACCAAACACGGTCAGCGCCTGATGGTGGCGAAAGGCGGCTGGCACGGTCTGGGTAACAGCCGTTTCAAATCTTCCGTTAACCGTACCCCGCGTCAGAAAACCATGGGTACCCCGGGTGATAAGCGCGACCTGCAACTGGAACTGATGCTGCTGGCGGATGTGGGGATGCTGGGCATGCCAAACGCCGGTAAATCGACGTTTATCCGTGCGGTCTCTGCGGCGAAACCAAAAGTGGCAGATTATCCGTTTACGACGCTGGTACCGAGCCTGGGCGTTGTCCGTATGGATAACGAGAAGAGCTTCGTGGTCGCTGACATCCCGGGTCTGATTGAAGGGGCTGCAGAAGGCGCCGGTCTGGGTATTCGCTTCCTGAAGCACCTTGAGCGTTGCCGCGTACTGTTGCACCTCATCGACATCGATCCAATCGATGGTTCCGATCCGGTTGAAAACGCTCGTATCATTATCGGCGAGCTGGAGAAATACAGTGAAAAACTGGCGCAAAAACCGCGCTGGCTGGTATTCAACAAGATCGACCTGATGGACAAAGCGGAAGCTGAAGCGAAAGCTAAAGCGATTGCCGAAGCGATGGGTTGGGAAGATAAGTACTATCTGATCTCTGCCGCCAGCCAGGTTGGCGTGAAAGATCTCTGCTGGGATGTGATGACCTTTATCATCGAGAATCCGGTTGTTCAGGCAGAAGAGGCGAAACAGCCTGAAAAAGTCGAATTCATGTGGGATGACTACCACCGCCAGCAGCTCGAAGAGCTGGAAGCGGAAGAAGATGATGAAGACTGGGACGATGACTGGGATGAAGACGACGAAGAAGGCGTCGAGTTCATCTACAAGCACTAACCCCTGTATAAAGCCCCTTAACGGGGCTTTTTTTTATCCTATTTTCGTCGGTAACCAACAGCTGGCGATGAGGCCGCCCTCAGCGCCGTTCTCCAGCGTTAAATGACCATGATGGAGCTGTACGATACGCTGTACGATGCTCAGCCCAAGGCCGCTGCCGCCGTAGCGCTGGTCGAGACGTCGGAAAGGTTCGGTGATCGACTGGCGGTGCGCCTCATCAATACCCGGCCCCTGATCGGTAACGCTCACCTGGGTACCCCCCTCCGTCGCTGTTAATGCCACTTCAATGATTGTGCCTGCCGGGCTGTAACGGGCGGCATTCTCCAGAAGGTTCCTTAGCATCAGACGTAACAGGACGGCGTCCCCCTGTACCGTCAGCGTGCTGTGGGCCGGCCATATTACCGTATGCTCTTTGGCTTCATGCTCCAGGCTAAGCGGAGCAATGATCGACTCAGTCCAGTTCACGGTATCGTAATGGCCGCTGGCCATCGCCTGTCCGGCACGCGCCAGCATCAGCAGCTGTTCCACCGTGTGCATCAGCTGATCGATCCGGTTTATCAGTGGCGTGGCCTGCGGGGAACCGGACTGAGCCATCAGTTCCAGATGGAGCCTAATCCCCGCCAGCGGCGTACGTAACTCGTGTGCCGCATCGGCGGTAAACAGGCGTTCCTGTTGAATAGTGTGGTCCAGCCGGGCGAGGAGTTGGTTGAGGGACGTGGTTACTGCGCCTATCTCTTCCATATCAGAATACATCGGCAGGGGAGTCAGATTATCCGCCGAACGGTTCGCAAGGCTGGCGCGAAGTTTGTTGAGTGGTCGGGTGATCCATGTGACTGCCCAGAATGAGAAGAGCAGGGTAAAACCGACCATCACCAGTGAAGGGACCAGCAGGGAGGCAATGGCTTCGCGGATCTCTTTTTCGACATGGTTGTTGCGCGCTTTGGCGGACAGCGTTTCGTTCACCAGAAAACCGATTTGCTCGCGGCTCTCATGCCATAGCCAGACTACGCTAATGAGTTGAAAAAAAAGCAGAATAACCGCCAGCAACACCATTAATCGCCGGCGCATACTGTTCATTTCTGACTCTCCAGACGGTAACCCACGCCGCGTACGGTTTTGATGCGATCTTTACCGAGCTTGCGGCGCAGATTATGAATGTGAACTTCAAGCGTGTTTGATCCTGGATCGTCCTGCCAGGAGTAGATGTCCTGTTGCAGCGTTTCGCGGTGCACGGTCTGCCCGCTGCGCATGATCAGGCGCGTCAGCAGAGCGAACTCTTTTGGCGTCACTTCCACAGGCTGAGACTGGCGCAGCACCTGCTGAGTTTGCAGATTGAGGGTGATATCTCCGTCCGTCAGCAGGTTGTCGCTGTGGCCCTGATAGCGGCGGATCAACGCCCGCACGCGAGCCTGTAGCTCGGCAAGGGCGAAGGGTTTTACCAGATAATCGTCAGCGCCAGAATCAAGCCCGTTAATTCTGTCTTCAATGGCATCGCGGGCGGTGAGAATCAATACGGGATTCTCCACTCCGCGACGACGCCACTGGCAGAGCAGCGTCGCGCCGTCTTTATCCGGCAGTCCCAAATCCAGGATCACCAGGCTGTATTCACCGCTCTGGATCAGGGCATCTGCTTCAGCGGCCGTGGCGGCACAATCCAGGGCGTAGCCCTCATTGCCCAGCGCCAGCGCTAACCCTTCCTGCAATAACAGATCGTCTTCAACTATCAGTAGTTTCATCGCTAGTTATTCTGGTAGATGTCCTTATAGAGCCTGCTTTCGAAACGTACCAGTGGAATACGGCGATTGCGCTGGTCAGCCGGTTCGACGGCATAGCCGGAAAGATACTGCACAAATGCCATGCGTTGTCCGCTGGCGGTCGTGATGAAACCGGCAAGGTTGTAAACGCCTTGCAGGGAACCCGTTTTGGCTGAAACTTTGCCATCCACGCCCGCAGCGTGAAGGCCCGCGCGGTACTGAAGAGAGCCGTCGTGTCCGGCAAGCGGCAGCATCGTAATAAAGTTTAGCTCAGCGTCATGCTGAGCAATGTACTGCAACACCTGCATCATGGTGGCCGGCGAGATCAGGTTATGACGCGATAAACCGGAACCATCAACGGCGATCGTATTGCCCAGATCGATACCCGCCTGCTGGCGCAGGATCTGACGTACGGCATCAGAACCGGCCCGCCAGGTGCCCGGCACACCAAAGCGCGCGTGCCCGATCATGCGGAATACCGTGTCGGCAATCATGTTATCCGACTTTTTCAGCATAATCTTAAGCAAATCATGCAGTGGCGCGGACTGTTTGCTGGCAATCACCGTGCCTGGCTCATTCACCTGCGTCTGGCGCAGCAGCGTTCCGGTGTAGGTTATGCCCGCCTGCTTCAGTTCATCTTTAAAAATGGCACCGGCATAACCTGCGCCATCCTGAATGGCAAAGGCCAGCGGGAGTGGATCGGCCCGCTGGGTCAGGCAGCCGGTGAGCGTATAGCGGTTGAGATCGCCCGGTACCACGTCCAGCTCGCAATACTGTGCCTCCGGGGAGCCTTTCGCCAGCGTCCGCACCTGGCTGAACATCGTGACCGGGTAGTAAGACGCCACGCGGATAAACGCTAAGTCATTTGGTTTTGGCGCGCTGTAAAGCGATACGGAGAAGCAGTTACGGTCAACGATGGCGGCGGCTGGCGGGGCGCTAAAACACTGCGTCATGTCGTTCCATGGCCAGCCAGGCGCTTTATCGTGGCTGGCGAAAATGGAGGTGTCGATCAGCACGTTGCCATCAATTTTTGTTACGCCGGATTTTTTCAGTACCGCCACCATGTTGCGGACATCCTGGCGCTTAAAGGTGGGATCGCCACCAAAACGGGCGATAAGATCGCCTTTCAGTTCGCCACCCTCAACGTTACCTCTGGTTTCAAGGGTGGTAGTAAAACGGAAGTCAGGCCCGAGCTGGAGCAGAGCGGCGAGGGCGGTGATCACCTTCTGGGTACTGGCAGGCAGCGCCATCTGTTGACTGTGATAGTCAATCTCGGGAGCCTGCGCGCCAACCTTCTGCACCATCAGGGCAAGGTTCGCGCCGGCGGGCAGTTGATTAATGTACTCATCAACATTCGCGGCCTGAACGGTGAACGTTATACTGGTAGTCAATCCGATGATAAAACTGGAAAATCGCATAATCTCGCGCTAACAACCCGAAAACAAACCGTCATACTACGGTGCATGGCACTGTAAAGTAAACGATGACCCATAGTGAACTTCGCGGTAAAATGCGTATCAAATTGAAAAATTGCTGCTGACCTGGGGCGTTGCTCCCGGGTCGGTTTTCTTTTTGCTTCTGGCCTGTTCAGGTGGGCTGGAGCAGGGAACACTGCTCCCAACAGGAATGTTTAAGAGGTATAACAAATGCAAGCTATTCCGATGACCTTACGTGGTGCCGAAAAACTGCGCGAAGAGCTGGATTTTCTGAAATCCGTGCGTCGCCCTGAAATCATCGCCGCTATCGCGGAAGCGCGTGAGCATGGCGACCTGAAAGAGAATGCTGAATACCACGCGGCGCGTGAGCAGCAGGGTTTCTGTGAGGGGCGCATTAAAGATATCGAGGCGAAACTGTCTAACGCGCAGGTTATTGATATCACCAAAATGCCAAATAATGGCCGTGTTATCTTCGGTTCTACCGTCAGCGTCCTGAATCTGGACAACGACGAAGAGCAGACCTATCGCATCGTGGGTGATGATGAAGCGGACTTCAAACAGAACCTGATTTCGGTGAACTCGCCAATTGCTCGTGGCCTGATTGGCAAAGAGCAGGACGATGTGGTCACCATCCGCACCCCTGGTGGTGAAGTAGAATACGAAATTATTAAGGTTGAATATCTGTAATTCGCTTCTCTACTAAGATGTTGATACATTGTAAAGAAAAGAAAAAGGCCGCATAGCGGCCTTTTATCAACTCAAGGAGCATGGCATTTTGCTCGCCTGCTGAAAGAAATCCCTCGTTTCACACAGAAAATGTGTTCGATTCAGGATATCCTTAACGTGGCAGCGAGATTTTGCGCTCTTTAGATGGGCGATAGAGCACCAGCGTTTTACCGATGACCTGTACATTACAGGCGCCGGTTTCGCGCACGATGGCTTCCACGATCAGGTTTTTAGTGTCTCTGTCTTCAGAGGCGATTTTCACCTTGATCAGCTCGTGGTGTTCCAGCGCTTGTTCAATCTCGGCAAGCACCCCTTCGGTCAAACCATTGTTGCCAAGCATCACTACAGGCTTGAGCGGATGTGCCAGACCTTTAAGGTGCTGTTTTTGTTTAGTACTCAGATTCATCGTATATTTTTGCTTACGTTGGGATTGAAAACGGTTCATTCTACCGCCATCTCCCTAATATCGCCAAATAGCTGCGTAGAAATTTACGTCACAGGCAAGCAACGATGAACCAGGACGGAAATGTTAAATGACAGGTAAAAAGCGTTCTGCCAGCTCCAGCCGCTGGCTTCAGGAACACTTTAGCGATAAATATGTTCAACAGGCGCAGAAAAAGGGGTTGCGTTCCCGCGCCTGGTTTAAACTTGATGAAATACAGCAAAGTGACAAACTTTTTAAACCGGGAATGACGGTGGTCGACCTCGGTGCGGCACCTGGCGGGTGGTCCCAGTATGCGGTTACGCAGATCGGCGGAACGGGCCGAATCATCGCATGCGATCTTTTACCAATGGATCCCATCGTCGGTGTCGACTTCCTTCAGGGCGACTTTCGTGATGAATTAGTGCTTAAAGCATTACTTGATCGTGTAGGTGACAGTAAGGTCCAGGTTGTCATGTCGGATATGGCGCCAAATATGTGTGGAACACCGGCGGTGGATATCCCCCGCGCCATGTATCTGGTGGAACTAGCGTTAGAAATGTGTCGTGATGTACTAGCGCCTGGTGGTAGTTTTGTTGTGAAGGTGTTTCAGGGCGAAGGTTTCGAGGAGTATCTTAAGGAAATTCGCTCCCTGTTTGCGAAGGTCAAAGTTCGTAAGCCGGACTCTTCCCGGGCCCGTTCCCGTGAAGTGTATATTGTAGCGACCGGGCGAAAATGATAACCGGGAGATTTCAGACGAAAGTTTGAATGAAACTGGATATAGAGTATCCTGACGCTGTTTTTAACACAGTTGTAATATGAGGTTAATCCCTTGAGTGACATGGCGAAAAACCTAATACTCTGGCTGGTCATTGCCGTTGTGCTGATGTCAGTATTCCAGAGCTTTGGGCCCAGCGAGTCGAATGGCCGCAAGGTGGATTATTCTACCTTCCTGCAAGAGGTCAATCAGGACCAGGTTCGCGAAGCGCGTATCAACGGACGTGAGATCAACGTTACCAAGAAAGATAGTAACCGTTACACGACTTACATCCCGGTGAACGATCCTAAGCTGCTTGATAACCTACTGACCAAAAACGTCAAAGTGGTAGGCGAGCCGCCGGAAGAACCAAGCCTGCTGGCTTCTATCTTCATTTCCTGGTTCCCGATGCTGCTTCTTATCGGCGTCTGGATCTTCTTTATGCGCCAGATGCAGGGCGGTGGTGGCAAAGGTGCCATGTCGTTCGGTAAGAGCAAGGCGCGTATGCTGACGGAAGACCAGATCAAGACCACGTTTGCTGACGTAGCAGGTTGTGACGAAGCAAAAGAAGAGGTGGGTGAACTGGTTGAATACCTACGCGAGCCGAGCCGTTTCCAGAAACTGGGCGGTAAGATCCCGAAAGGCGTCCTGATGGTCGGCCCTCCGGGTACCGGTAAAACCCTGCTGGCAAAAGCCATCGCGGGTGAAGCGAAGGTGCCGTTCTTTACTATTTCAGGTTCTGACTTCGTTGAAATGTTCGTGGGTGTCGGTGCATCTCGTGTGCGTGACATGTTCGAGCAGGCTAAGAAGGCAGCACCGTGCATCATCTTCATCGATGAAATCGACGCCGTAGGCCGCCAGCGTGGCGCAGGCCTGGGTGGTGGTCACGATGAACGTGAGCAGACGCTGAACCAGATGCTGGTTGAGATGGACGGCTTCGAAGGTAACGAAGGTATCATCGTTATCGCGGCAACTAACCGTCCGGACGTACTTGACCCTGCGCTGCTGCGTCCAGGCCGTTTCGACCGCCAGGTTGTGGTCGGTCTGCCGGATGTTCGCGGTCGTGAACAGATTCTGAAAGTGCATATGCGTCGCGTACCGCTGGCGCCAGATATCGACGCGGCAATCATCGCGCGTGGTACTCCAGGCTTCTCCGGTGCGGATCTGGCTAACCTGGTCAACGAAGCAGCCCTGTTTGCCGCTCGCGGTAACAAGCGCGTGGTGTCCATGGTGGAATTTGAGAAAGCGAAAGACAAAATCATGATGGGTGCGGAACGTCGCTCCATGGTGATGACGGAAGCGCAGAAAGAGTCCACGGCATATCACGAAGCGGGCCACGCGATTATCGGTCGTCTGGTGCCGGAACACGATCCGGTACACAAGGTGACGATCATTCCACGCGGTCGTGCGCTGGGTGTGACCTTCTTCCTGCCTGAAGGCGACGCGATCAGCGCCAGCCGTCAGAAGCTGGAAAGCCAGATTTCAACCCTGTACGGCGGTCGTCTGGCTGAAGAGATTATCTACGGTGCGGAACATGTTTCCACCGGTGCGTCGAACGATATTAAAGTGGCGACAAACCTGGCGCGTAACATGGTGACTCAGTGGGGCTTCTCCGACAAACTCGGTCCGCTGCTGTATGCAGAGGAAGAGGGCGAGGTGTTCCTGGGCCGCTCCGTGGCAAAAGCGAAACATATGTCCGATGAAACGGCACGTATCATCGACCAGGAAGTGAAAGCGCTGATTGAACGTAACTACGCTCGCGCCCGTCAGATCCTGAACGACAATATGGACATCCTGCATTCGATGAAAGATGCGCTCATGAAATATGAGACCATCGATGCACCGCAGATTGACGACCTGATGGCGCGCCGCGAAGTGCGTCCGCCGGCAGGCTGGGAAGACCCAGGCGCGTCTAACAATTCTGACAACAATGGCACCCCGCGTGCGCCGCGTCCGGTCGATGAACCGCGTACGCCAAACCCGGGCAACACCATGTCAGAGCAGTTAGGCGACAAGTAAGTCACTGCTGTTGAAGCGTTTGTCTGTATCTCAAACCCTGGAGCTTGCTCCGGGGTTTTTCTTATCTGTTTAACCACATTAATCCCAGGGACTTCACCATGAAACTATTCGCCCAGGACTCGCATCTCGACCTTTCACATCCCCATGTGATGGGGATCCTGAATGTCACGCCTGATTCCTTCTCTGACGGCGGCACGCATAATTCGCTTATCGACGCGGTTAAACACGCGAATTTAATGATTAACGCGGGTGCCACCATCATTGACGTTGGAGGGGAGTCAACGCGACCTGGCGCGGCGGAGGTTTCGGTGGAAGAAGAGCTGGCGCGCGTGGTGCCGGTGGTGGAGGCTATCGCCCGGCGCTTTGAAGTGTGGATCTCTGTTGATACCTCCAAACCCGAAGTGATCCGTGAAGTGGCGAGAGTGGGCGCTCACATTATCAATGATATCCGCTCGTTGACCGAGCCGGGCGCGATTGAAGCCGCCGCAGAAACCGGGCTACCGGTGTGTCTGATGCATATGCAGGGCCAGCCTAAGACAATGCAGGAGGCGCCAAAATATGAAGACGTGTTTGCCGACGTCACCCGCTTCTTTATTGAGCATATCGAACGCTGTGAACGTGCGGGTGTCGCAAAAGAGAAATTGCTGCTCGACCCGGGCTTCGGTTTCGGTAAAAATCTCTCACACAATTACGCGTTGCTTGCGCGCTTATCAGAGTTTCATCAGTTCGGCCTGCCACTGCTGGTGGGAATGTCGAGAAAATCGATGATTGGTCAGTTGTTGAATGTCGGGCCGAGCGAACGTCTGAGCGGCAGTCTGGCCTGCGCGGTGATTGCCGCGATGCAAGGTGCACACATCATTCGCGTCCATGACGTAAAAGAAACAGTAGAAGCCATGCGTGTGGTGGAAGCCACACTGGCAGCGAAGGAAAACAAACGCTATGAGTAATCGTAAATATTTTGGTACCGATGGCATCCGTGGGCGCGTAGGCGATGCGCCAATTACCCCTGACTTTGTCCTGAAGCTGGGCTGGGCAGCGGGGAAAGTGCTGGCGCGTCATGGCTCCCGTAAGATCATTATTGGTAAAGATACCCGTATTTCGGGTTATATGCTGGAATCCGCGCTGGAAGCCGGGCTGGCGGCGGCGGGGCTTTCAGCTTCCTTTACGGGGCCAATGCCGACTCCTGCTGTTGCCTATCTGACCCGCACCTTCCGTGCGGAAGCGGGCATCGTCATTTCCGCTTCCCATAACCCGTTCTATGACAACGGTATCAAATTCTTCTCCATCGACGGCACTAAACTGCCGGATGACGTGGAAGAGGCGATTGAAGCGGAAATGGAAAAAGAGATCACCTGTGTTGACTCCGCTGAGCTGGGTAAAGCCAACCGTATTGTCGATGCCGCAGGCCGCTACATTGAATTCTGCAAAGGCACTTTCCCGAATGAACTGAGCCTGGCACACCTCAAAATTGTGGTGGACTGTGCAAACGGTGCGACTTACCACATTGCGCCGAATGTGTTCCGCGAGCTGGGTGCGAAAGTGATCACTATCGGCTGCGAGCCGGACGGTCTGAACATCAACGAAGAAGTTGGCGCGACAGACGTGCGTGCCTTGCAAGCGCGTGTCCTGGCTGAAAAGGCCGATCTGGGTATTGCCCTGGATGGCGATGGTGACCGTGTGATCATGGTTGATCACGAAGGTAACAAGGTCGATGGCGATCAGATCCTCTACATCATTGCGCGTGAAGGCCTGCGTCAGGGGCAACTGCGCGGTGGCGCGGTGGGCACTTTGATGAGCAATATGGGTCTGGAACTGGCGCTGAAACAGCTGGGCATCCCGTTTGTTCGTGCGAAGGTGGGTGACCGCTACGTGCTGGAAAAACTCCAGGAGAAAGGCTGGCGTATTGGCGCGGAAAACTCCGGCCACGTGATCCTGCTCGATAAAACCACCACCGGTGACGGCATTGTGGCGGCGCTTCAGGTTGTTGCCGCGATGGCGCGTAACCATATGAGCCTGCACGATCTGTGCAGCGGCATGAAAATGTTCCCGCAGATCCTGGTCAACGTGCGTTTCACCGCGGGTAAAGGTGACCCGCTGGAAAATGATAACGTGAAAGCGGTGATGGCAGAGGTGGAAGCGACGCTTGGCAGCCGTGGGCGCGTCCTGCTGCGTAAGTCGGGTACCGAGCCGCTGATCCGCGTGATGGTGGAAGGCGAAGACGAAGCGCAGGTGACTGAATTTGCGCACCGCATTGCGGATGCAGTCAAAGCTGCATAATCTTTCAGAATAAGTGTTTAAAAAGGCGGCGTTTGCCGCCTTTGTTTTAAACAATTAATGGCTTTTTGCTGTTTTTTTCCGCAGTTGATACAATGCCTCGAAAATGCCCTTGCGAAGGTGATTCGCTTTGGTTAGTATTCACACCCGCTTCAGTGGGAAACAAAATCCTGCTAATTGGTCGAAGCATTGGTATGCGGCAAATCCGCAAGGAACAGGTTGATTATGTACGAAGCTCTTTTAGTTATTTTCCTTATTGTAGCCATCGCTCTCGTAGCGCTGATTATGCTACAGCAAGGTAAAGGCGCTGATATGGGAGCCTCCTTCGGAGCAGGCGCTTCTGGTACGCTGTTCGGTTCAAGTGGTTCTGCGAACTTCATGACCCGCACGACGGCGATTCTGGCTACGCTGTTCTTCATTATCAGTCTGGTGCTGGGCAATATCAACAGCAACAAGACCAGTAAAGGAAGCGAGTGGGAAAATCTGAGCGCGCCAGCAAAAACTGAGCAAACTCAGCCAGCTGCACCGGCTAAGCCAACCAGCGATATCCCGCAGTAAGTATTCCGTACCGAGGTGGTGGAATTGGTAGACACGCTACCTTGAGGTGGTAGTGCCCTAACGGGCTTGTGGGTTCGAGTCCCATCCTCGGTACCAATATTCCAGAAGAAAGACGTCGCAAGACGTCTTTTTTTTCGTCTCTATATTCTGTGTTTCCGATCTATTGTAGGGCGGGTAAGCGCAGCGCCACCCGCCGTTTTGCCCGGTAGCGCTGCGCTTACCTGGCCTACGAAGACTACAAATACCAAATAAAAAAGGCGCCCAATGGGCGCCTTTTGCATGTTTCATTATCGATTATTTCTTATCGCTGTGTTCCAGGTTCTCAACCTGTGGGAGGCCATTACCGGAACTGGCGGAGAGCAGGCCATTCTCAACATAGTTGAACAGCTTCTCACGGGTATCGGTGATGTCCAGGTTACGCATGGTCAGCTGGCCAATACGATCGTCCGGAGAGAATACTGACTCACCTTTCTCCATGGTCAGACGCTCTGCTTTATAGGTCAGGTTGTCAGACACGGTGTTCAGGATGGAGTAGTCGTTACCGCGACGCAGTTCCAGGGTCACTTCGCCGGTGATGGCGCTTGCCACCCAACGTTGCAGGGCGTCACGCAGCATCAGCGCCTGTGGATCAAACCAGCGACCCTGATACAGCAGTTTGCCCAGCTGACGGCCATGAGCGTGATACTGCTCAATGGTGTCTTCGTTGTGAATACCGGTCAGCAGACGCTCATAAGCGATGTGCAGCAGCGCCATCCCTGGAGCTTCGTAAATGCCGCGGCTTTTTGCTTCGATGATACGGTTTTCGATCTGATCGCTCATACCCAGCCCGTGACGACCGCCGATGCGGTTTGCTTCCAGCATCAGTTCAACATCGTCGGAGAACGTTTTACCGTTCAGGGCAACCGGATGACCACGTTCGAAACGCACGGTCACTTCTTCCGCCGGGATCTTAACGTTCTCATCCCAGAACTTCACGCCCATGATCGGGTTAACAATTTTTACGCTGGAATTCAGGAATTCCAGGTCTTTCGCTTCATGCGTCGCACCCAGCATGTTGGAGTCGGTTGAGTAGGCTTTCTCAACCGACATCTTGTAGTCAAAGCCGCAGGCAATCATAAACTCAGACATTTCATGGCGGCCACCCAGCTCGTCGATGAAGTCGGTATCCAGCCACGGTTTGTAGATCTGCAACTCGGCGTTGGTCAGCAGGCCATAACGATAGAAACGTTCAATATCGTTGCCTTTATAGGTGCTACCGTCCCCCCAGATGTTCACGCCATCTTCTTTCATGGCGGCGACCAGCATAGTGCCGGTGACGGCACGACCCAGCGGGGTGGTATTGAAATAGGTCAGGCCGCCGGTAGTGTTATGGAAAGCACCGCACTGGATCGCGGCAATCCCTTCGGCGACCAGCTGCTTACGGCAGTCGATCAGACGTGCGTTCTCTGCGCCATATTCCATGGCACGACGAGGGATCGCGTCATAATCTTCCTCGTCCGGCTGACCCAGGTTCGCAGTATATGCATAAGGAACCGCTCCCTTCTGGCGCATCCACAGCAGTGCAGCGCTGGTATCCAGGCCGCCAGAAAAAGCGATGCCAATACGTTGTCCTACCGGGAGATGCTTGAGAATCGTCGTCATATAATAAAACCCTGCTTGATTGACTGATTAGAGACCGCTTTCGCTCTCGATGCATGTTTATGCAAAATAAGTGAGTATTCATTTAATCATCTTTTATCGACGACCGAAAGAGACGTGTGCGTTTTTTGTAAAAATTTCCCTTTTATTGCCCTGGCCGAAGTTGGGTTGACAGGTGGGGTCAACTATCAATATACTGAATGCCGATTTTACGTCCCGTCTTCGGTACCAAATCCCAGCATTATTTGCAAATTCTGTCCAAAACGCGTAGAATTTGCCACGTTTCAGGCGCGGGGTGGAGCAGCCTGGTAGCTCGTCGGGCTCATAACCCGAAGGTCGTCGGTTCAAATCCGGCCCCCGCAACCACTTTCCCATAAAGTTCTTTTTCAAATATACTGTGAAGACTTAGAGCCTTCGTAGCTGGATTTGAAAAAATGCTTTCGGAGAGTGCTCCAGGCCACAGTTGTGGCTATAGGGTTCAGTTATCTAAAGCCCCGATTTATCGGGGTTTTTTGTTATCTGACTACAGAATAACTGGGCTTTACGCCCTTTTTTTATGTCTTGGGGGTGGGCTTGTCCACATTAGAGCAAAAATTAACAGAGATGATTACTGCGCCGGTCGAAGCACTGGGCTACGAACTGGTCGGCATCGAATTCGTTCGCGGCCGTACATCCACACTGCGCATCTATATTGATAGTGAAGATGGCATCAATGTTGATGATTGTGCTGATGTCAGCCACCAGGTGAGTGCGGTTCTTGATGTTGAAGATCCGATTACCGTTGCGTACAACCTGGAAGTTTCCTCACCTGGCCTCGATCGTCCGATGTTCACGGCCGAGCACTACGTGCGCTTTACCGGTGAAGAAGTGGCTCTCGTTCTGCGTATGGCCGTACAGAATCGCCGTAAATGGCAGGGAATTATCAAAGCCGTTGATGGTGAAATGATCACGGTGACAGTCGAAGGCAAAGATGAAGTGTTCGCGCTGAGTAATATCCAGAAGGCGAACCTGGTTCCCCACTTTTAACAGTCTGGATTGAGGTGAAAAGCCCGCGATGAACAAAGAAATTTTGGCTGTTGTTGAAGCCGTCTCCAACGAGAAATCACTGCCGCGTGAGAAGATTTTCGAAGCGCTGGAAAGTGCACTGGCTACAGCAACCAAGAAAAAATACGAACAAGAGATCGATGTTCGCGTAGAAATCGATCGTAAAAGCGGTGACTTCGATACATTCCGTCGTTGGGTAATCGTTGAAGAAGTGACCCAACCGACCAAAGAGATCACCCTGGAAGCGGCACGTTTTGAAGACGAAAGTCTGAACGTGGGTGACTACGTTGAAGATCAGATTGAATCTGTTACCTTCGACCGTATCACCACCCAGACCGCGAAGCAGGTTATCGTGCAGAAAGTTCGCGAAGCCGAGCGCGCGCTGGTTGTCGATCAGTTCCGCGATCAGGAAGGCGAAATCATCACTGGCGTGGTGAAGAAAGTGAACCGCGACAACATCTCTCTGGAGATCAAATCCGAAGGACTGCCGGGTAACGCTGAAGCCGTCATCCTGCGCGAAGACATGCTGCCGCGTGAAAACTTCCGCCCAGGCGATCGTATTCGTGGTGTGCTGTATGCCGTACGTCCTGAAGCGCGTGGTGCACAGCTGTTCGTGACGCGTTCTAAACCAGAAATGCTGGTTGAACTGTTCCGTATCGAAGTGCCGGAAATCGGCGAAGAAGTTATCGAAATCAAAGCGGCGGCCCGCGATCCGGGCTCCCGTGCGAAAATTGCGGTGAAAACCAACGACAAGCGTATCGACCCGGTCGGTGCTTGCGTCGGTATGCGTGGCGCACGTGTTCAGGCGGTTTCTACCGAACTGGGCGGCGAGCGCATTGATATCGTTCTGTGGGACGACAACCCGGCGCAGTTCGTGATCAACGCAATGGCACCGGCTGATGTGGCGTCTATCGTTGTTGACGAAGACAAACACACCATGGATATCGCTGTAGAAGCGGGCAACCTGGCGCAGGCGATTGGCCGTAACGGTCAGAACGTACGTCTGGCGTCACAGCTGAGCGGCTGGGAACTCAACGTGATGACCGTTGATGACCTTCAGGCCAAGCATCAGGCTGAAGCCCACGCGGCGATCGATACCTTCACCAAATACCTGGACATTGACGAAGACTTCGCCACTGTGCTGGTTGAAGAAGGTTTCTCTACGCTGGAAGAACTGGCCTACGTGCCAATGAAAGAGCTGCTGGAAATTGACGGTCTGGATGAACCAACCGTTGAAGCCCTGCGTGAACGCGCTAAAAACGCACTGACCACCCTGGCGCTGGCTCAGGAAGAAAGCCTTGGCGATAAGAAGCCGGCTGATGACCTGCTGAATCTGGAAGGTCTTGATCGTGCGATTGCGTTCAAGCTGGCTGCCCGTGGTGTTTGTACGCTGGAAGATCTCGCTGAGCAAGGCGTTGATGACCTGGCCGATATCGAAGGTTTAACCGACGAGAAAGCCGGCGAACTCATCATGGCCGCACGTAATATTTGCTGGTTCGGCGACGAAGCGTAATAAACTGTAGCAGGAAGGAACAGCATGACTGATGTAACTGTAAAATCGCTGGCTGCTGAGATTCAGACCTCCGTGGACCGCCTGGTACAGCAATTTGCTGATGCAGGGATCCCGAAGTCCGCTGATGACTCGGTGACCGCGCAAGAAAAACAAACCTTGTTAGCGCACCTGAACCGTGAACACGGCTCTACGCCTGACAAGTTAACGCTACAGCGTAAAACGCGTAGCACGTTGAACATCCCTGGTACCGGTGGCAAAAGCAAGTCGGTACAAATTGAAGTCCGCAAGACGCGCACCTTTGTAAAACGTGATCCGCAAGAGGCAGAACGCCTTGCCGCGGAAGAGCAGGCACAGCGTGAAGCGGAAGAACAAGCTCAGCGTGAGGCAGAAGCCACTGCCAAACGTGAAGCAGAATTAAAAGCTGAACGTGAGGCCGCAGAAAAAGCGAAACGCGACGCCGGTGAAAAAGCGAAGCGTGACGCTGCGGAAAAAGACAAAGTGAGCAATCAACAGACCGACGAAATGACCAAAACTGCCCAGGCTGAAAAAGCCCGCCGTGAAAATGAAGCTGCCGAGCTGAAGCGTAAAGCGGAAGAAGAAGCCCGCCGCAAGCTTGAAGAAGAAGCTCGCCGCGTCGCCGAAGAAGCGCGTCGCATGGCAGAAGAAAACGAGAAGAATGGTGTGAATACCGCTGAACCAACTGAAGATACCAGCGATTATCACGTCACCACGTCTCAGCATGCGCGTCAGGCAGAAGACGACAACGACCGCGAAGTAGAAGGTGGTCGTGGTCGTACTCGCAGTGCAAAAGCTGCGCGTCCTGCGAAAAAAGGTAACAAACACGCTGAATCAAAAGCTGACCGTGAAGAAGCGCGTGCAGCGGTTCGCGGCGGTAAAGGTGGTAAGCGTAAAGGTTCCGCTCTCCAGCAGGGCTTCCAGAAGCCTGCTCAGGCCGTTAACCGTGACGTTGTGATCGGCGAAACCATCACCGTTGGCGAACTGGCTAACAAGATGGCGGTGAAAGGCTCTCAGGTCATCAAAGCGATGATGAAACTGGGCGCAATGGCCACCATCAACCAGGTCATCGACCAGGAAACCGCACAGCTGGTTGCCGAAGAGATGGGCCACAAAGTTATCCTGCGTCGTGAAAACGAGCTGGAAGAAGCAGTCATGAGCGACCGTGATACGGGCGCAGCGGCTGAACCGCGCGCACCGGTTGTGACCATCATGGGCCACGTTGACCACGGTAAAACCTCTCTGCTTGACTACATTCGTTCTACTAAGGTTGCCTCCGGCGAAGCGGGTGGTATTACCCAGCACATCGGTGCTTACCACGTAGAAACCGAAAACGGCATGATCACCTTCCTGGATACCCCAGGCCACGCAGCGTTTACCTCAATGCGTGCTCGTGGTGCTCAGGCAACGGATATCGTTGTTCTGGTTGTTGCTGCCGACGATGGCGTGATGCCACAGACCATTGAAGCTATCCAGCACGCGAAAGCGGCGCAGGTGCCTCTGGTTGTTGCAGTCAACAAAATCGATAAGCCAGAAGCCGATATGGATCGCGTGAAGAACGAACTGTCCCAGTACGGCGTTATGCCGGAAGAGTGGGGCGGTGAAGCACAGTTCATCCCTGTATCTGCAAAAGCGGGTACCGGTATCGACGACCTGCTGAACGCCATCCTGCTTCAGGCTGAAGTTCTGGAGCTGAAAGCGGTTCGTAAAGGTATGGCGAGCGGCGCGGTAATCGAATCCTTCCTGGATAAAGGTCGTGGTCCGGTTGCAACCGTTCTGGTTCGCGAAGGTACTCTGCACAAGGGCGACATCGTTCTGTGTGGTTTCGAATACGGTCGCGTTCGCGCGATGCGTAACGAACTGGGTCAGGAAGTGCTGGAAGCGGGTCCGTCCATTCCAGTGGAAATCCTGGGGCTGTCCGGTGTTCCGGCTGCCGGTGACGAAGTAACCGTCGTACGTGACGAGAAGAAAGCGCGTGAAGTCGCTCTGTATCGTCAGGGTAAATTCCGTGAAGTGAAGCTGGCTCGTCAGCAGAAATCTAAACTCGAGAATATGTTCGCCAACATGACCGAAGGCGAAGTTCACGAAGTGAACGTTGTTCTGAAAGCGGACGTTCAGGGTTCTGTGGAAGCGATCTCCGACTCCTTGCTGAAACTGTCTACCGACGAAGTGAAAGTGAAGATCATCGGTTCTGGCGTAGGTGGTATCACCGAAACCGACGCAACTCTGGCAGCAGCGTCAAACGCGATCCTGGTTGGCTTCAACGTTCGTGCTGACGCATCTGCGCGTAAAGTGATTGATGCTGAAAGCCTGGATCTGCGTTACTACTCCGTCATCTATAACCTGATTGACGAAGTGAAAGCAGCGATGAGCGGCATGCTGTCTCCTGAGCTGAAACAGCAGATCATCGGTCTGGCTGAAGTACGTGACGTGTTCAAATCACCGAAATTCGGTGCGATCGCGGGCTGTATGGTTACCGAAGGGACCATCAAGCGTCACAACCCAATCCGCGTGCTGCGTGACAACGTGGTTATCTACGAAGGTGAGCTGGAATCCCTGCGCCGCTTCAAAGATGACGTTAACGAAGTCCGTAACGGCATGGAATGTGGTATCGGCGTGAAGAACTACAACGACGTTCGCGTTGGCGATATGATCGAAGTGTTCGAGATCATCGAAATTCAGCGTACCATCGCGTAATCTTCGTCAACAGAAGATTAATGAGCGTAGGCCGGGTAAGCGAAGCGCCACCCGGCAGTAATTTTAAAAAGGGGCTTAAGCCCCTTTTTTGTCTGGAGAATTTATTATGGCGAAAGAATTTGGTCGCCCACAGCGCGTCGCGCAGGAGATGCAGAAAGAGATCGCTCTCATTCTGCAACGTGAAATCAAAGATCCACGCGTGGGTATGATGACCACCGTGTCTGGCGTGGAAATGTCCCGCGACCTGGCGTACGCCAAAGTGTTTGTAACTTTCCTGAATGACCAGGATGAAGACGCTGTGAAGAACGGCATTAAAGCGTTGCAGGAAGCCTCTGGTTTCATTCGCTCTCTGCTTGGCAAAGCGATGCGCCTGCGTATCGTGCCAGAGCTGACCTTCTTCTACGACAACTCGCTGGTTGAAGGTATGCGTATGTCCAACCTGGTGACCAGCGTGGTGAAACATGACGATGAGCGTCGTGTTAACCCGGCGGACGACAGCAAGGAGGACTGATGAGTCGTCCTCGTCGTCGCGGTCGTGACGTGCATGGCGTGCTGTTGCTGGATAAACCACAGGGCGCATCCAGCAACGACGTGCTGCAAAAAGTGAAGCGTATTTATAACGCCAACCGAGCAGGGCACACTGGCGCGCTGGATCCGCTGGCAACCGGCATGCTGCCGATCTGCCTGGGGGAAGCGACAAAGTTTTCCCAGTACCTGCTGGATTCCGATAAGCGCTACCGCGTGATTGCCAAACTGGGCCAGCGCACGGATACCTCCGATGCAGATGGCCAGGTGGTGGAAGAGCGCCCGGTGACCTTCAGCGCAGAGCAACTTGATGCGGCGCTGGACAGCTTCCGTGGTGATACGCTACAGGTGCCGTCGATGTATTCGGCGCTGAAATATCAGGGCAAAAAGCTCTACGAATATGCACGTCAGGGCATTGAGGTTCCGCGCGAAGCTCGTCCGATTACCGTGTATGAGCTGCTGTTCATTCGTCACGAAGGTGATGAACTCGAGCTGGAAGTACACTGTTCGAAAGGGACCTATATCCGCACCATCATTGATGACCTCGGTGAAAAGCTGGGCTGCGGCGCGCATGTGATTTATCTGCGTCGTCTGGCGGTCAGCAAATATCCGGTCGAACGCATGGTGACGCTTGAGCATCTGCACGCCCTGATTGAGCAGGCGCAAGCGCAGGGCGTTGCGCCGGCCGATCTGCTGGACCCCCTGCTGATGCCAATGGACAGTCCGGCAGTGGACTTCCCGGTTGTTAATCTTCCTTTAACATCGTCCGTTTACTTTAAGAACGGAAACCCGGTTCGCACAACGGGGGCACCGCTTGAGGGCCTGGTACGCGTGACGGAAGGTGACGAAGGGAAATTCATCGGTATGGGCGAAATGGACGGCGAAGGGCGTGTGGCGCCGCGTCGTCTGGTCGTCGAATATCCGGTCGAAGCGTGACGGTGATAACGCCTTACCTTGCGATAAGCAGGGGAGACGAGTAGAATATCGCCGCTTAACGCCTGGTAAATTGTTTAACAATCTGCGGGGCGTACATGGGATAGCTGAATTAGAGATCGGCATCCTTACATTCTTTATACTTTGGAGTTTGAAAATGTCTCTAAGCGTTGAAGCTAAAGCTAAAATCGTTTCTGAGTTTGGTCGTGGTACTAACGACAGCGGTTCTACCGAAGTTCAGGTTGCACTGCTGACTGCACAGATTAACCACCTGCAAGGTCACTTTGCAGAGCACAAAAAAGATCACCACAGCCGTCGTGGTCTGCTGCGTATGGTTTCTCAGCGTCGTAAACTGCTCGACTACCTGAAGCGTAAAGATGTTGCACGCTACACCGCGCTGATCGAGCGTCTGGGTCTGCGTCGCTAATTCTTGCGAGTTTCAGAAAAGGGGGCCTGATGGCCCCTTTTTTCAACCAGACGGCAGCAATTCAATGGAAACTATTGTATTGTTGCTATAAATGATCTTCATTGCAGAGGTTCGCGCGGCTAATGAGAGGCTTCACCCATGGGGGTGTCGGTTGTCATTAGTCGCGAGGATGCGAAGAAGGTCGGGTTAAATCGTCAGCACACCTGAGGTGTGCTTTCAAACATTTAAGAAAGGACAGAACTTTGCTGAATCCGATCGTTCGTAAATTCCAGTATGGTCAGCATACCGTCACGCTGGAAACCGGCATGATGGCGCGTCAGGCTACTGCTGCCGTTATGGTAAGCATGGATGACACTGCTGTATTCGTTACCGTAGTTGGCCAGAAAAAAGCTAAACCAGGTCAGGACTTCTTCCCACTGACCGTTAACTACCAGGAGCGTACCTACGCTGCCGGTAAAATCCCAGGTGGCTTCTTCCGTCGTGAAGGCCGTCCAAGCGAAGGCGAAACCCTGATCGCGCGTCTGATTGACCGCCCGGTTCGTCCGCTGTTCCCGGAAGGCTTCGTGAACGAAGTGCAGGTTATCGCAACCGTTGTTTCCGTTAACCCGCAGGTTAACCCGGACATCGTTGCGATGATCGGTGCGTCTGCTGCCCTGTCACTGTCTGGTATTCCATTCAATGGTCCAATCGGTGCTGCGCGCGTGGGTTACATCAATGATCAGTACGTGCTGAACCCAACTCAGGAAGAGCTGAAAGAGAGTAAGCTGGACCTGGTTGTCGCCGGTACTGAAGCCGCGGTGCTGATGGTTGAATCCGAAGCTGAACTGCTGAGCGAAGACCAGATGCTGGGCGCTGTGGTCTTCGGCCACGACCAGCAGCAGGTTGTTATCCAGAACATCAACGACCTGGTGAAAGAAGCCGGTAAACCACGTTGGGACTGGCAGCCAGAAGCGGCCAACGACGCGCTGAACGCACGCGTTGCTGCACTGGCAGAATCTCGTCTGAGCGACGCATACCGCATCACCGACAAACAGGAGCGCTATGCTCAGGTTGATGTGATCAAATCTGAAGTAACCGCGACCCTGGTTGCCGAAGACGAAACGCTGGACGCTAACGAAATTGGTGAAATCCTGCATGCCATCGAGAAAAACGTTGTTCGTAGCCGCGTACTGGCAGGCGAGCCGCGTATTGATGGCCGTGAAAAAGACATGATCCGTGGTCTGGACGTGCGTACTGGCGTACTGCCACGTACTCACGGTTCTGCGCTGTTCACCCGTGGTGAAACGCAGGCGCTGGTAACCGCGACCCTGGGTACTGCACGTGACGCACAGATCATCGACGAACTGATGGGCGAGCGCACTGACAGCTTCCTGTTCCACTACAACTTCCCTCCGTACTCTGTGGGCGAAACCGGTATGGTTGGCTCACCGAAGCGTCGTGAAATTGGTCACGGTCGTCTGGCGAAGCGCGGCGTGCTGGCAGTGATGCCAGAAGCAGACAAATTCCCGTACACCGTACGTGTGGTGTCTGAAATCACTGAATCCAACGGTTCTTCTTCCATGGCTTCCGTGTGTGGCGCTTCTCTGGCGCTGATGGATGCAGGCGTGCCAATTAAAGCCGCCGTTGCGGGTATCGCAATGGGTCTGGTGAAAGAAGGCGACAACTACGTTGTTCTGTCTGACATTCTGGGTGATGAAGACCACCTGGGTGATATGGACTTCAAAGTGGCGGGTTCCCGCGACGGTATCTCTGCCTTGCAGATGGATATCAAAATTGAAGGTATCACCAAAGAGATCATGCAGGTTGCTCTGAACCAGGCTAAAGGTGCGCGTCTGCACATCCTGGGCGTGATGGAACAGGCTATCAACGCGCCACGCGGTGATATCTCTGAATTCGCTCCGCGTATTCACACCATCAAGATCAATCCAGACAAGATCAAAGATGTTATCGGTAAGGGCGGTTCCGTTATCCGTGCACTGACCGAAGAAACGGGCACCACCATCGAAATCGAAGATGACGGTACTGTGAAGATCGCAGCAACCGACGGCGAGAAAGCGAAATACGCTATCCGTCGTATCGAAGAGATCACGGCAGAAATCGAAGTGGGCCGTATCTACAATGGTAAAGTGACCCGTATCGTTGACTTTGGCGCATTCGTTGCCATCGGTGGCGGTAAAGAAGGTCTGGTACACATCTCTCAGATCGCTGACAAGCGCGTTGAGAAAGTGACCGATTACCTGCAAATGGGTCAGGAAGTACCGGTGAAAGTTCTGGAAGTTGACCGCCAGGGCCGTATCCGTCTGAGCATTAAAGAAGCAACCGAGCAGTCTCAGCCTGCTGCGGCGCCGGAAGCTCCGGCTGCTGAACAGCAAGGCGAGTAAGGTTGCCATTTGCCCTCCGCGCAGGCGGAGGGCTTATTATCAGGCAGGACGCCTTGTTAAGCCGCCGGGGGACAGGACGTTCATCCAATAGTTGTCTTCGGGAGTGGGAAATGAAGCCTTTTTTGCGCTGGTGTTTCGTTGCGACAGCTTTAACGCTGGCAGGATGCAGCAACTCTGCCTGGCGTAAGAGCGAAGTCCTCGCAGTGCCATTGCAACCGACTTTGCAGCAGGAAGTCATTCTGGCACGCATGGAACAAATACTTGCCAGTCGGGCTTTAACCGATGACGAACGCGCACAGCTTTTATATGAGCGCGGAGTGTTGTATGATAGTCTCGGTCTGAGGGCACTGGCGCGAAATGATTTTTCACAAGCGCTGGCGATTCGACCTGATATGCCTGAAGTATTCAATTACTTAGGCATTTATTTAACGCAGGCAGGCAATTTTGATGCTGCCTATGAAGCGTTTGATTCTGTACTTGAGCTTGATCCAACTTACAACTACGCGCACTTGAATCGCGGTATCGCATTGTATTACGGCGGACGTGATAAGTTAGCGCAAGATGATCTGCTGGCGTTTTATCAAGACGATCCTAATGATCCTTTCCGCAGCCTGTGGCTTTACATCGTTGAGCAGAAGCTTGATGAGAAGCAGGCCAAAGAAGCACTGAAACAGCGCTTCGAGAAATCGGACAAGGAACAGTGGGGATGGAACATTGTCGAGTTCTACCTGGGCAACATTAGCGAAGCAACGCTGATGGAACGCCTCAAGGCGGACGCAACGGATAACACCTCGCTCGCTGAGCATCTCAGTGAAACCAACTTCTATTTAGGTAAGTACTACCTAAGTCTGGGGGATATGGACAGCGCTACGGCACTGTTCAAATTAGCGGTTGCTAACAACGTACATAACTTCGTTGAGCACCGTTATGCATTGTTGGAATTATCGCTCTTGGGCCAGGAGCAAGACGACCTGGCAGAATCGGACCAGCAATAGCTGACGACATAAACATCAGCCCGTAATCTTTTGATTGCCATCACCTTCACTGGTGAGGGCGTTGTTGTTCGTCAATACACCTAATTTGAGCCGGTTCACACTTTTCAATGAAAATTGCTAATCATTTTCACGATGAGCTAAGTAGACTGGCCGCCATTAATATCGAGGCACTTGTACTACATGGCTGAATTCGAAACCACTTTTGCAGATCTGGGCCTGAAGGCTCCTATCCTTGAAGCCCTTAACGATCTGGGTTACGAAAAACCATCTCCGATCCAGGCTGAGTGTATCCCACACCTGCTTTCTGGTCGTGACGTGCTGGGCATGGCCCAGACTGGTAGCGGTAAAACCGCAGCATTCTCGCTGCCGCTGCTGAACAACATTGATCCGGACCTGCGCGCGCCGCAGATCCTCGTCCTGGCTCCAACCCGTGAACTGGCTGTTCAGGTTGCTGAAGCCATGACGGAATTCTCTAAACATATGCGCGGCGTAAACGTGGTAGCCCTGTACGGCGGCCAGCGTTATGACGTGCAGTTACGCGCCCTGCGCCAGGGCCCACAAATTGTTGTCGGTACGCCGGGCCGTCTGCTGGATCACCTGAAGCGCGGTACCCTGGACCTCTCTAAACTGAGCGGCCTGGTACTGGACGAAGCCGATGAAATGCTGCGTATGGGCTTCATCGAAGACGTAGAAACCATCATGGCGCAGATCCCGGAAGGTCATCAGACCGCTCTGTTCTCTGCAACTATGCCAGAAGCGATCCGTCGCATTACCCGCCGCTTCATGAAAGAGCCGCAGGAAGTGCGCATTCAGTCCAGCGTGACCACTCGCCCGGACATCAGCCAGAGCTACTGGTCTGTATACGGCATGCGCAAAAACGAAGCGCTGGTCCGTTTCCTGGAAGCGGAAGATTTTGATGCGGCGATTATCTTCGTACGTACCAAAAACGCGACCCTGGAAGTGGCTGAAGCCCTGGAGCGTAGCGGCTACAACAGCGCAGCGCTGAACGGCGACATGAACCAGGCCCTGCGTGAGCAGACTCTGGAGCGTCTGAAAGACGGTCGTCTGGATATCCTGATTGCAACCGACGTGGCAGCACGTGGCCTGGACGTTGAGCGTATCAGCCTGGTTGTAAACTACGATATCCCAATGGACTCCGAGTCTTACGTTCACCGTATCGGCCGTACCGGTCGTGCGGGTCGTGCAGGCCGTGCGCTGCTGTTCGTTGAGAACCGCGAGCGTCGTCTGCTGCGTAACATTGAACGCACCATGAAGCTGACCATTCCAGAAGCTGAGCTGCCAAACGCAGAACTGCTGGGCAAACGCCGTCTGGAAAAATTCGCCGCGAAAGTACAGCAGCAGCTGGAAAGCAGCGATCTGGATCAGTACCGTGCGCTGCTGTCCCAGATCCAGCCTGTCGCTGAAGGCGAAGAGCTGGACATGGAAACCCTGGCCGCAGCACTGCTG
Organism: Enterobacter sp. MGH 38; assembly: GCF_000492855.1. Lineage (NCBI taxonomy): Bacteria > Pseudomonadati > Pseudomonadota > Gammaproteobacteria > Enterobacterales > Enterobacteriaceae > Enterobacter > Enterobacter sp. MGH 38. Next base: position 607,590 of record NZ_KI535607.1, on the reverse strand, counting down.
AAAATGGCGCAGGGCGAACGTAGCCTGATCGTGCCACCTGATGCGCCGATGCGTCCTAAGCGTGAGTTCCGTGACCGTGACGATCGTTTCGAACGTCGTGGCGACCGTAACGACCGTGGTCCACGCGGTGACCGTCCAGAGCGTGGTGGTGAAGACCGTCCACGTCGCGAGCGTCGTGACGCTGGCGAAATGGAACTGTATCGCATTGAAGTGGGCCGTGATGATGGTGTTGAAGTTCGTCACATCGTTGGCGCGATCGCTAACGAAGGCGACATCAGCAGCCGTTACATTGGTAACATCAAGCTGTTCGGTTCCCACTCCACCATCGAGCTGCCAAAAGGCATGCCGGGCGAAGTACTGCAACACTTTACTCGCACCCGCATCCTGAACAAGCCGATGAACATGCAGCTGCTGGGCGATGCACAGCCACGTCCTGACCGTGGCGGCGAACGTCGTGGCGGTGGTCGCGGTTTCGGTGGCGAGCGTCGTGAAGGCGGTCGCAGCGAAGGTCGCGGTGGTGAAGGCCGTCGTTTCTCCGGCGAGCGCCGCGAAAACCGTGGTCCACGCCGTGAAGAAGGTGCCAGCCGTCGTCGTTTCGGTGACGCGTAAGCCTTTCGCTTCTGACGTAAAGTAAAATATACAGCCCCGATAGTCGCTATCGGGGCTTTTTTTATTCCTTTTGTACTCTTGTACTGGTACAGTGCAACACACTAAAATGCAGAACCACATTTTTCACTGGAGATAAGGCCGCATGGCAACACTAACCACCACCCAAACGTCACCTTCGCTGCTTGGCGGCGTGGTGATCATCGGCGGAACCATCATTGGTGCCGGGATGTTTTCCCTGCCTGTGGTCATGTCCGGTGCGTGGTTCTTCTGGTCGCTGGCGGCGCTGGTTTTCACCTGGTTCTGCATGCTCCATTCCGGGCTGATGATCCTTGAAGCAAACCTGAACTACCGCATTGGCTCCAGCTTCGACACCCTCACCCGGGATCTGTTGGGCAAAGGCTGGAACCTGGTGAACGGGCTGTCCATCGCGTTTGTACTCTATATCCTGACCTACGCGTACATTTCAGCGAGCGGGTCGATTCTGCATCACACCTTCTCAGAGATGTCGCTGAACGTTCCGGCGCGTCTGGCGGGTCTCTGCTTCGCGCTGGGCGTGGCGTTTATCGTCTGGATGAGCACCAAAGCGGTCAGCCGCATGACGGCAATCGTGCTGGGCGCAAAGGTCATCACCTTCTTTCTTACCTTCGGCAGCCTGCTGGGGCACGTCACGCCGGCCACGCTGTTTAACGTTGCCGAAACGAACACCTCTTATACGCCGTACCTGCTGATGACCCTGCCGTTCTGTCTGGCGTCGTTTGGCTACCACGGTAACGTACCGAGCCTGATGAAGTACTACGGCAAGGATCCGCGCACCATCGTGAAATGCCTGGTTTACGGCACGCTGCTGGCGCTGGCGCTGTATGTGATCTGGCTGCTGGGGACGATGGGTAACATCCCGCGTCCGGAATTTATCGGCATTGCGCAGAAGGGCGGTAACATTGATGTGCTGGTACAGGCGCTGGGCGGCGTGCTGAACAGCCGCAGCCTGGATCTGCTTCTGGTGGTCTTCTCGAACTTTGCGGTGGCGAGTTCATTCCTCGGCGTGACGCTGGGCCTGTTTGACTACCTGGCGGATCTGTTTGGTTTTGATGACTCTGCGACGGGGCGCTTCAAAACGGCGCTGTTGACCTTCCTGCCGCCGATTGTGGGCGGCCTGCTGTGGCCGAACGGTTTCCTGTACGCCATCGGCTATGCGGGACTGGCGGCCACCATCTGGGCGGCGATTGTACCGGCGCTGCTGGCGCGCAAATCACGTAAGCGCTTCGGCAGCCCGAAATTCCGCGTCTGGGGCGGAAAGCCGATGATTGCGCTGATTCTGGTATTTGGTATCGGCAACGCGGTGGTCCACGTGCTGTCGAGTTTTAACCTGTTGCCGGTATATCAGTAAGTTTTTGTGCCGGATGGCGGCTACGCCTTATCCGGCCTACGCGATCCCGTAGGCCCGGTAAGCGAAGCGCCACCGGGTATAGCAAAAAACTACCCCACCAACTCCTCTTTCACCTGCATTGCCAAATCAAACGAATGCAGACGCGCCTGGTGATCGAAAATCTGGCCGTTAACCATAATCTCATCCGCCTGGGTTTCACGCAGCACCGACTCCAGCCCGTGACGCACTTTCGCCTTATCACCTACCAGCGACATACTCAGAGCCTGCTGCACGCCATACTGCTCGGAGGCCGACCACAGCTGATGCATATTCTCTACTGGCGGCGGCAACTGGCCCGTCTCACCGCGACGCAGCTTCACAAACGCCTGCTGCATGGAGGTGAACAGGAATTCCGCGTCGCGGTTGCTGTCGGCGGCAATGATATTGATACAGACCATCGCGTACGGTTTCTCCAGACGCTCGGACGGTTTGAAGTGCGTGCGGTAGAGATGCAGCGCCTGATGCAGCATATCCGGTGCGAAATGCGAGGCAAACGCAAACGGCAGCCCCAACTGGGCGGCGAGCTGCGCGCTGTACAGACTTGAGCCTAACAGCCATACCGGGATCTTTTCCCCGTACCCCGGCACAGGACGCACGTGCGGGTTCGGATCCCGCGCGTCAAACCAGTCCACCAGCTCCGCCACATCGCGCGGGAAGTTATCGATATCGCCGCTCATATGGCGACGCAGGGCGCGCATGGTCGGCTGGTCGCTGCCCGGCGCGCGGCCAAGCCCTAGATCAATACGGCCCGGATAGAGGGTATTCAGCGTCCCGAACTGCTCAGCAATCACCAGCGGGGCGTGGTTTGGCAGCATCACGCCGCCGGAGCCCAGGTGCAGTGTGGTGGTATTCGCCGCCAGATAGCCAATCAGCACCGAGGTGGCGGCGCTGGCGATGCCCACCATATTGTGGTGCTCCGCCAGCCAGTAGCGATGATAGCCGCGCTTTTCGGCAAGCTGAGCAAGATCGAGAGAGTGCGTGAAGGCTTCTCTGGCCGAGGAGCCTTGTGGGATCGGCGCCAGATCCAGCACCGAAAACGGAATGGTTTTGTCAGTCATAACAGCTCACTTTGTCGACGGTCAATCTTTAATACTGCATTAAAAAATGATAACCGTTGTTAACAAAGTGAGCTTTTTTTACGCCTGCAATTCCAGCCCGGCGAGACGTCGCCAGTAACCGTTGCAGTCGCTGTTTGCGGTCAACGGCAGCGGCGAGGCGCCGTTTTCGTTGGCGCGGAAGGCGTCCAGCATCGCGAAAACGCCGGTATCAAGCGGCGAAAGCCGCACCATATCCACCAGCCCGTGCATTGACGCCAGTTCGTTGCCGAGGTTATAGACGTAACCGCTCATGGTCTGAATGCCGTTAAGAACAAACACCTGCTGATTCTCCTGCGACAGCATGCTGCGTCCGTTCGGGTACTTAATGCAGCAGGTTTCGCACTCGTCTTTCGGACGATCTTCGGAACGTGCGGTGAAGCAGCGGGCAGAGTAGGCCAGCGGCAGATGCCCATAGCTCAGAACTTCCACTTCAAACTTGTTGCGAATGCCCAGCTCTTCGCACTGTGTAAGCAGGTTGGCCAGCCAGTCGCGGGAGAGTTCAACCGGCATGCACCAGCGGGTCATCCCCTGTTTGAGCAGCAGGCGCAGGGTCACGGCGTTATAGCAGTTCAGGGCATGTCCGGCGACAAACGGCAGCTTACGTTCGGCGCACATGTTCACCACGCCCAGGTCGCTCGCCTCCAGCAGGAACTCACCGTTTTCGACGTAGCGCTTCAGCTCGCCCAGTTCAGAGGACGCCTGCACCAGCGCCAGCGTCGAGAGCACCACCTGCTTGCCGCTGCCGGCCAGGCTTTTCGCCATATCCAGCCAGTCGCCCACTTTGGTGGCGCGGCGCTTGCTGCACACCGCTTCGCCGAGGTAAATCACATCGGCGCTGCTGTTAGCCGCCTGCTGGTAAAAATCTTCCAGCGTCTCTTTTGGCCAGTAGTAAAGCACCGGCCCTAATGAATATTTCATGATTATCTCACTGCCATTTACGGTGATACGCGCCGAGCGTGGTTTGGGTGCCTTCGGACATCGCGCCGAGCGTCTCCATCCATGCCGCCTGCGGGGCGTAGTTTTGCGGGTCCGCCATGCAGCGGTCGATGGCCTGACGCCACACCTTTGCCACCTGGCTCACGTAGGCCGGGCTGCGCTGGCGGCCTTCGATTTTCACCGAGGCAATATTGGCGGCCAGCAGCTCTGGCAGCAGTTCCAGCGTGTTGAGGCTGGTGGGCTCCTCCAGCGCGTGGTAGCGCTCGCCGTCCACCAGATATCGGCCTTTGCACAGCGTCGGGTAGCCCGCGTTTTCACCGTCCTGATAGCGGTCAATTAACACGTCATTCAGGCGCGACTCCAGCCCCTGCGGCGTTTGCTGCCAGCGAACGAAGCGGGCAGGCGAGCAGGCGCCGACGGTATTTGGCGATTCGCCGGTCAAATACGAGGAAAGATAGCAGCGGCCTTCGGCCATGATGCACAGGCTGCCGAAGGCAAAAACCTCCAGCGGCACTGGCGTGACGCGCGCCAGTTGCTTAACCTGATGAATAGAGAGTACGCGCGGCAGCACCACGCGAGCCACGTCAAAGTGTCGATGATAAAAACGGACGGCCTCTTCATTGGTGGCCGATGCCTGAACAGAGACATGGCGCTCAATATGCGGATAACGTTCTGCCGCATACTCAAGCATGGCGAGGTCGGCCAGGATCAGCGCATCGGCGCCCAGCTGGGCCGCCATATCCACGGCGCGCTGCCAGCGGGCATAGCCATCAGGATGGGCAAAGGTATTGATGGCGATGTGCAGTTTGCGCCGGTGCTGGTGGACGAAGTTAACGGCTTCCTGAAGCTTTTTCTCCGTAAAGTTAAGACCCGCAAAATGGCGGGCGTTGGTATCATCTTTCAGCCCGATATAGACCGCATCGGCCCCATTTTCGATGGCCGCCTTAAGCGCCGGAAGGTTTCCGGCAGGGCAGAGCAGCTCCATAATTTATCCCGATGTTGTCGATCGCAGGGATCGTAAAAAATGTTAACGAGCTGGGATTTTAATTAACCCATACGCGACAATTTTTGATTTAAGGCAGCTAATGGCGTATTGATGGCACCAATAATGAGGTACACCGGACAACGGTTTGTTGATTTACGCCGCTATCTTCTTGTCGGGATATGGCAAAATAGCAGGACTATAGCTATCAGGGAGTAAAGCTCGTGCTGGATAAACTGCGTTCACGTCTCGTACAATTTGGTCCATCAATGCTGAGCGTGCCGGTAAAACTGGCGCCGTTCGCGCTTAAACGCCAGGTGCTGGAGCAGGTACTGAGCTGGCAGTTCCGCCAGGCGCTACAGGACGGTGAGCTGGAGTTTCTGGAAGGCCGCTGGTTAAAGATTGAAGTGCGCGATATCGGGTTGCGCTGGTTTACTTCCGTTGAGAACGATCGGCTAATTGTCCGTGAAACCGCCGAGGCGGATGTCAGCTTTAGCGCGGATGCCAGCGATCTGCTGATGATCGCCGCGCGCAAACAGGATCCGGACACCCTCTTCTTCCAGCGTCGTCTGGTGATTGAAGGCGACACGGAGCTCGGTCTGTACGTCAAAAATTTAATGGATGCCATTGAGCTGGAGCAGATGCCGAAAGCGCTGCGTATGATGTTGATGCAAATGGCAGATTTCGTTGAGGCCGGGCTAAAAACCCCGCCGGACAGTAAACACACTTCAGTAGGTGAACCATGCTGATTCGAGTCGAAATTGGGATTGATGCGCCGGGTATCGATGCGTTGTTACGCCGCTCTTTTGCAGGCGACGCCGAAGCCCAACTGGTTCACGATCTTCGCGAAGATGGCCTGATTACGCTGGGCCTGGTTGCCACTGACGATGAAGGGCAGGTGGTCGGCTACGTGGCCTTCAGCCCGGTGATTGTGCAGGGTGAAGAGTTGCAGTGGGTCGGCATGGCGCCGTTGGCGGTGGATGAAAACTACCGTGGCCAGGGCCTGGCGCGCCAGCTGGTCTATGAAGGACTGGATTCACTGAATGAATTTGGCTATGCCGCTGTCGTCGTTCTGGGCGATCCGGCGTTCTACGAACGTTTAGGTTTTGAGCCAGCGTCCAGATACGATCTGCGCTGCCACTGGCCGGGCACGGAAACATCTTTCCAGGTGCATCATCTGGCAGATGATGCGCTCGACGGCGTTACCGGTCTGGTGGAGTACCACGATCATTTCAATCGTTTTTAAGCAGGCTTTCGCGTAGCGCCTCGAAAGAGCCGTCCCCGTTGACGAGACGCTCTTTCTGGCGCTTTGTCAGCTGCTTGATGCGGTATTCCAGCCTGAGCGCCAGGGATCTGTCGCCCACGGCGGCTGAAAACGCTAACTGAAGTTCACCTTTCCCCCGTAGTGCTTTCGCCCCTTTCCCCGTTTGATGTTGTAAAAAACGCCGTGCCACATCGGTAGTGATCCCGGTGTAGAGTGCGTTATCAGCGGTTCGGACAAGATAGAGAAACCAGCACACAGTAAACAGATTCAGTATGTTAAGGTGAACGCACCATAGCATGAGAGAGAGCGAAAATGGAAACACTGGCCGCCATTAACCGCTGGCTGGCAAAGCAGCATGTCGTGACCTGGTGCGTCTGTAAAGACGAGGAGATGTGGTGCGCAAATGCCTTTTATTACTACGATCCCGAGCGCGTGGCCTTTTACGTAATGAGCGAAGACAAAACGCGGCATGCGCAGATGACGGGCCAGCAGGCAAAAGTGGCAGGTACGGTAAACGGTCAGCCTAAAACTGTTGCGCTGATCCGCGGGGTCCAGTTCAAAGGTGAAATTCGTCGCCTGGAAGGGAAGGAGAGCGACGCGCAACGTAAACGCTATACGCGCCGCTTCCCGGTGGCTGCGGCGCTAAAAGCCCCGGTGTGGGAAATCCGCCTTGATGAGCTGAAATTTACCGACAACACCCTGGGCTTTGGTAAAAAGCTGCACTGGTTACGCGCCGAGCAGGCGTAGCGCTTCACGGTTAAACGCCGGCAGATCGTCCGGTGTACGGCTGGTGATCAGCTGATCGTTATCGTTCACCACTTCCTGATCGTAGAACTCGGCTCCCGCGTTTTTCAGATCGATAACGATCGGCTTCACCGCGGTGAGCTTACGCCCGCGTACCACCTCGGCGCTGATCAGCAGCTGCGGACCGTGGCAAATGGCAAATACCGGTTTACCGGTGCCGACGAAGTCACGGGTAAAGGTGACGAAACGCTCGTCTCCGCGCAGGGAATCCGGTGAATGGCCGCCCGGTAACAGCAGGGCGTCGAAATCCGACGGGCTGACGTTATCAATGGATTCGTCAATGGTCACGCTGGCTTCGCCCTTATGGCCCTTCACGGTTTTACCCGCTTCTTTCTCGATGGTGACCACCTCGTGGCCCGCCTTGCGGAATGCCTCTACTGGCGACGTAAATTCTGAATCTTCAAACTCGTCGGTAATCAAGACTGCGATTTTTTTACCCATGCTTCCTCCGTTGTTTTCGCTTCAGACTGTTTTTTTCCCGTTTGTGGTAAATACTTACCTGTAACAGACTTTTAAGTGTGGTAGAGCAGGCCCAGAACGCAAACGGACAATTCTGTAAAGGGGATAAGATGAGTCAGGTACTGATTACCGGCGCAACCGGGCTGGTGGGTGGACATCTGCTGCGGCTGCTGATCCAGGATCGGCATATCAATTATATCGCCGCCCCGACGCGTCGCCCGCTGTTGGATATCACCGGCGTCTATAACCCGCACGATCCACAGCTCACCGACGCGCTGGCGCAGGTGCAGGATCCCATTGATATCGCCTTTTGCTGCCTTGGCACCACCCGACGGGAAGCGGGCAGTAAAGAAGCTTTTGTCCATGCGGATTACACGCTGGTGGTGGATACCGCCCTGACGGCGAAAAAGCTGGGCGCAAAACATTTCCTGGTGGTCAGCGCGCACGGCGCGAACGCAGGCTCGCCGTTTTTTTACAACCAGGTGAAGGGCAAAATGGAAGAGGCGTTAATCGCGCAGAAATGGGAGCGCCTGACCATCGCGCGGCCTTCCATGCTGATGGGGCACCGTGACGAACGTCGTTTTAACGAGTCTTTTTTCGCTCCGCTGTTTCGCATTCTGCCGGGTAACTGGAAGTCCATCGAGGCGCGGGATGTCGCGCTGGCGATGCTAAAAGAGGCGCTGGCTCCGTCGCAGGAGGGGGTTAATATTATCCCTTCGGCAAAACTGCGTGAAATCGCGCAGGGCGAGGCGTAAACTTCCCCGGCTTATTAAATAACACCTTCCGGGGAATGGTATGACTGGTCAGTCTTCATCTCAGGCGGCAACACCTGTTCAGTGGTGGAAGCCCGCACTCTTCTTTCTCGTGGTCATCATTGGCCTCTGGTATGTGAAATGGCAGCCGTACTACGGTAAAGCCTTCACCGCCGCCGACACCCACAGCATCGGTAAATCGATTCTCGCACAGGCCGATTCCAGCCCGCTACGCGCGGCGTGGGATTACGCAATGGTCTATTTTCTTGCCGTCTGGAAAGCGGCGGTATTGGGCGTATTGCTGGGCTCGCTGATTCAGGTACTTATCCCGCGTAACTGGCTGGTGAAAACCCTGGGACAGCCGCGCTTGCAGGGCACGCTGCTGGGGACGATTTTCTCCCTGCCGGGCATGATGTGTTCCTGCTGCGCCGCACCGGTGGCGGCGGGTATGCGCCGACAGCGCGTGTCGATGGGCGGCGCGCTTGCCTTCTGGATGGGTAACCCACTGCTGAATCCGGCAACGCTGGTGTTTATGGGCTTCGTTCTCGGCTGGCATTTCGCGTTTATCCGTCTGGCGGCTGGCCTGCTGACGGTGGTGCTTGTCGCTACGCTGGTGCAGCACCTGGTGAAAGACAACGAGGCCGGGTCTGCTTCCGTTGAGCTGGACGTCAGCGAGCCGCAGGGCAGTTTCTTTGCTCGCTGGGGCAAAGCGCTGTGGCAGCTTTTCTGGAGCACCATTCCGGTCTATATCCTGGCCGTACTGGTGCTGGGGGCCGCGCGCGTCTGGCTGTTCCCGCATGCGGATGGCGCTATCGACAACACGCTGATGTGGGTGATTGCGATGGCGGTGGCCGGTTGCCTGTTCGTGATCCCAACCGCGGCGGAGATCCCGATTATTCAGACCATGATGATGGCCGGTATGGGGACCGCACCAGCGCTGGCGCTGCTCATCACGCTGCCGGCGGTGAGTCTGCCGTCGCTTATCATGCTGCGTAAATCATTCCCGGCGAAAGCGCTGTGGCTGACTGCGGGGCTGGTGGCGTTGAGTGGAGTGATTGTGGGGAGTATGGCGCTTGTGTGAAAAAAAGCCCGGTGGCGCTAGCGCTTACCGGGCCTGTAGCCAGGTGGGAATTACTTAATGTAAGTAAAGGCGGTGGTGACGTGTTTCACGCCGCTCACCCGGCTGGCGATATCCGCTGCCGCTTTCCCTTCACGTTCCGTCACCAGACCCAGCAGGAACACTTCGCCGTTCTCCGTGGTCACTTTCACGTTTGAGGATTTCACCTGGTCGGTACCCAGCAGCTGGGAACGCACTTTGGTGGTGATCCAGGTATCAGATGACGCGGTGCCGAGACCAATCGGCTGGCCCTGGCGGATCTCGTTATACACTTCCGCCGTGCCTTCCACACCCATCGCGATCTGTTTGGCGCGCGAGGCGAGTTCAGGATTTGGCGCCTGGCCTGCCAGCAGCACTTTGCCCTGATAAGCCGTCACGTTGATGCGTGCTTCCTTCTTGATCTGCTCGTCTTTCGACAGCGCACTGTTTACGCGCAGCTCAAGCGTACCGTCATCCACCTGCGTCCCAACGGTACGCGGATCGGTCGCTGCTTTGGTGCCGACCGCTGCGGTGCCGACTACAGCGGCAGCGATGCATCCCTGAAGCAGTAATGCAGACATCACGACTGCAAGGGCCGATAAAACCTTCATGAGAACTCCTTAATCATCCTGGTGAGGGAAAAGCGTGTTATCGATCAGATCGCATAAGCAGTTCACCGTGAGCATATGCATCTCCTGGATGCGGGCGCTACGGTGCGAAGGAATGCGGATCTCCACATCCTGCGGCCCCAGCAGGCCAGCCAGCTCACCGCCGTCGTAACCGGTCAGGGCGACAATCGTCATATCCCGGGTCACTGCCGCTTCAACCGCTTTAACGATATCCCGGCTGTTACCGCGCGTGGAGATCGCCAGCAGCACGTCTCCGGCATGGCCTAAGGCGCGCACCTGCTTGGCGTAGATTTCGTCATGCAGACGATCGTTGGCAATCGCAGTTAAGACCACGTTATCGGTGTTTAGTGCAATGGCAGGTAAACTCGGGCGCTCGGTTTCAAAGCGATTAATCATGCTGGCAGCAAAATGCTGTGCGTTGGCGGCGGACGTGCCATTGCCACAACAGAGGATTTTGTTGCCGTTGAGCAGCGACTGAACCAGTGTCATCGCTGCACGCGAGATCGCGTCCGGAAGGGCTTCCGCCGCGGCAATCTGCGTTTGAATGCTTTCTGTGAAGCACACTTTAATTCGTTCGAGCACGGTATCCCTTTAAAATCTTATTTATGCGTCTTCGCCAAACGCGTTTTTAAGCCAGTCGATCGCATTTCCGGTGAAGGCTACCACATCGAAACGGCAATCCACAGTATCAAAACTCCCATTATGGCGGGCAAGCCACAAGTGGGCAGTCTGTAATAATTTTTGTTGTTTGGCGAGCGTCACGCTGGCGGCAGCACCGCCAAAACGGGACGACTGTCGGTAGCGAACTTCAACAAACACGATGGTCTGACCGTCTTTCATGATCAGGTCAATCTCGCCGCCGCGCCCGCGAACGTTGGCGGCGACAAAGCGCAGTCCTTTGCCTTCAAGCCAGCGACGCGCCTTTAACTCCCACGCGTCGCCGGTCTGTTTACGGCTTAACTGGCCGGGACAATCTGCCCCTGCTGGTATTTGAGCCATGATAACTTCCTGTTAATCACACAATCCTGATCGGCGGTCAGATCGCCGGTATTCCCGTTAAGCTCGAAGCCCGGTACCTGGCGCATCTGGGTGAAGTGGTTTGCCAGCGCCCAGGCATCGACGCCCATCGCGTACAGACGCGCTAGGGAATAGTCATTGCGCACCGCGCCCAGCGCCTGCTGCATCAACTGCGGGTTGCTGCCTGCCAGCATCGGGATCTCGCTGTATTGCAGTCCTTCCATTTCCAGACGGAAATCCGGGCCTGCGGTACCCTGTGCGCTGCGTGAGCTGGCGTAGAGCGTTGCGCCGCTCTGGCTGCCGTTACGCATGGCGATCATCGGTTTGATAAAGGCGATCTCTTCCGGCGTAGCGACGATGTACGCCGAATCCACTTTACCGCCGCCGCTGATTTGCGCGTCGGTAGGGGGCGCCGGGATCGTCAGACCGCCGATGGTGACGCTCTGCTGCTGCGGCAGGCTGGCGGATACCGGGCTACCGTTGAGGGCAATACCTGCCCCGCCGTTCACGCCCGCTCTCAGTTCGGAAGCTGAGCCAAATTTCTGCTGCAACACCACGCCACCGCCAAGGGTCTGCCACTCTTGCGCAAACGCGTTGGCAACGCGATCGCCCAGCGTGCTGCGTGGGATCAACAGCAGCGGCGCCTGCTTGCCCTGCTCGTGAATATGACGGGCCGCATCGCGGGCTTCATCCTCCGGAGAGAGGGCGAAGTAACAGATATTGGCGCGGTTCTGAACCTGCTCAGGCTGGTTAAGCGCCAGCACGTTCAGCGTGGTGTTGCTCTTCATCAGCGCTTCCACGTTGTTTTTCAACAGCGGACCGACAACGATGCTGGCCCCGTCCTGCTGAACCTGCGCCAGCACCTGGTCAAGCGGCTGGGCGCTGGTGTCGTAGATTTTCAACTCTGCACCAGGGTTAGCGCTGGTGGTGGCCACAGCCTGCGGCTGGGTTGCTGGCTGCTGTTCCGGCTGCTCGGTTTGCGGCTGAGGTTGTTCTGCCGTCGCGGGCGCCGGTGTTTCAGCCGGGGCCTGTGTTGCCGCAGGCGCAGGGGGAGCGGGCTGCGTCGTTGGGGCGGTAACCGGATTCTGCATGGTGCCCTGCGCAGGGGTTTGCGCGGTGGTCAGGTCGCTGGTTTCGGCGGCGGACGGGCTGACTACGTCATTCACATTCGCCGCCTGTGCTGCCTGGGTCGGAACCGCGCTACCGCTGACGGCGGTAGTGCCGTTTTTCGCGGCTTCGAAACCTTGCTGAATGGCGCGACCAAACACCGCTGCCTGACCGTTTAACGGCAGCAGTAGGGCGATTTTGCTGGTGGAGGCGGGCTTAAAGTTTTGCACGTTCACCAGCTGCGTTGGCAGCATTTTCGCTCCCGGGTTTTGCGGGTAACGCTTTTGCCAGTCGGTAATGCCAGCTTTCAGCATGTTCGGATCGCTGCGGTTGTTGAACCACATCTGTTGCAGATCCAGCCAGCCTTGCAGAACATTTTCATCGGCGTTGATTACCAGCGCTTTGGCCTGATCCTGGGTCATGGAGGCGAGCGCCTGCCAGGTTGCATCAATATTTTTCTGCTTGTCCGCACCCGCGAGCAGAGGCTCCTGGGCTATCAGCGCGCGGAGTAGCGTCAGGGAAGGGCGGCCCTGCTCAGCGGTGATACCGGCCTGCCAGAAACGGGCCTGCTGGTTTTTATCCAGCGTGCTGAGATCGATGGTGCCGAGGATCTTCTTCGCGCCGTCGTAATCTTTTTGCGCGACCTTCAGTTCTGCTGACAGCAGCGTCTGCTCATGGCGCTGAGTGTCGTTAAGATCCTGCGGCAGCTGGCTGAACAGCTCGGCGGCCTGCTTGGTTTTCCCTTCTTTCAGCAGTGCACGAATGGCGAGTAATTGCCAGTTGATCCTGGTATCATTTGTACTCTGCGACATTTGTTGCAGATAAAAGCCAGAATCAGCCTGAGCGGATCCCTGCATATGAGCAGTGCTCTGGTCAGGTGCCTGGGTGCCGCAGCCGGTAAAGATCAGGGCTGCCAGCAGGAGGGGCACGCTGTGCGCGGCTTTTTTTCGAAGAAACGTTAACGGTACCATACTGTATCCAGTGATTTTTTTACGCAATGCTCAATATTAAATCGGCAATACGGACGAAACAATGAAACAACACGAAACGGCAGATAATTCTCAAGGCCAGCTTTATATTGTACCTACTCCTATCGGGAATTTGTCTGATATTACCCAACGTGCGCTCACCGTATTGCAAGCTGTTGATTTAATTGCTGCTGAAGACACCCGTCATACCGGTTTACTGCTACAACACTTTGCCATTAACGCCCGTTTGTTTGCCCTGCACGATCACAATGAGCAACAAAAAGCCGAAACGCTGGTGGCGAAGCTTAAAGAAGGGCAGAACATCGCGCTGGTCTCCGATGCGGGAACGCCGCTGATCAACGATCCGGGCTACCATCTGGTACGCACCTGCCGTGAAGCAGGCATCCGCGTTGTGCCGCTGCCCGGGCCGTGCGCGGCGATTGCGGCGTTAAGCGCTGCGGGTCTGCCATCCGATCGTTTCTGCTACGAAGGCTTCCTGCCTGCTAAATCCAAAGGCCGTCGCGATGTGTTAAAGGATCTGGAAGCTGAACCGCGTACGTTGATCTTCTACGAATCAACTCACCGTCTGCTGGAAAGCCTGGAAGATATGGTGACCGTCTGGGGCGAAGGGCGCTACGTGGTGCTGGCGCGCGAGTTGACCAAAACGTGGGAAACCATTCACGGTGCGCCGGTTGGCGAACTGCTGGCGTGGGTGAAAGAGGATGAAAACCGCCGCAAGGGCGAAATGGTGCTGATTGTTGAAGGGCACAAAGCGCAGGAAGACGCTCTGCCTGCCGATGCGCTGCGTACGCTGGCTCTGCTACAGGCTGAACTCCCCCTGAAAAAAGCGGCGGCGCTGGCGGCGGAGATCCACGGCGTGAAGAAAAATGCACTGTATAAATATGCGCTGGAGCAGCAGGGGGAGTAAGCCCCTGCCGCCTGTTTTGCCGGGTGGCGGCTTCGCCTTACCCGGTCTACACCGTGTCAGAGCCTCACTATTTCCCCGGCATCGCCTCAAACACCAGCGTTTCCAGCGGTTGCAGCGTAATTACCACAGCGTTTTTATACTCCTCTGGTACGGTCGAATTACTGCCGTACACGGCTTTCAGGGTAAACTGCGAACGCTCTCCTGCCGGGATCTCAAAATCTTTGGTTAAATCCAGGTAGTAACGTTGCGGCTTATCCGACGGGTTGCGTAAGCCAAAAATCGCTTTGTCTTTACTCCATGAGGCCCAGCCGTAAACCTGAAGCGAAGTTGGGTCACCGCCAATCCAGTGAGTATCCACCAGCACGCTGGCATTCTCACGCGACCATTTCGCCGCCTGCGCCAGGGTATCCCACTTCGCCTTATTCAGCATGGACGGCGTGATGTACAGCTCCTGAAGCTGAGTTCCGGTTGCGAAGTAGCTCCAGACCTGATCGGCAAAATCGCTGTCTGTTTGCACTTTCTCGAGTCCATAGTAAGCGTTCTCTGCGCTGACGATCCCGTGGTACATCAGTGAGTTCAGCGGGAACAGAGGACCTTTGCGCACGATGGATCGCCAGGTTTCGGCATCGCGGTAGGTCATCCACTGCTGCACTGGCGTGCCGGGGCCGTACAGGTTGATATCATCGCCCTGACGCCAGATTGAATCAGCATAGAACAGCCAGGACGGGCTGGCGTCGGTGCCGGTGGTCAGGTTGATAAACAGGTTCGGGTTTGCGCTGCGCATGTTGTGCAGCAGGGCAATGGATGCGTCAAAATCCGATGCAAATGGGCTGCCCTTGATATGCGAATTGGCGTTACCCATTCCGTCGAGCTTGAACGAGGTAATGTGCTCGTTTTTGATCAGCTTAATGATCTGATCGTTAAAGTTTTTAAAATAGTTCGGCCCCGACAGCGCCAGCTTGCCGTCTACGGTTTCAAAACCATACTCTTTTGCATGCGAGACGCGAATATCGCGCGGCTTGTTGTATCCGCCCCACGGAGAAAGCCACAGCCCAACCGAGCTGTGCAGGCTGTCGGCTTTTTCCCTGACTTTGCCAAAACCGTTGCTGAATGCCGGGCCAAAAAGCCAGCGTCCGGTGCGATCGTCCCAGCCATCGTCCAGCAGGAACGCGTCCAGCGCCACCCCGCGTCCGGCAATAAATTCTTTATTCCATTCGTCCATCCGCCCAATGACATCCTGCTCGGAGTAAGGGGTAAAGAAACCGATGTCCATCCAGCTGTTGTAGTGCAGATAAGGCTTATAAGGCCGCGGACGCACGGCATCGATAAACTGGTTTACGCTGCGGCGCAGCTGATTAGTTTCCGGGAAAGTGCCGAACCAGGTGGTAAAACTAACCGGTGTCTCAGGCAGAATTGGCGTTTTCAGCTCCACGTTGAGGTTCGTGGTGGCTTCATAAGCGTAAGTATTCACAATCGGTTTGTCTGGCAGGATGAAGAACGAGTCGGCCACGATTGGCGAGCTGTTAATCGCCCCGTCAACGTAAGGTGCCTGAGACTGCTTCTTCGTCGGGAAGAAGGTAATTTTCGCTACGTCCCGCGGCTGCCCGACGGCGGCGATGGTGTAGCCGATGCTGGCGTATTTTCCCTTCACCAGGTTCAGTTTCACCGTTACGTTAAAATCCGGATGCGTAAAGTCGATGACTATCGCATTGTCCTGCTTTTCGACGTGCTTGATTTTGAAATCAGCGGTGTGGATTTTTGTTTCATCCGGCAGCGTCAGAAAGAACAGCTCCTGGGGCGTGAGCGGATGGTTAGATTTGCTGTCCGTTACTACTACCGTTGCATTTGCATCATCAAACGAAAGGGCAATATTGTCGTTACTGAGCGCGTAGTTTGCTGCCGCCGCGCCATGAGAAACGCAGAGAGCCAGCAGCGAGAGAGTGAGCATTTTTTTCATCGGGGTAAGATCCTTATCAGTAATGCTTCAGCATTCGGTTGATGGACTGTTCCAGCCAGTAGCGCTGGGTGCCGAAGTTAATACGCAGGTAGTTTTCGCCGTTTTGTACGTAGTGGCTGCCATCTTCGATGACCACGCCAGCCTGTTTGGCGAAATGTTGGGTTAGCGCCGTCGCACTGCGATCGTCCGCACTGACGTCTATCCAGGCGAGATATGACGACTCCGGGTTCATCATCTTCCATGCAGGGAAGTGGGTCTGGATGGCATCCGCAAGGTAGCGGGCATTGCCGCGCAGATAACCATTCAGCGCGTCGAGCCATGGCAGACCCTGCTGATAGGCCAGAATAATTCCCCACACGCCGAAGATATTGGGCGAGGTAATGGAGTTCTTCTCCAGCTGCTGGCGGAAACGCTGGCGCAGCGAATCGTCTGGAATTATCGAGTAGGATGTTTTTAGCCCGCCAAGGTTGAACGCTTTATTGGGGGAGGTCAGCACAATCAGGTTGTCCTGGGCGGCACAGCCCGAAGTCAGACAGCTGACGAATGTACCGTCCAGAATGTGCTCGGCGTGAACCTCATCAACCACCAGAATCGTGCCGTAGCGCTTACAGAGATCGGACACCTGGCGTATCTCATCCGCGCGCCAGATTCGGCCTGAAGGGTTATGCGGCGAGCAGAAGAACCACAGTTTTGGACGGTGAGTTTTGAGCTGAACTTCAATCAGATTAAAATCCAGGTGATAGCGGTTTTCCTTCACGCTCAGCGGATTTGCAAGCACCCGCACGCCCTGTCGCTGTGTCGCCATCGCAAACGGGTCATACACCGGGGTGTTCATCATCACGCAGTCGCCGGGTTTGCAGAACGCCTGAACCGTATAGTGCAGCGTGGAAACGGTGCCGTAGGTCAGGGTGATCCATGACTTATGCACCTCAACCTGATGACGGGTGCGCTGGAAGGCGATGACCGCATCGTAGAATTCGTCGAAGCACCAGGTGTAACCGAAGGTGCCATGCTCCACGATGCGCTGGAAGCCTTCAATCACGGCGGGTGGCGAGGTGAAATCCATGTCTGCTATCCACAGCGGGATAAATCCCTCCGGGACATCACCGAAACGCGAGCACACAAACTCATGATCCCATTTACGGCATTTATCGCTTTTACGCTCAATGATTCTGTCGAAATCAAACACAACGTCCCCCTGTTAAATTAAGGCTTCAATGCCGGATTTGACGCTCTGCACCTGCGGGCCGATGATCACCTGAACGCTGTGGGCATCAAGCACCACGACTGACAAGGCGCCCGCGGCCTTCAGCGCCTGCTGGTCGATAAGCCCCATATCTTTCACCACCAGACGTAAGCGGGTGATGCAGTTGTCGAGCGACTCAATATTCTCTTTACCGCCAAGCGCGCGAAGAATAAGCCCATGATCGTATTTTGATTTTCCACGTGCCCGGGTATTGGCTTCCACCGCCTGGAGCGCACCCTGCGCGTCAACCTCACGGCCCGGCGTTTTAATATCGTGCCTGAGGATGTACCAGCGGAAGACGAAGAAGTAGATAGCAAACCAGGCCATACCCACCGGGAACAGCAGATACCATTTGGTCGACATCCCCTGCATGACGCCGAAGATCAGCAGATCCAGAATGCCGCCGTCGGTGTTGCCGATAGTGACGCCGAGAAGCGCCATCACCATCAGCGCCAGGCCAGACATAACGATATGAAACGCGTAAAGCACAGGGGCAATAAACAGGAACAGGAACTCAATCGGCTCTGAAATACCCGTGACAACTGAAACCAGCACGCCAGAAAGCAGCAGCCCTTTAATCACCGGACGGTTTTCCGGACGCGCGGTGCGGTAGATAGCGTAAGCCACGGCAGGCAGGCCGAAGATAAAGGTCGGCATAAACCCTTGCGATAAAAATGCCGTAACGTGCGGGCTAAACGGCAGGCCGGCTTTCAGCTCGGCGTAGAAAATGTTCAGCGCACCGGCCACTTCCTGGCCGTTAACCATCTCAATGCCGCCCGCCGGGGTGAAGCGCACCATCGCCAGCAGGATGTGGTGCAGGCCAAAAGGTTTGAGCAGCAGTACGCCCACGCCATACAGGAACGGCCCAAAGACGCTGGTGCTCTGGATGATATGACCAATCCCGGCAATGCCCATTGCCACATATTCCCACAGCAGGGGGATGAACAAGCCGACCAGCGACAGGGTGAGGGCGGTAACAATCGGTACGAAACGAATGCCGCTAAAGAAGGCAAACGCGTCGTGCAGCACCGTGTCCTGGAAGCGTTCGTGCAGGAAGTAGGTGATCACCCCTACCACAATGCCGCCGAGCACGCCCATCTCCAGCGTTTGAATACCAAGCACGATGGATTGTCCCACCTGTCTCATGGTGGCGGCGTCCGCAAGCTGGTGGGTGGCGGTCAGGTAGTAGTTGATGCTCATGTTCATCAGCATGTAGCCAACGAATCCGGCAAAAGCGCCCACCGCTTTATTACGTCTGGCAAGGCCCATCGGGATCGCCATGGCAAACATCAGCGGCAGATAGGTAAAAGCAAAGCCGCCGACCATGGCGATAAAACCAAAGGTGAGCTGCGTTAACTCGCCGCCCAGAAAGGGAAAACTTTTGATGGTGGAAGGGCTGGTGACAGAACTACCGATACCTAACAACAACCCCATAAAGGCCAACAGCGAGACCGGGAACATAAACGTCTTTCCCAGGCTCTGGAAAAACTCCCACGCTTTCGATTTAAACGACTTTTCCTGTGTCATGTAGGGACTCCTCGGATTTTTAGGATAATGGAAGGCGCTGTCCGGCTTAAGGACGCGCCTTCATATTTGCGAGGCTTATAGTTATTTTTTTAGGTACTAGCGTTATGCGCGATGGGTTCAGGCTTCAGCCGGAAGCAGCAGCCGGTTCGCCGAGCCGCAAACGGTGATTTTGCTTCTGACCACCTCTTTCATGGCATCCATGCCGACGCGCATGTAGAAGCGCGGATCGTTGCCCTGTGGGTTCTCGGCAAACCAGGCTTTGACTGCGTCAGAGAAGGCGATTTTCAGCTCTGTTGCGACGTTAACTTTGCAGACGCCCAGCTCAATGGTGCGGCGCACATCCTCATCCGGCACATCGCTTGCACCATGCAGCACCAGCGGCACTGTCACTACCTCGCGGATCTCGGCCAGCCGCTGGAAGTCGATTTTTGGGCGTTTGGTATAGAGACCGTGCGCGGTACCGATGGCGACGGCGAGGCTGTCCACGCCTGTCAGTTCGACAAAGCGTTTTGCTTCCTGCGGGTCGGTCAGGAACGCGCTTTCGGCGTCGACGCTCATGTCATCTTCCACCCCACCCAGTCGGCCCAGTTCGGCCTCGACGCTACAGTCGTTGAGGTGGCAGAAATTGACGACCGATTTCACCAGCTTGACGTTTTGTTCGAAGGGGTAATGGCTACCGTCGATCATTGCGCTACGTACGCCGGCATGGACTTTGCGGCGAATGTCGTCCAGCGATTCGTGGTGATCGAGGTGTAGCGCCAGCGGCATGTCATAAGTAAGGGAATACGCGCTGCACAAGGCGTAAATCTCTTCCAGCGCAATATGTTTAAACGTCCCCGGCGTACCCGCGAGGATCACCGGCGATCGCATTTCGCTACAGACTTCGAGGATCGCCTGGATCGTCTCGGCGTTATGGATGTTAAAGGCCGGAACGGCATAGCCCTTCGCCTGTGCGTCCTGCAAAAGATATTTGGTAGAAATAATACTCATGAGCCTGTCCTCTTAAGCCTGCCACGGATGAATAACGACGCCCTGGACCACACGGTTAACCGTACCGCTGGCGGATGGCGTATCCGGCGTATTGCCAACGTGCAGAGACTGGGTCAGTGCGAAGACCTGGGCGTACATCAGGAAGCAGAACGCCTGCTCCATATCGTTAAATGAACGGGAAGGCGGCAGCAGGATATGCGGGCCAGCTTCAATGACCGGATCCGTTTCGGCTGCAATGGCTACCACGCGCATAGCCTGACGATCGCGTCGCAGCTCGGCGAGCAGATCCAGATCGTACTGACGCGTGTACGGATGGCTGGAGACAAACACGACGACCAGCGTTTCGTTGTCCACCAGCGACTTAGGCCCGTGACGGAAACCCGTTGGCGAATCGTAGAATGCCGCCAGCTTGCCGGCGGTCAGCTCCAGCACCTTCAACGCTGACTCCCGTGCGGCGCCCTGTAATCCACCGCTGCCCAGATAAACAATGCGTTTCCACGGTTCGTTACCAAAGACGCCGGGGCTGAAATCGCCAAGCGACGTGAGGATCGCCTGACAGCGATCGGACACGTCGCGGAACGTTTTGCTGTTGATCGTTTCCGGTGCGAATACTGCCAGGCAGCTCGCCATCATGGTGGTGATGCTGCTTGTCATCGCGAACCCGCGATCGTGCGTTTCGGCTGGCATGAGCAGAGCGCAGGCGTTATCGCTGTCGACGGCATTCTGATACAGGCTGCCCGCTTCATTACAGGTGATCGACAGGTGGTAGCACTCCGGAACAAACTGATTCGCCAGCTCAACGGCAGCGACGCTCTCCGGGCTATTGCCAGAACGGGCGAAAGAGACCAGCAGCAGCGGGTGCGCAGGGCTGAAGTAATCCATCGGGTTGGTGACCAGATCGGTCGTAGGTATCGCGGTGATATTTTTTCTCGTGTGGCTGGCAAGCCATGGCGCAATGATGTCGCCGATAAAAGCAGACGTACCCGCGCCGGTCAGAACGATCCGCAGATCGGGCTTGCGCAACAGTGGCGTCAGAAAACTGTCGATCGACGCGCGCAGATTATCAATATTGTTGAGCGAGCGAAGCCAGCTGGCTGGCTGCTGGCGGATCTCTTTTTCGGTCCAGGTGCCGGTGGTGGTAGTGGTTTGTGGCATAACTCAGTCCTTAGTCGTGTGAATTCCACATCAGACGCTGGCAAATGTGTCGCTATCTTTCGTTTCGTTTCACTTGTTTACTTTAGCAGTTAAAGAAAATCTATAGAAAAGAAATCGAAAGTTCAATGGCGAAAAAGAAATAAAACGAAAAGTGTGATCGCGAAAGGAAAGGCGAAGATCAAGGAAAGGAAAAGAAAGGCCTTACGATCGTCTTCCGTAAGGCCAACAGAGCACACTGTGAAGGGGCTACAGGGAAAGAGCCTGACCCTGGATCCAGATCTGCCGGAGGTGTAAACCCGCATCGAGCGCAATAATATTGGCGCGTTTGCCTGGTGCTAACGATCCCAGCAGGTGATCCATACCGAGCAGACGGGCGGGATGCAGCGAGGCCATATGGATAGCGTTTTCTGGGGCGACCCCCGTATGCTCCACCATATTTCGCACGGCGGCATCCAGTGCGAGCGTGCTGCCCGCCAGCCCGCCCGAGGCCGTGCGGACAACGCCGCCCTGCATCTCGACATTTTCACCACACAACGTATAGCCCCCATCAGGCATACCCGCCGCCTGCATGGCATCGGTAATCAGCACCGTACGATCCTTCGCGCAGCAACAACATAGCCGCATGGCTCCAGGATGAACGTGATGCCCGTCGGCAATAAGCTCCAGCCACGCGCGTGGGTCCGTAAGCCCGGCGCCAACCATGCCCGGCTCCCGGTGGTGTAATCCCGTCATGCCGTTGTAGCAGTGCACCAGCCCGTCTGCGCCTGCATCAAATGCGGCCAGGGTTTGCGCGTATGTAGCGGCGCTGTGGCCCAGCATGACGCGTATCCCTTTTTGCTTGAGGTGATGGATCGCCTTCAGGGCATCCACTTTTTCCGGAGCAAGCGCCACCACCCGCAGCGTGTTCTGCGAAACCGCAATCAGCTCATCAAGTTCCGCGAGATCCAGCTCGCGAAACAGTTCTGGCGGGTGCGCCCCTTTGTTCTGCGGTGTAAAGTACGGGCCTTCCAGATAGCTGCCCAGGAGCTGCGCGCCGGGGCCACCGGCATGACAGCGCCGGGCAATGCGCCGTAACGCGCCATGGATCGCCTCCAGCGAAGCGGTGACGGTGGTAGGCAGAAACGCCCCTACGCCTTCACGCGCTTTATGTATGGCTAACCGGTCCAGCACGTCGGGGGCATCATCCATCACATCCACACCCGCGCCGCCGTGGACGTGGATATCAATGTATGCCGGGCAAAGCAGGTCTGCCTCGCGGGTGTTAACCCCTGCCGGAATCGGCTCGATGGCGGTGATGACGCCTCTATCCATACGCAGCTGATGGTCATCCAGCCAGCCTTGCCCGGTAAGCAGACGACGCGCGCGCAGCAGCTGGCTCATATCCCTTCCTCGGCGGGCGCTTCCTCGCGACAGCGTGCAAGTTCATCCACCAGGCTGGTCAGGCCGCGATGGCCGCACTCCAGCGCCTGCAAACGAAAGGCTTCACTGCTTAATCCGTCGCGCTCCAGAACCATCTCCAGCAAAAGCTGGAGATTGGTGCCGGTGATCACTTCGCTGCCGGGGCGCTGCATCGCGAGAGTAGAGGCCACACGAAACGGCGTACCGCCGAGAAGATCGGTGAGAAACACGATATCGTGCTCTGCATCCAGTTCATTCACTGCCTGCTCAAGCTGCGCGGTCAGCCGCGCAGTGGTGGAGCTTTCCGGAAAATCGATGGCGATAAACTGCGGCTGTTCGCCGAGGATTTGCTTCATTGCCTGTTGCAGCCCGCTGGCAAAACCGCCGTGACCCGTCAAAATAATGCCTAACATCGCAACCTCTTTGCTTTTTACAGGAAGTGACAGAATTTACCGACAACGCCCAGCACCACGGTGATACCAATCAGGCGCAGTGGGCTCCAGCCACGGCGTACCAGCCAGAACATGGTCAGGGTGTAGACCAGCGGCAGAAAGGCGGGCATCAGTTTGTCGATCACATCGGTTTGCAGTTTGACGACCGCATCCCCGGCTTTAATCTCGAGTGTGGTATTCAGGCGCACATAGGTTGCCACCAGCGCGCCAATCACTGTCATTCCGACAATGGACGCAGCATGACCAACCTTTTTGGTGTTGGCCTTGATCAGCGGGATCGCGGCGACACCCATTCGGTAGGCATAGTGCGCCAGACCAAAACGCAGGCCGAGATGCACCACGTTAAACAGAACGATAAAGACCACGGCGCCAAGAATGGATCCCTGTAGCGCCAGGCTGGCGCCAATCCCCCCGCAAATGGGCAGCAGGGTCAGCCAGAACATGGCGTCACCAATGCCACCGAGCGGTGCGCCAACGGCAATTTTAGTGCTCTGGATGCTGTTCACATCCTGCTTGGAACGCTCCATTGCCAGAATAATGCCGATGACGAAGGTCACCAGAAACGGGTGGGTGTTAAAGAAGCCCATATGGCCTTTCATGGCGCGCGCCAGGTCCCGCTTATTGGTGTGGATCTTTTTCAGCGCGGGCAGTAGCCCATACAGCCAGCCGGAGGCCTGCATACGCTCGTAGTTAAACGAGGCCTGTAGCAGCATGGAACGCCAGGCGACACGGTTAATATCCTTTTTCGTTAGCTCAGCGCCAATACTCTGATCTTCGTAGACGTTTTCATTCACGCCGGTCAGCAGTGTCTCTTCACTTTCAGACACGCCCGGCAGGGTGGTGTGATTAGATGCCATCTTCAAATTCCTCTTTCTGGGCCGCAGGCGCCGTGGGTTCAGGCGATTTGCGCAGCAGGTCGATCAGCGCCATCGCCAGTGCAGCCGCGGCAATCGCCAGCACCGGGAGTTTCAGCCAGGCCGCGGCGACAAAGCCGATAATGAAGTAAGGGATGTAAACGTTTTTCATCATGATCTTCAGTAGCACGGCGAAGCCGATCGCTGGCATGATGCCGCCCGCGACGCCGAGACCGTCGATCAGACGTTCCGGCAGCACGTCAATGGCGGTTTTCGCATGTTCAGCGCCGAAGTAGATGGGCAGAAATGCGCACAGGAAGTAGAAGACGCCGAGCGCCAGCAGTGCAAGATAGTTGACCCGTTCAATACCACGGGTGTCTGCGTTAGCCGCCATGCGATCGCAGCGGGACATCACGCCGGACATCACCGAGAAGAGGAAGGTGATCCCCATCTGAACCGCCACGGCAAACGGCACGGCGACCCCAACGGCGACATCCGGCTTCACGCCTGTAGTAATGGCAAATGTGGTGCCAACGATGGTGCCGATAATCACGTTTGGCGGCTGCGCGCCCGCCAGCGGCGCGAGTCCCATCCAGACCAGTTCTAACGTACCGCCGGTCAGAATTCCGGTGTGCAAATCGCCCAGAATCAGGCCAACCAGTGGCCCGAGCACCACTGGACGGTGCATGTGTGTTAAGCCGTTAAACATATCCAGGCCCGCTATAAAGGCGAGAAGCCCCAGCGCGAAAGCCTGCAACAGACTGATTTCCATTGTGAATCCCTCAGAGCAGTTTAAAGAGATCCAAAGCAGTCTCTGTTGGAACGCCCTGAACGAAGCATTCCACTCCGGCCGCCTTCAGGCCGTTAAACGCGGCGATATCGTTCGCGTCTACAGATACCGTTTTGGCAATTTGCTGTTTGCCACTGGCGTAATGCATATTTCCGACGTTAATACGGGTGATGGGCACGCCGCCCTCGACCAGCGTTAAAAAATCAGCCGGTGTTTTACAGACCAGCAGAATTTTCTGCCGGTCGGCGGCGCGATGAATGTTGTCGATCACTTTTTGCAGAGACCAGAAACGCACGGCGATGCCTTCCGCAAGCACCATCTCCATCAGGTTTTGCTGAACCGGATCGTCTGCAACCTCGTCATTTGCCACCAGCACCAGGTTCGCCCCCGCAAACCCCACCCACTGTACGCCCACCTGACCGTGGATCAGGCGTTCATCAATGCGGCATAAGACAATGTTTGGCATAGCGTTTTCCTCTTTTTAATTATGCGTGTTGAGTCGTTACGCCTTCGCAGGCGGCATGGTACTGATGGAGTATGTCCTGAATGTGGTCGAGGATGAGTTCCCGTGGTGTGGAGCTGAGAGCACCATCGCGAACTTTGCTGTACTGCAACGGCAGATACTGGCTGATCAGCGGCAGCGGGATCGGTTCATCCGCCAGGTTGCGTACCAGCCGCTCAAAGGCGTCGTCAATCTGGCTGTCTGGCCAGTAATAGCGCACGCGGTCGGAATAGCTGTAACCGCGGGCCAGGCGACGGGCATTGCCGTCGCCGTGATAGTGGCTTTGCCAGTATTCCGGGCGATCGAGCATCACGTTTTCCAGGACGTGACGCAGCCCTGAGCAGGCTTTTGCCGGCAGCAGCTCTTCTTCAATTGCTGCCAGTGAGAACAGCGCTTCGCGCAGCGCGAAGGTTAGCGCAGGGCCGACTTTCAGAATGGCGAAGTGATCTTTCACCAACTGGCGCAGCGCCTGCGGCGTCTGGTAATCGGTAGAGTGTGCTTCAAATACCAGCGTGTCGTAGGCTTCAACCATCTTGCTCAGCGCGACGGCTTTATGCGGTTGATAGTCACAAACGTGCGCATGGTCGAATTCAACGCCAGGCTGAACGACCAGGCCAATAATGCGCGGCCAGATGTCGCTTAACCCTTCCTTCTCGAATGCGTGGCGGTGTGCCTCAAGCGTGGCGCGTGCCGCCTCTGGCGTGGTGACCTCAAGCTCGGTCAGCGTCTCGTGTGCCCCACCGGGAACCGGAACTTCCGTGCCGATAACGTAGACCAGATCGGCTACGCCAAATTGCTCGAGACAGGTGGTTTCGGCAATTTTAGCCAGCCGAGCGGCACGCCCGGCAACGATTGCATCGGTTAAAGGAACCGGGTCGTCTTCGCAGGACATGCTGCAATCGAGGTGAATTTTTTTAAATCCGGCCGCCACGTAGCTTCTGATCAGATCGTCGGCGTTCGCCATCGCCTGCAAAGCTGGCAGGTTTTGCCAGCGGTTTGGACCTAAATGATCGCCGCCAAGGATCAGCTGTGAGGTGGGGAAACCGAGGGATCCCGCCAGCTTGCAGACAAACCCATAAAAATCGGCGGGCGTCATACCGGTATAGCCGCCAAACTGATCCACCTGGTTTGAGGTGGCTTCAATCAGCAGAGGCGTCTGTTGTGAATGGACGTAACGTATTGCAGCTTCAAGTACCAGTGGATGTGCGGAACAGACGGCATAAATCCCGTTTGTATTCCCCCGTTTATGTTGTTCCACCATTTCTGTCAGATGTTTCACTTTCCTCTCCATTTCGGATGGTGTTGGCATTCATCTTTCGTTTTGTTTCATTTGATACTGCATTATGGTGATGTAAAAATAAAACGAAAGATAATAGTTTTCCGATCTGTTTCACAAAAGAAACATAATGAAAGGTTTCAGCGGCGATTAAGCTTGCGTCCACCTACCATACAGGGCTTGCATTCCCTCAAAAGAAAGGCGTTAATAAGAAAAACGAAATGAAACGAAAGTTTATTTACTAAGGAGCTCGTATGAGCAGCACCGATTCATCCGCAGAGAAGCGCATCACCGGCACCAGTGAAAGGCGAGAGCAGATCATTCAGCGGTTGCGGGCGCAGGGAAGCGTGCAGGTTAACGATCTTTCTCTTTTATTCGGCGTGTCGACGGTGACGATCCGTAACGATCTGGCCTTTCTGGAAAAGCAGGGGATTGCCGTTCGCGCTTACGGCGGCGCGCTGATTTGCGAAGGCAATGCCCCCGGCGTGGAGCCGTCCGTTGAGGACAAAAGTTCCCTTAATACGGCAGTGAAGCGCAGCATCGCGCAGGCGGCGGTTGAACTGGTGAAGCCGGGTCACCGCATTATTCTGGACTCCGGCACCACAACCTTTGAAATTGCCCGCATGCTGCGCCAGCACACCGATGTCATTGCCATGACCAACGGGATGAACGTGGCAAACGCGCTACTGGAAGCGGAAGGCGTAGAGCTGCTGATGACCGGCGGGCATTTGCGCCGTCAGTCACAGTCCTTCTACGGCGACCAGGCGGAGCAGTCCTTACAGAATTACCATTTTGACCTGCTGTTCCTGGGCGTCGATGCCATCGATCTCGACCGGGGGGTGAGTACGCACAACGAGGATGAAGCCCGTCTGAACCGCAAAATGTGCGAGGTGGCGGAGCGTATTATCGTTGTCACTGACTCCAGCAAGTTTAACCGTTCAAGCCTGCATAAAATCATTGATACTCAGCGAATCGACATGATTATTGTTGATGAAGGCATTCCGGCGGAAAGCCTGGAAGGGTTACGCAAAAGCGGGATCGATGTGGTGCTGGTCTAAAGAGGCTTTTCCCCTCACCCTAACCCTCTCCCCATAGGGGAGAGGGTTCCCCAGTAATTTGAAAGCAAAAACTATAACGTTGCCTCAGAATAACTGAGGGCTTTCAGCGATGCCCCGGTCCGGCTGTAAATCGCTGAGGCGTTTCCTGTAGGCCGGGGCGAGGCGCAGGGATGCGCCGAGAGGGCGGGCTTTACAGGGATGTTACCTCCGCCCGTCCCCGATAAGCCGGAAGGAATAAGCCGAAGGCACCGCGAAGCGGCGATTTTCCGCCGGAAGCCCGGGTCGCCAGGGTGGTGGCGACTGAGCCACCCTGGCACGTTCACCGGTCATGTCGTGACAGAGTAGCAAGGAACATAAAGTGAACGGAATGACCACCAGAGCCGTATGTTTCCCCTCACCCCAGCCCTCTCCCTCAAGGGAGAGGGGGCCGTCTGTGCAGGCATTATTTTGTGGGGAACCCTCAGCCCCATAGGGGAGAGGGGACTGCTCGGTGCGGTTTTTTACCCTCTCCCCGGTGGGGAGAGGGCAGGGTGAGGGACAATCACGTCACCGGCGCCGGGTTAAACACCGCCAGCGAGTTATGCAATCCCCATTGATCGGAGAAGGTTTTCTTCCGCCCGCTTGCCACATCCAGAATGAAGTGGAACAGCTTCCAGCCCACCTCTTCAATACTCTCTTCCCCGGTGGCGATGGTGCCCGCGTTGATATCCATTAAGTCATACCAGCGGTTTGCCAGCTCGGTGCGGGTCGCCATTTTGATCACCGGTACCGCCATCAGGCCGTACGGCGTGCCGCGCCCGGTGGTAAAGACCTGTACCGTAATGCCGGAAGCCACCTGCTGGGTGCCGCAAACGAAATCACTGGCAGGCGTTGCCGCGTAAATCAGGCCGCGTTTGGTTGGTCGCTGGCCAGGGGAGAGCACTTCCACAATCGCGCTCTGGCCGGATTTGGCAATCGACCCGAGGGCCTTTTCCACCACGTTCGCGAGGCCGCCTTTCTTGTTACCCGGAGACGGGTTGGCGCTGCGGTCAGTTTTGCCCATGTCGAGATAGTTATCGTACCAGGCCATTTCCTCCAGCAGGCGTTTGCCCACCTCTTCGTTGACGGCGCGCGGCGTGAGCAGGTGGATAGCATCACGTACTTCGGTGACTTCGGAGAACATCACCGTGGCGCCGCAGCGCACGAACAGATCGGAGGCATAACCTACCGCCGGGTTAGCGGTGACGCCGGAAAACGCATCGCTGCCGCCACACTGTGTCCCAACGACCAGTTCAGAGGCCGGGCAGGTTTCACGCTGGCGTTTGTTCAACTTCTCCAGATGGCGCTCTGCCACCTGTAAAATGTCGTCGACCATCGATCTGAAGCCGACATGGTGTTCATCCTGAAGACGCACAACACTGGCATCGTCAACCGGAATGGCTTTCACATCCTCAGTACCCTGCAACAGGCGTTCTGGCTGCAATTTTTCACAGCCGAGACCAATCACCATGACCTCACCGCCAAAGTTTGGGTTAAGGGCGATATTGTGAATCGTACGGATCGGCACGACCGCTGCCGGCGCGTTGATCGCCACGCCGCAGCCGTACAGGTGGTTAAGACCCACCACGCCGTCAACGTTGGGGTATTTCGGCAACAGATCGCGCTCAATAATTTTCACAACGTAATCCACTACGCCCGCCACGCAATGCACGCTGGTGGTGATGCCAAGCAGGTTTTTGGTTCCCACGCTGCCATCCGCGTTGCGGTAACCTTCGAAGGTATAACCCTCTAGCGGAGGCAACGGCTCAGGGACGCGGGTAGCCAGCGGCAACGTCTCCAGCGGCGGGGCGGTGGGCAGCTCAACCAGCGACTCCTCAATCCAGCTACCCTGCGGGATAGCGCGCACCGCATAGCCGATGACTTCGCCGTAGCGCACGATTTCACCGTGAGCCGGGATATCGACCAGTGCGACTTTATGCCCCTGCGGAATGTGCTCAATCAGCTCCAGGCCATCCGGAAAGCGGGTGCCAGCTTTTAAGCCATTGTCGTTGACAATAATCGCCACGTTATCAGTATCGTGCACTTTTATATAGAACGCCGTCGGCGACGCCTGTCGAATTTCAATATCGGCCATTGTTCACTCTTCTCCAGCAAAATATCTGATACTAAATATAGCCAGATGGTTAATCGTTTCTTATTGAGGAAATAAAGAATGTCAGGAGAGGAAAAGTGAGAATGTGATCGCGATCGCTCCCGAAACACTAATCGTTGATTCTGTGCATCAGCGCCCACTGCATTGGGCAAATGCTCAAAATAGCGTGTTATTCCCGCTGGATAATTGAGCATTGAGACAATGTACTGCCGGGTGGTGACGATTATACTGAATGACGATTTTATAACGCCAAAATTCAGTCAGGAAAATAAATATAACGCTGACGCTGAGTCGGAATAAATAAGAAAAGTTACTGGCTAAAACTGCGGAATTAAAAAAGGTATAAGTAATGAGTAACGACATCTTCCCGAATAAATTTAAAGCGGCTCTCGCGGCGCACCAGATTCAGATTGGCTGCTGGTCTGCGCTGGCCAACCCCATCAGCACCGAAGTGCTGGGCCTGGCCGGGTTCGACTGGCTGGTGCTGGACGGCGAACATGCGCCAAACGATATCAACACGTTTATTCCGCAGCTGATGGCGCTGAAAGGCAGCCACAGCGCGCCGGTGGTGCGTGTGCCCACCAACGAGCCGGTGATCATCAAGCGTCTGCTGGATATCGGCTTCTACAACTTCCTGATCCCGTTTGTTGAAACGGAAGAAGAAGCGGTGCTGGCCGTGGCGGCGACCCGCTATCCACCGGAAGGGATCCGCGGCGTGTCCGTCTCGCACCGCGCCAACATGTTTGGCACCGTGCCGGACTATTTCGCCCAGTCCAACAAGAACATCACCATTCTGGTTCAGATCGAGAGCCAGCAGGGGGTCGATAACGTCGACGCTATTGCCGCGACGGAGGGGGTAGACGGCATTTTCGTCGGCCCGAGCGATCTGGCGGCCGCCTTTGGTCATCTGGGTAACGCCAGCCATCCGGACGTGCAGCGCGCAATTCAGTACATTTTTGCCCGTGCCAAAGCGCACGGTAAACCGTGCGGCATTCTGGCGCCAGTGGAAGCCGATGCCCGCCGTTACCTGGAATGGGGCGCAACGTTTGTTGCTGTCGGCAGCGACCTCGGCGTATTCCGCGCCGCCACGCAGAAATTAGCGGACGCTTTTAAAAAATAACCATCATTGAGGAAACAGATTATGACGCTGAAAGTGGGTTTTATTGGCCTGGGTATCATGGGCAAACCAATGAGCAAAAACCTCATCAAAGCAGGTTACTCACTGGTGGTTTTAGATCGTAATTCAGACGCAGTGGCAGAGGTGATTGCGGCTGGCGCAGAAACGGCGACAACCGCAAAAGCAATTGCTGAGCAGTGCGACGTGATTATCACCATGCTGCCAAACTCACCGCACGTGAAAGAGGTGGCGCTGGGTGAGAACGGCATTATCGATGGCGCGAAGCCGGGTCTGGTGGTGATCGACATGAGTTCTATCGCACCGCTGGCAAGCCGCGAAATCAGCGAGGCGCTGAAAGCGAAGGGCGTGGAGATGCTGGATGCGCCGGTCAGCGGCGGCGAACCGAAAGCCATCGACGGCACCCTGTCGGTGATGGTGGGGGGCGATAAAGCCGTGTTTGACAAATATTACGACCTGATGAAAGCCATGGCCGGCTCCGTGGTGCACACCGGTGAAATTGGCGCAGGCAACGTCACCAAGCTGGCAAACCAGGTGATTGTGGCGTTGAACATCGCGGCTATGTCGGAGGCGCTAACGCTGGCCACCAAAGCGGGCGTTAATCCGGAGCTGGTCTATCAGGCCATTCGCGGTGGTCTGGCGGGCAGCACCGTGCTGGATGCCAAGGCGCCGATGGTGATGGATCGTAACTTCAGGCCGGGCTTCCGCATCGATCTGCACATTAAGGATCTGGCGAATGCGCTGGATACCTCCCACGGCGTGGGGGCGCAGCTGCCGCTGACTGCCGCCGTCATGGAGATGATGCAGGCGCTGCGTGCGGATGGTCTGGGCACCGCCGATCACAGCGCGTTAGCGTGCTATTACGAAAAGCTGGCGAAGGTTGAAATTGCTCGCTAATGACGTCCCGCCCGGTGGCGTTACGCTTACCGGGCCTACGGCTCAGGCATACAACTATGAAAATCGTAATCGCGCCAGACTCTTATAAAGAAAGCCTGTCTGCCACTGAGGTGGCGCAGGCGATAGAAAAAGGATTTCGGGAAATTTTCCCCGACGCTCATTACGTGTCTGTTCCCGTTGCTGACGGCGGAGAAGGTACGGTTGAAGCGATGATCGCCGCTACGCAGGGCACCTGGCAGCAGGCTGTCGTCACCGGCCCGTTAGGGGAAAAGGTGAAGGCCAGCTGGGGGATCTCGGGCGACGGTACCACCGCGTTTATCGAGATGGCCGCCGCCAGCGGCCTGGTGCTTGTTCCTCCCGCGCAGCGTAACCCGCTGGTCACGACGTCGCGCGGGACGGGGGAGCTGATCCTCCGCGCGCTGGATAAAGGCGCGCGCAACATCATTATCGGTATCGGCGGGAGCGCAACCAACGATGGGGGCGCAGGCATGATGCAGGCGCTGGGCGCGAAGTTTACGGATGCGAACGGGACGGAGATCGGCTACGGCGGCGGCAGCCTGATGGCGCTTAACCGGATTGATATTTCGGATCTCGATCCGCGTCTTCAGGGGTGCGCAATCCGTGTCGCCTGTGACGTGACGAATCCGCTGGTCGGTGAAAGCGGCGCGTCGCGTATCTTTGGACCGCAAAAAGGCGCCACGGAGGAGATGATCCTCGAACTCGACGCCAGTCTTAGCCACTATGCCGAAGTGATCAAAAAAACGCTGCGCATTGACGTCAACCGGGTTCCAGGGGCAGGAGCGGCGGGCGGCATGGGCGCGGCGCTGATGGCCTTCCTGGGCGCAGAGCTGAAAAGCGGCATTGAGATTGTCACTCAGGCGCTCAATCTTGAAGAACATATTCACGACTGCACGTGGGTGCTGACGGGGGAAGGGCGCATCGACAGCCAGAGCATAAATGGCAAAGTGCCCGTCGGCGTGGCGAGCGTCGCCAAAAAATACCATAAGCCAGTGATAGGGATTGCCGGAAGTCTGACGCAGGATGTGGGTGTGGTGCATCAGTACGGCATCGATGCGGTGTTCAGCGTACTGACCCGCATCGGCTCACTGGAAGAGGCGTTCCAGGGCGCGTATGACAACATTTACCGCGCCTCGCGGAATATCGCGGCCACATTGCAGGTAGGCATGCGTAGCCAGGGGTGACAGCGACGCGCAAACCCTCTATACTGCGCGCCGAAGCTGACCAGACAGTCGCCGCTTCGTCGTCGTCCCTTTCGGGGGAGACGGGCGGAGGGGAGGAAAGTCCGGGCTCCACAGGGCAGGGTGCCAGGTAACGCCTGGGGGGGAAACCCACGACCAGTGCAACAGAGAGCAAACCGCCGATGGCCCGCGCAAGCGGGATCAGGTAAGGGTGAAAGGGTGCGGTAAGAGCGCACCGCGCGGCTGGTAACAGTCCGTGGCACGGTAAACTCCACCCGGAGCAAGGCCAAATAGGGGTTCACATGGTACGGCCCGTACTGAACCCGGGTAGGCTGCTTGAGCCAGTGAGCGATTGCTGGCCTAGATGAATGACTGTCCACGACAGAACCCGGCTTATCGGTCAGCTTCAACTTCTTACCAAACCCCGCTTCGGCGGGGTTTTTGCTTTCTGAAGGTTGCAGGTCGGGTAAGCGAAGCGCCAAACGACATCAATTCTCAATTTTGCGACGCTAAGCACGTTTCACTATTTGTTCGGCTGCGTGTTCCTCTCATCTGCTGCGCATGATCGTAATCACAAAATTTAACGCTATAAAATTAGAAAAATTTAGTGTTTAGCAGATGTTGTAAATGTTTAGTCAGTGATGCCGAATGTTATTCATTTGATAATTTAATATTGAATCTAAAAACATTCTTCTGGTGAATGTGTGATATATCCCACTCTTTAACCGGAAAGTGAATAAATACTCCTTGTAAAGTTGATAAACCACAAAAATGTTTTAAAGGAATAATGGTGTTTTATTAACCTTTAATTGCCTGAAAGATAGCCTTTATTAATATTTTTAAGGCAAAAAAATTCACGCTGGTTATTGCCATAAAATAAATTTATTACCGCGTTTTTTATTGATCGATGTCAGCGTAAATGCGTATTTTTATTGTGATAAATCTTTGATTTATAAAGATATAAATAGTTTTCTGGTGCGACTGAAAACAGAGCTTCCTGGCAAATTGTGAGTAACAGCACATACCCCCTAAAACAATATTGGGTAGAATCCGCTGCGTCATAGGGAAATAAGCGCAGAATATTATGAATACTATTATTCTACCGAAAACTCAGCACCTCGTGGTATTTCAGGAAGTCATCAAAAGTGGCTCCATAGGTTCTGCTGCAAGACAACTGGGGCTGACGCAACCTGCCGTCAGCAAAATCATCAGCGACATCGAATCTTACTTTGGGGTGGAAGTGATGGTGCGTAAAAACACCGGCGTAAAACTCACTGCTGCCGGTCAGGTGCTGCTGTCCTACGCTGAGTCGATCACCCGCGAAATGAAAAACATGGTAAGCGAGATCAACAGCCTCAGTTTCAGTACCGTCATGGACGTCTCCTTCGGCTATCCGTCGCTGATTGGCTTCACCTTCCTGTCCGGGATGATCAAAAAATTCAAGGAAGTGTTCCCGAAGGCACGCGTCTCAATGTATGAAGCGCAGCTCTCTTCATTCCTGCCCGCCATTCGCGATGGCCGGCTGGATTTCGCCATCGGTACGCTGAGCGACGGGATGCAGCTTCAGGATCTTCACGTTGAGCCACTGTTTGAATCCGAGTTTGTGCTGGTGGCGAGTAAATCACGAACGTGCACCGGCCCGACCAGACTGGCATCGCTTACGCACGAGCAGTGGGTGATGCCGCAAACCGATATGGGCTACTACAACGAACTTCTGACCACCCTGCAAGACAACCACATCAGCATTGAAAACATCGTCCAGACCGATTCCGTCGTCACCATCTATAACCTTGTCCTCAATGCCGATTACCTGACGGTGATCCCCCGTGACATGATTGCGCCATTCGGCTCGGACCAGTTCATTGTCCTGCCGGTGGAAGATGAATTACCCGTGGCGCGTTATGCCGCCGTGTGGTCAAAAAATTACAGTATTAAAAAATCGGCGTCAGTATTAGTTGAACTGGCAAAACAATATTCGTCGATGAATACCGAAAAACGACGATAGAAATAATGATGATTTAAAACACCCGGAGCGACGCTTTTTAACGCTCTGTTACCCTGACTTTGCCTGAAAACAATGAATTATTATAACGAGGATATTATGCACATTACTTACGATCTCCCGGTGACCATTGAAGATATTCAGGACGCCAGAAAAAGACTGGCGGGAAAGATCTATAAAACCGGTATGCCGCGCTCAAATTATCTGAGCGAACGGTGTAAGGGTGAGATATTCCTGAAATTTGAAAATATGCAGCGTACCGGTTCGTTTAAAATACGTGGGGCGTTTAATAAATTAAGCTCGCTGACCGATGCGGAAAAACGCAAGGGCGTGGTGGCCTGTTCCGCAGGGAACCACGCGCAGGGGGTCTCTCTCTCTTGCGCCATGCTCGGCATCGACGGCAAAGTAGTGATGCCGATGGGCGCGCCGAAATCCAAGGTTGCCGCCACGCGCGACTACTCTGCCGAAGTGGTGCTACACGGCGAGAACTTTAACGACACCATCGCCAAAGTGAGCGAAATCGTCGAGATGGAAGGGCGCATTTTTATCCCGCCTTACGACGATCCGAAAGTGATCGCCGGTCAGGGCACCATCGGCCTGGAGATCCTCGAAGATTTATATGACGTGGATAACGTGATTGTCCCCATCGGCGGCGGCGGTTTAATTGCCGGTATTGCGACAGCAATTAAATCCATCAACCCAACTATCAATATTATCGGCGTGCAGTCTGAAAACGTGCACGGAATGGCGGCATCGTATCAGGCCGGTGAAATAACGAACCACCGCATTACCGGCACATTAGCAGACGGTTGCGACGTGTCTCGCCCGGGTAATTTAACCTTCGAAATCGTTCGTGAATTAGTCGATGACATTGTGCTGGTCAGCGAAGACGAGATTCGCAACAGCATGATCGCGCTTATCCAGCGAAATAAAGTGGTCACGGAAGGTGCTGGCGCACTGGCGTGCGCGGCGTTATTAAGCGGCAAGCTGGACCACTATATCCAGGGCCGTAAAACCGTCTGCATTATTTCCGGCGGCAATATTGATCTCTCCCGTGTTTCCCAAATTACCGGCTTCGTTGACGCATAAAGGATGACTTATGAGCAACACAGAAAGCATTATCGTTGGCCAGACAAAAACGTCCTCCTGGCGTAAATCTGATACCACCTGGACGCTCGGCCTGTTTGGTACCGCCATTGGCGCAGGCGTGCTGTTCTTCCCTATCCGTGCAGGCTTTGGCGGCTTGATCCCCATCCTGCTGATGCTGGTACTCGCGTTCCCGATTGCCTTTTACTGCCACCGCGCGCTGGCGCGTCTGTGTTTGTCCGGCAGTAACGTCTCCGGCAACATCACCGAAACGGTGGAGGAGCATTTTGGTAAGACCGGCGGGGTGGTGATCACCTTCCTCTACTTCTTTGCCATTTGCCCGCTGCTGTGGATTTACGGCGTCACCATTACCAACACCTTTATGACCTTCTGGGAAAATCAGCTCCAGATGCCTGCCCTGAACCGCGGCGTGGTGGCGCTGTTCCTGCTGCTGCTGATGGCCTTTGTTATCTGGTTCGGTAAAGACCTGATGGTGAAAGTGATGAGCTACCTTGTGTTCCCGTTCATCGCCAGCCTGGTGTTGATTTCTCTCTCGCTGATCCCGTACTGGAACTCGGCGGTGATCGACCAGGTTAACCTGAGCGATATCGCCTTCACCGGTCATGACGGCATTCTGGTCACGGTGTGGCTGGGGATCTCCATCATGGTCTTCTCCTTCAACTTCTCGCCTATCGTCTCCTCGTTTGTGGTCTCCAAACGCGAAGAGTACGAACCAGAGTTCGGGAAAGAGTTTACCGAGCAGAAATGTTCCAAAATCATTGGTCGCGCCAGCCTGCTGATGGTGGCGGTGGTGATGTTCTTCGCCTTTAGCTGCCTGTTTACGCTCTCTCCGCAGAACATGGCGGACGCCAAAGCGCAGAACATTCCGGTGCTCTCTTACCTGGCGAACCACTTTGCGTCGATGTCAGGCAGTAAATCCACGTTCGCCACCGTGCTGGAGTACGGCGCGTCCATCATCGCGCTGGTCGCTATCTTTAAATCCTTCTTCGGCCACTATCTGGGCACGCTGGAGGGGCTGAACGGCCTGATCATCAAGTTCGGCTACAAGGGCGACAAGAAGAACGTCTCCGTCGGCAAGCTGAACACCATCAGCATGGTCTTCATCATGGGCTCCACCTGGATTGTGGCCTACGCCAACCCGAACATTCTGGACCTCATTGAAGCCATGGGCGCGCCAATTATCGCCTCTCTGCTGTGCCTGCTGCCGATGTACGCCATCCGCAAGGCACCGGCGCTGGCGAAATACAAAGGCCGGACCGAGAACATCTTCGTAACCGTGGTCGGACTGCTGACCATTCTGAACATCGTGTACAAACTGTTTTAAACCAAAGCTCAGGAAGAGCGGAGCCATACCATGATTGAGTTTCCGGTAGTACTGGTCATTAACTGCGGATCGTCCTCTGTTAAGTTCTCGGTGCTGGACGCCGCAAGCTGCGATGCCCTGATGACGGGCATTGCGGACGGCATCAACACAGAAAAAGCCTTTATTTCCGTGAATGGGGGTGAGCCGGTCAGACTGGCTCACCAGGACTACGAAGGGGCGCTGGCCGCCATCGCCCTGGAGCTGGAGAAACGCAACCTGATGGGCAGCGTGGCTTTGATTGGCCATCGCATTGCCCACGGCGGTGACCTCTTCAGCGAGTCGACCCTGATCACGGAAGAGGTGATGGCGCAGATCCGCCAGGTCTCCCCGCTGGCGCCGCTGCATAACTACGCCAACCTGAGCGGCGTGGAAGCCGCCGAGCGCCTGTTCCCCGGCGTGCAGCAGGTGGCGGTATTTGATACCAGCTTCCACCAGACCATGCCGCCGCAGGCGTATCTGTACGGCTTGCCGTACCGCTATTTTGAAGAGCTGGGCGTGCGCCGCTACGGTTTCCATGGCACCTCTCACCGCTATGTGTCGGCGCAGGCGCACGCGCTTTTCGGGCTCTCTCCCGATGACAGCGGCCTGGTGATCGCCCATCTCGGCAACGGGGCGTCCATCTGCGCGGTGCGTAACGGCGTAAGCGTGGACACGTCCATGGGGATGACGCCGCTTGAAGGACTGGTGATGGGCACGCGCTGCGGAGACGTGGATTTTGGCGCGATGGCGTGGATTGCCCGGCAGACCGGCCAGTCGTTCGAGGATCTGGAGCGCGTGGTCAACAAAGAGTCCGGGCTGCTGGGGATCTCCGGTATCTCCTCCGATTTGCGCGCGCTGGAGAAAGCCTGGCATGACGGCAACGAGCGGGCGCGGCTGGCAATAAAAACCTTTGTCCACCGGATTGCGCGGCATATCGCCGGTCATGCCGCGTCCCTGCACCGTCTGGATGGCGTGGTGTTTACCGGCGGGATCGGTGAGAACTCCGTGCTTATCCGCGCGCTGGTGGCGGAGCATCTGAAGGTGTTTGGCATCATCCTCGACGAG
The DNA here is from genome assembly GCF_000492855.1 of Enterobacter sp. MGH 38. NCBI lineage: Bacteria > Pseudomonadati > Pseudomonadota > Gammaproteobacteria > Enterobacterales > Enterobacteriaceae > Enterobacter > Enterobacter sp. MGH 38. The sequence goes on along the minus strand of NZ_KI535607.1, from coordinate 569,433 downwards.
TCCAAAAATGCCCTGCCGGGCAGCGCGGGCGAGTGCGTGATCTCCACCGAGTCGTCCCGCGCGGCCTGCGCGGTGATCCCTACCAATGAAGAAAAAATGATCGCGCTGGACGCCCTCCGTCTTGGGAAGGTTACTCCGGCTGCGGCTTACGCCTGATAAAGCGAGAATCTGATGAAAGTAACAATCGATACGGGCGTCGTGCCCTACAGCGACGCATGGGCCGGGTTTCGCGGTGAAGAATGGAAAAACGCCGTCAACGTCCGCGATTTTATTCAGCATAACTACACCCCTTATGAGGGCGATGAAGCTTTCCTCGCGCAGGCGACGCCAGCAACGACGGCGCTGTGGCAGAAGGTGATGGTCGGCATTCGTCAGGAGAATGCCACCCACGCTCCGGTGGATTTCGACACCAACATCGCCACTACCATTACCGCGCACGGGCCGGGCTATATTGATCAGGAGCTGGAGACGATCGTCGGCCTGCAAACCGACAAGCCGCTCAAGCGCGCCCTGCATCCGTACGGCGGGATCAACATGATCCGCAGCTCGTTCGAAGCCTACGGTCGCGAGATGGATCCGCAGTTTGAATATCTCTTTACCGACCTGCGCAAAACCCACAACCAGGGCGTGTTTGACGTTTACTCCCCGGAGATGATGCGCTGCCGCAAATCGGGGGTGCTGACCGGTCTGCCGGACGGCTACGGGCGCGGACGCATCATCGGCGACTACCGCCGCGTGGCGCTGTACGGCATCAGCTATCTGGTGCGCGAGCGTGAACTTCAGTTCGCCGATCTCCAGGGGAAACTGGAGCGCGGCGAAGATCTGGAGGCGACGATCCGCCTGCGCGAAGAGCTGGCGGAGCACAAGCGCGCGCTGCTGCAGATCCAGCAGATGGCGGCGAACTATGGGTTTGATATATCACGTCCGGCGATGAACGCCCAGGAAGCGGTGCAGTGGCTCTATTTTGCCTACCTGGCGGCGGTGAAATCCCAGAACGGCGGAGCCATGTCGCTGGGGCGCACGGCCTCGTTCCTCGATATCTACATCGAACGCGACATGCAGGCTGGGCGGCTGAATGAGGTGCAGGCCCAGGAGCTGATCGACCACTTCATCATGAAGATCCGCATGGTGCGCTTCCTGCGCACGCCGGAGTTCGACACGCTCTTCTCCGGCGATCCGATCTGGGCCACGGAAGTGATTGGCGGCATGGGGCTGGACGGGCGCACGCTGGTGACTAAAAACAGCTTCCGCTACCTGCATACCCTGCACACCATGGGGCCTGCGCCGGAGCCAAACCTGACGATCCTCTGGTCCGAAAAACTGCCGATCGCGTTCAAGAAATACGCCGCACAGGTGTCGATCGTCACCTCCTCGCTGCAATACGAGAACGACGATCTGATGCGCACCGACTTCAACAGCGACGACTACGCCATTGCCTGCTGCGTCAGCCCGATGGTGATCGGCAAGCAGATGCAGTTCTTCGGCGCACGCGCCAACCTTGCGAAAACGCTGCTGTACGCAATCAACGGCGGGGTGGATGAGAAGCTGAAGATCCAGGTCGGTCCGAAAACCGAGCCGCTGCTGGATGAGGTACTGGATTACGACACCGTAATGGCGAGCCTCGATCACTTCATGGACTGGCTGGCGGTACAGTACATCAGCGCGCTGAATCTCATTCACTATATGCATGATAAATACAGCTACGAAGCCTCGCTGATGGCGCTGCACGACCGGGACGTCTACCGCACCATGGCCTGCGGCATTGCCGGGCTGTCGGTGGCGGCGGATTCCCTGTCGGCCATCAAATACGCCACGGTAAAACCGGTACGCGACCACACTGGTCTGGCGGTCGATTTCATCATCGAAGGCGACTATCCGCAGTACGGCAACAACGACGATCGCGTGGACAGTATCGCCTGCGATCTGGTTGAGCGCTTTATGAAGAAAATCCAGGCGCTGCCGACGTACCGCAACGCGGTACCGACGCAGTCGATCCTGACCATCACCTCCAATGTGGTTTACGGCCAGAAGACCGGCAACACGCCGGACGGACGTCGCGGCGGCACGCCGTTTGCGCCTGGCGCCAACCCGATGCACGGGCGCGACAGAAAAGGGGCGGTGGCGTCGTTAACCTCGGTCGCCAAGCTGCCGTTCACCTATGCCAAAGACGGGATTTCCTACACCTTCTCCATCGTGCCGCAGGCACTGGGCAAGGACGAGCCGGTGCGCAAAACCAACCTTGTCGGGCTGCTGGACGGATACTTCCACCACGAAGCGACCATTGAGGGCGGTCAGCACCTGAACGTCAACGTGATGAACAGGGAGATGCTGCTGGATGCCATCGCCCATCCGGAGAACTATCCGAACCTGACGATCCGCGTTTCAGGCTATGCGGTGCGGTTTAATGCTCTGACGCGCGAGCAGCAGCAGGATGTGATTTCGAGGACGTTTACGCAGGCGATGTAATGCATGCTCCATCTTCAGCCTCCTCTAATGAGGAGGCTTTTAATTTTGTGAACTCGGTCGATTTTAGAAAACTTACTCTCTTTTCTGCTGTTCAGAAGTAATATTTTCCTCGCGCCTTATGAAATCCCTATAAAACTTGTGACTTTTTTCTCCCGCTCTCCGGATATGATCTCCCCATATCAATAACTCACACCTGCACCTTCTGACTCGCAATCGCTGGCGATCGGAATCTTATAAAAACAACCAGTTACCCTACAAAATAAGCGAGTGCCCAATGAATATGGCAACAAACAGCAGTGTGATTGTGAGTGATTCCCCTGCGGCAAGGCGGGCGGGAATGAGCGAAAGCGAATGGCGAGAGGCGATCAAATTTGACAGCACCGATACGGGCTGGGTCATCATGAGTATCGGGATGGCTATCGGCGCGGGCATCGTTTTTCTTCCGGTGCAGGTCGGGTTAATGGGGCTGTGGGTGTTTTTACTCTCGTCGATAATTGGTTATCCGGCTATGTACCTGTTCCAGCGCCTGTTTATTAATACGCTGGCGGAATCACCGGAATGCAAAGATTACCCGAGCGTCATTAGCGGTTATTTAGGTAAAAACTGGGGCATCTTATTGGGTGCGCTTTATTTCGTGATGCTGGTGATCTGGATGTTTGTCTATTCCACGGCTATCACCAACGACAGCGCCTCCTATTTGCACACCTTCGGCGTAACCGACGGTTTGCTGTCGGAAAATCCGTTCTACGGCTTATTCCTGATCTGCATTCTGGTCGCCATCTCGTCGCGCGGAGAAAAACTGCTGTTTAAAGTCTCCAGCCTGATGGTGCTGACCAAATTATTTGTAGTGGCGGCGCTGGGTCTTTCGATGATTGGCCTCTGGCATTTAGCCAACGTCGGTATGCTGCCGCCGATGGGGCTGCTGATTAAAAACGCCATTATTACGCTGCCTTTCACCTTAACCTCCATTCTGTTTATTCAGACTTTAAGCCCGATGGTGATTTCCTATCGTTCACGGGAAAAATCCGTAGAGGTGGCGCGTCATAAAGCGCTGCGGGCAATGAATATCGCCTTTGGCGTGCTGTTTGTGACGGTCTTTTTCTACGCGGTCTCCTTCACGCTGGCGATGGGGCACGACGAGGCGGTAAAAGCCTACGAGCAGAATATTTCCGCCCTGGCAATCGCAGCACAGTTCATCAGCGGTGACGGTGCGGGCTGGGTCAAAATCGTCAGCGTGATCCTCAACATTTTCGCCGTGATGACCGCGTTCTTTGGCGTCTATCTCGGCTTTCGTGAGGCGACGCAGGGCATCGTGATGAACATCCTGCGCCGCAAAATGCCGGCGGAAAAAATCAATGAAAATGCCGTCCAGCGCGGAATTATGCTGTTCGCCATCCTGCTGGCCTGGAGCGCGATTGTATTAAACGCGCCGGTGCTGAGCTTCACCTCCATCTGTAGCCCTATTTTCGGGATGGTGGGCTGCTTAATTCCGGCGTGGCTGGTCTACAAAGTGCCCGCACTTCATAAATATAAAGGCGTATCGCTGGTAATTATCGTAATTACCGGGCTGCTGCTTTGTGTTTCTCCTTTCCTCGCCTTCTCATGAGGTTAAATAAGGTCGTAACGATGTCTGAGCAAATTAATCCTTTATGGAACCATTTTATTCGCGCCGTGCAGGAAGAGGTAAAGCCTGCGCTGGGCTGTACCGAACCCGTCTCGCTGGCGCTGGCGTGTGCGATGGCTGCCGGACAGCTTTCCGGTGAGGTAACGCGTATCGAGGCGTGGGTATCGCCGAACCTGATGAAAAACGGGCTTGGCGTAACGGTGCCCGGCACCGGTATGGTCGGTTTACCCATCGCGGCCGCGCTGGGGGCGACAGGCGGTAATGCACACGCCGGGCTGGAGGTGTTGAAAGACGCGTCGGCCGAGGCGCTAACGCGCGCCAAAGCATTGCTGAACGCGGGTCTGGTGCAGGTAAAATTGCAGGAGCCGTGCGATGAGATCCTTTATTCACGCGCCTGCGTTTACGCCGGTGAATCCTCGGCGATGGTGACCATCGCTGGCGGGCACACTCGCGTGGTGGAGGTAGTTTGTCAGGGCGAAACGTGCTTCAGGCTTGACGATCGTCAGAGCCAGAACAACGACGATCCGCTGGCGGTACTCTCGACCACCACGCTGTCACAGATCCTTGAGTTTGTGGAGCAGGTGCCGTTCGACGCGATCCGCTTTATCCTCGATGCGGGGCGGCTGAACGATGCGCTCTCCCGCGAAGGTTTGCGTGGCAACTGGGGGCTGCATATTGGCGCGACGCTCAATAAACAGCGCGCACGCGGCTGGATGGCGCAGGATCTGGGTTCAGACATTATTATCCGCACCAGCGCAGCCTCGGATGCCCGCATGGGAGGCGCGACGCTGCCAGCGATGAGCAACTCGGGTTCCGGTAATCAGGGCATCACCGCCACCATGCCGGTAGTGGTGGTGGCTGAGCACGTTCAGGCTGATGACGAACGGCTGGCGCGGGCGCTGATGCTCTCGCATTTGTCGGCTATCTATATCCATTACCAGCTTCCGCGCTTGTCCGCGTTGTGCGCGGCGACAACCGCCGGAATGGGGGCAGCGGCGGGGATGGCGTGGCTGATGGGCGGATCTTACCAGACCATTGCCATGGCGATCGGCAGTATGATCGGCGACGTGAGCGGGATGATCTGCGATGGGGCTTCTAACAGCTGTGCAATGAAGGTCTCGACCAGCGTCACCAGCGCCTGGAAAGCCGTGATGATGGCGCTGGATGATACTGCCGTGACGGGTAACGAGGGGATTGTGGCGCACGACGTGGAACAGTCGATCTCTAACCTGTGCGCCCTGGCGTGCCGCTCAATGCAGGCGACGGACCGGCAGATCATTGAGATTATGGCGAGTAAGGTGTTGTGATCTAATCCAACCCGTTACCCCTCACCCTAACCCTCTCCCATAGGGAGAGGGAACCGATCGAGCGAGGGGCGTGTTGATCTTAAACCGGCAAATCAATCAACAGCGCGCGCAGCGGCGTATCGGCAACCAGAGTGATATTAGCTTCGTCACGAATAAACGCCCCGTCACCGCAGGTGAGCGCTTCTTTCTCTTCCGTATGCGTGACCGCATGCACCGTTCCGTGAATGGACTGCAAATAGGCTCGCGGGCCATGAAGCTGGAAGCTCGCCTGTTCACCTTTTTTCAGTTCGATATGGTGCAGCCACACCTGCTGGCGTAACTGCAAGCTGCCTTTGCTGCCGTCCGGCGAGGCAATCAGCTGCTGTTGATCGCCCTTCAGATCGATCTTTTGCACCAGCGGATTTTCCCGCTCCGGACAGGCATCCAGCCACAGCTGCATGCGGGTCAACGTTTTGTCTTTGCTGAGGTTATGCTCACTGTAGCTAATACCTGGCTGAGTAGAAATTAACAGCGCCTCGCCAGCCTTCGCCTGGACATGATTGCCCTCGCTATCGCGGTATTCTGCCTCGCCTTCCAGGATCAGGTTCAGGATATCGACTTTCGGGTACGTGCGCGGCTGGAAGGACGCGCCCGGGGCGAGCACTTCCTGATTCAATACACGCAGTGAAGCGTAACCGAGGAGTTTAGGGTCAAAGTAGTGTCCAAAGGAAAAGGTGTAGCGGGCCTGCAACCAACCGAAATCGGCTTGTCCGCACTGTTTCGCTGTTCTTGTCGTAATCATAAACTTGACCTCTCTTTACACTAAATCAATGGTAAAGGTATGGACGCTGCATTGTTAGCCAGATATTCTGCCTGGTATGTTCAAATTTCCTGAATGAGAACGAGATGGCTAAAGAGAGAGCATTGACGCTTGAGGCGCTTCGCGTCATGGACGCGATTGACAGGCGCGGCAGTTTTGCCGCGGCGGCAGATGAACTGGGGCGCGTTCCGTCTGCGCTGAGCTACACCATGCAAAAGCTGGAAGAGGAGCTGGATGTTGTGCTCTTCGATCGCTCCGGTCATCGAACGAAATTCACCAACGTTGGGCGGATGCTGCTGGAGCGCGGCCGCGTATTGCTGGAAGCGGCGGATAAGCTGACGACCGATGCCGAAGCGCTGGCCCGCGGCTGGGAAACCCATCTGACGTTAGTGACCGAAGCGCTGGTGCCCACCGAAGCGCTGTTTCCGCTGGTGGACAGACTGGCCGCGAAAGCCAATACCCAGCTGTCGATCATCACCGAGGTGCTGGCCGGGGCGTGGGAGCGTCTTGAGACGGGCAGGGCGGATATCGTGATTGCGCCAGACATGCATTTCCGCTCATCGTCAGAAATCAATTCGCGCAAGCTCTACAGCGTGATGAACGTCTACGTCGCCGCGCCGGATCACCCTATCCATCAGGAGCCGGAGCCGCTCTCTGAGGTCACGCGCGTGAAATACCGCGGCGTGGCGGTCGCGGATACCGCCCGAGAGCGCCCGGTGTTAACGGTACAGTTGCTGGATAAACAGCCGCGACTGACGGTAACGTCGCTGGAAGATAAGCGACAGGCGCTCCTGGCGGGGCTGGGCGTGGCGACTATGCCTTACCCGTTTGTCGAAAAGGACATTGCAGAAGGGCGGCTGCGCGTCGTCAGCCCGGAATACACCAGCGAAGTGGATATTATTATGGCGTGGCGTCGCGATAGCATGGGCGAAGCCAAATCGTGGTGTTTGCGTGAAATTCCCAAGCTCTTTGCCCACCACAACAAATAAGCTTAGGCCCGGTAAGCGTAAGCGCCACCGGGCAGAATTTACGCGCTTGCCTTAGGATCCGGACCAAAGCGGTTTTCGCCCGGCGTTCCGCTCTGACAGTTGAAAATCAAAATCACGATCCAGCCGATAAGCGGGATCAACAGCAACAGCAGCCACCACGCCGAACGATCGGTGTCGTGGAGACGACGAAACAGTACGGCCCATGAAGGCAGCAGAACTAACACACCATAAATGGTGGTGAGAATGCCTTCACCCCCCTCGCGTTCCCAGCCGAGGATCTTGTCCACAATGCCCAGCACCATAATCAGGACGAAGTTCACCAGAACGAACATCCAGTACTCTTTACGGCGGGCACGGCCACCAAAACCAAAATAGTTGCGCAGTACCTTTAAATACCAGTCCATTTTTCCTTGCCTCTTAATCAGTCAATCACTTGTTTTCTAAGCGATCGAGGTAAGGATAGATGTATGCTGTGAATTAAAAAAGGGAATCAATTGATTCCCTAAATAATTATCCGAAACGCACGTCGCGCCCGTGCGGTTCATCCAGGTCCTGCCACGGGCCAATGGAGATAATGCCCGTTGGGTTGATGGTCTTATGACTGCGGAAATAATGGGTGCGAATATGGTCAAAATTGACCGTCTCCGCAATCCCCGGCATCTGATAGATGTCGCGCAGGAAACCGTGCAGGTTCAGATAATCGCTGATGCGATGCTTGTCGCACTTGAAGTGGGTGACATACACCGGATCGAAGCGGATCAGCGTCGTCCACAGGCGGATGTCTGCTTCAGTGAGGCGATCGCCCGTTAAATAACGATGCTGGCCGAGGATCTGCTCCAGGCGCTCCAGGGATCCAAACACGTTGCCGACCGCTTCGTCGTACGCTTCCTGACTGGTGGCAAAGCCCGCTTTATAGACGCCGTTGTTGACGTTGTCGTAGATCCAGCCGTTCAGCTCGTCAATTTTCTCGCGCAGCTCAACCGGGTAGTAATCCCCGGCGCGGGCGCCGTGCGCGTCAAACGCGGTATTGAACATGCGAATGATTTCAGCGGATTCATTGCTGACGATCGTCTGGTTTTTCTTGTCCCACAGCACCGGCACCGTTACGCGTCCGGTGTAGTGCGGATCGGCGCGCAGATAGAGCTGATACAGGAAATCGTGATGATAAAGCTCATCACCCGTCGCGGCAGGGAAGTCACTGTCGAACGTCCAGCCGTTTTCCAGCATCAGCGGGTTGACCACCGAAACCGGAATTAACGATTCGAGGCCTTTAAGCTTGCGCACAATCAGCGTGCGGTGCGCCCACGGACAGGCGAGAGAAACGTACAGATGATAACGATCTTTCTCCGCCGCAAAGCCCCCTTCGCCGCTCGGGCCGGGTGCGCCGTCGGCGGTCAGCCAGTTACGGAAGGCCGAAACAGAGCGCTTAAAGCGTCCACCGGTGGATTTGGTGTCATACCAGACATCCTGCCAGACGCCGTCTACGAGTTGTCCCATTTTTTTCTCCTCCGTCAGATAGCAAAAGCGAGGAGATGTCTCCTCGCTTTGAATGTAATCAGTATAGCGTGCTTACCACTTCTTATTCAGAAGACGGTCGATGCTGTAGGCGCCCGGGCCCGTGATAGCCAGCAGCAGGAAGCCACCCGCGATGGTCAGGTTTTTCATGAACATCAGGGAGTTCACGCCTTCCGCAAAGTTGCTGTGGAAGATGAACGCGGTCAGCAGGGTAAAGCCTGCGGTGAACAGCGCCGTGGTGCGTGTCAGGAAACCGAACAGCACTGCCAGGCCGCCGCCGAACTCAAGCAGAATGGTCAGTGGCAGCAGGAACCCCGGCACGCCCATCGCTTCCATATACTGCTGAGTGCCCGCATAGCCGGTAATTTTGCCCCAGCCTGCGGTGATGAACAGAATTGGCATCAGAATACGCGCTACCAGTACACCAACATCTTCTAATTTTTTCATTTTACTCTCCAGGAAACCACATCAGCGGCTAAACGTTATTTGCTTGCAAATTCGGGTAGATACCGCGTCTTTGCTGTCGATGGAGAGGAGTGTAAACGGGGCGGATGGCAATTGTTAGCAAGGAAAACTGTTAATCTTCTTCAAAGATATTGAGTAAGGGAGCGTGCGGGCTGGTGCCCTCACCCCATCCCTCTCCCACAGGGAGAGGGGGCAAAAACAAAAAACGGTAACCCTGGTTACCGTTTTGCTTTTTTCACCGCAACTGCTGCTGTCGCAGCGTGGTTTTCACCAGACGCCAGGCGCTCCAGGCGCCAAAGCCGCGACGTGCCCAGCGGATCAGCATGTTAGGATGCCGAACCGACCAGATCGCCATCACGCTGCTGCCGACCAGCGCCCATGAACGCAGGCTCAGGACCGTGTTCCAGCCGCGGTCAAACCGATGCGTGGCTTCAACCCAGTCGCGACGGCTGGCAGACAGATCCAGTCGCTGCTGCTGGATTTGGCTCAACAGATACGCTTTCCGCTTTTGACGTTCGGCTTTGTCGCTCACGACTTATCATCCTCCAGCAGGGCGCGGTCGTTGGCCAGCTCCTGGCGCGTATGACGCAGGAAGGTCGACGTGCGCGCTTTATGCAGGGTCCAGATACCGCCTATCAGCGCCGCCACCAGCAGAACCACGGTAGTCGCAATCATCGCGTTCAGACGATACTGTGGATCGATAGCCCAGATGATTAACACCATCAGGCTCATCAGACCAAACGCGGCAAAGAGCATCGTAAGCCCAAGCATGAGCAGCATCTGGAAGAGGTTGGCTTTCTCCTCTTCCAGCTCCACTACCGCAAGCCGGACGCGCGTTTCGGCAATCCCGACCAGCGTCGTAAGAATACGCTGGCCAATGCCGAGGACGTTTTTAGCAGGCCCTTGTGCGTGACGTGGATCTTCCATAATCAACGACGCGTCAGCAGGACACCCAGCACCACACCCACTGCGGCGCCAATACCCACACCCGTCCATGGATTATCACGTACATATTCGTCTGCGCGCGCAGCCGCTTCGCGGGTCTGTTTCGCCAGCGCATCACCGGTTTCACCCAGACGGTAACGGCTCTCTTTCAGTGCCTGCTCCGCTTTGCTGCGCAGTTTGCTGACTTCTTCTTTCGATTTATCGGCAGAAGAGTTCAGCACCTCTTCCAGGGTGTCCGCCAGGGATTTCAGTTCAGCGCGCAGATTTTCTGAAGTTGTATCTTTTGACATGATTCTCTCCTGTTGAGATTTCCGTTAACTCAATAATCGCGAGCTTCCAGCGCTTTCAGTTCGTCCTGCGCCTCTTGCAACTTCCTCTCGCGCTTGGCAATTTTTTCCGCATCACCTTTCTCTTTCGCTTCTTGCAGGTCTTGACGGCGCTCGGCTATCTCGTCCTTCTGTTCAGCGATTTTTTCCTGATGATCGGCACGCAGCTTGCTGTCCGTACAGTTGTCTTTCACTTCGCTCAACGCTTTTTTCAGTCCGTCGATCCGGTGCTGATTGTTATGCTTTTCGGCATAACTGATTTCGCGTTGGATATCCTGTTCTTTCTCCTGACAAAGAGACATAGCGAAGGAAGCTGTGCTTAAAGAAAAAAGGGCCAGAGCCAGGGTGATGCGGTATTTCATTATAGAAACCTTCCATTGTGTTACGGCGTAAGCCGTGTTCCAGAACTAAGCGGAGAACATCTGAGGGGTGCTCCGCGTACTTAAGCATAGTAAGTAAACGGGAGTTTCACCAAAGTAGGTGAAAATATTCGGAATATTAGTCGTTAACCAAATCGATGCGACGTGTCGCGTAACCGTGACATCCAGGAGGCGACGTGGCTGTCATCATCCTGTTGCGCAATGATGTAACCCTGCGGCAGCGTGCGGTCCAGCACGGCTTTCGCCGCGGCGCTTTGCGCACTGGAGTCAAATTTTATCAGCAGCACATCGTCTTGCGGCGTGATGCTCTTAAAGCGAATCCCGTTTGCGTCGAGATGATGCCAGATGGAAAAACCATCCGGCACGCTGGTTCCCTGGCTCACAGGACGGATAGCCAGCGTCGACTCCTGATGCTGTAGCGCAGACCACAGCAGGATAAGAGCGCTGAACATCATCAGCGCGACGATGGCGTAAGAGAAGCGGCGCAGCGCGAGCGGGGAGATAACCATCGTTAACCCCTGGCCCCGTATTTCTTCTTCCACAGTACGACCAGGGACCCGACCAGGCCAAACACCAGCAGAACGACGGGCAGCAGCATCAGGCAAGACATCAGTTGGTCTTCGTATTTCATAAAGACCGGCGTTTTACCCAGCGCGTAGCCGAGCGTGGTCAGGATCAGCACCCACAGCAAGCCGCTCATCCAGTTAAAGAACTGGAAGCGCGTGCTGCTCAGGCCGGACAGGCCCGCAATGGTGGGCAGTAGGGTGCGTACGAATGCGATAAAGCGGCCAATCAGCAAGGCGGAAAGCCCATGCTTATGGAAAAGGTGGTGCGCTCGCTGGTGGTAATGGGCCGGAAGGTGCGAAAGCCAGTTCTGAACGATTCGCGTGTTACCCAGCCATCGCCCCTGAATGTAACTCACCCAGCAGCCCAGGCTGGCGGCAATGGTTAAAAGCAGGACCGTTTGCGGGAAAGCCATCGCCCCTTTTGCACAAAGCACCCCGACCAGCACCAGCAGGCTGTCGCCCGGTAAAAAGGCAGCAGGCAGCAGACCGTTCTCAAGGAACAGGATCATAAATAATACAAAGTAGAGCATGCCAATCATGGACGGGTTGGCCAGCGTTTCGAAATCCTGAGCCCAGAGGGCGTTCAGTAGTTGGGTCAAAAGTTCCATTCAGTGTTCCTGGAAATCGGTTAACGTCACGCCTGTAATTCGGGAAATACAGCACGGCGACATTGTTATGATTTCATTATGGTCGCTCGCGGACACATTGATGTGTGGCCAACACTGTTCCCTGTTAATTGGCTGGTTAGCAAGCACTAACTTACAAAATAACGAAGTGAATCCAATTGTAACAAAGCCCGACGTTCTGCGTCACAGAATTTGAGGGGAAACACGATTTTGGCGTAAGCCACGGAGGGGAGCGAGAAATTTTACAAAGGCTGACACTATAGAGGTTTTCTTACCCTGTCTGGCCGGAAGGCGCGGCGGTGCGCCTGCCAGCAGTTCGGGGCGTTATTTTGCGAGATTGGTCGCGGTATCGAGGTGAACGACCGGATTATCGGCAAAAAGATAGCGGTCAGCGTTAAATTCAAAGTCATCACTTGTTTCATTAAACAGCATCTGTTTGGTGTTCTCCAGATGCTGCCACATTGCCAGTTTCGCCGCATGCGGATCTTTACGAATCAGGGCCTTAAGAATCTGGTCGTGATCGTCACACCAGTTATCTACCGTGCGGGAATCAATATGATCGTGCAATTTCTTCCAGTACGGGTTGTGAACGCGCTGAGTCCACATTTTTTCAACGATTGCCGCCAGCGCCGTGTTCTGAGTCGCAAGGGCGACCTGGACGTGGAATTGCAGGTCCCATTCAGAATCGCGGAAACATTTTTCTTTACGCGCGTGATCCTGGATTTCCATCAGCTTCATGATGTCCTGCTTGGTCACCTGCGTCGCAGCAAATTCCGCAATGTTGCTTTCAATCAGCTGGCGAGCCTGGAGAAGCTCAAACGGACCGTAGCTGGCAAACTCCAGACTTTCGTCCGGGGTGGGGGAGTGTTTCGCCTGGCTGGAAATCACATGAATGCCGGAACCTTTGCGTACCTCAACATACCCTTCCACTTCCAGCATGATGATGGCTTCGCGGACCACCGTGCGGCTGACGCTTTTTTCATCCGCAATGAAACGCTCAGCGGGAAGTTTATCACCGACAAGATAGACCCCTTGCTCGATGCGATCTTTCAGCTCGGCGGCAAGTTGTTGATATAAACGACGTGATTCGGTGATTTCCATATGCGCTCCAGGCAGGGTACGGCGAATGATTTGTTATACCACTTTTGCGTGCCAGTCTCCAGATTTCGCCATCAAAAAAGCCGCCCGGAGGCGGCTTTTGCGTCGTTCTTGCCGGGTGGCGCTACGCTTACCCGACCTACTATTTTATTGGATTTTGTAGGCCGGGTAAGGCGGAGCCGCCACCCGGCACAACAACGCTAACTTTGCGTCGCCGGTCCCCCGAGGGACTCTTTCGCAAGTTCATCTGCGGATTTGCTTTTCAGCACCGTCCAGATAACCACCGCACCCAACAGGTCGAAGACAGCCAGTACCGCGAACAGTGGGCTGAAACCAATCGTATCCGCCAGCGCGCCGACCACCAGCGCAAACAGGGTACTTGCGGTCCAGGCGGCCATCCCGGTCAGGCCGTTGGCGGTGGCGACTTCGTTACGACCAAACACGTCGGACGAGAGCGTAATCAGCGCACCGGACAGAGACTGGTGAGCAAAGCCCCCGATACACAGCAGGGCGATAGCCACGTAAGGGCTGGTGAACAGGCCGATCATACCCGGGCCGATCATCAGCAGGGCGCCCATAGTGACCACCATCTTACGGGACACAATCAGGTTCACGCCAAACCAGCGCTGGAACAGCGGTGGCAGGTAGCCGCCGACGATACAGCCCAGGTCTGCAAACAGCATTGGCATCCAGGCGAACATCGCGATCTCTTTCAGGTTAAAGCCGTAAACTTTAAACATGAACAGTGGGATCCAGGCGTTAAACGTACCCCAGGCCGGTTCTGCCAGGAAGCGTGGCAGGGCGATACCCCAGAACTGACGGGTGCCCAGGATCTGCCAGACGGACATCTTTTTGCCGTTGTCGGTCTGATGCTGGGATTCCTGACCATTAATAATGTAGTCACGTTCTTCGTCAGACAGCTTTTTCTGGTCGCGCGGGTGTTTATAGAAAATCAGCCACGCCATGGCCCAGGCAAAGCTCAGCACACCGGAGATGATGAACGCCATCTGCCAGCTGTGCATCACAATCGCCCACACCACCAGTGGCGGAGCAATCATCGCCCCGATGGAGGAGCCCACGTTGAAGTAACCGACAGCGATAGAACGCTCTTTTGCCGGGAACCATTCAGAGCTGGCTTTCAGACCCGCGGGGATCATCGCCGCTTCGGCAGCACCTACCGCACCACGCGCCAGCGCCAGTCCGCCCCAGCTGCCGGCCAGCGCGGTCGCCCCACAGAAGACGGCCCAGGCTACAGCGAAGAAGGCATAACCAATTTTTGTACCCAGAATATCAAGAACATAACCTGCAACAGGCTGCATTACGGTGTAAGCGGCAGAGTAAGCCGCAATGATGTAAGAGTATTGCTGCGTGGAGATATGTAACTCTTCCATCAACGTTGGCGCCGCTGCTGCCACGGTGTTACGTGTCAGGTAGCCCAGCACGGTGCCGAGCGTCACCAGTGCGATCATGTACCAACGTAACCCTTTAATTTTACGCATGTAAAACCTCATCGTTATGTTATTTCCGTGTCGGGACACGGCAACAACTCAACCGTTGCCGGGAGCTGTTCTGTAACGGGAGGGGCGTAACCGGGAACCTGTCCCGGAACGGCCCGAACCTTGCCATTAGTAATCGTGCTAAGTCGGCTTCCGTACCGTTAAATCCGATGTATCAAACACCGGTAATGCATTCCGTCGGCTTATAGTTTGCGACGGCGAAAAGATAACTTGTCATACAACTTTAAAAGGTGAGTGACATCACAAAAGTGTGAATCTTTGTAGGGACATTATGCGGCACGCGCAAAGCCAGAACTGGCGCGGCCTGAGAGAGGGTTTACCCCTTTGAGGGTAATTTATTTGTCGACGTTTATTGATCTAACTCACGAAAAAAACGTCGGACTCTGGAAATTGGTGTGATAACTTTGCAGCATCTGAACATAAGCTTTCTGACGCTCCCGTAATGAGGAAGACGATAATGACACCGTTTATGACCGACGATTTTCTGTTAGATACCGAATTTGCTCGCCGCCTGTACCACGACTACGCAAAAGACCAGCCGATTTTCGACTACCACTGCCATTTACCGCCGCAGCAGGTTGCCGAAAATTACCGTTTCAAAAACCTGTATGATATCTGGCTGAAGGGTGACCACTATAAGTGGCGCGCAATGCGCACCAACGGCGTGGCCGAGCGCCTGTGTACCGGCGACGCGACCGATCGCGAGAAGTTTGACGCCTGGGCCGCTACTGTTCCCCACACCATCGGTAACCCGTTATACCACTGGACGCACCTCGAACTGCGTCGTCCGTTTGGTATCACCGGCAAGCTGCTCTCTCCCGCCACGGCGGATGAAATCTGGGATCAGTGCAACGACCTGCTGGCGCAGGATAGCTTCTCGGCGCGCGGCATCATGAAGCAGATGAACGTGAAGATGGTGGGCACCACCGACGATCCTGTCGACTCTCTGGAGCACCACGCGGTTGTCGCGAAGGACAGCACGTTTGACATCAAAGTGCTGCCAAGCTGGCGCCCGGATAAAGCCTTCAACATCGAGCTGCCGACCTTTAACGACTACATGGCGAAGCTGGCGGAAGTGTCTGACACCGATATCCGTCGCTTTGGCGATCTGCAAACCGCGCTGACCAAACGTCTGGATCACTTTGCCGCACACGGCTGTAAAGTGTCTGACCACGCGCTGGACGTAGTGCTGTTCGCGGAATCCAGCGAAGCTGAGCTGGACAGCATTCTGGCGCGTCGTCTCTCCGGCGAAGCCCTGAGTGAGCACGAAGTGGCGCAGTTTAAAACGGCGGTACTGGTATTCCTCGGTGCGGAATATGCCCGCCGCGGCTGGGTTCAGCAGTATCACATCGGCGCGCTGCGTAATAACAACCAGCGTCAGTTCAAACTGCTGGGCGCGGACGTGGGCTTTGACTCCATCAACGACCGTCCGATGGCGGAAGAGCTGTCAAAACTGCTGAGCAAACAGAACGAGCAAAACCTGCTGCCAAAAACCATCCTTTACTGCCTGAACCCACGCGATAACGAAGTGCTGGGCACCATGATCGGCAACTTCCAGGGCGAAGGGATGCCGGGCAAGATGCAGTTCGGTTCCGGCTGGTGGTTTAACGATCAGAAAGACGGCATGGAGCGTCAGATGACGCAGCTGGCGCAGCTCGGCCTGTTGAGCCGCTTCGTTGGCATGCTGACCGACAGCCGCAGTTTCCTCTCCTATACCCGCCATGAATATTTCCGCCGCATTCTGTGCCAGATGATTGGCCGCTGGGTGCACGCGGGCGAAGCGCCAGCGGATATCCAGCTGCTGGGCGAAATGGTGAGAAACATCTGCTTTAACAATGCGCGTGACTACTTCGCCATTGAACTGAACTAAGGCCGTTTGAGGTTGATATGCAATACATCAAAATCCATTCGCTGGATAACGTTGCCGTCGCGCTGGCCGATTTAGCCGAAGGGACGGAAGTGACCTTCGACAACCAGTCGGTGACGTTACGCCAGGCCATTGGACGTGGACATAAGTTTGCCCTGATCCCCATCGCGAAAGGGGAGAACGTGGTGAAGTACGGTTTGCCCATCGGTCATGCGCTGGCGGATATTGCGCCGGGTGAATACATTCATTCCCACAATACCCGCACCAATCTCAGCGATCTGGACGAGTACAGCTATCAACCTGACTTCCAGGCAGAAGAAGGACAGGCGGCCGATCGTGAGGTGCAGATCTACCGCCGCGCCAGCGGCGAGGTGGGGATCCGCAATGAACTGTGGATCCTCCCGACCGTCGGCTGCGTGAACGGGATCGCGCGTCAAATTCAGACGCGTTTCCTGAAAGAGACTAACAATGCTGAAGGCACCGACGGCGTGCATCTGTTCAGCCACACCTATGGTTGTTCCCAGCTGGGCGACGACCACATCAATACCCGCACCATGCTGCAAAATATGGTGCGCCACCCGAACGCGGGGGCGGTGCTGGTGATTGGCCTCGGCTGTGAAAACAATCAGGTTGACGCCTTCCGCGATACGCTGGGCGAGTTCGATCCTGAGCGCGTGCACTTTATGGTGTGTCAGCACCAGGACGACGAAGTGGAAGCGGGCGTTGAACAACTGCACCAGCTGTACGAGGTGATGCGTCACGACAAGCGCGAGCCGGGCAAGCTGAGCGAACTGAAGTTTGGCCTGGAGTGCGGCGGGTCTGACGGGCTTTCCGGCATTACCGCTAACCCGATGCTGGGCCGCTTCTCGGATTACGTGATTGCCAACGGCGGCACCACGGTGCTGACCGAAGTGCCGGAGATGTTCGGCGCAGAGCGCATTCTGATGAGCCACTGTCGCGACGAAGAGACGTTTGAGAAGACCGTCACCATGGTGAACGACTTCAAACAGTACTTCATTGCCCACAATCAGCCGATTTACGAGAACCCGTCGCCGGGGAACAAGGCGGGCGGAATCACCACGCTGGAGGAGAAATCCCTCGGCTGCACCCAGAAAGCGGGCGCGAGCCAGGTGGTTGACGTTCTGCGCTACGGCGAGCGCCTGAAAACGCACGGTCTGAACCTGCTGAGCGCGCCCGGTAACGATGCGGTCGCCACCAGCGCGCTGGCGGGAGCCGGCTGCCATATGGTGCTGTTCAGTACCGGACGCGGTACGCCGTACGGCGGATTTGTGCCAACGGTGAAAATCGCCACTAACAGCGAACTGGCGGCGAAGAAAAAGCACTGGATCGACTTTGACGCGGGCCAGCTGATCCACGGCAAAGCGATGCCGCAGCTGCTGAGCGAATTCGTGGACACGATTGTGGAGTTTGCCAGCGGCAGGCAGACCTGCAACGAGAAGAACGACTTCCGCGAGCTGGCGATCTTTAAGAGTGGTGTGACGCTTTAAGTCGGGTGCGGGCTGGTGCCCTCACCCCGGCCCTCTCCCACAGGGAGAGGGTGCAAACACTAAAAACGGCAACACATGTTGCCGTTTTGCATTTACCTTGTAGGCCCGGTAAGGCGTAGCCGCCACCGGGCTTTTCTTTTTAACTGCGCAGGGCGTTCTTCGCTAAACGCGCATCTTCCGCCTGACAGGCTGCGGCGGTAAACAGCACGTCGGTAGAGGAGTTCAGCGCAGTCTCGCAGGAATCCTGCAATACGCCGATAATGAAGCCGACCGCGACAACCTGCATGGCAATCTCGTTCGGGATACCGAACATGTTACAGGCCAGCGGGATCAGCAGCAGCGATCCGCCCGCCACGCCGGATGCGCCACAGGCACACAGTGATGCAACGACGCTCAGCAGCAGCGCGGTTGGCAGATCCACCGGAATACCCAGCGTATGCACTGCCGCCAGGGTCAGCACGGTGATGGTGATCGCCGCACCCGCCATGTTCACGGTCGCACCCAGCGGGATCGACACGGAATAGGTATCGCGATCCAGGTTCAGCTTCTCCGCCAGCGCCATGTTGACCGGAATGTTTGCCGCCGAGCTGCGGGTAAAGAAGGCA
Source organism: Enterobacter sp. MGH 38 (assembly GCF_000492855.1). Lineage (NCBI taxonomy): Bacteria > Pseudomonadati > Pseudomonadota > Gammaproteobacteria > Enterobacterales > Enterobacteriaceae > Enterobacter > Enterobacter sp. MGH 38. The sequence continues at coordinate 550,830 of NZ_KI535607.1, read as the reverse complement.
TACACGCCGCTCTCGCGCAGGCAAGTCAGCACCAGCGGATACGGGTTGCGGCGGATCTGCCAGAACACCAGCAGCGGGTTGATCACCAGCGCCACCAGCAGCATACAGCCGACCAGGACGACCAGCAGCTGCGCGTAGCCCCACAGTGCGTCGAAACCGGTAGTGGCCAGCGTCGAAGAAACCAGACCAAAGATACCGACTGGTGCAAAGCGAATCACCAGCTTCACCATGAAAGTCACGGCATTGGACAAATCGTTGACCAGGTTTTTCGTGGTCTCGTTGCCATGACGCAGCGCGAAGCCCAGACCAATCGCCCAGACCAGGATGCCAATGTAGTTTCCGCTCATCAGTGCGGTGATGGGGTTAGAGACCATGCTCATCAGCAGGCCGCGAAGGACTTCCACAATCCCGGACGGCGGGGTGATATCACCGGCCGCGCTGGTCAGGTGCAGCGTAGACGGGAACAGGAAGCTAAACACAACGGCCGTTAAGGCAGCAGAGAAGGTTCCCAGCAGATACAGGAACAGAATAGGGCGAATGTTGGTTTTTTGTCCGTGCTGGTGGTTGGCAATCGACGCCATCACCAGCATCAGCACCAGTACCGGGGCGACGGCCTTCAGGGCGCCCACAAACAGCGTCCCGAGCAGTCCCGTGGCCTCCGCGGCAGGTTTCGACACCATGGCCAGCAGAATACCCAGTACCAACCCGACCAGAATTTGTTTTACAAGACTGCCCTGCGCCAGGCGCGCGAACAGACCGCGTGATTGTGTGCTCATACGTTATTCCTGAGTGAAATTGCGTTCCATCCTGGATGTGCTCTAAGTCACATTTATTTCCGGATGTAAGTAAATGTTTGCCTGGTCGAGTATAGGGAATACGTGAAAGGAGGGAAGCGTAAAATGCTGGATTTTACGTGTTGCGTCATGTTTTTTAACTATTGGTTAACGAAAGCGCCGGGTAGCGCTACGCTTACCCGGCCTGCATTGCATTTCCCCCTCTCCCTGTGGGAGAGGGTTGGGGTGAGGGCATCAGCCCGCACCGAACGTTGCACTAAACCTGCTGCTTCTTATCGTGCTGGCGGTTAACCCAGGTATTGATAATCAGCGTCACCAGCAGAATGCCAAACACCACGCCGAGCGAAATGGCGATCGGGATATGGTAGAAATCGACGATCAGCATCTTGATACCGATAAACACCAGAATCACCGACAGGCCGTACTTCAGCATTGAGAAGCGCTCTGCCGCGCCTGCCAGCAGGAAGTACATCGCACGCAGGCCGAGGATGGCGAACAGATTCGAGGTCAGAACGATGAACGGGTCGGTGGTAACTGCGAAGATAGCCGGGATACTGTCCACCGCGAAAATCACGTCGCTCAGCTCGACCAGAATCAGCACCAGCAGCAGCGGGGTGGCGAACAGCAGGCCGTTCTTACGCACGAAGAAATGCTCGCTCTCGATCTTGTCCGTCATGCGCAGATGACCCCGGAACCACTTCACCAGCGGCTTATCACCGATACCGGTATCGTCTTCTTTCGCCAGCGCCATTTTGACCCCGGTGAACAGCAGGAACGCACCAAATACATACAACAGCCATTCGAACTGGGTAATCAGCCAGCTGCCGGCGAAGATCATGATGGTACGCAGGACAATAGCGCCCAGAACGCCGTACACCAGCACGCGGCGTTGCAGAGCCGCAGGCACGGCGAAGTAACTGAACAGCATCAGCCAGACGAAGACGTTATCAACCGCCAGTGCTTTTTCAATCAGATAGCCGGTGAGGAAGGCGAGTGCCTGAGGATCGGCCACCGCGCGGCCTTCGGTTGAGGCCAGATACCACCAGAAGGCGGCGCAGAAAAGAAGTGAGAGGGTAACCCATACCAGCGACCAGACGGCGGCTTGCTTGACGCTCATGCCGTGTTCGCCGCGACGACCCTGCAAAAAGAGGTCGATCGCCAGCATGATGAGCACGACAACCGCGAATCCGCCCCACAGCATTGGAGTGCCGACAGAATGCATACTATTTTCCTTACACATAAAAAACAAAAACGGCTATGGTCAGAAGACGATAGCCGTTAGCTTTTTATGCATAGACCTCGCCTTCCGGCAAGGTCTCACTTACAACCTCGAAGGTTGCCCGGCGACCGGATGCGGTTTTGCACGCATCGTAATGACGATCCACCGGCGAAGAAGTTACTCCCCTTTGCAGGTAACAAATTATGTCAGACCATCGGTTTCGTCAATGGTCTGCACGATTTCATTACACAGCTTTACGCGACGGCTTCCACATTCACGCCGTCTGCGGGGAAAATCACGCCAGTCTGTCGGCGGATCTCCGTTTGCAGCTTCGCCGTGGTGCGGCTGATTGCCAGCCCCGGGTGGTTCACTTCGTTGTCTTCTACCAGACGGGCGAAGACCTCTGCCTCATAGAGCATAGTGTTAATATGCTGAGGCTGCGTCAGCTCCTGCGCTTTGCCGCCGCGGGGAACGATGCTTAGCTTCTGGCATTCGGAGATTTTTTCGATCACCAGCGAGCCGTCTTCGCCCTGAATTTCGCTTGGCAGTACGGAGTCACTGACCTTCGAGTGCTGCAACGTCACGCTGAAATCACCGTAGTCCAGCACCACAACGCCATGTGCATCCACGCCGCTCTCCAGCAGGCTGGCGGTGGCCGTTACGCCGTGCGGTTCACCCCACAGGGCGACCGCAGAGGCCAGGCAGTAAAAACCGATATCCATAATCGAGCCATTCGAGAAGGCCGGGTTAAAGGTGTTCGGGTTTTCGCCGTCCAGGTAGCGCTGGTAGCGCGAGGAATACTGGCAGTAGTTGATAAAGGCTTTACGCACTTTGCCAATTTTCGGCAGGGACTGCTGCAACAGCAGGAAGTTCGGCAGGCTGGCGGTTTTGAACGCTTCAAACAGCACCACCTGGTTTTCCCGGGCAAGCGCAATGGCGGCTTCCACTTCCTCAATATTCGAGGCCAGCGGCTTCTCGCAAATCACGTGTTTTTTGTGGCTGAGGAACAGCTTCGTTTGCGGGAAATGCAGAGAATTCGGGCTGGCAATATAGACCGCGTCAATGGCGTCGCTTTGCGCCATCTCATCGAGCGAGGTGAACAGATGTTCAACCAGGTAGTCATTCGCAAAACTCTGCGCCTGCTCAAGGCTGCGGGAATAGACTGCGGTGAGCTTATATTTGCCGGTTTCGTGGGCGGCGTCGACGAACTGGCGCGTGATCCAGTTCGTACCGATGACTGCGAAACGTATCATAAACGTTTACGTACTCCGTAGCAGGGAACTTAAAACCACTGTAGCACGTCATCATGACATTTCGCGTGCGCTACTGCGCATTACTCTTTAACGATAAATGCGTCAGCCACAAACGGGTATCAAACTCCAGCTGGTGGTACTGTGGCTCCATGTGGCAGCACAGGGAATAGAAGGCTTTGTCGTGCTCTTTCTCTTTCAGGTGCGCCAGCTCGTGCACCACGATCATCCGCAGAAAGGCTTCCGGCGCATTGCGAAAGACGGTCGCGACGCGGATCTCCGCTTTAGCCTTCAGCTTGCCGCCCTGCACGCGGGAGATGGCGGTATGCAGGCCGAGCGCGTTTTTCAGCACATGGATCTTATTGTCGTACATCACCTTGTTGATCGGCGGGGCGCTCTTAAGATACTGGTTTTTCAGATCCTGCGTATACTGCCAGAGGGCTTTGTCAGTCGCGAAATCATGCGTGCCCGGGTAGCGTTTTTCCAGCACCGCACCGAGCTTTCCCGCGGCAATCAGGTCACGAACCTGGGAAAGTAAATGCTCCGGATAGCCCTGGAGATAAGTCAGCTGGTTCATCAAAACCCCAAAATAGTGTGAAAACGGGTATACTCACGCACCCTTTTCAGGGATACGCCAAATTTTACCATTCAGGAGGGCCGATGAGCCACTTAGACAACGGTTTCCGTTCACTCAACCTTAAACGTTTCCCGGAAACGGACGACGTGAACCCGCTTCAGGCGTGGGAAGCGGCGGATGAATATCTGCTGCAACAGTTGGATGAGACTGAAATCAGCGGCCCGGTTCTGATCCTGAATGACGCGTTTGGCGCGCTGGCCTGCGCGCTGGCGGAACATGCGCCTTACAGTATCGGCGATTCTTACTTAAGCGAACTGGCGACGCGTGAAAACCTGCGCCATAACGACATCGAAGAGTCCAGCGTGAAGTTCCTCGACAGCACCGCGGACTACCCGCAGGCGCCGGGCGTGGTGCTGATTAAGGTGCCAAAAACCATGGCGCTGCTGGAGCAGCAACTGCGCGCGCTGCGTAAAGTCGTCACGCCAGAAACCCGCATTATCGCGGGTGCCAAAGCGCGTGATATTCACACCTCGACGCTGGAGCTGTTCGAGAAGGTCCTCGGCCCGACCACCACGACGCTTGCCTGGAAAAAAGCACGCCTGATCAACTGCACCTTCAGCGCACCGGCGCTGGCCGACGCGCCAGAAACGCTGAGCTGGAAACTGGAAGGTACCGACTGGACCATCCACAACCACGCGAACGTCTTTTCCCGTACCGGTCTGGATATCGGGGCGCGTTTCTTTATGGAACATCTGCCGGAAAATCTTGAGGGTGAGATTGTCGACCTGGGCTGCGGCAATGGCGTGATTGGCCTGACGCTGCTGGCGAAGAACCCGGAGGCCAGCGTGGTGTTCAGCGACGAATCGCCAATGGCGGTGGCCTCCAGCCGTCTGAACGTGGAAACTAACCTGCCTGAAGCGCTGGATCGCTGCGAGTTTATGATCAATAACGCGCTGTCGGGCGTAGAGCCTTTCCGCTTCAACGCGGTATTCTGTAACCCGCCGTTCCACCAGAAGCACGCCCTGACGGATAACGTCGCGTGGGAGATGTTCCACCACGCGCGCCGCTGCCTGAAAATCAACGGCGAGCTGTACATCGTGGCGAACCGCCACCTGGACTACTTCCACAAGCTGAAGAAGATTTTCGGCAACTGCGTCACCATTGCCACCAATAACAAATTCGTGGTGCTGAAATCGGTGAAGCTGGGGCGTCGTCGCTAAATAACCAGTGCAAGCTGGGTGCCCTGCGCAATCGCCCGCCGCGCATCCAGCTCCATCGCCACGTCGCACCCGCCGATCAAATGCACCGTTTTACCCGCTTCGCGCAGCGGATCGGCCAGATCGCGCTTTGGCTCCTGTCCGGCGCACAAAATCACATGATCCACGCGCAGCAGCTGCGGTTCACTACCGATCAGCACATGCAGCCCGTCGTCGTCGATCTTCTGGTAGCTCACCGCCGGGATCATCTTCACCCCGCGCGAGAGCAGGGTGGCGCGGTGGATCCAGCCAGTGGTTTTGCCCAGCCCTTCACCCGGCTTGCTGGCCTTACGCTGGAGCATCACGATCTGACGCGGGCTTTTCGGCAGCTGCGGCCCTTCCGGGCGTAAACCGCCGGACTGACTGAGACTGGTATCAATGCCCCATTCCACGCAGAACTCAGCGATGTTCTGGCTGGTGGCTTCGCCCGGCTGGCTTAAATACATCGCGGTATCAAAACCGATCCCGCCGCAGCCGATAATCGCCACCTTCTCGCCAACCGGCGCTTTGTCGCGCAGCACGTCCAGATAGCTCAATACCTTCGGATGATCGATACCCTCGATCGCAGGGGTGCGCGGGGCGATCCCACTCGCGAGGATCACCTCGTCGAAACCGATCAGATCCGCCGCGCTGACAAACTGATTAAGCCGCAGCTCGACGCCCGTCAGCTCGATCATCCGGCGGTAGTAGCGCAGCGTTTCGTAGAACTCCTCTTTGCCGGGGATCTGTTTGGCGATATTAAACTGCCCGCCAATCTCCCCCTGCGCATCAAACAGCGTCACGCCGTGCCCGCGCGAGGCGGCATTGACCGCAAACGCCAGGCCCGCCGGGCCAGCGCCCACCACGGCCAGGCGTTTTTTATTGACCGTCGTAACCACCGGCATTTTGGTTTCATGGCAGGCGCGGGGGTTAACGAGGCAGGAGGTGACTTTGCCGACGAAGATCTGGTCCAGACACGCCTGGTTACAGCCGATGCAGGTGTTGATCTCATCCGCACGACCGCTTTGCGCTTTGGAGAGCAGTTCGGCATCCGCGAGGAACGGACGCGCCATCGAGACCATATCGGCGTCGCCGCGGGAGATCACATCGTCCGCCACCTGCGGGTCGTTAATGCGGTTCGTTGTTACCAGCGGAACGGAGACTTTGCCTTTCAGCTTGCGCGTTACCCAGCTGAACGCCGCACGCGGCACCGGCGTGGCGATGGTGGGGATGCGCGCTTCGTGCCAGCCAATCCCGGTGTTGATAATGGTGGCACCGGCGGCTTCAATTGCCTGCGCCAGCTGCACGGTTTCGTCGAAGGTGCCGCCGCCTTCCACCAGGTCGAGCATCGACAGGCGGAAGATGATAATAAAATCCGCACCCGCACGTTCACGCACCGCGCGCACCACCTCCACGGCAAAACGCATGCGGCGGGCATAGTCGCCACCCCATTCGTCGTCGCGCTGGTTGGTGCGTGCGGCGAGAAATTCGTTAATCAGATAGCCTTCAGAGCCCATCACCTCCACGCCGTCGTAGCCTGCTTCCCTTGCCAGCGCGGCGCAGCGGGCAAAATCGTCGATCAGCGCCAGGATCTCGTCGTGGCTAAGGGCGTGAGGAGTAAAGCGGTTAATCGGCGCCTGAATAGCCGAGGGGGCAACCAGGTTCGGTTGATAGCTGTAGCGCCCGGTATGCAGAATTTGCAGGGCGATTTTGCCGCCCTCGCGGTGGACCGCGTCGGTCACAATGCGGTGGTGCGACAGTTGTGACGCATCATTCAACACCGCGCCGCCCTCCATCGTCACCCCGGAAGGGGCAGGGGCTACGCCGCCGGTGACAATCAGCGCCACTCCGTGGCGCGCGCGTTCGGCATAGAAGGCTGCCAGACGTTCAGCCCCGTCCGGACGCTCCTCCAGCCCGGTGTGCATTGAGCCCATTAGCACGCGGTTTTTGAGGGTGGTGAACCCCAGATCGAGAGGGGCGAATAACGACGGGTAGCGGCTCATAGTCTCTTCCAGTGTAAAATTATTGTTATGTGGTCGGATGAGTTACTAATTTAGCCAGCGGGGAGTAAAAGGGAAAAGGGGAATGCGGTGAATGTGATGGGATTCAAATATTGGTGTGGCCTGATGCCCTCTCCCTAAGGGAGAGGGGACTTAATCTCCCTCTCCCTTAGGGAGAGGGCCGGGGTGAGGGGGATGCCCGCACCAGCCCCGGCGCCTGCCACATCGACGTGGTCAGCCCGCTGTCCACCAGCCCGAGCTGGTCGGCGTACACCGCCTGCCATTTCTGCATCATGCCGTCGTACAGTTCCCGGTGCTGCGGGTTTGGCGTGAACTCGCGGCTCCACTTCACCAGCCGCTCGCCCGTCGAAGCCATATCCGCAAACAGCCCCGCGCCAGCTCCTGCGGCAAGGGCACAGCCGAGCGCCGTTGCCTCTTTAACTTCCGGCACGCGCACCGGCAGGCCGGTAACGTCGCTTAAAATCTGACTCCACAGGGCGCCTTTGGCCCCGCCGCCCGCAAACACCAGACTCTCAAACGTCACGCCGGAGAAGCGCGAAATCTGCGCCAGGTTGCAGGCCGAGACGATCGCCGCGTTCTCTTCCAGGGCGCGGAACAGCGTCGCTTTGTTGCACTTTTCCGGGTCGATGGAGAGGTTAATAAACGACGGCGCGGCGTGATACCACTGCTTAAAATGCATCGCGTCGGAGAAGATTGGCATTACGCCGTGGGAGCCCGCCGGGACGCGGCTCGCCATCTCTTCCAGCAGGGAATAGGTGTCCATCCCCATCCGCTCGGCAATCAGCTTTTCCTCGGCGCAAAAGGCGTCGCGGAACCAGCGCATGGTTAGCCCGGTAAAGAAGCTGATCGACTCCGCCTGTGCCATGCCGGGGATGACGTGCGGGTTTACGCGGATGTTCATCTCAGGATCGGTGCGCACCTGCGGCAGGTTAACCACCTGCTGCCAGAAGGTGCCGCCCAGCACCGCCGTTTGTCCGGCGCGGACCACGCCCAGCCCCAGACAGCCCAGCTGCACGTCGCCGCCGCCCATCACCACCGGCGTGCCTTCACGCAGGCCGCACTGCTGCGCGGCCTGTCTGGTTATCGCGCCCAGCACGGTGCCGGTCTCTTTCACCGGGGAAAGGATATCGGCGCGCAGCCCGGCCATGTCGAGCAGCGCCGGACGCCAGTCGCGGGAGAAGAGATCCAGCATACCGGTGGTGCCCGCATTGGACGGGTCGACCGCCAGCTCGCCGGAGAGCTTCGCCGCCAGCCAGTCGCTGATCATGGTGATAGTCGCAGCCTTGCGGTAAATATCCGGACGGTGGTGCGCCAGCCACAGCAGGCGCGGCATGGCGCTCAGCGCCAGCGTCTGGCCGGAGACCTCATACACTTCGGATTCAAACCGGTAGTCGTGGATCTCTTTGAGTTCAGCCACCTCGCGGCTGGCGCGGGCGTCGACGTTGGCGCAGGCCCAGATAGCCTCGCCGTTGCGGTCGTACAGCACAATCCCTTCGCGCATCGAGCAGCAGGCGACGGACTGAATATCCGCCGCGCTAAGCCGTGCGCGCTCCAGCGCCTGCTGAATACACCGGCAGGCCAGCCGCCAGTTGGTGTCGAGATCGAACTCCATCGACCCCGGCACGTTCTCCACGCTCAGGTGCTTCCACTCGGCCTGGCCAACGGCAATCTGGTTGCCCTGTAAATCGAAAATCACGGCGCGAACGCTGCCTGTCCCTGCATCTAACGCTAAAAGGTAACTCATGAGCTTGCCTCGCTGTTAGCGCAGGGCTGCTCTTATCCGGCCAGAGCCAGCACCGCGCGGGCTGTCGTCTCTTCCGTCACCAGGCCATTAATACGGCGACCTTTCAGTGCGGCATAAATCGCATCGGCTTTCTCTTCCCCTCCGGCCACGCCGACAATGGTGGGCAGCTGCGCCAGTTCATCGAGCGTGACGCCCAGTAATTCTTTGTGGATCTCCAGCTCCTCGACGCATTCCCCTTCGGCATTGAGGAAATAGCCGAGGATATCGCCCACCGCGCCTTTACGGGCGTACATCAGCTGTTCACCTTCGCTGATATAGCCGGAGCGCAGGATCGTCGCGTCGCGGCGCTGGTTTACCGAGCCAATCCCGACCACCGCCACGTCAGCGGCGGTGGCGGCGAGGATCACGTCCCGCACGCTGGTTTCGCGCTTTAAGATCCCGGCGACTTCAGCGGATGACACGCGAAGCGGGGCGGGGATCATGCTGACGCTACAGGCTGCATCCAGCTGGCCGATACCGGTCATATACGGCCCGACGCCGCCGGAGAGCGTCACCAGGCGGATCTGTTGCGAGCTGATAAAGCCGCTTAAGTGTTGCAGACTGCTCATGGTGGTTTCACCGAAGCCCACCGCTAACAGCTGGCCGGGCTCCAGCACGCCCATCAGCGACTGCGCCGCGCCAATGCCCAGCCGCACGTTCATCGGCGGGGTATTCAGGGCAGGCATCACGCGCACCAGCTTCAGGCCAAAGCGCTGCTGTAGCTCGGTTTCCAGCGCCAGGCAGCCCTCGTAGCGGGAGTTGATCTGCACGCGGATCACCCCGGACTGACGGCCTTTCTCCAGCAGGCGGGAGATTTTTAATCGCGGCAGCCCGAGCCGTTCGCCGATGTCGTTCTGGGTCAGCCCGTCGTGGTAGTAGCACCAGGCCACGCGCGCCACCAGCTCCTCTTCCGCCAGTGCCAGCCCGGCAAACCGTCCTTCTTCCGCAGTGCGTTTATCGCTCATAATTGAACTCTTATAAAAATTTAGATCATATGTTCGTGATGGCGCGACGTGAAAATGTGAGCCACGCGACAAAACGGATCATTTCGATCGATTGCGGTTTATCTAAATCTCAATCGATAAAATTGTGATCCCTGCACGGTTGTAAATATAGTTCACCGTCTACGCTTTTGAACATTATTAAATCTAAAAATCATTTGTTCAATAGCGGAGCGATGATGACACCACTTCTCGACGCGCGTGATATCAGCAAGCAGTTTTCAGGCGTACCGGTCTTAAAAGGCATTGATTTCACGCTGCTTGCGGGGCAGGTGCATGCGCTGATGGGCGGTAACGGCGCGGGAAAATCGACTCTGATGAAGATCATCGCCGGGGTAGAAACCCCGGATAGCGGTGAACTTTCGGTGGCGGGTGAGTCTTTTACACGGCTTACCCCGGCTCAGGCGCACAGGTTAGGCATTTATCTGGTGCCGCAGGAGCCGCTGCTGTTTCCCAACCTGACGGTGCGGGAAAACATCCTGTTCCGCCTGCCGCGCGAGCGCGGCCTGGAAAAGCGGCTGGAGGAGAAACTTGAGCAGCTGCAGTGCCGGCTGAACCTCGACGCCGCCGCCAGCACCCTGGAAGTGGCGGATCAGCAGATGGTGGAGATCCTGCGCGGGCTGATGCGCAACGCCAGAATTCTGATCCTCGATGAACCCACGGCCTCGCTGACGCCCGGTGAAACCGAACGGCTGTTTCGCCAGATCCGCGCCTTGCAGGATCTTGGCGTCGGGATTGTTTTTATCTCGCATAAGCTGCCGGAGATTCGGCAGCTGGCGAGTCACGTCTCGGTGATGCGCGACGGCGCCGTGGTGCTCAGCGGCGAAACCGCGCAGTTTGACGATAACGCCCTGATCGCCGCCATGACGCCAGTAAGCCGGGAGACCTCCCTGAGCGATACGCAAAAGCTGTGGCTGGCGCTGCCGGGCAACCGCCGCACCCAGGCGCAGGATTTTCCCGTGCTGCGGGTGGAGGATCTTACCGGGGAAGGGTTTATCGATCTCAGCCTTGAGATCTACGCCGGGGAGATCGTCGGCCTGGCCGGGTTGGTAGGCTCCGGGCGCACCGAGTTTGCCGAAACGCTCTACGGCCTGCGTCCCGTACGCGGCGGGCGGGTGTGGCTGGAGAACCAGGAGATCACCACCGAACCGGTGGGTTCACGTCTGGAAAAAGGGCTGGTTTATCTGCCGGAAGACAGGCAGGTATCCGGCCTGTTTCTCGACGCGCCGATCCGCTGGAACACCGTGGCGCTGAACGAGCCGTCGCTCTGGCAGCAGCGAAAGCGGGAGTCTGCGGTAGTGGAACGCTATCACCGGGCGCTGGGGATCAAGCTCAACCATGCGGATCAAACCGTGCGCACGCTCTCCGGCGGCAACCAGCAGAAGGTGCTGCTGGCACGCTGTCTGGAAGCCAACCCGTTATTGCTGATCGTCGATGAACCGACGCGCGGCGTGGACGTCTCGGCACGCGCCGATATCTACCAGCTTATCAAAAGCGTGGCGGCGCAGAACGTGGCGGTGCTGATGATCTCAAGCGATCTCGATGAGTTTCCCGGCCTCGCGGATCGGGTGCTGGTAATGCATCAGGGCGTGCTCAGCGGCGAGCTGCCGCGCCACGCCGTCAGCCTCGACCGGATGATGGCGCTGGCGTTTGGAGGGCAATCATGAAGATCTTACTGAAAAACCGCGAGCTGAGCGCGTTTCTCGCCATTCTGGCGCTGTTCGCCGTGCTGGTGGCGCTGAACCCGTCGTACCTGAGCTTACAGACGCTGGGGATGATCTTCGCCAGCTCGCAGATCCTGATCCTGCTGGCTATCGGCGCGGCGCTGGTGATGCTGACCCGCAATATTGACGTCTCCGTCGGCTCCACGGTCGGGTTGTCCGCCATTGCCGTCGGCGTGGCGCTTAACAGCGGCTACAGCCTGCCCGTTTCCATTCTCTTCACGCTGTCGATCGGCGCGCTGGCCGGGGCGTTCAACGGTTTTCTGGTGGTGGGCCTGCGCATTCCGGCGATTGTCGCCACCCTCGGCACGCTGGGGCTTTATCGCGGGGCGATGCTGCTCTGGACCGGCGGGAAGTGGATAGAAGGGCTGCCGCCGGGGCTGAAATCCCTCTCTGAGCCTGCCGACGTCGGCATTTCGCCGCTCGGCATGCTGGTGTTGATTATCGCGGCCACCGGCGCGTGGACGCTGTCGCGCACCGCCTTTGGACGTAATTTTTACGCCGTGGGGGATAACCTCACCGCCGCGCGCCAGCTGGGCGTGGCGGTGAACCGCACCCGCATGATCGCCTTTACCCTGAACGGCCTGCTGGCGGCCTGCGCCGGGATCGTCTTTGCCGCGCAGATAGGCTTCGTGCCCAACCAGACCGGCAGCGGGCTGGAGATGAAAGCCATCGCTGCCTGCGTGCTGGGGGGCATCTCGCTGCTGGGCGGCACCGGCACGCTGGTCGGTGCGTTCCTCGGCGCGTTCTTCCTCACCCAAATCGATACCGTGCTGGTGCTGTTCAGGCTCCCGGCGTGGTGGAACGACTTTATCGCCGGGCTGGTGCTGCTGGGCGTGCTGGTGCTCGACGGGCGTCTGCGTCAGGCACTGGCGCGGCATCAGCGGGCGCTGAAATACAGCCGTTTCCAGCCCGGTAACAAAGGGGGAAAGCACGTTACCCCGTTTCCCAAACGCAAAAAAGAGGTGGCGTAAATGAGGCTTAACTGGGAAAGCGCGCTGCTGATTTTACTGGTGCTGGAGATCCTGCTCTTCGGCGCCATCAACCCGCGCATGCTTGATATCAACATGCTGCTGTTCAGCACCAGCGACTTTATCTGCATTGGCATCGTGGCGCTGCCGCTTACGCTTGTAATTATCAGCGGCGGGATCGACATCTCCCTCGGCTCAACCATCGGCCTGTGCGCCATCGCGCTGGGGGTGATGATGCAGGCGGGGTGGCCCATGACGATCGCCGTTCCGCTGACGCTGCTGCTTGGCCTGCTGTGTGGGCTGGTGAATGCGGCGCTGATCCACTACACCGGCATTAGCCCTTTAGTCATTACCCTCGGCACGCTCTACCTCTACGGCGGCGGCGCGCTGCTGCTCTCCGGCATGGCGGGGGCGACGGGCTACGAGGGCATCGGCGGCTTCCCGGACAGCTTTACCGCCTTCGCTAACCTCACGATGCTGGGGCTGCCGATCCCGCTGGTGCTGTTCGCGGTGATTACCGCCTTCTTCTGGCTGATTACCCATCGCGGGCGCTTTGGCCGCCATCTGTTTTTAATCGGCCAGAATCCGCGCGCGGCGCGCTATGCGGCGCTGTCGGTGAACGGCATGCCCTACGCGCTGTACGGTCTGGTCGGCGTGGCGTCGGCGGTGGCCGCGCTGGTGATGGTCTCCTATTTCGGCTCTGCGCGTTCGGATCTGGGGCGCGATTTGCTGATGCCCGCGCTCACCGCCGCCGTACTCGGCGGGGCAAATATCTACGGCGGGTCAGGTTCTGTTGTCGGTACGGCGCTGGCGGCGCTGCTGGTGGGGTATCTCCAGCAGGGATTACAGATGGTCGGCATCCCCAACCAGGTGTCGAGCGCGCTGTCGGGGGCGCTACTGGTTGTGGTGGTAATGGGGCGTTCGCTGAGTCTGCACCGCGAATGGGTGCGATCTCTCTTCAGAAAACTATCCGGAGCGTAAGATGAAAACAAAACTGCTCGTCCTGGCAATGGCCCTCAGCTTCGCTTCGGCGCAGGCGGCGGACCGCATTGCCTTTATCCCGAAACTGGTAGGCGTGGGATTCTTCACCAGCGGCGGCAACGGCGCGAAAGAGGCGGGGAAAGATCTTGGCGTGGACGTGACCTACGACGGCCCGACCGAGCCGAGCGTCTCCGGTCAGGTGCAGCTCATCAATAACTTCGTCAACCAGGGCTATAACGCCATCATCGTCTCTGCCGTGTCACCGGACGGTCTCTGCCCGGCGCTGAAGCGCGCGATGCAGCGCGGCGTCAAGGTCCTGACCTGGGATTCCGACACCAAACCGGAGTGCCGCAGCATCTACATCAATCAGGGGACGCCGGAACAGCTGGGCGGCCTGCTGGTGGAGATGGCGGGCAAGCAGGTCACCAAACCGAACGCGAAAGTGGCGTTCTTCTACTCCAGCCCGACCGTCACCGACCAGAACCAGTGGGTGAAAGAGGCGAAGGCCAAAATCGAGAAAGATCATCCTCAGTGGCAGGTCGTCACCACCCAGTTTGGCTATAACGACGCCACCAAATCGTTGCAAACCGCCGAAGGGATCTTAAAGGCTTATCCGGATCTGGATGCGATCATCGCCCCGGACGCCAACGCCCTGCCAGCCGCGGCACAGGCGGCAGAAAACCTGAAACGGGAAGGGGTGGCGATTGTCGGCTTCAGCACGCCGAATGTGATGCGCCCGTACGTTGAGCGCGGCACGGTGAAAGCCTTCGGCCTGTGGGATGTGGTGCAACAGGGCAAAATTGCGGTCAATGTCGCCGATCGTTTGCTGAAAAAAGGCGATCTTAACGTCGGCGACAGCGTAGACGTGAAAAATATCGGGACGCTGAAGGTCGAGCCGAACAGCGTGCAGGGCTACCAGTATGAGGCGAAGGGCAACGGCATCGTGCTGCTGCCGGAGCGCGTGGTGTTCACCAAAGAGAACATCAGCAAATACGATTTCTGACGGGGGAGCAAATGGCTGATTTAGACGACATCAAAGACGGCAAGGATTTTGGCATCGGTACGCCGCAGCAGAATGTGCCGTACACCCTGAAGGGCTGCGGCTCGCTGGACTGGGGTATGCAGTCGAGGCTTTCGCGCATTTTCAACCCGCAGAGCAACCGCACGGTGATGCTGGCCTTTGACCACGGTTACTTTCAGGGACCGACCACCGGCCTTGAGCGTATCGATCTCACCATCGCGCCGCTGTTTGGCGAAACCGACGTGCTGATGTGCACCCGCGGCATCCTCAGGAGCCAGGTACCTGCCGCGACGAACAAACCGGTGGTGCTGCGCGCCTCCGGCGGTAACACGATTCTGGGCGAGCTGTCTAACGAGTGCGTGGCGGTGGCGATGGAAGACGCGCTGCGCCTGAACGTCTGCGCGGTGGCGGCGCAGGTGTACATCGGAAGCGAGTTTGAGCATCAGTCGATCAACAATATCATCAAGCTGGTCGATGCAGGGGCGCGCTACGGCATGCCGACGCTGGCGGTGACGGGCGTGGGGAAAGAGATGGCGCGTGACGCTCGGTATTTTTCGCTGGCAAGCCGCATCGCCGCCGAAATGGGGGCGCAGTTCGTCAAAACCTATTACGTGGACGAGGGCTTTGAAAAAGTGACCGCCAGCTGCCCGGTGCCGATCGTTATCGCGGGGGGCAAAAAGCTGCCGGAGCACGAGGCGCTGGAGATGTGCTGGCGGGCGATTGACCAGGGCGCGTCCGGCGTGGACATGGGGCGGAATATCTTCCAGTCCAGCGCGCCGCTCGCCATGCTGAAGGCGGTGAAGAAAGTGGTTCACGAGAACTGGAATGCCCGCGATGCGTTCCAGTTCTGGCAGGAAGAGAAACAGGGAGAAGCAAAATGAACGTGACGCTGGTGGAGATCAACATCAAGCCCGAGCGGGTGGACGAGTTTCTGGAGGTATTTCGCGCCAACCACGAGGGGGCGATCAAGGAGCCGGGCAACCTGCGCTTCGACGTATTGCAGGACCCGCGGGTGAAAACCCGGTTCTTTATCTACGAAGCCTATAAAGACGAAGAGGCGGTGCTGGCGCATAAGCAAACCCCGCACTATCTCGCGTGCGTGGATAAGCTGGAGGAGCTGATGTCGGAGCCGCGCAAAAAACGCAGCTTTGTCGGATTGTTGCCGGAGTAGCGGTTTTGCCTGGTGGCGCTGCGCTTACCGGGCCTACGGGTACGGGGGGTGTTGATTTTGTAGGCCGGGTAAGCGCAGCGCCACCCGGCGTTGTTCACGCCAGCTCCAGCAACTGAATACGCGCCGTCGCGCCCGGCATCAGCTTTTGCAGATTGCTCACCAGCTCATCGCCAGCTTCCTGTAATGCCGCCAGCGGCATCGACGGCAGGCTTTCGAGAATAAACCACATGGACTGCGCCTGGCTGTCCAGACGCGTGCGTATCCCCTGTCGCCAGTTCCAGCGGCGGCAGGTGATGCCAAGATCGTCACGCCAGATAACTTCGCCTGGCTCCGGATTTTCGACTACCGGCTCACCCTCTTTGACGGTATCAAACGGCTCGCTGCCGTCGGCCAGCGTCAGGCGCGGCGCTCCCGAGTAAGCCGCCAGATTTTCTCCCCCTACCGGAATAGCGTAGCGGATACTGATGGCATTATAGATATCCACCACCGGGTCGAGCTGCGGCAGCGAACCGTCTCTCATCACGCGCTTGCGCAGGGCCGAGGCCGAGCAGGGCGTACGTTTGGGTTTTGCACCAAAGGCTTTAAACACCTCATCCCAGGCGGCGAGATGATTTTCTGCCCAGGGCACATCATCATTGAGCATCTGCTGGCAGGCCTGCGCCAGCGCAGCGGGCGCAACCTCCGGTTGGGTAATCGGGGCAGCTTCAACCAGAATGCTCAGCGCCCGAAAGCCGGGCGCGATCCCGACAAGTCGCGAATCTATTGACGGTGTTACAAGAGACATAAATAATCCTGTATTGACTGTTTTATACCATGGTAGTGACCAATGACTGATAAAGTCAATATAATGACCGATGCGGGTGCCGATGTTGCCCAGGTAAGCCTGGCCGTCGCGAACCGTATCCGCAGCTGGCGGAAAGAGAAAAAACTGTCGCTGGACGAGCTTTCTCGCCGCGCCAGCGTCAGCAAAGGCATGCTGGTAGAGATCGAAAAAGGGGCTGCCAACCCCAGCATTGCCATTCTGTGTAAACTGGCCGCCGCGCTTGGCGTCTCGGTGGCAGATATCGTTAACGTCTCCAGCGAGCCGCAGATACACATTATTCAGGAAGAGGCGATCCCGGTTCTGTGGCAGGGCGCACAGGGCGGTTACGCCAGATTGCTGGCAGGCACCGCAGGCCCGGATATGATTGAGCTGTGGCAGTGGGAGATGCATCCGGGAGAAACGTTCACCTCTCCGGGACATCCGGCGGGAACGTTTGAGCTGCTGCACGTGAACGAAGGCATGTTAACCCTGACGGTGGACGAGACGGTAACGCAGGTAGCTGCCGGGGCGTCGGCGGTGGCGAAAACGGAAGCGGCGCACGGCTATGCCAATGAAAGCGATACCGTGCTTCGCTTCACCATGACGGTGGCAGAGTTTCACCGATAAAAAGCAGCCCGGTGGCGCTACGCTTACCGGGCTTGCATATGCAGTATGTTGTAGGCCGGGAAAGCGTAGCGCCACCCGGCTTTTTTTACGCCTCTTCCACACTCACCCGCAGCGCCGCCAGCGCCTTACGCGCCGCCTTCAGCACCTGCTCACACTGCTCAATGGTGAGCGTCAACGGTGGTTCAATGCGGATGGTTTTCGAGTTGTTAAGCGTTCCCGCCACCAGTACCCGCTGGCGGAACATCTCGCTTGCGAAGCTATAACCGGTTTCGTTATCAACGAACTCAATCGCCATCAGCATCCCTTTCCCGCGCGCATCCTGTACCAGATCCGGGTATTCCCGGCCCAGCTGGCGGAAGCCGTCCAGCAGCATGTCGCCTTTCTGCTCCGCCTGCGCAGGCAGGTTTTGCTCCAGCAGCACGTTGATGGTCGCCAGCGCGGCCGCGCAGGCCAGCGGGTTACCGCCAAAGGTGGTGGTATGCAGGAATGGATTGTCGAACAGCACCGAGAACACCTCTTCAGTGGCGACCGTTGCGCCAATCGGCATCACGCCGCCGCCGAGCGCTTTTGCCAGGCACAGAATATCCGGCTGAACGTTCTCATGCTCACAGGCGAACATCTTGCCGGTGCGCCCCATCCCGGTCTGCACTTCGTCGAGGATCAGCAGCGCGCCAAACTCATCGCACAGCTGACGCACGGCGGGCAGATAGCCCTGCGGCGGGAGGATCACGCCGCCTTCACCCTGAATCGGCTCCAGGATCACCGCCGCCACGTCGTCGCCGGTTTTACGGCATTCGCCGAGCATGGTGCGCATGGCGTTGATGTCGCCGAACGGTACGTGGCGGAAGCCCGGCAGCAGCGGCATAAACGGTTTACGGAAAGTGGATTTAGCGGTCGCCGACAGCGCGCCCAGGGATTTCCCGTGGAACGCGCCGCTGGTGGCGATAAAGGTAAATTTCCCGCGTGGCGACTGGTACGCTTTGGCGAGTTTAATCGCCGCTTCGACCGATTCGGTGCCGCTGTTGCTGAAGAAGCTGTATTTCAGTTTGCCGGGCGTTAAGGCTGCCAGCGTTTTCGCGAGCATGGCGCGAAGCGGATCGAGCAGTTCCTGGCTATGGAGAGGTTGTTTCGCAAGTTGATTCTGTACGGCGGAAACCACAACTGGATTACGGTGCCCCACGTTGAAAATACCAAAACCACCCAGGCAATCGATAAACTCCTGTCCCTGGGTGTCGACAAGCGTATTCAGACTGCCCGCTTGCCACTCTACGGCTCCGTAATCCCCGCCGGCGGTAACAGATTTGCGATACTCCAGAAAACCAGGATTCACATGCTCTTTAAAGTAATCAATGACCTCACGGTTAAGTTGTTTCATCTCCTCATGATCAAGCGTTCGCTTTTCAATGAGATTCAGTGCGTGCGCGGTACAGGCAAGAGCCGAGGCGCTGGAAGGTAACCTGTTCAAAATATGCTCCCGGGGATCGCGTATCACATGATACTGAGTTAATTATTGCAGGGATTACGCCACCTCAGATGCCTTAACAAAAATCGGGATAAACGCCAGGCGAAATCAAATTTGCACAATATTTAATCATGCCATTGCGCGCCGCACGGGATAAGGGATAACGAGCCGGGGATGGGGTGTCGTCAATTGCACTACCCCAGGGCAGGAAATGCGCCTTAAGTGTGCGCCGGGGGATCATGCTTTGTAGGTAGTTTCGTCTCGAAAGTATTTTAAATCAATTAATTAGAAAAACGTACGAAAAGTGCGGTTTAACCGAGATTTGCGATCTCAATCATATTTAACAACTAAAGATAAATTTTTTATCGCCGAAAAAACATAAGCCACAAAATTAACATTCAAATAACCTGCAAGGGATGCTCACTATGTCCTCTCCTGACTATGTCACCCAGAATGAATATCCGCTGGACGATGACACCACGCTTATGTCGACCACCGACCTCCACAGCTACATGACCCACACTAACGACACCTTTGTGCAAGTGAGCGGCTTTACGCTCCAGGAGCTGCTCGGGCAACCGCACAACATTGTGCGCCATCCGGATATGCCGAAAGCGGCTTTTGCCGACATGTGGTACACGCTGCAAAAGGGCGAACCCTGGAGCGGGATTGTCAAAAACCGACGTAAAAATGGCGATCACTATTGGGTACGCGCCAATGCGGTACCGATGGTGCGTAACGGCCAGATGACGGGCTATATGTCCATTCGTACCCGCGCCACCGAGGACGAGGTCGCCGCAGTGGAGCCGCTTTATAAGGCGCTCAACGAGGGGCGCTGCAAAAAGCGCATTCATAAAGGGCTGGTGGTGCGCAAAGGCTGGCTCGGTAAATTACCGGCGATGCCGCTGCGCTGGCGCGTGCGTGGCGTAATGGCGGTACTTTTTGCGGTGATGGCCGCAACGCAGGTTGCCAGTGCTGCGGGCTGGACGTCGCTTGCAGCGGCGGCTGCGGTGATGCTGCTTGGCACCCTGGTGTTTGAACAGCAAATCGTCCGCCCGGTTGAAAACGTGGCGCGCCAGGCGCTGAAGGTCGCCACCGGAGAGCGTAACAGCGTTCAGCATCTCAACCGCAGCGACGAGCTGGGCCTGACGCTGCGGGCCGTCGGACAGCTGGGGCTGATGTGCCGCTGGCTGATCAACGACGTGTCCAGCCAGGTCGTGAGCGTGCGTGACGGTAGCGACAGGCTGGCGCAGGGCAATGAAGATCTCAACGACCGCACGCGCCAGACCGTGGCGAACGTGCAGCAGACCGTGGCCACAATGAACCAGATGGCGTCATCGGTGCAGAGCAACTCTGAGACCGCAGCCGAAGTAGACAAGCTGTCGATGGCCGCCAGCAGCGCGGCCACGCAGGGAGGCACCGTGATGCAGACCGTGGTGAAAACCATGGATGACATTGCCGACAGTACCCAGCGCATTGGCTCTATTACGTCGCTTATCAACGATATCGCCTTCCAGACCAATATTCTGGCACTGAACGCCGCGGTCGAGGCGGCCCGCGCGGGCGAGCAGGGGAAAGGCTTTGCGGTGGTGGCAGGCGAAGTGCGCCATCTTGCCAGCCGCAGCGCGAATGCGGCGAACGATATTCGCAAGCTGATCGACGCCAGCGCCAGCAAAGTGCAGTCCGGCGCCAGCCAAGTACACGCTGCGGGTCGTACGATGGATGATATTGTCGAGCAGGTGAAAAATGTCACGCAGCTTATCGCGCAGATCAGCCATTCCACCGCCGAGCAGGCCACGGGATTGACCGAGCTGACGCGTGCCGTGGCGGAGCTGGACAGCATTACGCAGAAAAATGCGGACCTGGTCGAAGAGAGCGCACAGATTTCCGCGATGGTTAAGCACCGGGCCGGACGTCTTGAAGATGCGGTTACCGTGCTGCATTAAGAAATGCATGCTTCGATAAAGCCGTTTATTCCTCCGGGGTAAACGGCTTTTTTGTTTTTCAGAATACGTTATGTTGTTAATGAAATATTAATTAACTAAAAAAAGCACCCGATTTTTAATTGCTACGCCCCGGATTTATTGAAAGTGATAAATAAAAAAACGATCAAAGTCATAAAGTTAGAGATTTTTCTGTCGATAACAGCGATCGTCTGAGAAATAATCACATCGATGGGGTAAATATGTTCATACATGACGTAAAGATCGGCACGAAATTATTTCTGGCGTTTGGATTATTTATTGTCCTGATGGTCGTCAGCGCAAGCTTGTCTCTGATGAGCCTGAATCGGGCAAACAATGGAATGCAAACCATCCTTACCAGCGATTATCCAACGACGGTAAAAGCGAACCAGTTAATCGACAACTTCCAGGAATTTATCAGCACGCAGCAGCTCATGCTGCTGGACGAACAGGGGACGTACACGGCGCAATCAGAGCAGCGTCTGAAGGCGATCAGCGAGCGCATCGCCGCAATCCTGAGCGAGCTGGACAACGCTCTCAAGGATAAAAAATCCCAACAGGTGCTGGCCGATATCCACGGCGTGCGCCAGCAATATCTTGACTCGCGCTACCGCATTTTGCAGGCCGTGCAGAATAACGACCGTGCGGGCGCGATAAACGAAATGATGACCAACACCCTGAACCTGCAACAGTCCTATAAAGCGAAAGTGCAGGCGTTGATTGCGATCCAGGACCATGAAATGCAGAGTGCGGGCGAGCAGGTGGAAGGTGATTTCCGCACCAATCGTCTCCTGCTGATCCTGATTACGCTTTTTAGCGTCGCGGCAGCCAGCCTGACTGGCTGGTTCATTGTGCGATCCATTACCCGCCCGCTGAACGACGCGGTGAATTTTGCGGAGGCCATTGCCGATGGCGATCTCACCGGCAGCATTACCTCGCACGGTAAAGATGAAACCGGACTGCTACTCACCGCACTGATGGAGATGAAAACGCGCCTGCTGGAGATTGTGCAGCAGGTGCAAACCGGATCGGAAAACATCTCCAGCGCCGCCGCGCAGATTGTCGCGGGCAACCAGGATCTGGCTGCCCGCACGGAAGAGCAGGCCAGTTCCGTTGAACAGACGGCTGCGTCGATGGAGCAGATTACCGCCACGGTGAAGAATACCGCGTCCCACACCGGAGAAGCGACGAACCTGTCTGCCGATGCGGCTGCCGTGGTCAAAAACAACGGCGAGATGATGAAGCAGGTCACCAGCAAGATGCGCCTGATCAACGAAACATCGAACAGGATGTCCGACATTATCGACCTGATCGACGCCATTGCCTTCCAGACTAATATTCTGGCGCTGAACGCGGCGGTCGAAGCGGCGCGCGCGGGTGAGCATGGTCGCGGCTTTGCGGTGGTGGCGGGTGAGGTACGTCAGCTCGCGCAGAAAAGTGCAACATCCGCAAGTGAGATCCGCCAGCTGATTGAAAGCTCCACAAGCCAGACGCAGGACGGCATGAACCTTGTGGAGAAGGCCAGCGGGCTTATCAACGGCATGGTCGGCAACGTAGAGGAGATGGACGTTATCCTGCGTGAGATTCGCCAGGCCAGCCACGAACAGACGGAAGGCATCTCGCAGATCAACAGCGCGATTGGCCTGATAGACGCCACCACCCAGCAGAACTCCGCGCTGGTGGAGGAGTCCGTTGCGGCGGCGGCATCCCTTAACGAACAGGCGATGCACCTGAAAGAGCTGGTCCGCGTGTTCCGCGTGAGCGACGGCGTGCTGGCTTAATCCAGCTGGGAGATCTCCAGTGCCGCGCGGTCAATCACGCCGATAATCTGTTTTAACTGCGCGTCGCTGAGCTCTCCCTGATTAACCTTCAGATCCAGAACCGCTTTGAAGTTATCCAGCGCCCGCTTCATCTGCGGGTTTTTGCGCAGCTGGAAACCGACGGAGCGCGCCTTGATACGCGTCTGGATCTGCTCCAGCTGTTCCCGGTTATCTTCCAGCCACTGTTCTCCGGCGGCGTTAATCGCAATCCGCTTACGGCCGTTCTCTTCTTCGGTAATGATGATAAGCGACTGATCCTGCAAGTAATCCAGAGTCGGATAGATCACGCCAGGGCTTGGCGTGTAATGTCCCTGCGTCAGGTTCTCGATCTCTTTGATCAGCTCATAACCATGGCTCGCGTTGCGGGTCAGGATATCCAGGATCACCAGCCGCAGATCGCCATGACCAAAAAATCGTGGCCGGCGTCCGCCGCCGTCGTGTTCGTGTCGCATGTTTCTTCCTCAATTTGATATATCTAAACTATATCTAAGATATATTCAGATGCAATCTAAAAAATCTTGATTTCTGAGTTAATAGCAATCATTATCATTAAAAATTCATTCCGATATATCGTATTCACCTGAGAAGGGCATCAACATGGCATCTACCCGTTACCCTCAACGTGTCCGCAATGACCTGCGTTTTCGTGAGCTGAACGTGATGCGCACTGAGCGAGTCAGTGCAGGATTTCAGCGCATTGTGCTAGGCGGCGAGGCGCTGGAGGGCTTTAGCTCTCGCGGCTTTGACGACCATACCAAAGTCTTTTTCCCGGCACCGGGCACCACTTTCGTGCCGCCTGTGGTGACTGATGAAGGCATCGACTGGGGCGACGGCGTGCGTCCGCAGGCGCGTGACTATACCCCGCTGTACGATGACGAAAAACATGAGCTGGCGCTCGATTTCTTCGTTCATGATGGTGGCATTGCCAGCAACTGGGCGGTAGAGGCGAAGGTGGGCGACAAGCTGACCATCGGTGGTCCGCGCGGTTCGCTGGTGGTGCCGGAAGATTACGCCTGGCAGCTGTACGTGTGCGACGAGTCGGGCATGCCCGCGCTGCGTCGCCGTTTAGAAAGCATCGCAAAACTGCCTGTTCGCCCGGCGATCCACGCCATCGTCACCGTGGGCGATGCGACGTACCAGGACTATCTGGCGCACCTAAGCGGGTTCAACATCACCTGGGTTATTGGCCACAACGAGCAGGCGGTAGCCGACCATCTTGCAGCGCTGGCCGTGCCGGAAGAGGATTACTTTATCTGGCTGACCGGGGAGGGGAAGGGGGTGAAACGCCTGAGCCGTCAGTTTGAAACCGACGCAATTGACCCACAGCTGGTGCGTGCCAGCGCGTACTGGCACGCCAAATAATCAGGCAGCGGGATCCAGCTGCGCTTCGCTCACCTGATGTTCGAGCGAGGCGCATACCTCTTTCAGCGCTTTCTCCTGCTGGGCAAAGTAGGCTTCCATATTGCTGAGCGACGAGACGAGCAGCCAGGACTCTTCTTTCTCCAGCTCTGCCAGCTCGTTCACCAGGGTGTCGATTTGCTCACGCACCTGCGCCATCTTTTTACGAATACGTTCCAGGTCGTTCAGCCTGTCGCTCGCCATCATCGGTTCAAACCCTTGTTGCAGACGGGCGACCAGCAAGCGAATGGCCTTCACGTCGCCGCGCTGTTTGGCCTGGTTGAGTTGCACCATCATCCTGTTGGCTTCTTCTTTTAAATCATCGGCAACCAGATCCGGGTGGCATAACTTGCTCGCCTGACGCCAGAGCCGCTTCAGCTCGTTCCGATCCTCTTCAGAGAGATCCTTGCCTTTACGCAGGCGCACTTCGGCATCATGATGCTGTTCGCGATACTTCTTGTACTCTTCGTTGGCCTCATCGCGCGCCTGACGTGCTGGCTCTTCTTCACGCGTTAAACCGGTCTCCAGCTCCATCGCTTCGGCCAGCAGGTTGGCAATCAGATTACTTTGCTGCTGAAGATGCTTACGCGCCTCTGCCGCCTGAACGGAATCCGCAGGCAGATCTCGCCAGCGCCGGGTGAGCGTTGTCAGAACCTCTACGGCCTGCGCCATATAGCTCTGGCAGCGGCGGTAATCCTCTTCCCGGCGACGCGTCTCCGCCTGCTGACGACGCAGGTTAAGCTCCGCCAGCGTTTTACGCAGGGCGAGGATCTGCTGCATCAACGGCCCGAGGCGGGAGAAATAGAGATCGTTGAATTCGTCAAGCTGCTGTACCCGGGCGTTACGACGATCAATCAGATCGCGCAGACGCTCTTCCAGGGCTTTTAGCTCCAGCTTGCTGGCCGCCAGTTGCGGGTCACGCCACGGGGTAACGGCGCGCTGGCTTTGCAGCCAGGTGGTGATAGCGCGAAGGGCTGCGGTGTAGTTTTTCTGCTCAAGCGCCGCGACGATGGACAGGAGTTCATCGTCAAAGGCTTCCTCTTTGAGACGTTTCAACTGGCTCCGGATGATGTCGTCATCTTCCAGCTCAATGGCATTTTTAATGATTTCTAGCCGTTTGATCGGTGTGCTCATGATGCCTTTCGCTCTGGCGCTTAAGTATTTGAGTTAAGGTTAGTTGTTGTAAAAGCTACAGGAAATAATACACACGGATGATGATCGGCGCGATGGGGGATTTCTTTAGTTTTTAGGGTTTGTGAGGGGAAGCGGCAGGCCGGGCTACGTGTGGTGGATTACTTACAAAAAAGCCACTCAATCGAGTGGCTTAACTGGATGATTCTAAAGCTAAAATTTGGTGGCCCCTGCTGGACTTGAACCAGCGACCAAGCGATTATGAGTCGCCTGCTCTAACCACTGAGCTAAGGGGCCGTGGCGGTGAATTATAAAGTAACTCCCCTCAGCAATCCAGCCATTCACACCTGCCTGCTGTTTTTATAAACAACGCATAATCAATCCTTTATACTTATCTTAAGATGCATAGACAGGAGTAGAGATGATCAACGATATTCTGGCCCCTGGCCTGCGGGTGGTGTTCTGCGGTATTAATCCGGGCAAGTCATCGGCGCACACCGGTTTTCACTTTGCTCATCCGGGAAATCGCTTCTGGAAGGTGATCCACCAGGCCGGATTTACCGACAAACAGCTTAAGCCGGAAGAAGAGCAGCAGCTGCTGGATACGCGCTGTGGCATCACCATGCTGGTCGAGCGACCCACGGTGCAGGCGAGCGAAGTGAATCTGCATGAGCTGCGCGCTGGCGGGCGTGAGCTGATCGCGAAAATTGAAGACTATCAGCCCGCGGCGCTGGCGATCCTCGGCAAGCAGGCCTACGAGCAGGCGTTCAGCCAGCGCGGTGTGAAGTGGGGTAAGCAGGACATTACCATTGGCGTAACGCAGGTTTGGGTGTTGCCGAACCCCAGCGGGCTGAACAGGGCGACGCTGGACAAGCTGGTGGAGGCGTATCGGGAACTTGATGAGGCGCTTGTGGTGAGGGGGCTTTAGCTCCTCTGCGGCCTGATGCCCTCACCCTGACCCTCTCCCACAGGGAGAGGGAATAAACAAAAAAAAGCTCCCGATTGGGAGCTTTTTCATTTCAGGACCGATTAATCGTCCAGGAAGCTACGCAGCACTTCAGAGCGGCTCGGATGGCGCAGTTTACGCAGCGCCTTCGCTTCGATCTGACGGATACGTTCGCGGGTCACGTCAAACTGTTTACCCACTTCTTCCAGCGTGTGGTCGGTGTTCATGTCGATACCGAAACGCATACGCAGCACTTTGGCTTCACGGGCGGTCAGGCCAGCCAGCACGTCGTGCGTAGCGGCACGCAGGCTCTCGGTGGTGGCAGAGTCCAGCGGCAGCTCGAGGGTGGTATCCTCGATGAAATCACCCAGATGCGAATCTTCATCATCACCGATTGGCGTTTCCATGGAGATTGGCTCTTTAGCGATTTTCAGCACTTTACGGATCTTGTCTTCCGGCATCAGCATGCGTTCAGCCAGCTCTTCCGGCGTCGGCTCGCGGCCCATCTCCTGCAACATCTGGCGAGAGATACGGTTGAGTTTGTTGATGGTCTCAATCATATGCACCGGAATACGGATGGTGCGCGCCTGGTCTGCGATAGAGCGGGTGATCGCCTGACGGATCCACCAGGTAGCATAGGTGGAGAACTTGTAACCACGACGGTATTCAAACTTATCTACCGCTTTCATCAGACCGATGTTGCCTTCCTGAATCAGATCCAGGAATTGCAGGCCACGGTTGGTGTATTTCTTGGCGATAGAGATAACCAGACGTAAGTTCGCTTCAACCATCTCTTTCTTCGCACGGCGGGCTTTCGCTTCACCGATGGACATACGACGGTTGATGTCTTTCACCTGCTCGATGGTCAGGCCGGTCTCTTCTTCAATCTGATGCAGTTTTTGCAGGCCGCGCTGTACGTCTTCTTTCACATCGTGCAGCTTTTCAGACCACGGCTTGTTCATCGCGATAGCGGCGTTGAACCAGGTTTCGCTGGTTTCGTTGCCGGTGAAGAGGGTGATGAAGTTCTTCTTCGGCATTTTGCACTGTTCAACGCACAGCTTCATGATGATACGTTCCTGGGTACGTACGCGATCCATCATCACGCGCATGCTGTTCACCAGGTAGTCGAACTGTTTTGGCACCAGGCGGAACTGTTTGAACACTTCAGACAGCTTCAGGATCTCTTCCTGAGCGGCGGCATGGCTGCGGCCTTTCGCTTTGATGGTGTCACGCGTCACTTCGTACTGGGTACGCAGCTCGGCAAATTTCTCACGCGCCAGTTCAGGGTCGATGCTGTTGTCGTCATCGCTGCTGTCGTCGTCTTCTTCTTCATCTTCGTCTTCGTCGTCATCCATCTCTTCCTGAGACAGCTCAGAACCGACGTGAGTGGCGGTTGGCGCCATATCTTCTTCAGCGTTCGGGTCGACAAAGCCAGTGATCAGATCGGACAGACGCGCTTCTTCTGCTTCAACGCGATCGTACTGCTCCAGCAGATAGGTGATCGCTTCCGGGTATTCGGCAACAGAGCACTGAACCTGGTTGATCCCGTCTTCGATGCGTTTTGCGATGTCAATTTCGCCTTCGCGGGTCAACAGTTCAACGGTACCCATTTCGCGCATGTACATGCGGACCGGGTCAGTGGTACGCCCGATTTCAGATTCCACGCTGGACAGTACCTGTGCAGCAGCTTCTTCCGCATCTTCGTCAGTGTTGTTGGAGGTTTCAGCCAGCAACAGATCATCGGCATCCGGTGCTTCTTCCATCACCTGAATGCCCATGTCATTGATCATTTGGATGATATCTTCGATCTGATCTGAATCGACGATATCTTCCGGCAGATGGTCATTGACCTCGGCATAGGTCAGATAGCCTTGCTCCTTACCGCGTTGGACAAGAAGTTTCAGCTGTGACTGCGGGTTTTGCTCCATAAGACGGTATCCACACTTAATTCGTTTGATTGGTGTCGGCGATGGGCTGCCAACCTTTAAAGCGAGGGCGTACTTATATTTTTGCCGCTGCCTCTCAGTGCGGCTGCCGGGGGCTTCCCGATCGATATTCGGCACTTAAGCCGTTAAATTTTTTATTTCTTCGCCAGTTCCTGGTTAATCATCCAGAGCTCCCGGCGTTCTTCGCTGCTTAGGCCATGGGTGCGCTCGCGAGCTATCAACTCTTCCTGGCGCAACTCAAGCATCGAATCAAACATATGGTTGAGTGAGTCGGTGAACGTTTTTTCTGCGATATCCTTATCTGCTATATCGTCCCACATCGACAGTTTTTCAAGGGTAGCGGCCTCTTTTGTGCCGCGATAATGCTCTAAAAGTTGTCCGGTGGTCAGACCTGGCTGAGACAAACAAGTGTTGACCAATTCTGAAAATAAGCCAAGCCCGGGCAATTTTTCGTGGTTCAAACCCGCCAGCGACGGCACTTGCGGAGCAAGTTCGGGGTTTTGTACCAGCAACCCTATCAGTATACGCATGGTTGTGCGTTTTAGCTGAGGCGCGGGGCGTACCGTGCCGTTTTCAGCCTGTTTCGGCATTAAACGTTCAAGCTGGCTGTCATCCAGAATGCCGAGCTTGTTGCCTAACTCCTGACGCAGATAGATGCGCAGCGTTTCGCCGGGCACCTGGCTGATTAACGGCAGCGCCAGCGTGCTGAGCTGCGCGCGCCCGTCAGGGGTACTCAAATCAACCTGCGGCATCAGGCTGTTAAACAGAAACGTGGAGAGCGGCTGAGCCTGCTCCATCCGCGCTTCAAACGCCGCTTTGCCCTCTTTACGCACCAGCGTATCCGGGTCTTCACCGTCGGGCAGGAACATAAAGCGTAACTGACGCCCGTCGGTCATATACGGCAACGCGGTTTCCAGCGCTCGCCAGGCGGCGTCGCGTCCTGCGCGGTCACCGTCGTAACAGCAAATCACGTTGTTGGTGACGCGGAACAGCAGCTGGATATGGTCCGCCGTGGTGGACGTTCCCAGCGACGCAACGGCATAGTTAATGTCGTACTGCGCCAGCGCAACAACATCCATATAGCCTTCGACGACCAGAAGACGCGGAGGTTCCGCATTATCCTGCTGTGCCTCATAAAGACCGTAAAGCTGGCGGCCCTTATGGAAAATATCGGTTTCCGGGGAGTTAAGGTATTTCGGCAGGGCATCACCCAGCACGCGACCACCAAAACCTATCACCCGGCCACGCTTGTCGCGGATCGGGAACATCACCCGTTCACGGAAGCGGTCGTAGCTTCGTCCCTGGTCGTTGGTGACCAGCATGCCTGCGTCGATGAGGGATTTACGATCTTCGCTATTGCCGCCAAAACGCTTTAACACGTTGTCCCAGCCGGGCGGGGCGTAACCAATAGCGAAACGCGCAATCACATCGTCGCTCAGTCCGCGCTTGTTCAGATACTGACGCGCAGGCTCAGCCGCAGAGTGCTTAAGAGACTGTTGGTAAAACGAATTCAGGCCATCCATCAGTTGGTACAGCGTTTGCCGCTGATGGCGCTCGATCTGACTTGGCCCACTGCCCGCTTCATACGGCACTTCAAGGTTATGCATCGCCGCCAGCTCTTCGACGGTTTCAACGAACTCGAGCTTGTCGTAGTTCATCAAAAAATCAACGGCATTACCGTGTGCGCCACAGCCGAAGCAATGGTAGAACTGCTTTTCACCGTTTACGGTGAAAGAGGGGGTTTTTTCGTTATGGAACGGACAGCACGCATGGTAGTTCTTGCCCTGCTTTTTTAGCTTCACCCGCGCGTCGATGAGATCGACGATGTCAGTTCTGGCAAGCAGGTCATTGATGAAAACGCGTGGGATTCTTCCGGCCATATGCCCCAAAAATTTAAGCGACTTATAAACGAAAACAAGCCGCGCATTCCTTCCGGAAGCACGGCCTTACGACTACAACTCTGTCTGTCAATTGAGGGCTGTGGCCCTCAACAGATTAGTACAGACGAGTACGGCGTGCGTTTTCGCGAGCCAGTTTCTTCGCGTGACGTTTCACAGCGGAAGCTTTAGCGCGCTTACGTTCGGTCGTTGGTTTTTCATAAAACTCACGACGACGAACTTCAGCCAGAACACCTGCTTTCTCGCATGAACGTTTGAAGCGACGCAGTGCTACGTCGAACGGCTCGTTTTCACGTACTTTAATTACCGGCATGTAACTCTCACCTTTAATAAATTCGGTTTGCCGCTGGCATCAACGCCAGCTTATTTCAAAATGGTGCGGAATTTTACTGCAAATGCTGCTGCTTTGTAAAGCACCGATGCGATTTTGAAAGGGACTTTAATAAGGGTGAGGAGTATACACGAGGCTTCTTCCTGGGGCGAACAAAGTTTTACAACAATCCGCCCAGGCTCTACACTGCGCGGTATTGAAACGAGGTAAAACAAGTCATGCGTGTACTGGGTATTGAAACATCCTGCGATGAAACCGGCATCGCGATTTACGACGACGAAAAAGGGCTTCTGGCCAACCAACTGTATAGTCAGGTGAAATTGCACGCTGACTACGGCGGCGTCGTGCCTGAACTGGCCTCTCGTGACCACGTGCGTAAAACGGTTCCCCTGATCCAGGCGGCGCTGAAAGAGGCCGGGTTGAGTGCAAAAGATATTGATGCCGTGGCCTATACCGCAGGACCGGGCCTGGTCGGCGCGCTGCTAGTCGGCGCAACGGTAGGGCGTTCACTGGCCTTCGCGTGGGATGTTCCGGCCATTCCGGTTCACCATATGGAAGGGCACCTTCTGGCGCCGATGCTGGAAGACAATCCGCCAGCGTTCCCGTTTGTGGCGCTGCTGGTGTCCGGTGGTCATACCCAACTGATCAGCGTAACGGGTATTGGCAAGTATGAGCTGCTGGGCGAGTCAATTGACGATGCAGCCGGTGAAGCCTTCGACAAAACCGCCAAGCTGCTGGGGCTGGATTACCCGGGCGGCCCGATGCTCTCGAAAATGGCCGCACAGGGCACGGGAGGGCGCTTTGTCTTCCCACGGCCGATGACTGATCGTCCGGGGCTGGATTTCAGCTTCTCCGGTCTGAAAACCTTCGCGGCGAACACCATCCGCAATAACGACGACAGCGAGCAGACGCGTGCCGACATCGCTCGTGCGTTCGAAGATGCGGTGGTGGATACGCTGATGATCAAGTGCAAACGCGCGCTGGATCAGACCGGCTTTAAGCGCCTGGTGATGGCAGGCGGCGTGAGCGCCAACCGTACGCTGCGCGCGAAGCTTGCAGAGATGATGCAAAAGCGTCGTGGGGAAGTGTTCTACGCGCGTCCTGAATTTTGTACCGATAACGGGGCGATGATCGCCTACGCCGGGATGGTGCGCCTGAACGCTGGCGCAACGGCTGACCTGAGCGTGTCCGTGCGTCCGCGCTGGCCGCTGGCGGAGCTGCCGGAGGCGTGAGTTTTTTTGCCCGGTGGCGCTGCGCTTACCGGGCCTACAAAACCGTAGGCCGGGTCAGGCGAAGCCGCCACCCGGCAATAACCCGCACTACACCCGCAGCATCCCTTTCTCTTCCAGAAACGCAATGATCGTTCCCAGACCGTCTCCCGCTTTCAGGTTAGTAAAGGTCCACGGACGCTCGCCGCGCATGCGGTTGGTGTCGCGCTCCATCACCTCCAGCGAGGCGCCGACGTACGGCGCGAGATCGGTTTTGTTAATCACCAGAAAATCGGATTTGGTGATCCCCGGCCCGCCCTTGCGCGGGATTTTTTCCCCTTCGGCCACGTCGATGACGTAGATGGTGAGGTCCGCCAGCTCCGGGCTAAAGGTCGCGCTCAGGTTATCCCCGCCGCTTTCGACGAAGATCAGATCCAGATTGCCGAACTTCTCGCTGAGTGCTTCCACCGCCGCCAGGTTCATTGAAGCATCTTCGCGGATGGCGGTGTGCGGACAGCCGCCCGTTTCCACGCCCACGATGCGCTCTGGCTCCAGCGCACCCGCCTCGGTCAGGATGCGCTGATCCTCTTTGGTGTAGATATCGTTAGTCACCACCGCCAGGTGATAGGTATCGCGCATCGCCTTGCAGAGCGCTTCCAGCAGGGCGGTTTTGCCCGACCCTACCGGGCCGCCCACGCCCACGCGCAGGGGATGTTTGTAATCAGCCATATTGACTCCTCAGGAACGGAATAGTCGTGAATATTGGGTTTCGTGGCGCGCGGAGGCGATGGCGGACAGCGGCGTAGCGGCCCCCAGCGCGTCGTCGCCACGTAAAAATGCCTGTTCAAACCCGGCGGCAAAATGGTCGCTCAGGTCGATAATCAGCTGTTGTGCGGCCTGCTGCCCAAACGGCACCAGCTTGACGCCCGCCATCACCGCGCTCTCAATCCAGCTGTAGCCCAGGCTCAGCGCCAGCTCACGCGTGCTAATGCCCCAGCGCACGCCGAGCCACGCCATGCCGCAGAGCTGGCTCTGCGTCAACAGCGGCAACCATTCTGGCGGGCAGGCGGGTTCCCAGCTTTTAACCAGGCGCGTAAAGGCCGCGCCACGGTTGCGTTCTTCATCGCGCAGCTCGCGCGTTTCCCGGCAGGCGAGCAGGTATGTCGTCCAGCGTTTTGCTGTCGCGACGTCCTGCTTCTCGCAGGCACGATAAAGGCGTATAAACAGCGGCAGGTCGACGCAGAAAAAGCTCTGCTCCATCTGCTGGATCTGCCAGCGCCTGAAGGCCTCAGCGTCCGTGACCCACCCGGCCTCAACGGCCCACTCCAGCCCCTGCGACCAGGTAAACGATCCGACCGGCAGGCTACTGCTGGAGAGCTGCATCAGGCGCAGCCGCTGGCGGGCGTGCTCCATCAGCTCATCAGCGCCAGCAGGGCAGAGACGATCAGCCCGCCACCGAAGGTTTTACGCAGGCCGTCGTGACGGCGCAGCAGCAGCCCTGCCGCGAAGCTGGCGCACAGCACCGTGGCGCTGGCTAACATAAACCCGCTGGTGAAGAGCCAGAAGCTGTGGCCGGACATCTCCACGCCGTGCGCCCAGCCGTGGAACATCGCCAGGGCTGGCACCGCCAGCAGCAGGCGATTTTCAGTCTTAAACATCATTACGCCGCAGACCGCCAGCGAGGCGATAATCAGCATCTCCATGCCGCTAAAACCGCCGAGCAGGCTGCCCGCAACGGCGCCAGCAAGCATCATGCCGAGCGTTGCTAACGGCAGCAGCAGCTTGCGGCCGCTCAGGGCGGACAGCACGCCAGCCCCCGTCAGCATCAGCAGGTGATCCAGCCCGGTCAGCGGATGGAGAAATCCGGCCTGGAAGCTGTCGGTCCCGTGGCCCGGATGGGCAAGCGCCGGAACGGAAAAGGCCAGCAGAAACAGCGGTAAATACTTGCGCATGATGAGTCCTTAATGTGAATGAGCGTGGGAGTGGCCATGGCTGTGGGCATCGCTGGTGTAAGCCCCCGCTTCCGGTTCAAACGGCAGGCTGGCGAAGGTCACCTCCAGCCCGAACTGACGCAGCATATCGTCAAGAACGTGGTCGTGGTGGTAGCGCAGCTCGCCGGGCATAATTTGCAGCGGCACGTGACGGTTGCCCAGGTGGTAACAGGCGCGGGCGAGCAGGAACGGATCGGCGCAGCGCACCACGGAAACCGACTCCGGGGCCGCGATCACTTCGATCACCTCGCTGCCGTCGTCGGTGGTCAGCAGATCGCCGCCGCGCAGCAGCAAACCGCGCGGCAGCATCAGCCCGGCTTCGCGACCGTCGTTCAGGGCCACGCGGGCGCGGCTTTTCACCCGCACGTCAATCGGCAGCGTGACGCTGGCGGTAGTCGGGTGTGCGTGGTCCAGGCGTTGGGTCAGATAAATCATCATCACTCCTCAAAACAGGAAATAGCGTTGCGCCATCGGCAGAACGTCAGCCGGTTCGCTGGTAATCAGTTCGCCGTCGACGCGCACCTCGTAGGTTTGCGAGTCGACGGTGATGTTCGGTTGCAGAGCGTTGTGGATCATGTCCGCCTTTTTCACCGTCCGGCAGCCTTTCACCACCGCCGTGGCGCTCTGCAAGTTGAGCTGCTGCGGGATGCCGTTCGCACTGGCGGCCTGCGAGACAAACGTCAGCCGCGTGGCGTGGCGCGCGGCGCCCAGCGATCCAAACATCGGGCGGTAATGCACCGGCTGCGGCGTGGGGATCGAGGCGTTGATATCGCCCATCGGTGCGCAGGCGATCATCCCACCTTTGACGATGGTGGCGGGCTTGACGCCGAAGAACGCCGGGGACCAGACCACCAGGTCCGCCAGCTTGCCCGCCTCAATCGAGCCCACTTCATGGGCGATGCCGTGGGTCAGCGCCGGGTTAATGGTGTATTTGGCGACATAGCGCTTCACCCGGAAGTTGTCGTTATCGCCGGTCTCTTCCGGCAGCGCGCCGCGCTGAACCTTCATGCGGTGCGCGACCTGCCAGGTGCGGATAATCACTTCCCCCACGCGGCCCATTGCCTGTGAATCTGACGAGGTGAGTGAGAACGCGCCGATATCGTGCAGCACGTCTTCGGCGGCGATGGTCTCCCGGCGAATGCGGGATTCGGCAAACGCCACGTCCTCGGCGATATCCGGGTCGAGGTGATGGCAAACCATCAGCATGTCCAGGTGCTCGTCGATGGTGTTGACCGTGTAGGGCAGCGTCGGGTTGGTGGAGGAGGGCAGAATATTCGGGTGCGCACAGGCGGTGATGATATCTGGCGCATGGCCGCCGCCCGCCCCTTCGGTGTGGAAGGTGTGGATGGTGCGCCCGGCGATGGCGGCCAGCGTATCTTCGACAAAACCGGACTCGTTCAGCGTGTCGCTGTGCAGCGCCACCTGGATATCCATCTCTTCAGCGACCTCCAGCGAGCAGTTGATGGCCGCAGGCGTCGCACCCCAGTCTTCGTGGATCTTAAGCCCGATGGCACCTGCCGCGATCTGCTCGCGCAGCGCGTCCGGGTTTGAACTGTTCCCTTTGCCCAGCAGGCCAATATTCACCGGCAGCGTATCGGCAGCCTGCAACATGCGGGCGATATACCATGGCCCCGGCGTGCAGGTGGTGGCGTTTGTACCTGCCGCGGGCCCGGTGCCGCCGCCGATCATGGTGGTGACGCCAGAGACCAGCGCCTCTTCCGCTTGCTGCGGACAGATCCAGTGGATATGGGTGTCGATCCCGCCAGCGGTGACAATCTTGCCTTCGGCGGCGATCACTTCCGTTGCTGCGCCAATCGGGATCGTCACGCCGGGCTGAATGTCCGGGTTTCCGGCTTTGCCGACGGCGAAGATCCGCCCATTTTTTACGCCGATATCCGCTTTCACGATCCCCCAGTGATCGACGATCAGCGCGTTGGTGAGCACCAGATCCACGCAGTCGTCGGCGGTCATCTGCC
Source organism: Enterobacter sp. MGH 38 (assembly GCF_000492855.1). Lineage (NCBI taxonomy): Bacteria > Pseudomonadati > Pseudomonadota > Gammaproteobacteria > Enterobacterales > Enterobacteriaceae > Enterobacter > Enterobacter sp. MGH 38. Next base: position 515,585 of record NZ_KI535607.1, on the reverse strand, counting down.
CCTGTCCCATGCCGTCGCGGATCACTTTTCCGCCGCCGAATTTAACCTCTTCTCCGTAGATCGTGAGATCGTCTTCTACTTCGATCCACAGTTCGCTGTCGGCCAGCCGCACTTTATCCCCGGTCGTGGGGCCGAACATATCGGCATACGCCTGGCGTGAAATCTCAGCCATGTTTCACCTCGCCCATGATCTCGCCGCGAAAACCGAAAATGCGCTGTGCGCCCGTCACCTGCACCAGCGTCACTTCCCGCTTCTGGCCGGGCTCGAAGCGCACAGCGGTGCCCGCCGGGATGTTCAGCCGGTAGCCTCGGGTGGCCTCGCGATCGAACTTCAGCGCCGGGTTGACCTCGTAAAAGTGATAGTGCGATCCCACCTGGATCGGCCTGTCGCCGTGGTTTTCCACTATCACGCTTCGGGTTTCGCGCCCGACGTTGAGAGCAATGTTGCCGGACTGGATCCGGTATTCACCTGGGATCATCACGCGCTCCTTACACGATCGGGTTGTGGACGGTGACGAGCTTGGATCCGTCCGGGAAGGTGGCTTCCACCTGAATATCCGGGATCATCTCCGGTACGCCCTCCATCACCTGATCGCGCGTCAGGACGTGGCGGCCGGCTTCCATCAGCGAGGCGACGGTTTCGCCATCGCGCGCGCCTTCCATAATAAAGGCGCTGATCAGCGCGACCGATTCCGGATAGTTGAGCTTTACCCCGCGCGCGAGGCGGCGTTCGGCAACCAGCGCGGCGGTGAACAGCAACAGCTTGTCTTTTTCTCTGGGAGTCAGTTCCATAGCGTTTCTCTTATGTCTGCCAGATGCGCGGCGAACAGGCGGTTTTGGGGGTTAAAAGCGGGCGAAGCGACTGCCAGATATCGCGCATCACCCGCTGACAAATCAGGTTGTCGTGCGAGAGAAAACGCACCGACAGCAGATCGTCGGTGAGCGTCGCCCCGCCAAAGTTTTCCAGCGGGGCGAGCCGCTCGCGCACCGTGTCGAGATGTGCTTCCCGGGCCGGATAGAACAGCAGCGTGCCGACCCACGGATGGTCCGCGACGGGCGTCAGATCGCCACCGCTGAGATGCAGTCGCTCAATCAGACGCGGCTCGCCATCCACCCACACCTCAAGGCGGCTCTCCAGCGTGCCTTGGCTGAAGGTTTCGTTTATCACCGGACGGCCCAGACAGTACAGCTCCCACGCCAGCAGCGTGCTGGTGGCGTGCAGGTGAAAGACGGAACGCAGCGCGGCGTTAGCGCCGGGGAAAATAATGGTGTCCTGCGGCAGCCACTCCAGCGTGGCCTCTTCGTCGAGGTAAAAATGCTGACTGAGGCAGGCCAGCGGGCCGCTGCTGCGATAGAACTTGCTGGCGCCGGGCATGGTGATGAGGGCATGGCTTTTGGCGTCGAGCCGCACGGAAATATCCAGCGTATCCCCGCCCACAATTCCACCTGGCGGGTGCAGCAGGTAAAGGTGGCAGGTTTCCCCTTCGGGATAAAACGGACGCTGAACGGTAAGTGGCCCGGTGTGACGCGCGGAATGGAGGAGGGTTTTCTCAGGGGTATGACAAAACTGGAGGGCAAGCGAGGCCTGCCAGCCTTTGTATGAATTATCAGTGACCTGAGTTGCTAACATGGTGCTTCCACTTCCGCACTATCGGGATACGTTTCAGTATGCCCTGGCGGAAATGAAGGCTGTCATATGAGTCGCTTATGGATAAAAAAACCGGATCATGTGAGCCGGTTTCAGTAATGTAGGCCGGGTAAGCGCAGCGCCACCCGGCAAGAAAGGCTAGCGATAATCCTCTGCATCCACATCATACCCCGACGGCTCCCAGCGGATCGCCAGCAGCGAGGCCAGGCCGATAAACGGCGCCAGCGCAATCACCCAGAACACGGCGGTATCCAGCGAGGCGACCAGCAGCGGGAACAGAAACAGTGATAGCGTTGAACTGCTGCGCATCAGCGTCTGGTTAAGCCCCACACCCACACCGCGCAGCGAGGTCGGGTAGCTCAGAGAGGCAAACGTCATGGTGTGCGCACCCGGACCAAAACCCTGGCCAAACAGGAACAGCGCCAGCATCGCGACGGCGACCACGCCTTCCGTGGACCCGTCAGGGCGGCCAATCAGCGCCAGGCCGAGCAGCGCCGCCAGCTGGCACGCATAACCCGCCAGTGACATCCGCCATGCGCCGAAGCGCGGAACATAGCGCACCGCCAGCAGCCCGCCGACAAACGCGAACAGCAGATTAAGCGCCAGCGAGATCAGAATGGTCGTCAGCATCGACTGCACAAAGAAGCTGGAGATGATCACCGGCAGGCCAAAGGCTACGGCGTTATAGGCGAACGAGGAGACGACCGACAGCAGCGTGGCGAGCGTGGTACGCCGCAGATAGATACCGCGGAACAGGTTCAGGTAGTTCGACCATTTTGCCTTGTTCACAACAGGCGCGGGCTGGTCGAGCGCATCCTGCGGTACGTGGGCATTAATGTTGTATGACTGCCGCAGGATGGACGCCGCCTCCTTCAGATTGCCCTGATTCGCCGCCCAGACCGGGGATTCGCTCATATAGCGGCTGCGGATGGCGATAATCACCAGCGCGGGCACCGCGCCAAAGCCAAGGATCAGACGCCAGAGCCAGTCGCTGTGGCTTTCCGGCAGCACGGCGTAAAAGAAGAGCACCAGAAGATAAGAGATGCTGATGGCCGCATACCAGGTGGGACACCACATCGCGACGCTGGAGGCTTTATTCCCCGGGCCTTTCAGTCTGGCGAACTCGCTGAGAAACGCCATCGCGACGGGAAGGTCGATCCCAACGCCAAGACCCATCACAAAGCGCGCGCCCGCCAGCACATATTCGTTCGGGGCCAGCGCACAGGCGATAGCGGCAACGACAAAGAATACCATGTCGGCCATAAAGACGCGGTAGCGCCCGATTTTATCCGTAAGATAGCCGCCGAGCAGCGCCCCGACAATCGCGCCAAACGTAATGGCTGAAGCCACCATGCCGGTACCGGCGGGCGTCAGGTTAAATTCGCGGGTGATGTCTTTGATGCCGAATGCCAGCGCGCCGAGATCGTAGGCATCGAGAAAAATTCCCCCGAGCGCGATACCGACCACGATGCGGGCATTGGCCCGGCCCTGAGAGCCGTCATTAACGAGACGTGAAACGTCCGATGCGCTGCGTACCCACCTGATGTCGCCATCCGGGGTGTTTGCTGCCGCTGGAAGGGGAGTTGAATCTGTGATTTCTGCCATTTTCTTTTTGTGTGGTTGTGTTGTGTCTCTAACAGTTACCACAGGCAGAAGGTGACAAAAATCACATTTGGTTATAAGGCATAACGAACGGTTTACTGAGCGTCTTTCTTTTTACGTCTGAGCTTCGTCCAGATCTTCGTTTCCTGACGACGCCACAGGCGTTGAATGTTGTCGTGATGGCGCAACAGGATCAGACACGAGAGCATCGACACCGGGAAGGTAAACTGCGGTTTAAACCACCAGACATAGAACGGGGCGATCAGTGCGCTGACGATGGCGCCCAGCGACGAATAACCGCTCAGCAGGATGGTCAGCAGCCAGGTGCCCGCCATCACGCCGGTGAGATCCCAGCCGATCGGCGCAATCGCGCCAAACGCAGTGGCCACGCCTTTACCGCCTTTAAAACCAAAGAAAACAGGCCAGATGTGGCCGACGCAGGCGGCGATGGCTATCAGCCCCAGCCAGAAGGGTGTGACGCCGAGCGCATACGCGCCCCAGACGGGAAGCATTCCTTTCAGAACGTCAAAAATCAAAACCGCTACGGCTGCTCCCTTGCCGCCAATTCGTAGTACATTGGTCGCCCCCGGATTCCCGGAACCACTTTCACGCGGGTCAGGCAACCCGGCGATGCGGCAGACCAGAATGGCGCTGGAGATTGAGCCGCAAAGGTAGGCGAGGATAATCATTCCAGGCGCGATTGCACTCATAACGCTGTTCCGTTTTGAAAATGTATCTGTATTCTCAGCATCTGTGGATAATACGCATAATTCGCCGGAAGTGGTATCCGGTTTAGCCAAAAAGCAGGCAGGTCGTGATGGATATTGTATTTATAGAGCAACTTTCGGTAATCACCACAATTGGTGTTTACGACTGGGAACAGACCATCGAGCAGAAACTGGTGTTCGATATCGAAATGGGCTGGGATAACCGCAAGTCAGCGAAAAGCGATGATGTGAATGATTGTCTGAGCTACGCCGACATCAGTGAAACGGTCATCGGCCATGTGGAAGGACAACGATTTGCGCTGGTAGAACGCGTGGCGGAAGAGGTGGCAGACCTGCTGCTGAGCAAATTTAACTCCCCGTGGGTGCGCATTAAGCTAAGCAAGCCGGGCGCGGTGGCGCGCGCCGCCAACGTGGGCGTGATTATCGAGCGTGGCACAAATCTGAAAGGAAAGATTTAACGTCATAATAGCTAAACCATTTTAGGTTATATCGGTCTTAGAGCTGTATGTTTCACGGTAGCCGTTGTGGCAACCGTTTTTTTATATCTTTTTAGGGGTTTATAGATGAGCGATATGCACTCGCTGCTGGTGGCGGCAATACTGGGTGTGGTCGAAGGATTGACGGAGTTTTTGCCGGTGTCCAGTACGGGCCATATGATTATCGTTGGCCATCTGTTGGGCTTTGAAGGCGATACCGCAAAGACGTTTGAGGTGGTGATTCAGCTGGGCTCTATCCTGGCGGTGGTTGTGATGTTCTGGCGTCGTCTGTTTGGTCTGATCGGCATCCACTTCGGGCGTTTGCCGCAGCGTGAAGGAGAGGGCAAGGGGCGTCTGACGCTGATTCATATTCTGCTCGGGATGATCCCGGCAGTGGTGCTGGGGCTGGTGTTCCACGACACCATTAAATCGCTCTTCAACCCGATTAACGTGATGTACGCGCTGGTTGTCGGCGGCTTCCTGCTGATTGCCGCCGAAGTGCTGAAGCCAAAAACCCCGCGTGCGGAAGGTCTGGACGATATGACGTATCGTCAGGCGTTTATGATTGGCTGCTTCCAGTGTCTGGCGCTGTGGCCGGGCTTCTCCCGTTCAGGGGCAACCATTTCCGGCGGGATGCTGATGGGCGTGAGCCGTTACGCGGCGTCTGAGTTCTCGTTCCTGCTGGCGGTGCCGATGATGATGGGCGCCACCGCGCTGGATCTCTACAAAAGCATCGGCTTCCTGACCGTGGGTGACATTCCGATGTTCGCCGTGGGCTTTATCACCGCCTTCATTGTGGCGCTGATCGCCATCAAAACCTTCCTGCAACTGATTAAGCGTATTTCGTTTATTCCGTTCGCGATCTACCGCTTTATCGTCGCGGCTGCCGTGTACGTGGTCTTCTTCTGATGACCGACCGCCCTCAGTCTTTCGGCTGAGGGCAACGTTTTTCCTTCCACGCCGCAACCGCATCAATCCGCCGCTTCGTCAGCTCTTCGCGGATCTCCGGGCCTTTAAACCCTGCCTCCACCACCTCTTTCGTTGGCACCGCTTTCGCTACGTCCCACGCCTCACGCAGCAAACGGCCTTGCGGATAATCGGACGCTTCAAACCCGGTGCGGCCGCGCACGTCGGCTTCGCTGGTCAGCGCAATTTGCTCCACGCGCTGCGGCTTGCGCCAGGCGTCAATGTTATCGAACAGCCTGACGATGGTGGCGGGTTTCAGGATCGGGAAGGTGTGGATCAGGTCGTGGAACTCGGCGACCAGCTTTGCCAGATCGCGAATGTCATTCGGCACGCGCAGGCGCTGGCAAAGCCCTTCAACCAGCTTTACGCCAGCCGGACCGTGCCCGTGATGGCGTGGCCACAATTCCTTTGGCGTTAACCCTTTGCCGAGGTCATGGCAGAGAGTGGAAAAGCGCACGTCCACTTCAGGACTGAGCATAGCGGCCATGCTCAGCGTCATCAGGGTGTGAATGCCGGTATCAATTTCCGGGTGCCATTTCGCCGGGGCGGGCACGCCAAACAGCGCATCTATTTCCGGGAACAGCACTTTCAGCGCCCCGCAGTCGCGCAGAACCTGGAAAAAGATCTGCGGATTACGGGTAGTCAGGGCGTTTTCGGTCTCTTTCCAGACGCGTTCTGGCGTCAGGTGTTCCAGCTCGCCCGCGTCGGTCATGGCCGTCATCAGCGCCATCGTCTCGTCGGCGATGCGGAAGCTGAGATGGGCATAACGGGCGGCAAAACGCGCCACGCGCAGTACGCGTAACGGATCTTCAGAAAAGGCGGGGGAAATATGGCGTAAAAGACGGTCGCGCAGATCGTTCTGGCCGCCGTAGACGTCGATAATATGGCCGTTTTCGTCCTGCGCCAGGGCATTAATGGTGAGATCGCGGCGCAGTAAGTCCTGCTCCAGCGTCACATCCGGCGCGGCATAGCAGGTGAAGCCGGTATAACCGGAACCGGATTTCCGTTCGGTTCGCGCCAGGGCGTACTCTTCCCGGCTTTTCGGATGGAGGAACACAGGAAAATCGCGGCCTACCTGCTGGTAGCCCGCGTCAATCATCGCTTCGGGCGTGGCACCGACCACGACCCAGTCTTTATCTTTGACCGGCAGACCTAATAACGCATCACGTACCGCACCACCGACCAGATAACTCTTCACGCCAACACTCCCGTTTTCTCTTTTCGCAAGATGATACGTAAGTGTGGCAGAGAAGACGAGTTAGTTCATCCAGCGGTCTTTACGTTTACGGCTTGGGATAAGGTGAGGAAGCACCAGACCCAGCACCAGACCGACGCCCAGCACTCCGCCGCCATACATAAACCACTGCATGATGATGGTGCGTTGTTTGTCATCCAGCTGTAGATTCGCGGCGTTCACTTTCTTCTGCGCGACGATCAGCTCATTTTTCAGCTTCTGATTTTCATCTTTCAGACCGGCGATCACGCTGTCGCTTTGCGCCACTTTCTGCTGCATCTCTGCGGTGCGCTGGTTCCAGGTGCCGTCGATGTTGTTCAGCTTGTCAGTCAGGGTTTTCACCTGATTTTCCAGATCCGGCACGCGGGTGCGCAGGCTTGGCACCGTGCTCAGCTCTTTCAGCGGGATCCATGAGGTGCGGCCAGAGCTGTCACGAACCTGACCGTAATTGGTGTCTGCGTTAGTTTGCAGCAGGGTCACTTCCTCGCCGGCATTTACCGTACCCACGAGGCGATAATTGTCTCCAGGGCCGCTGCGTACCCAGGTATTCAGTTCATCAGAAACGTAACGTTTCTCTTCAGCGTGGACCGCGGTTGCGGCGCTAAAAGCGAGTAAAGTAAGTCCAATCAGGCGTAATTTAAGCATATCAGTCGTTATTTTCATAAAAAGTGGAACGATAGTAGTGGTATCAGTGTCGCTACGCAAAGGATTCATCATCAATCGGAATCATCTGTGTCATGATTTCCACCGCTTTAAACTTTTACGCCCGTCAAATTGCTCATTGCGTGGCAATTTGGCGCAAAATACTATGTACTGACAAACAAATGGCGAGGAAGTTCGCCTTCATCGACGCGTCTGTGACGCACGCAAAAGTACAAGGCTATGGCACAAGAGATCGAATTAAAGTTTATCGTCGAAAAAGACAGCGCTGACGCGCTCCGCCAGCATCTGAATACGCTGTCCGGCGAGCACCATGAACCCGTACAGCTGCTCAACATCTATTACGAAACGCCGGACAACTGGCTGCGCAACCATGATATGGGCCTGCGCATCCGGGGTGCGAACGGGCGCTACGAGATGACGATGAAAATCGCCGGTCGCGTGGTGGGCGGTTTACACCAGCGTCCGGAATACAATATCGACATCAGTAAGCCAGAACTTGAGCTGGATCGTTTTCCGGCGGAAGTGTGGCCGGAAGGGATGCTGCCCGCAACGCTGTCGGCAGAGGCGCAACCGCTGTTCAGCACCGATTTCTGGCGCGAGAAATGGCTGGTGACGGAAGGCAAGAGCCGCATTGAGATCGCGTTTGATCGGGGTGAAATTAAGGCTGGTGAAGAGCAGGAGCCGATCTGCGAATTGGAACTCGAACTGCTTGAAGGCGACGCGAGCGATGTGCTGAAGCTGGCGCGCAAGCTGGTGAACCAGCCTGGACTGCGTCAGGGCAGCCTGAGTAAAGCGGCACGCGGCTATCACCTGGCCGCCGGGAATGCGCCGCGCGTGCTGCGAGAAACCCCGATTCTGCGCGTTGTGCCGAAAGCCTCCGTTGAGCAGGGGATGGAAGCGGCGCTGGAGCTGGCACTCTCTCAGTGGCAGTTCCACGAGGAGCTGTGGGCGCGTAACGTGAAAAATGCCAAAAAACAGGTGCTGGCCGCTATGGGGCTGGTACGTCATACCCTGACGCTCTTTGGCGGCATTGTACCGCGTAAAGCCAGCACTCACTTACGTGATTTGCTCACTCAAACCGAAACGCTGATGCTTTCCGACGTGTCGGCACAAACGGCGATCTACAGCCCGCAAAACGCCAGCGCGAAACTGGCGCTGACCGAATTTCTGGTGACGCGCGGCTGGCGCACCTTCCTCGATGCGAAAGGGCAGGCCAAAATTGCGGAAAACTTCAAACGTTTTGCGGATATCCACCTCTCCCGTCACGCGGCCGAACTGAGAACCACCTTTGCGCATCCGCTGGGCGACCAGTATGGCGATCAGCTTCCCCGCCTGGCGCGTAACATCGACAGCATGTTGCTGCTGTCGGGTGCGTATGAGGGCGTGAAGGCGCAGGCCTGGCTGGAGAACTGGCAGGGGCTTAAGCATGCCATCGAGACCCGTCAGCAGATTGAGATCGAGCATTTCCGCAACGAGGCCATTTCGCAGGATCCGTACTGGCTGCACAGCGGAAAACGTTAATTCTGGCAAGGAACCCCTGATATGCCGCTTTCTTCGCAGTTACAGCAGCACTGGCAGACCGTTTGCGAACGCCTGCCTGAGTCGTTACCCGCGTCATCGTTAAGCGAGCAGGCGAAAAGCGTGCTCACGTTCAGTGATTTTGTGCAGGAGAGCGTCAGCGCTAACCCGGACTGGCTGGCAGAGCTGGAAAGCGCGCCGCCGCAGGCTGACGAGTGGCGGCATTATGCTGGCTGGCTGCAAACCGCGCTGGCAGAGGTGGCAGACGAAGCCACGCTGATGCGCGTTCTGCGTCAGTTCCGCCGCCGGGTGATGGTACGCATTGCCTGGGCGCAGGCGCTGGAGCTGGTGAGTGAAGAGAGCACCTTGCAGCAGTTGAGCGAGCTGGCGCAGACGCTGATCGTCGCCGCGCGGGACTGGCTCTACGCCGCCTGCTGTAAAGAGTGGGGCACGCCGTGCAGCGAGGAAGGGGTTCCTCAGCCACTGTTGATCCTGGGGATGGGCAAGCTGGGCGGCTGCGAGCTGAACTTCTCCTCAGACATCGATCTGATTTTTGCCTGGCCCGAGAACGGCTCCACGCGCGGCGGCCGTCGCGAGCTGGACAATGCCCAGTTCTTTACTCGTCTGGGGCAGCGGCTGATTAAGGCGCTGGATCAGCCCACGCAGGATGGTTTTGTTTACCGCGTGGACATGCGCCTGCGTCCGTTTGGCGACAGCGGGCCACTGGTGCTGAGCTTTGCCGCGCTGGAAGATTACTACCAGGAGCAGGGTCGCGACTGGGAGCGTTACGCGATGGTCAAAGCGCGGATCATGGGCGACAGCGACGATGCCTACGCCAACGAGCTGCGCGCCATGCTGCGCCCGTTCGTGTTCCGCCGCTACATCGACTTCAGCGTTATCCAGTCCCTGCGAAATATGAAAGGGATGATTGCCCGCGAGGTGCGTCGCCGTGGCCTGAAAGACAACATCAAGCTCGGTGCTGGCGGTATTCGTGAGATCGAATTTATCGTCCAGGTCTTCCAGCTGATACGCGGCGGGCGTGAACCTTCTCTGCAATCCCGCTCGCTGCTGCCGACGCTAAGCGCTATCGATCAGCTGCATCTGCTGCCGGAAGGCGACGCGCAAACGCTGCGTGACTCTTATCTCTTCCTGCGTCGTCTGGAAAATTTGCTGCAAAGTATCAACGACGAACAGACCCAGACGTTGCCGGGCGATGAGCTGAACCGGGCGCGTCTGGCCTGGGGGATGCGGGTGGATGACTGGGCGGCGCTGACGCAACGGCTGGAAGCGCATATGGCGGGCGTGCGCCGCATCTTTAACGATCTGATCGGCGACGACGAAACTGAATCGCAGGACGATGCGCTCTCCGAGCACTGGCGCGAACTGTGGCAGGACGCGCTCCAGGAAGATGACACCACGCCGGTGCTGGCGCACTTAAGCGACGATGCCCGCCATCGCGTGGTGGCGCTGATTGCCGATTTCCGCCTCGAACTGAACAAACGCGCTATTGGCCCACGCGGTCGTCAGGTGCTGGATCATCTGATGCCGCATCTGCTGAGCGATGTCTGCTCCCGCGACGATGCGCCGGTGCCGCTGTCGCGCATGATGCCGCTGCTGAGCGGGATCGTCACGCGTACCACTTACCTTGAGCTGTTAAGCGAGTTTCCCGGCGCGCTGAAGCACCTGATTTCCCTCTGCGCCGCCTCGCCGATGGTGGCGAACAAGCTGGCGCGTTATCCGCTGCTGCTGGACGAACTGCTCGACCCGAATACCCTCTATCAGCCGACGGCGACGGATGCCTACCGCGACGAGCTGCGTCAGTATCTGCTGCGCGTACCTGAAGAGGACGAAGAGCAACAGCTTGAGGCGCTGCGTCAGTTTAAGCAGGCACAGATGCTGCGCGTGGCGGCGGCAGATATCGCCGGTACCCTGCCGGTAATGAAAGTGAGCGATCACTTAACCTGGCTGGCGGAAGCGATCATCGACGCGGTTGTCCATCAGGCGTGGGTGCAGATGGTAGCCCGCTACGGCCAGCCGAAGCACCTTGCTGACCGTGAAGGCCGCGGTTTTGCGGTGGTGGGGTACGGCAAGCTGGGCGGCTGGGAACTGGGCTACAGCTCCGATCTGGATCTGATTTTCCTCCACGACTGTCCGGCAGACGTCATGACCGACGGCGAACGTGAGATTGACGGACGGCAGTTCTACCTGCGTCTGGCCCAGCGCATTATGCACCTGTTCAGCACCCGCACCTCATCCGGCATTCTGTATGAAGTGGATGCGCGTCTGCGCCCGTCCGGCGCGGCAGGCATGCTGGTCACCTCGACGGAGGCTTTCGCCGACTATCAGAAGAACGAAGCCTGGACGTGGGAGCATCAGGCGCTGGTGCGCGCCCGCGTGGTGTATGGCGATCCGCAGCTCAAAACGCAGTTCGATGCGATCCGCAAGGCGGTCATGACGACCCCGCGCGAGGGCAGTACGCTGCAAACCGAAGTGCGGGAAATGCGGGAGAAGATGCGCGCGCACCTTGGCAACAAACATCGCGATCGCTTTGATATCAAAGCCGATGAAGGCGGGATTACCGATATTGAGTTTATCACTCAGTACCTGGTGCTGCTGCACGCGCACGATAAACCGAAGCTGACCCGCTGGTCGGATAACGTGCGCATACTGGAACTGCTGGCGCAGAACGACATTATGGATGAGCAGGAGGCGCAGGCCTTAACCCGCGCCTACACCACACTGCGTGATGAGTTGCACCATCTGGCATTACAGGAACAGCCGGGCCATGTGGCGCTGGACTGTTTCGCCGACGAACGCGCGCAGGTGACTACAAGCTGGCAGAAGTGGCTAGTGGAACCGTGCGTAACAAAACAAGTGTGATATTATCGCGCGCAAATTGTGAATCTTTCTGGAGTCAGGAATGAAAGTAACACTGCCAGAGTTTGAACGTGCTGGAGTTATGGTAGTCGGTGATGTGATGCTGGATCGCTACTGGTATGGACCGACCAGCCGCATCTCTCCGGAAGCACCGGTACCGGTGGTAAAGGTCGACACCATTGAAGAGCGTCCCGGTGGCGCGGCAAACGTGGCGATGAACATAGCCTCTCTGGGCGCACATTCGCGTCTGGTTGGCCTGACCGGCATTGACGATGCGGCGCGTGCGCTGAGCAAGTCGCTGGCGGACGTGAATGTGAAGTGTGACTTCGTTTCTGTTCCGACCCACCCAACCATCACCAAGCTTCGCGTGCTGTCGCGTAACCAGCAGCTAATCCGCCTCGACTTTGAAGAAGGGTTCGAAGGCGTTGATCCCGAGCCGCTGCACGAGCGCATTAACCAGGCGTTGGGCAATATTGGCGCGCTGGTGCTGTCCGACTACGCGAAAGGCGCGCTGGCGAGCGTGCAGACCATGATCCAGCTGGCGCGTAAGGCCAGCGTACCGGTGCTGATCGACCCGAAAGGCACCGATTTTGAGCGCTATCGCGGCGCAACCCTGCTGACGCCAAACCTCTCTGAATTCGAAGCGGTGGCGGGCAAGTGCAAAACTGAAGAAGAGCTGGTTGAGCGCGGCATGAAAATCATCGCTGATTTCGAGCTGTCTGCGCTGCTGGTGACCCGTTCCGAGCAGGGCATGACGCTGCTGCAACCGGGCAAGGCGCCGCTGCATATGCCAACCCAGGCGCAGGAAGTGTACGACGTGACCGGTGCCGGTGATACGGTGATTGGCGTGCTGGCGGCGACGCTGGCGGCGGGTAACTCCCTGGAAGAAGCATGCTACTTCGCGAACGCCGCGGCGGGCGTGGTCGTCGGTAAACTCGGGACCTCCACCGTTTCGCCAATTGAGCTGGAAAACGCGGTGCGTGGGCGTGCGGATACCGGCTTTGGCGTCATGACCGAAGACGAGCTGAAAGTGGCCGTTGCCGCCGCGCGCAAACGCGGTGAAAAAGTGGTGATGACGAACGGCGTGTTCGACATCCTGCATGCGGGCCACGTGTCGTATCTGGCGAATGCGCGCAAGCTGGGCGACCGCCTGATTGTGGCGGTCAACAGCGATGCCTCAACCAAACGTCTGAAGGGTGAAACGCGTCCGGTTAACCCGCTGGAGCAGCGCATGATAGTGCTCGGCGCGCTGGAAGCGGTGGACTGGGTGGTCTCATTTGAAGAAGACACCCCGCAGCGCCTGATTGCCGGAATTTTGCCTGACCTGCTGGTGAAGGGCGGTGATTACAAACCAGAGCAAATCGCAGGTAGCGAAGAGGTCTGGGCGAATGGTGGTGAAGTAATGGTGCTCAACTTTGAGGACGGGTGTTCAACCACCAACATCATTAAGAAGATCCAGAAAGACAGTCAGTAAAAAACGGGCCTGTTGGCCCGTTCGTTTTTCACCCTCTCCCTGTGGGAGAGGGCTGGGGTGAGGGCATCAGGCCGCACTTATGCCTGGTCATCCACCGGTGGAATAGCTGGCGCTGGCTTCACTTCTTCCGGCGCATTGCGGTTTTCCAGCTCGGTCAAACGTTGTTCCAGCAGCGCCAGCTTCTCGCGGGTGCGCAGCAGCACCTGCGTCTGCACGTCAAACTCTTCGCGGCTGACTAAATCAAGGCGAACCAACTGTGCCTGCAACGTCTGGCGGATTTTCTTCTCAACGTCATCACCAAACTCACGAATACCTTTCGGCATGGACTCATGAACCTGACGCGCGATCTGCTCAATTTTCTTTGGGTCAATCATTGTCGTTTCCCTTGATGAAAAGGTGTTAGTGCCTATTGTAGCGTGTCATGCCGCGGGTTAAACAAAATTGTTTGAAGCTTATGCATTGCCCAGGGTAATCAATAGCGTTATAGTTATCTCGCTTATTCTCAGGGCGGGGCGAAATTCCCCACCGGCGGTAAATCAGCTTAACGCTGAAAGCCCGCGAGCGCTTTGGGTGAATTCTCAAAGGTCAGCAGATCCGGTGTAATTCCGGGGCCGACGGTTAGAGTCCGGATGGGAGAGAGTAACGATCCAGTCGGGCAAAGCCCGCTCACGTTATTTTTTTGCCGCTTGTACGGCGCTCCTAAGACTGCCCTGATTCTGGTAACCATAAAGTTAATGAGGTTTTTTTTACCATGAATCAGACGCTACTTTCCTCTTTTGGCACTTCAACTCAACGTGTTGAACATGCACTGGATGCCCTGCGCGAAGGCCGCGGTGTGATGGTGCTTGACGATGAAAACCGTGAAAACGAAGGCGACATGATTTTTGCCGCCGAGAACATGACCGTTGAGCAGATGGCGCTGACCATCCGTCACGGTAGCGGCATCGTATGCCTGTGCATCACCGAAGACCGTCGCCAGCAGCTTGATCTGCCGATGATGGTTGAAAACAACACCAGCGCCTTTGGTACTGGCTTCACTGTGACCATTGAAGCGGCGCATGGCGTAACCACCGGTGTGTCGGCGGCTGACCGTCTGACCACCGTGCGTGCAGCGATTGCTGATGGTGCGAAACCTTCCGATCTGCACCGCCCTGGTCACGTCTTCCCGCTGCGCGCGCAGCCGGGCGGCGTGCTGACCCGTGGTGGTCATACCGAAGCGACCATCGATCTGGTGACGCTGGCTGGCTTCAAACCCGCAGGCGTGCTGTGCGAACTGACCAACGATGATGGCACCATGGCGCGTGCGCCGGAGTGCATCACCTTTGCGCGTCTGCACAATATGCCAGTGGTGACGATTGAAGATCTGGTAGAGTACCGCCGCGCGCACGAGCGCAGAGCCAGCTGAACATGCTGATGTAAAAAAGCCGGGGAAACCCGGTTTTTTTGTTTCTAGTGGTAGTTAATTTTGAACAGTACCACGGTTTCGAACGGCCCGGACTGAATCGCTTTTCCTTCTTCCCGTGAAAGTTCAGCTGTGTAGTTTTGCTCAACATTCATCTTATCGCCCGTAAAATCGGCGTACTCTTTGTACTGGTTGAAGGTGTAAGGGGCCGTTCCGTTAAGAATACGCAGTTTTAACCCATTCCCTATCAGCACCGCAGTGTCGTCTGCGCTGAGCGTTTCGGTTGTGTAAAACGACGAGTCCATCTTAAATCCATCCGAGCACTGGGCATCCTGGACTTTGGTGGTTCGTATTGAAAACGTGCGCAAACGCGTCTGCTGATTCACGATGTCGCGCGCGCTGAAGGTGCCAAAGTCGATCTCCTGATTCTCAGGGTAAATGGTAAACGTCGCCCCGCAATCAAGCACCGTAATGTTTTGCAGTCCGTTGATGTGATACTTAAGGTTCTTCGCATCGGCCATCTGATTAACGCCGCCCTTACCGTCAAACTGCACAACGATGTAATCGCTGAGCGAGCTGACATAGCCATGTGGCGGCATAGCCTTAATTCTCACGAAAAGTCGAAAACGGGCGACGAACGTGCGCGTAATGTGGATATCATCCGGATTGCCAGAGCAGATGCGATTCTCCCAACCCATCTGGCGGATTTGATCCGGGGTGTAAATGGTGATGTTATCGTTGTCCAGGCACTGGCGGGTATCCACGCCGTTGGGCTGGCCTGTGGCATCGTAATCTATGCCTTCATAGGTGACGCCCAGTTCATAATAGGGATCGGTTGCGGCAGGATAAGGGTTTACCCAGGCAAAAACATCTTCCGGCTTGAAACCGCTTGTGACGTTATTGTCACACGTCACCGGAATTTTAATGTCATCAGACTCCCATATTTTTTGGCCAACCTGAGCGTTGCTGGGTATGGCAAAAGGGGAGATCGTTTTTGTCTCCTCGACGGGGCCGCCAGATCCACCCAGATAGCAGTTGAGCGCCAGCGCTTCTTTCAAAGGCAGCGCTGTAAGCAGCAATGTAAGCAGGAAACTAGTGAGCTTTCGCATCTTTATCGATTTTCCGTTCGTTAAGCTTACATTGCGCCGTTCCGGTGCACTGTACGTCGACTTTTTTCAGTGCGCCGTAATCGTCGATGTAGCCGATGCTGTAATAACTACCGTGGTAATCGCCGGTAGAGGCAGTTGCCGTGGCGAAAGGCGCAATCATCAGACTGTCAAAACCCGGCAGCATGGTTTTGGCATTTTTGCTCAGCCACGCCAGCGTGATGTAGTACGGCGTAGGGTTGTGGACCGTGAGCCCTTTCGCGTTGGCGGTAATTTCCATACGCATTTCAGTCAGTTCGCCAGATTTTTTGCGAATCGCTTCCGGACGCCAGAAGAGCTTAATTCGGCTCTGCATGGCAACCTGCATCACGCTGCGCTCCTCGCTGGCGCTGGTGCTTTTAGGCGGTACTTCACGCAGGTTGAAATAAAACAGCGATTCCCTGTCTTTTGGCAACTGGCGGGTAGCGGCTTGTTTAACAATTCTTACCTGCGACGAGGCGCCCGCTTCGATACGTTGAATGGGGGGAAGCGCCATAAAGTGCACATCTTCTTTTTGCCCCTTTTCATCTTCAATCCAGGAGAGCGCCAGATAAGGCAGCGCCTTGCTCTGGTTGTCCACTTTCAGGCTGCTGGCCTTGTCGCTTTCTGGAAAAACAATGCGCGTGCGGTCCAGGTTAATGGCCGCGTGGGCGGTAAATGTTGTGCTGATCAGCATCAGGCACAGGCTTTTAATCGGCGTTAATTTCATGATGATTTCTTACTGGCACGGCAGTATCAACTGCATACTGTTTTCTAAGTGAGAAGGTAACGAGAAGCGACACTGTTGGTTGTCGCCCCATGTCACGCGAAACTGCTGTTCTGGCTCAACGGCGCCGAGCCAGACGCGGCCTTCATCGGCCACCATCCCAACCTGTAAATTGCTTTCATCCAGGCGAACAATCGCCCCGAGTGGTGGTGTTCCTGACGACATCCGCAAAACGCCTGTTACGTCCTGACCTGCGCGCGTGGCAATCTGACGATAACCAATGGCCCCCTCAGTCCAGGTTGAGGTCACGACGCGGTTGTCCACGTCCACGCCATCCGGAAGGTTGTTCATATTGACCTGCACGCTGGAGGGGGAATAGCTGGAGAATGACGGTAAAACGCCGATGCCAAAACGGTTAGTTTCATCGCGCGACATGTTCAGCGGGATATGGCCTACCCCGTCGGTGCTGACCATTACGCGGGGTTCATTACCGTAACTGCGCCGGTGCAGCGCGGCGCCTTTCGCCGTTGAGGTGAAGGAACCGCTCCAGCTCGCGCTGAGGGAGTTATATTCGTTAGCTTTATAGCTGCCGGAGAGATTGAGATCGCCGTACGCAGAATAATGCTGATAATTCCCGCTGACCTGCGCGCCGGAATCTGGCTTCCCGCTCTCCGTACCTGCGGAAACGCCCCAGGTATTATTGCGATCCGACGTGTCATACCACGACACGTTATGGCTCAGCGTGTCGCTGTTACGCAGGTCATAGTTAAGTCGATGATCGGGATCGAGCGGTACGCTGAGCGAGAGATAAAACTGAGTATCGTCATTTTCGTCTTCCTCCTCGTAATGCGTTTTACTCCAGGACAGGGTTACGCCAAGGTTCTTCCAGCGACCTATATCAAAGTTGTAGCCCGCCGTGATGCTGCCGGTCGTGGAGGGTGAATCATTCCACCATGTCTGACGCAGCATATTGACGTACAGGTTCAGGGATAACGCTGAAATGTACTGGCTTGCCGTCACGCTCAGGGTTTGTTTTTCCGACTGGCGGTCACCGTTGTCATAATCCAGGTAGCGGGCGTAGCTCAAAAACTGTGGGTCTGAGTAGCGGTAGCTGGCGAGCGTAAGCTGACTGCTGGTGGTATCGAAACGCTTGCTGTAGTTAATGCGATAGCTGTAACCCGTCTGGCTGCGCTGGTGTGGCAGCTGGCTGGTAGCCTGCGTGACGTCAAAAGAGAGCGCCCCCAGCCAGGCCATATTCTGGCCGATCCCGGCAGCGACGGAACGATAACGGTCGCCATCGGCCAGCGTGCCGCCATACAGAGAGGTGTGCGACAGCATGCCCCAGGAAAATTCGCCGCTCATGAAGGCGTTATCTTCAACATCATGGGAGGCGCCCTGGCGCGCTTTACCCGCCGCGAGCTTATAGCGCACCTGGCCCTTGCGCGTTAAAAACGGCACGGATTCAGCCGAGACCTGGAAGGTGTTGACGCGTCCGTCTTCTTCCGTGACTTTGACGTCCAGCGTGCCCTGAACCGACTGGTTAAGATCCTGAATAACAAAGGGTCCTGGTGGCACTTTACTCTGGTAAATCACGCGATCGGCAAGGCTTACGGCCACGGTGGCGTTGGTTTGTGCTATTCCGGTAATCTGTGGGGCATAGCCGCGAAGCGACCATGGCAGCATACGTTCATCGCTGATTAGCGATGCGCCGGTGTAGGTGAAGGCGTCAAAAATGGAGGACTGGAAATCCGTTTCACCCAGCGTCAGTTTCGCACCGATCGAGGGCAGAGGGCGGAACATATACACGCGTGAAAAACGGCCATCCTGCTCTGAGCCTGCTTCAGTATCGCTTCGCGTGTACTGGTAATCGCTTCGCAGGCGCCACGCGCCCATGTTCGCACCGGCGGTACCATAGGTATTGGCGTTGTCATTGCTGCCGCTGCTATTGGGCTGATAATGGCTGGCAAAAAGATTGTAATCCAGCAGTACGCCTGGCACGCCGTTGTCCCAGGTGGATGGCGGCATCCAGTCAACCGCACGGTATTGCAGCCACGCCTGGGGGATCGTTACTTTCAGGGTCTGGCTGCCTTGCTCAAAAATAAATTTGATGTCTGGTCTGGTGGCGAAATCAACGCATCCCTCTTTTTCCGGCAAAGCGTGACGAACGTCATCCTGCAATGCGAATGTATCGGCCAGCTCGGGGGGAATACAGACCTGAACTGCGTTATTTATTTCTCGCCAGCGAAGCTGCCAGCCATTTGCCAGCGGAATATCATTAACTGAAACCGTAACGAAATAGCTTCCCGGCGTAACCGATATTTGATCTTTAAAACGTGATAAATCGACGCTGCCGCGCTGATCTTTATCGATGGCGTTTATATTAAATTCAGTGGCAGAGGCAACTATCGTCATTAACAGGGACGCAATGATGATTATCCATTGTACTTTGTATGTCATCATCCTGTTACTCGAATAAATAAAGAGTGCCGACCGGCATGGATTGCCAGTCGGCTGATACCGTGACGTAACGGAATTATTTGTACATCAGGACGTAGTTAGCCGTGGCTTCAACCTGGCCTGCCGTCGCAGTTTTACCTGTTGGGACTTCCATAACCGCTTTGAAATGCAGCGTCTGGGTGGTTGAACCCGCCAGCAGATCAAGCACGTTTGGCTGACCAAGCGTGATGTTGCCTTCCGCGTTATCCAGCAGACGGACGCCCACGTTCTGCGCACCGTTTGCAAAGGTGTTGCTCATCAGGCTGGTATCCGTCGCATCTGTCGCTGCGCTGGTAAAGGTCACTTCCACTTTAGTAATTGGCGTGTCGGTTTCGTCTGCCGGATCGTCAAGCTGGCAGTTTTCCAGATTGATATCGACCGGAACCGGCGTGGATTTTTTGTTGGCGTTGATAACGGCCGTAGTCACTTCACCCAGGTCGACTTCTTTATCAACGCTGTCTGGAGCGATGCTGCATGGTGCGTCAATAACCACGCCTTTGAATTTGATTTTGCCTGAGCCTTGATCATCAGCAAACGCAGAACCCGATACAATGGCAGCCATAGCTGCCGCTAACAGCAATTTTTTACCCATATACATGAAAATATCCTTTTTCAGATTGATTCGTAATGTGAATATTAATTTCAGAATACTCGCAAAGTATACGTATTGGGGCGGGGAGACGCGATTAACGTGACTTAAATATATTTTTAGATGGTTTTAATTAATATTTTCAGGCTATCTGAAGAGGCTTCTTTTTTCGGGGTTTTAATAGATTTATATTTTGTGGGTTATTATATGTAAAATATATAGGATTGTTTTTTTGAATAATATAAAGCCTCCGTATAAAAACGGAGGCATTAATTCTTAGCCAATACCTGCCGTTTGCAGCAGAACCAGGCTCATCCCCATCACTGACATTCCACACAGCACGCCGTAGCTTGGGTTATTGTTGGGATCGATCTCTTTTGCCAGCGGCATCAGCTCATCGACAGAGAGCGCGACCATAATCCCGGCCACGGCAGCCATAATTGCAGCCATTACAACCGGGGATACGAGGCTACCGAGGATCAGCCACGCCAGCACGCCGCCGAGAATTTCAGCCATGCCGGAGATACCTGCCCAAAAGACAGCTGTACGTTTTGAACCCGTGGCGGCATAAACGGGCCCGGCAACGGCAAGTCCTTCAGGAATATTGTGCAAAGCCACGGCCAGCGCCACACCAAAACCTATTTCCAGGTTGCTGCTGGCCGTGACATAGGTGGCGATACCTTCCGGAAAGTTATGCAGGCTGATACCCAGCGTCAGCAGAATGGCCGTGCGTTTGATATTTCCCGGAATGGGGGTAACGCTTTTTTGCATTAAATCCTGCGGGTGCGCGTGAGGAAGAATACGGTCGAGTGCAAAATAACCCAGCAGGCCAATGATAAACATGCCATAGCCCAGAACAGGCGACATCCCTTCGGTGTGAAGCGCGGCGGGCAGCATCTCCATCAGCGAGATAAGCAGCATGATCCCGGCGGCGAAACCCAGCGAGAAGGCCAGCAGGCGATTAGAGGGTTTTTGCCCGAGTACCCCGAGGAACGCACCGATAAAGGTTGCGGCGCCCGCAAGTATGGTCAAAATCAACGGTACTGACATGCATTCTCCTTAAGCGATATCTGGCATTCAAATTTCCTGATGATGATCTTCACGGTTATCTGCGTTCATCTTCACCTGAATGCGCGTAATGTAGGCCTATCACATTGACACCTCCTCTAAGGATATCACCATGTCTTCTTCTCGTATGCCAGCACTGTTTTTAGGCCATGGCAGCCCAATGAACGTCCTGGAAGATAACGTCTATACCCGCGCCTGGCGTCAGTTGGGTGAGACGTTACCGCGTCCGAAGGCAATTGTGGTGGTCTCTGCGCACTGGTTTACCCGGGGTACCGGCGTGACGGCCATGGAAACGCCAAAAACGATTCATGATTTTGGCGGCTTTCCGCAGGCGCTGTATGACACGCATTATCCTGCGCCGGGCTCCCCTGAGCTGGCGCAGCGGCTGGTTGATCTGCTTGCCCCTGTTCCGGTTGCGCTGGACAAAGAAGCCTGGGGCTTTGACCATGGCTCATGGGGGGTGTTGATCAAAATGTATCCGAATGCCGATATTCCGATGGTACAACTGAGTATCGACAGCACCAAACCAGCTGCCTGGCACATGGAGATGGGGCGTAAGCTGGCTTCGCTTCGTGATGAGGGCATCATGCTGATAGCCAGTGGCAACGTGGTACACAATCTGCGTACGGTACGCTGGCACGGTGAAAATACGCCGTACCCCTGGGCAACAGCCTTTAATGACTATGTAAAAGACAACCTGGCCTGGCAAGGGCCGGTCGAACGGCACCCTTTGGTGAACTATCTGGAGCACGATGGCGGTTCGCTCTCTAACCCGACGCCGGAACACTTCTTGCCATTGCTGTATGTATTAGGCGCATGGGACGGTCAGGAGGTTATTACAACCCCGGTCGACGGCATTGAGATGGGGAGTTTGAGTATGCTGTCGGTGCAGGTGGGGTAAACACATGCCCGGTGACGCTGCGCTTACCGGGCCTACGCTCGACATGTAGGCCGGGTAAGGTGAAGCCGCCACCCGGCAAGTCTTACTCGACGAAAATATGCGGGTAGAAACGTGACAGATCCTGCGTAATCAGCGCGCGATCTTCGCGAATGCCAATCCCGGCAGGCTGATCGTTAATAAGCCAGCTGCCGATCAGCGTATAGCTGTCGCCAAACTTCGGCAGTTGATAAAACGCCTGGACGATCATCCCTTCTTCACCGTACGGCCCTTCAACTGCTTCCAGCGTTTTACCGTTTTCGATAATCGAGACGTTTGCCCCTTCACGAGAGAAGATTGGCTTAACGACGTATTTCTCCATCGGTGGGAAATCATCTTCGGCAAAATAAGCAGGCAGCAGGTTCGGGTGATTCGGGAACATCTCCCACAGCATCGGCAGCAGGGCTTTATTGGAGATAATGCTCTTCCAGGCTGGTTCCAGCCAGCGCACGCCAGCGTCTTCCAGTTTGGTAGAGAACATTTCCCGCAGCATGTATTCCCACGGATAGAGCTTGAACAGGTTGCTGATCACCTGATCCTGCATGTCCGTAAACTGACCTTTTTCACCTAAACCGATATCTTCGATATAGAGAAATTCCGTCGCCACTTCCGCTTCGGCTGCGCAGTCCTGCAAATACTGAACCGTACCGCGGTCTTCTTCGGTATCGCGGCAGCAGGCGAGGTGCAACAGGTTGAAACCGTGCTGTTCACGCAGTTCGACGAAACGTTCAATCAGCTTTTCCTGAAGGCTGTTGAACTGATCGCTGCCTTCCGGCAAGTTTCCGGCATTCGCCTGATCTTCCAGCCAGATCCACTGGAAGAACGCGGCTTCGTACAGGGAGGTTGGCGTATCTGCGTTATTTTCTAAAAGCTTCGGTTCACCCACGCCATCCCATGCCAGATCGAGGCGAGAGTAGAGCGAAGGCTGGTTCGTTTTCCAGGACTGACGAACAAAGCTCCAGGTGTGCTTCGGAATGCGGAATTTGGTCATCAGCTCATCGCTGTCGATGACTTTCTCAACCACCTTCAGGCACATCTGGTGCAGCTCTGCGGTCACTTCTTCAAGCTTTTCGACCTGAGCAAGCGTGAGCTTATAGTAAGCATCTTCACACCAGTACGGCTCGCCGTACATGGTGTGAAAGTTGAAACCGTATTCGGTGGCTTTTTCGCGCCAGTCCGGGCGCTCGGCAATACTGACTCGTTCCATGATCAGCCGCCCATTGAGCGAGTTGAGGAGCCGGTCGCACTACGCTGCATGGTGGTTTGTTTGGCAACAGACTCACCGAAGCCGCCACGGGTAATGGTGCTGGTGGTGGCTGGTTTCGGCGCCATTGCGGTTTTCGGTACGGTCATCGTACGGCCAGGCGTTGCAGCACCGTAACCCTTGCCGGTGGCATCGGTGTATTTCCCGTAGGCCGGGCTGTTCGGGTTTTTGGAGCTAAACAGCGGCTGCTGCTGGTAGCCCGCACCGCCGCTCATCAAACGGCCCATCATATAACCCGCCATCAGCGGCATCCAGAAGCTGCCGCTGGACTGTGCCTGCGCCTGGTTTTCCGGTGCCATACCCGCCTGAGCAGGTGCCTGCTGGCACTGGCCTTCACCGAATTCGGCTACACAGTCTTCGCGTGAGGCATATTTCGGCGCGGTACGTTCCGCTTCTTTCAGGGCGTTGTTATACGCCGTCGTACACTCAGCGGCTTTACCGGTTGCGCTCGCGCAGTCGTCGGCGTTTTGATACAGCGAAACCGTTTCGTCGTTTTGCTCACAGCCTGCCAGCATAAAGACGGCGGTGACCGCCAGCGCGACAGGTGTCAGGTGGCGTGCGTTCCAGCTTTTGCGGAACGACGCGTGATTCATCGTTTTTGTCCGTTTCATATTTGTCTTCCAGGACCCAGTGGTAATAACGCTCAGGATAGAGGATGAGTGGTTGAAAATGAAGCGACGAGGGGCGAAATCCGGGGGATCTTTACGTTGGCTTACGTTCGGGGGGGGATTAATGTGCTCCCTCTCCCTGTGGGAGAGGGCTGAGGTGAGGGCATCAGGCCGCAGTGGGCCTGATGACACGCTTAATTGCGGAACGGATTCATGCCGCTGCTGGCAGGTGAGGTGCTACGCGCTGCCGCTGGCTGTGCAACCGGGGTGCTGCTGTTAGCGGTGAAATTATCCACGGCGGCATCCTGCTGTGGATTTTCCGGCGCGACGCTGTCAGGCGACGTGGAAACCGGTTTGCCCAGCGTGCTGTTCAGCATTTGCAGATCCTGCTCGTTCAGCGTACCCAGCGCCTGCTTGATGTTCAGCTGGTTGATCAGGTACTGGTAACGCGCACTGGAGAGCTGCTGTTTCGCGTTGTACAGCGTGGTCGTTGCGTCTAACACATCAACGATAGTACGCGTACCGACGGAGTAACCCGCTTCCATCGCGTCCAGAGAGCTTTGCGCAGAGACAACGGCCTGTTTATAGGCGTTGATGCTGCTGATGGACGCGTTCACGTTGTTGAAGGAAGAACGCACGGTCTGGACCACGTTGCGGTGCGCGCTTTCAAGCTGCTCGCTCGCGCCTACGAAGTTGTACTGCGCCTGCTTAACCTGAGAGTTAACCATCCCGCCCTGGTACAGCGGCAGAGAGAAGCTGAGGCCCACTTTGTTCTGGCCCATATTGTTGTCGTCATACTGGGCAGTGTTGGTTTTAGAACCGCTGTAGCTGGTATCCGATACGCCGGTAGAGGCGCTCAGGCTCAGGGTTGGCAGGTGACCATCCTGTGCAAGACGGATCTGCTCGCGCGCCAGGTCCTGGCTCAGGCGTGCCTGCAGCAAGGTCAGGTTGCGGTTTTCCGCCTCTTTCAGCAGGGCGTTAACCGCCTGCGGCTTGTCTGTTTTGAAGCTGTCCACGTTCAGAGAGGCCAGCTCAGGATAGTAGTTACCGGTGACCTGACGCAGTGCTTCCAGCGCGTTGTCGAGGTTGTTACGTGCGGTCACTTCGTTAGCCAGTACGGTATCGTACTGTGAACGGGCGTTCTGCACGTCAGTGATCGCAACCAGACCCACATTAAAACGCTGGGTGGTCTGATCTAACTGACGATAAATCGCCTGTTTCTGCGCTTCGGTGTAGGAGAGGGCGTCAATCGCGCTCAGTACGTTGAAGTAGGCGGTCGCGGTATTCAGGATAAGCGTCTGCTGATCTGTCTGATAGGTGACATCCTGAATGCCGGCGCTCTTTTCCTGCAAGCTCAGCTCACGCCATTTGGACATGTCGAACAGGGTTTGCGTTAACTGTAAAGAGGCGCTGGTGGCATTTGAGTTGATGCCGTTATTATCGCGAAAACCGTTAGTGTAGGTATAATCTGCACCTAAGCCTAACTGCGGCAGCAGTGGACTACGTGCTTCGTTAATCTTTTCAAACGCAGCATCACGATCGGCCGCTGATTTACGTAAATCAGGGTTGCCCAGACGTGCCTGCTGGTAGACCTGTAACAGGTTCTCTGCCTGGCTCATTGCACTGAAGCCCGTCAGGCTCAGGCCGATAAGGATGGGGAGCAATTTCTTCATTTGCATTCCTTGTTGTGAAGCAGTATTAGCGCTGATCTAATTAAAAATAATTGCCGATTCTAACAGAATCATCCACACCAAAAGGTTGGCGTAACGTGCCATCTGGCGGTAATTTGCTCCAATCTACCATATAGCCATACAAACGGCAGCCAAACAGCCTTGAAATTCACAATTTCATCACCATTGCTACCAGGACTCGACCGATGCAAAAACCAGAAAACGTGCCTGTCACCTTCGCCAAAAACGATGTAGAAATTATTGCACGAGAAACGCTTTATAGCGGTTTTTTTTCAATGGAACTTTACCGTTTCAGGCATCGTCTGTTTAACGGTGAGATGAGCGGTGAAATCAAACGCGAAATTTTTGAGCGCGGGCATGCGGCTGTGTTGCTACCCTATGACCCAGTGCGTGACGAAGTTGTGCTGGTCGAGCAGGTGCGTATTGCGGCTTATGATACCAGCGAAACGCCGTGGTTGCTGGAGATGGTGGCCGGGATGATCGAAGAAGGTGAGTCGGTCGAAGACGTCGCTCGCCGCGAGGCGCTGGAAGAGGCGGGCCTGGTGGTTGGCCGGACGAAGCCGGTGTTGAGCTACCTGGCAAGCCCGGGTGGGACAACGGAACGTTCATCTATTATGGTGGGCGAAGTGGACGCCACGACAGCGGAAGGGATCCATGGTCTGGCAGATGAAAACGAAGATATTCGGGTTCATGTGGTGAGTCGGGAGCTGGCTTACCAGTGGGTAGAAGAGGGGAAAATCGACAACGCAGCGTCTGTCATCGCTCTGCAATGGCTACAGCTGCATTATCAGACATTACGACACGAGTGGAAAAAATGAAGCGTTATACACCTGACTTCCCAGAAATGATGCGCCTGTGCGAAACAAATTTCGCCCAGCTGCGCCGCCTGCTGCCGCGAAACGACGCGCCCGGCGAAACGGTGAGCTATCAGGTGAGCAACGCGCAGTATCGGTTAACGATAACAGAATCAACGCGCTACACTACGCTGGTGGAGATTGAGCAAACGGCGCCGAGCATCAGCTACTGGAGCCTGCCGTCGATGACGGTACGTCTTTATCATGACGCGATGGTCGCTGAAGTGTGTTCAAGCCAGCAGATCTTTCGCTTTAAAGCGCGGTATGATTATCCGAATAAAAAGTTGCATCAACGCGACGAAAAGCATCAAATTAACCAGTTTTTAGCCGACTGGCTAAGATATTGTTTAGCACATGGAGCAATGGCGATTCCGGTTTGTTAGCGTCATAAACCTACCTAAGGACACCATTTGGAAAGCCTGTTGAACCTGACTGTTGCTGGTGGGGCGCCAGTCAGGATATTACAAATCACCGACACCCACCTTTTTGCCGAAAAGCATGAGACGCTTCTGGGCGTGAACACCTGGGAGAGTTATCAGGCGGTTCTTGACGCGATCCATGCTGAAAAGCGGCCATGCGATCTGATCGTCGCGACGGGCGATCTGGCGCAGGATCAATCCTCCGCAGCCTATCAGCATTTTGCTGAAGGGATTGCGAGCTTTAGCGTGCCTTGCGTCTGGCTGCCGGGCAATCACGATTTTCAGCCCGCGATGTACAGTTCGCTTCAGGATGCGGGGATTTCACCGGCAAAATGTGTCTTTGCGGGGGACCAGTGGCAAATTCTGCTCCTCGACAGTCAGGTGTTTGGCGTTCCGCACGGTGAGTTGAGCGACTATCAGCTTGACTGGCTGGAGACAAAACTGGCCGCCGAACCGAATCGCAATACGCTGCTGTTACTGCATCATCACCCGCTGCCGGCGGGCTGTAGCTGGCTCGATCAGCACAGCTTACGCAACTCTGCGGCGCTGGACGGCGTGCTGGCGAAATTCCCGCGCGTAAAAAATTTGCTGTGCGGTCATATTCACCAGGAACAGGATCTCGACTGGAACGGTCGCCGTCTGCTCGCGACGCCCTCTACCTGCGTGCAGTTTAAGCCGCACTGCGCCAACTTTACGCTGGATACCATCGCACCGGGCTGGCGCTGGCTGGAGCTGCATGCCGATGGCTCGCTGACCACCGAAGTTTGCCGTCTGGCCGGGGCACAATTCCGCCCGGATACCGCTTCGGAAGGCTATTGATGTCGACGCTTCTCTATTTGCATGGGTTTAACAGCTCACCGCGTTCGGCGAAAGCGACGCAGCTTCGCCAGTGGCTGAGCGCGCATCATCCCCACGTGGAGATGATTATTCCGCAGTTGCCCCCTTATCCGGCGGATGCGGCAGAGATGCTGGAATCGCTAGTGCTGGAACACGGCGGCGAATCGTTTGGCGTTGTCGGGTCGTCGCTCGGCGGCTACTACGCCACCTGGCTGTCGCAGTGCTTTATGTTGCCCGCTGTCGTCGTCAATCCGGCGGTCCGGCCATTTGAGCTGTTAAGGGACTTTCTTGGCGAAAACGAGAACCCCTACACCGGCCAACAATATGTGCTAGAGTCACGCCATATTTACGATCTCAAAGTTATGCAGGTCGACCCGCTTGAAGCGCCCGATCTTATCTGGCTGCTGCAACAGACGGGAGATGAAGTGCTGGATTACCGCCAGGCAGTGGCGTATTACGCATCCTGCCGCCAGACTGTAGAAGAGGGCGGTAACCATGCTTTCACGGGCTTTGAAGATCATTTCACCCAGATTGTCGATTTTCTTGGACTGCACAGCCACTGACAATCAATGCGAATTGCTAGCTTAAATCATGACGCAAACCTATAACGCTGATGCCATTGAGGTACTCACCGGGCTTGAGCCGGTTCGCCGCCGCCCGGGGATGTACACCGATACGACGCGCCCAAACCACCTGGGCCAGGAAGTAATTGATAACAGTGTGGACGAAGCGCTGGCAGGCCATGCCAAACGCGTGGACGTTATCCTGCACGCCGATCAGTCGCTGGAAGTCATCGACGACGGCCGCGGCATGCCGGTAGATATCCACCCGGAAGAGGGTGTTCCCGCCGTTGAGCTGATCCTCTGTCGTCTGCACGCGGGCGGTAAGTTCTCCAACAAAAATTACCAGTTCTCCGGCGGCTTGCACGGCGTGGGGATCTCCGTGGTTAACGCCCTGTCAAAGCGCGTGGAAGTGAACGTCCGTCGCGACGGCCAGGTGTATAACATCGCGTTTGAAAACGGCGAAAAAGTGCAGGATTTGCAGGTTGTCGGGACGTGCGGTAAACGCAACACCGGCACCAGCGTCCACTTCTGGCCTGACGAAAGCTTCTTCGACAGCCCACGCTTTTCTGTTTCCCGCCTGACGCACCTGCTGAAAGCCAAAGCGGTGCTGTGCCCGGGCGTGGAAATCACCTTTAAAGACCACGTTAATAATACCGAACAAACCTGGTGCTACGCCGATGGTCTGAACGACTACCTGTGCGAAGCGGTTAACGGCCTGCCAACCCTGCCGGAAAAACCGTTCGTCGGGAATTTCGAAGGCGATACTGAAGCGGTGGACTGGGCGCTGCTATGGCTGCCGGAAGGCGGCGAGCTGCTGACCGAAAGCTACGTTAACCTGATCCCCACTATGCTCGGCGGGACCCACGTCAACGGCCTGCGTCAGGGGCTGCTGGATGCGATGCGCGAGTTCTGCGAATACCGCAACATTCTGCCGCGCGGCGTGAAGCTGTCGGCGGAAGATATCTGGGATCGCTGCGCCTACGTGCTTTCCGTGAAAATGCAGGATCCGCAGTTTGCCGGTCAGACTAAAGAGCGCCTGTCGTCACGCCAGTGTGCGGCGTTCGTCTCCGGCGTGGTGAAAGATGCCTTTACCCTGTGGCTGAACCAGAACGTTCAGGCCGCGGAAATGCTGGCTGAAATGGCGATCTCCAGTGCCCAGCGTCGTCTGCGCGCGGCGAAGAAAGTGGTGCGTAAAAAGCTGGCCAGCGGCCCCGCGCTGCCGGGCAAGCTGGCGGACTGTACCGCGCAGGATCTCAACCGCACCGAGCTGTTCCTGGTGGAAGGAGACTCGGCAGGCGGATCGGCCAAGCAGGCGCGGGATCGTGAATATCAGGCGATCATGCCGCTCAAGGGTAAGATCCTCAACACCTGGGAGGTCTCGTCTGATGAAGTGCTGGCCTCGCAGGAAGTACACGATATCTCGGTTGCTATCGGTATCGATCCGGACAGCGACGATCTGAGCCAGCTGCGCTACGGCAAGATCTGCATTCTCGCGGATGCGGACTCCGATGGCCTGCACATCGCCACGCTGCTCTGTGCGCTGTTTGTGAAGCATTTCCGCGCGCTGGTGAAAAACGGTCACGTCCACGTGGCGCTGCCGCCGCTGTACCGAATCGACCTCGGCAAAGAAGTTTACTATGCACTGACGGAAGAAGAGAAAGCGGGCGTGCTGGAACAGCTTAAGCGCAAGAAGGGCAAACCGAACGTTCAGCGCTTTAAGGGGCTGGGTGAGATGAACCCGATGCAGCTGCGTGAAACCACGCTGGATCCGAATACCCGCCGTCTGGTGCAGCTGACCATCAGCGATGAAGATGAACAGCAAACTAACGCCGTGATGGACATGCTGCTGGCCAAGAAACGTTCTGAAGATCGACGTAACTGGCTACAGGAGAAAGGCGACATGGCGGATATAGAGGCCTGATACACGCTGTCTTTTTGCCGGGTGGCGGCTGCGCCTTACCCGGCCTACTTAACCCGTAGGCCCGTGCAAGCGTAGCGCCGCCGGACAAGAAATGCAGCTCATCACGATGAATGGTTTTTCCGGTACTGCAACGGCGTCTCGCCAATCCCCTTTTTAAACGCGCTGATAAACCACGTCACGTCGGAAAATCCCGCCTGTGCGGCAATGTCACGCACGCTCGAATCAGTGTGGAGTAAACACTCGCACGCCTTACGCAACCTTAGCGTGTTCAGGTAGTCGTGAATTTTTTCGCCTGTTTCCGCATGGAATCTTCGGGATACGTAACTGCGCGATTTACCCAGCTCTGCGGCCAGCGCATCCAGACGAAATTTCTCCTGATAATGCTCGTCGAGCCAGAACATGACCTGGCTGGCGATCCCCTGGCTGTTGCCCGGCTCGCCGTCGCGATCGTCGGGCAGCATCGCGAACAGGCCGATCAGCAGGCTGGCGATGCTCTCGCCGTTCATCGGCGGTTTATAGCAGCTAAACAGATGGTCGATATGGTGGTGACAGTGGGCTAAATCGGCGACCCACGCTTCGCCGCCACGGCGTGACAGCCGCTCCAGGCGCTGCCGGGTCTGGGGAAAATCCCGCAGGATCTTCAGCACCGCGTGCTGGTCGAGATGAATAATGGTGCGGCGGTAAATTGCCTCCGCCTGTTCGTCCACCATGACCTTGTGCAGCGTAAAAGGCGGGAAGAAAAACAGTCGTCCGGGGCGCATGGTGTAGTGACGATTATCGACAATCGCCACGCCAAAGCCCTCTTCCACATAGAGGATCTCCAGACACTGATGCCAGTGATGGTAGCGCACCGTATTGGCAAACAGGCGGCTGAACGAGGCCACGGTATCGTTCAGGGCGATCAGTTCCAGAAGGTCGGTTGTCGGCGTGTCGTGCATAGTGCAATAAAACTCAACTTTTTCCCGTCTGATCGTCTTTATAAACCACCTTTTTAAATTTTCTCAACTGGAGGTTTATTCATCGTTCATGCCTGTGACACGGCTAACATTTCTGCACCTTGCGGATTCACTATGCTTTGCCGCAGTTGATTACGAGGGCGAACCGATGTGGGCGGCAAACAAAGAAAAATCAAATCCGTTGTCTTCACGCCAGGAGGTAGTGGCGTCGTTGAATGCACTTTTACAGGCGCTGGACACGCAATTTCCGGCGAACCGTTCACGATTCCCGCTGGGCGACACCTGCGCCCATTACACAGCAGATATTGCGCAGATGGAGGGACTTTCCCGCGCGCTGTGGGGGCTGTTTCCGCTGATGGCATCTGGCGAAAGCACGCCGTTCAGCGAGAAGTACCTTACTGCCATTAAGCTTGGTACCGACCCGCAAAGCAGCGGTTACTGGGGTGAAACCGGCCCGTACGATCAGCGTCTGGTGGAGATGGCGGCCTACGGTCTGGGGCTCGCTCTGATGGGGGAGACGCTCACCGCGCGCTTTACCGGTCGCGAGGTGATGAACCTGCACGCGTGGCTCAACCAAATCACCGAAGCGCAGATGCCTGACAGCAACTGGAACTATTTTGCCATTATGGTTCAGCTAGGCTTTAAGCGCGCCGGCCTGCCGTACGATCAGGACGCCATTGACCACCGCTTTGCGCTGATGGACGCCTACTACCTCGGCGACGGCTGGTATTCCGACGGTCCCGGCCGCCCGAAAGATTACTACATCTCCATGGCTTTCCATTTCTACGGCCTGATTTACGCCACCCTGAGTAACGACGAGGCGAGGGCGAATGTGCTGCGCGAGCGCTCGCGCCTCTTCGCGGAAGACTTTATCTACTGGTCCGCCGCCGATGGCGCCTCGGTGCCGTTTGGCCGCAGCCTGACCTACCGCTTTGCCATGGTTGCCTTCTGGAGCGCGGTGGCCTTTTCTCAGCTGGACGTCTTCACCCCGGGCATCGTGAAAGGCATTGTGCTGCGGCATCTGCGCTGGTGGCAGCAGCAGTCGATTGTCGATCGCGACGGCATTCTCACCCTGGGGTTTGCGTATCCGAACCTGGCGATGTGCGAGGATTACAACTCCCCCGGTTCACCGTACTGGGCGCTGAAAACCTATCTGATCCTGGCGCTGCCGGAAGCACACCCGTTCTGGCAGGCGGAAGAACAACCGCTGCCCGCGCTTGCTGAAAAACATGTGATTCCGCATGCGCAGCAGATCCTGATGCATTCGAAAGATTCGCAGCACGTCGTCATGCTCACCGCCGGTCAGCTGGAACTGAACAACTACGTCAACACCGAAGCGAAATACACCAAATTTGCCTACTCCAGCCGCTTCGGATTCACCCTTGAGCGCGGGCGTTTTGGCCTGAAGCATGCCGCCTGCGATTCCATGCTGCTGCTGGCGGACGGAGATGACTATTTCCGCGGTCGTCGCGAGTGCGAAGAGGTTCGGGTGGATGAAAATTACATTTTCTCGCGCTGGTCGCCGTGGCGCGACGTGCAGATTGCGACCTGGCAGATCCCGTTCGGGGAGTGGCGCCTGCGCCTGCACCGTATCAACAGCACGCGCACTCTGCAAACCGTCGAGGGCGGCTTTGCGGTGATGAAAACCGCCCACCAGGTGCGCGAACGCGGTTGTTATCTGTTGGCTGAAAACGGCAGCAGCGTCATTGTCGATCTTTCGCCGATCATTCAGCGCCAGCCAGACAGCATCGTCACGCCGCCGAACAGCAGCATTATGTTTGCGGAGTGCGCCTCCATTCCGCTGATAAAAGCTGACCTCCCGCAAGGGGAAAGCTGGCTCTGTTGCGCCGTCCTGGCTGGCGGAAGACAGCCTGCTGCGGCGACGCCACAGCTGAATATAACCCATAACCAGGTCGTTATTAGCGAACCCGGAAGCGAACGTAAGCTGTCGTTCACATTATAAAAATCTGGCCCTACACCCCGGCGAGGATGATATGAAAAGCACATCGACAACCAACAGAACTGAATATTACAAAATCAGCGGCTTTATCTTTCTCTATTTCTTTACCTGGTCTGCCAGTATTGGTCTGCTGGCGATCTGGCTCGGTCAGAAAGCCAACCTGAGCGGATCGGTGATTGGAACCGTCTTTGCGGTGAACGGGATATTCTCCGTTATTCTCAAGCCGATCTACGGCTATATTCTCGATAAGATCGGCATGAGCAAATATCTGCTCTATTTTGTGGTGATCATGTCGGCCCTGATGGCGCCATTCTTTATTTATGTTTACCAGCCGCTGTTAATGTCTAATACCCTGCTGGGGATTATTATCGGCGCGCTCTATTTAAGCTTTGCCTGGTACGCGGGTGTGGCGGCGTGCGAATCGTATTCTGACCGCTTTAGCCGCTTAAACGGCATGGAGTTCGGGCAAATTCGCATGTGGGGTTCGCTCGGCTGGGCGGTGGCGTCATCTTTCTCCGGCCTGCTGTTCAACCTCTCACCGGCGTATAACTTTATTCTCGGCAGCGTGGCGTCAGTGGTGATGCTGATTGTCCTGCTGAGCCTGAAAGTGAACACTAACTCCGCTCACGCAGGCGAGGTGCTGACGAAAGAGAAAATCGCCCCGTCAGACGTTTACGCCCTGCTGCGAAACCGCAAATTCTGGGCCTTCTGCCTGTACGTGGCGGGCGTGGCGTGGATGATGTTTATCGCCGAGCAGCAGTTCTCGCGCTATTTCGTCACCTTCTTCGACGATATTCACCAGGGCAACGCGGTATTCGGTTATCTCGGGACCGTGCAGTCGGGCATGGAGTTCGTCATGTATATGGTGATCCCGCTGTTTGTGAACTTTATTGGCGCCAAACGCGGGCTATTAATTGTCGGGCTGGTGGTTGGGGCGCGTCTGATTATTTCCGGCATGTGTGATTCACACCTGTTAATTTCAGTGCTTAAGCCGCTGTACGGTCTGGAAATTTGTCTCCTGCTGGTGTCGGTATTTAAATATATCGCCGAGCATTTCGACAAGCGCGTCAATGCCACCATGTATTTACTCGGCTATCAGGCGATGCTCTACGTTGGCAACGTGGTGGTCTCTTCCCCTGCCGGCTATATGTATGACCGTATTGGCTTTGAGCACACCTATATCATCATGGGCGCAACGGCGCTGACCTTTACCCTTATTTCTGCTTTTACGTTATCCGCCTGTCAGAGCAAATGGCGCGGGGCTCGTGCGCTGAACGTAGCAGAAACGTCAACACGATAAATTACGCCGTCAAAGAAGGAACCGAAATATGTTAAGTCGTATCAAAGAAGAACGCCTGCCTGTTATCGCTGCGCCCGTTGACTCCCGCGCATTCAGCGATGAACTGAATTCGGCGCGCAGCCACGTTCTGGACCTGATTAGCCGTCATTTAACGGAGTTCGGCGACAAATTCCCGGCGGAAACCTGCCAGAACGGTTTTTATCCGCTGACTGACAACGTGGAGTGGACCACCAGCTTCTGGACCGGGCAGCTGTGGCTGGCGTGGGAGATGAGCGGCGAGGAAAAATTCCGTGCGATGGCGGAAAAACACGTGCGCTCGTTTGGCCTGCGCATCGCCGGGCGCAACGACACCAATACCCACGATTTAGGCTTCCTTTACACGCTCTCCTGCGTAGCCGCGTGGCGGCTGACCGGAAACCGCGAGGCGCGCGGCTTCTCGCTGCTGGCGGCGGAAGCCCTGCTGGAACGCTTCCACGAGAAGGCGAAGATCATCCAGGCGTGGGGCGATCTCTCCGATCCGGAGCAGGCCGGGCGAATGATCATCGACTGCAACATGAACCTGCCGCTGCTCTACTGGGCAACAGAGCAGACGGGCGATCCGCGCTTTGCCGACGCCGCAAAAGCGCACGTCATGCAGGCGGCGACGTATCTCATTCGTGACGATGCCTCCACCTTCCACACCTACTATATGGATGTAGCAACCGGCGCACCGCGCTACGGCAACACCCAGCAGGGCTACGCCGACGACTCCTGCTGGTCGCGCGGGCAGGCTTGGGGCATTTACGGCTTCCTGCTGAGCTATATCTATACCGGCGATGAAACGATGATCGCTCTGTCAAAACGGCTGGCGAACTACTTCCTCAATCGCCTGCCGGAAGACTACGTCTGCCACTGGGATCTGGCGCTGGTGGGCACCGACGCACTGCGTGACTCTTCCTCGGCGGCGATTGCGGTATGTGGGCTGCTGGAGCTGGTGAAACAACTGCCGGTCACAGATCCGGATCGCGAACGTTACCTCGAATGGGCGAAAGGGATTATGTCCACGCTGACAAAGCACTATCTGATGGGCAAAGAAGAGAAGGGCAACGGGCTGCTTAAGCACTCGGTGTATCACCTGGCGAGCAATAAAGGCGTGGATGAGTGCGCGAGCTGGGGCGATTACTTCTACGTCGAGGCGCTGGTGCGCTTCACCCAGAGCTGGAAGCTGTACTGGTAACGGGCAGCGGTATCACCACCCAAGCACCTCTTTAATGGCGCGCCGGTAGGGCGTATCAAGCTGCGCAGGCACGCGGCAAATATAGTCCCGCGCATGGCTGCGGGTCTGTCCGCTGAGGCTGTCGAGATAAGCGATGGCCTCGTCCACGGCAGGAACCCTGCCTTCCTGCGACGCGCTTCTCGGCGGAAGCCCGGTCCAGATGAGCGCCTCAATTCCTCTCTCCCTCGCCCATGTCGAGATCGCTCCCGCGTTGCGTCCGGCTATCAGCAGCGAGCCGATACCATCGCAACGATCGTCAGGAATGGCCTCCCGCTCGCGCAGGGCCTGAGTGGCCACGCTCAGCGAAGTCGCATTCAGCCATACCCAAAGCACAGGCAGGGCGGGCGCGTTCATACAGATGGCGGTCGCCAGTTCACCGCCATCACTGACCCGACAGAACTCGACGGGCAAAGAAGGCCCGTCGGTTTGCCACTCACCGGCTACCGGTAGCGCGCCGCTTTTCCAGATTAACGAGCCCCAGCCAAGACAAGCGATTTTCATGCTGTTCCTCTGCGCGACGTGAACCAATAGCCTCAGACGTTATGCCTTAGGAATACGCAGCGTCTGGCCGGGATAAATTTTATCCGGGCTGGAGAGCATCGGGCGGTTCGCCTCAAAGATCTTGTTGTACTGATTGGCATCGCCGTACACGGTTTTAGAGATGGCGCTCAGGGTATCGCCGGATTTCACCGTATAGTAGGTTGCTTCATCTTTGGCGTCTGTCGCGGTGATATTGTTCTCCACCTCGCTGACGCCCGCGATGTTGCCGACGGCGACCTGGATTTTTTCTTTCTGCTCCTGCGTTAGCCCGTCGCCCGTTACGCTGGCTTTGCCGTCGGTGACGTTAACCTGAACTTTATCGGAACCGGGAATGTTGAGTTTCTTGAGGTGCTCGGTGATTTTGTCGCTCTGACCCTTATGATCGGTCAGGTTGTCCCAAAGCTTTTCGCCTGCTTCTTTCACGAAGTTAAAAAGACCCATTCCATCCTCCTGTTAAACATTAAGTCAGAATAAGCATAGCAGTTGAGCGGTAAGGTGATAAAAAAAGCCCGGTGGCGTTACCGCTTACCGGGCCTGCGGGGGAAAGTTGTAGGCCGGGTAAACGTAGTGCCACCCGGCAAATTTCACAGAACTTAAACCCCTTGCTCCAGAATACGGATGTGGGTTTCCAGAACGTCCCCTTTCACCGCGTCGCTCCACGCTTTCATATGCGCGGTCTGCAAATGGGCTTCAAGGTGCGCGACGGTTTCCCACTGCTCCACCATGATGATAGAGTCTGGCGCGGTCGCCTGGAAGCTTGCGCTTGTGGCGGCGTCTACCATCGGCGCGTAGCCGTGGCAGCCTTCTTCTTTCAGTACGGTCGGGATGATCTTCGCGAACTCATCCAGTACTGCCTGGCGGTGATGTTGGCCAGGACGCGTACGGATTTCAGCAATAACGGTAAGCATAATTAACTCCTTCTAATTCCAGGCTACCAGTTAAGCAAAAATTTCCGCGAGATGCTTGCGATATTCTGCGATATAGCGCGGGACGTCCGGCATTTTAATTACGTCGTTGACGATAAAGGTCGGCAGCGGCTCCATTCCCAGGAACTGATTCGCCTTGTGGAACGGCAGATACGCGCCGTCTACGCCCACGCCTTCAAAGAACTGATCGTTCTCGGTGAACGCTTCGAGAGGCGCGTTCCAGGTCAGGGAGAGCATATATTTTTTGCCCTGAATCAGACCGCCGGAACCGTATTTTTTAGACGCATCTGAACGGGTACGACCGTCGCTGGCATACAGCGAACCGTGACCTTCGGTAAACACATCGTCCATGTATTTTTTCACGGTCCACGGTGCGCCCATCCACCAGCCCGGCATCTGCCAGATCACCACGTCGGCCCACAGGAAGTTCTGCACTTCGGCCTTCACGTCGTAATCGCTGTCCGCGCGCACGACCTTAACATCATGTCCGGCGTCGCGCAGGAAACCATCCGCGACCTCGGTCAGGGTGTCATTCAGCTGGCCTTTAGAGTGCGCAAATTCTTTCGCGCCGTTGATAATCAGAATGTTGCTCATTATTTGTCCTCGATGATGAGAGTATGCCGGGTATTCTACGCGCGAGGACGGAGCGGAAAAATAAGCAAAATGTGCAAAGTCTTTTGCGCTCAGCGCAATAATCTTACCAGCTGACGGTCACCGCAAAACCCCCTTCCGGCGCATTGCCCAGCGAGACGCGCATCCCGTGCAACGCCGCGATACGCATGACGATAGACAACCCCAGACCGCTGCCAGTGGCGTCCTGGCCCGGTGGACGATAAAAGCGCTCGCCGAGACGCGTCAGCGCATCGGTTGAAATGCCCGGGCCGTTGTCGCGCACGGTAAAGCTTTGGGTGTTCAGCGTCACGTCCACCACGCTGCCGCGCGGGCTGTAACGAACGGCGTTGTCCAGCAGGTTTCGCGCCAGCAGACTCAGCAGTAGCGGCTGTCCGTGACGCATCACCTCGGGCGCATTAACGTTGAGCCGAACATCAATGCCCGCCTGCTGCGCCGGATGCCAGATATCCAGCACCGCGGATTGCAGCAAATCAGCCATCATCACGGGTTCGACGTCATCAAGATTATCCAGTGAATCCAGGCGCGACAGGGTGAGAAGCTGATCCACCAGCCGGGAGGCGCGGTCGATGCCTGCATGCAATTGCCCCAGCGCTTTAGACTGCGCCCCGGGATCGTCAAGGGAAAGCTGCGCCACGTCGGTTTGCACCTTCAGCGCGGCCAGCGGGCTGCGCAACTCATGGGCGGCATCCGAGGTGAAGCGACGCTCGCGGGCCATCATCTCCTGCGTACGGGCGAAAAGATGGTTAAGCGCATCAAGCAGGGGGCGAACCTCCGTCGGCACGCCGTGGGTGGGCAGCGTATCGGTCGCATCCGGGGAGCGCGAGCGCAGGGTCTGCGCCAGGTTTTTCAGCGGTTTCAGTTCCCGGCTCAGCAGGACAATCAGCAACAGCAGCATTACGGGCAGCGCCACCAGCCACGGCGTCAGCTGCGAGCTGACCACGTCCAGCGCCATATCCTGTCGGTACTCCCACTCCTGGCCAACCACCACGCGGTATTTCCCGTCCGGAGAAGTCAGCCACAGGAAACGCCATTCGTCGTTGTCATCCTGCAACCGACCGTCATCAAACCCGTCCCGGCGGTAGAGGTAAGGTATGTCGCGCCCGTTTTCGCCGTCGTTAAGCACCATGCTGCCGTCGGCGGTGAAGATTGCGAAGGCCAGCGCATCGTCGTCAAGATGGCCGTGTTTGGCTTTTTTCGGCACCTCGCGCATGCGTTCCGGGGCGCGAAGTTCGTCCACGTCCATCGTCAGCAGCCGTTTGGCAAACAGCATCTGCTGGGTATCGAACAGCTTATCGAGCTTGTCGGTCGTCTGGTGCCAGGCCACCACGCTTGCGGCAAACCAGGCCGCCAGGGACAGCAGCAAAAAGAGGAGCGTCAGGCGCAGCTTCAGGCTCAGGCGTTGGGTCAGTTTCATGCGTCACCCAGGGTATAACCGATGCCGTGCACGGTGCGGATAAAGTCGCTGCCGAGCTTGCGGCGTAAATGATGAACGTGGACTTCGACAGCGTTGCTGGAGACGTCATCATCCCAGTTGTAGAGCTTCTCCTCGATGGCCTTGCGCGGCAGCACGCGGCCCGCGTTGCGCATCAGCAGTTCCAGCAGGGCGAACTCTTTGGGTTTGAGCACCAGCGTTTCGCCCTCCAGCGTGGCGACAAGGCTTGCCGGATCGAGCGTGACCTTGCCGTGACGCAACTCGCTGCGCGCCTGACCGTGGCTGCGGCGTACCAGCGCTTCGAGGCGGGCCGCCACTTCAATCAGCGCGAACGGCTTACACAGGTAATCATCCGCCCCCAGGCGTAACCCTTCGACGCGCTGATTCAGCGCATCCCGCGCGGTCAGGATCAGCACCGGTTCGCTCTTTCCGCTTTCGCGCCAGGCGCGCAGGATCTCAAGCCCGTCGATTTCCGGCAGCGTCAGATCAAGCACCACGGCATCATACGGCGCGGTGTACAGGGCCGCCTGCCCGGTTTTCCCGTCGGTAAACCAGTCCACGTTAAAGCCCATTTTGCTTAAGCCCGCTTTGATGCCGTCGCCAATGAGCTTGTCGTCTTCTACCAGTAAAATGCGCATATTTCCTCCTTGATGCCGTCAGTAAACCTTCTGCAAGCGCCTGCTGTACAGTAAAAATAAATAAATTTTCCCCTTAAGAAGTTGTTAAGGTTTACCCTGTTTAATGGATTGTGAAACGACATTAAAGGGAGAGATAAAGATGAAAAAATTCGCTGCAATTGCTGCCATCATGATGATGACCACGGCCCCTGTCTTTGCTGCACAGGGTGGCTTCTCTGGCCCATCTGCGACACAGAATCAGACGCAAACCCAGCAGGGTGGCTTTGTCGATAACAACGCCAACCTCACCACCGCGGCTAAAGTGAAAGACCTGAAGGACGATGCCTGGGTGAAGCTGCGCGGGAACATTACCGAGCGCCTGTCCGATGACCGTTACACCTTCCGCGATGAAAGCGGCACGGTGGTGGTGGAGATCGACCACAAGCGCTGGAACGGCGTGACGGTGACGCCCCAGGATAAAGTCGAACTCCAGGGTAAAATCGATAAAGACTGGAACGAGTTTGAAATCGACGTGAAGCAGGTTATCAAGCTGAACAAATAACCCGGAAAGGGCCGCATGAGCGGCCCTTTTTCTTTGTGACTCAACTCGCCAGATGAGGTAGTATCTGCGGCAATATTGCCTGAAACCCATCGGTTTCTGAGTTGAGGAATCACACGTAATGAGCGATATGGCAGAGCGCCTCGCGCTACATGAATTCACGGAAAATGCCTACCTGAACTACTCCATGTACGTCATCATGGACAGGGCGTTGCCGTTTATCGGGGATGGCCTGAAGCCCGTTCAGCGCCGCATCGTCTATGCGATGTCCGAACTGGGGCTGAACGCTACCGCCAAGTTTAAGAAATCCGCCCGTACCGTCGGCGACGTGCTGGGTAAATACCATCCGCACGGCGACAGCGCCTGCTATGAAGCGATGGTGCTGATGGCCCAGCCGTTTTCTTATCGCTATCCGCTGGTGGATGGCCAGGGGAACTGGGGGGCGCCGGACGATCCGAAATCCTTCGCGGCAATGCGTTATACCGAATCTCGCCTGTCTAAATATGCCGAAGTGCTGTTGGGCGAGCTGGGGCAGGGCACGGTCGACTGGGTGCCAAACTTCGACGGTACGATGCAGGAGCCGAAAATGCTGCCTGCGCGTCTGCCGAACATCCTGCTGAACGGCACGACCGGTATCGCCGTGGGCATGGCGACGGACATTCCGCCGCACAACCTGCGTGAAGTGGCAAAAGCGGCCATCACCCTGATTGAGCAGCCAAAAACCTCGCTGGACGATCTGCTGGATATCGTGCAGGGGCCGGACTATCCGACCGAAGCCGAGATCATCACCTCGCGTGCGGAAATCCGCAAAATCTACCAGAACGGTCGCGGCTCCGTGCGCATGCGCGCGGTGTGGAATAAAGAGGATGGTGCCGTGGTGATCACCGCGCTGCCGCACCAGGTGTCCGGTGCGAAGGTGCTGGAGCAGATCGCCTCCCAGATGCGCAATAAAAAGCTGCCGATGGTGGACGACCTGCGCGACGAATCGGACCACGAAAACCCGACCCGTCTGGTGATTGTGCCGCGTTCTAACCGCGTGGACATGGAGCAGGTGATGAACCACCTGTTCGCCACTACCGATCTGGAAAAAAGCTACCGCATCAACCTGAACATGATTGGTCTGGACGGTCGTCCGGCGGTGAAAAACCTGCTGGAGATCCTTACCGAATGGCTGGCCTTCCGCCGCGATACGGTGCGCCGTCGTCTGAACCATCGCCTGGAAAAAGTGCTTAAGCGCCTGCATATCCTCGAAGGTTTGCTGGTGGCGTTCCTCAACATTGACGAAGTGATCGAGATCATTCGTACCGAGGACGAACCTAAGCCTGCCCTGATGTCGCGCTTTGGCATCAGCGAAACCCAGGCCGAAGCGATCCTCGAACTGAAATTGCGCCATCTCGCCAGACTGGAAGAGATGAAGATCCGAGGCGAGCAGAACGAGCTGGAAAAAGAGCGCGATCAGCTTCAGGCGATTCTGGCGTCCGAGCGCAAGATGAACACCCTGCTGAAGAAAGAGTTGCAGGCCGATGCCGACGCCTTTGGCGACGACCGACGTTCTCCGCTGCACGAGCGCGAAGAGGCGAAGGCGATGAACGAGCACGACATGCTGCCGTCCGAGCCGGTGACCATCGTGCTTTCCCAGAGCGGTTGGGTGCGTAGCGCCAAAGGCCACGATATCGACGCGCCGGGTCTGAGCTACAAATCCGGTGACAGCTTCAAGGCGGCGGTGAAGGGCAAGAGTAACCAGCCGGTGGCGTTCATCGACTCCACGGGCCGCAGCTACGCCATCGACCCGATCACGCTGCCGTCTGCGCGCGGCCAGGGCGAACCGCTCACCGGTAAGCTGACGCTGCCGCCGGGTGCCACGGTTGAGCATATGCTGATGGAAGCCGACGATCAAAAACTGCTGATGGCGTCTGATGCGGGCTACGGCTTTATCTGTACCTTCAACGATCTGGTGTCGCGTAACCGTGCCGGTAAAGCGCTGATTAGCCTGCCGGATAACGCACACGTCATGCCGCCGCTGATCATCGAGAACGAAAGCGACATGCTGCTGGCGATCACCGCTGCCGGACGTATGCTGATGTTCCCGGTCAGCGATTTGCCGGAGCTGTCGAAAGGCAAGGGCAACAAGATCATCAGTATCCCGTCAGCGGAAGCGGCAAAAGGCGAAGATAGCCTCGCGCATCTCTTCCTGCTGCCGCCGCAGAGCACGCTGACCATTCATGTCGGCAAGCGTAAAATCAAACTGCGTCCGGAAGAGTTGCAGAAGGTGGTGGGTGAGCGCGGACGTCGCGGCTCACTGATGCGCGGCCTCCAGCGAATCGACCGCGTGGAGATTGACTCGCCGGCGCGCAGCAAAGCGGACGACAGCGAAGAGTAACCTGTTTCATCCCCCTCTTTCCGGAGGGGGTATTACCATAAAATTTCCCGTAAAAACGTTGTTAATTCGTGCGTTGCGATTAACAATACGCGCTCGTAATAAAGTCCTTACCTGGCCACAGGTGAAGTATAATTGTCAGCTGTCAGGGCTTCAGAGGTCGCTATGCTATACATTGTTCGTCTCATTCTTACCGTTATTTATTGCATTCTGGTCTGTATTTTCGGATCGATTTATTGCCTGTTCAGCCCGCGTAACCCAAAGCATGTCGCGACGTTTGGCCACATGTTTGGTCGTCTTGCGCCGCTGTTTGGCCTGAAGGTTGAAAA
The DNA here is from genome assembly GCF_000492855.1 of Enterobacter sp. MGH 38. Classification (NCBI taxonomy): domain Bacteria; kingdom Pseudomonadati; phylum Pseudomonadota; class Gammaproteobacteria; order Enterobacterales; family Enterobacteriaceae; genus Enterobacter; species Enterobacter sp. MGH 38. The sequence continues at coordinate 473,015 of NZ_KI535607.1, read as the reverse complement.
GCGTCTGCCTGAAGGGGCGGAGAATTTCGGTAACGCCATCTATATCGCTAACCATCAGAACAACTACGATATGGTGACGGCCTCAAATATTGTTCTTCCGCCGACCGTAACCGTGGGCAAAAAAAGCCTGCTGTGGATCCCCTTTTTCGGCCAGCTGTACTGGCTCACCGGTAACTTGCTGATTGACCGCAACAACCGCGCCAAAGCGCATGGCACCATTGCGGAAGTGGTGGATCAGTTTAAAAAGCGCCGGATTTCCATCTGGATGTTCCCGGAAGGGACGCGCAGCCGTGGTCGCGGCCTGCTGCCGTTCAAGACCGGCGCGTTTCATGCTGCAATTGCGGCTGGCGTTCCAATTATTCCCGTGTGTGTTTCCAATACATCGAATAAGATTAATCTTAACCGTCTGAATAACGGACTGGTCATTGTCGAAATGCTGCCGCCGGTAGATACCTCTAAATACGGTAAAGACCAGGTGCGCGAGCTGGCCACGCACTGCCGCGAGCTGATGGCTCAGCATATTGCGCAGCTCGATAAAGAAGTTGCAGAGCGAGAAGCCGCCGGTAAGATTTAACCCGGTGTCGTGTAAGGGAAAACGAATTCCCGCGTTGTTAGTCGTTTCAGATGGAGCTTATATGTCACTCAGTCGGCGTCAGTTTATTCAGGCTTCGGGTATCGCCCTTTGTGCGGGTGCGATGCCGCGGACAGCCAGCGCCGCCGGGCAGCAACAGCCGCTGCCTATTCCGCCGTTGATTGAATCCCGTCGCGGGCAGCCGCTATTCCTCACGCTTCAGCGTAGCCACTGGTCCTTTACCCAGGGAACGCGCGCGCAGGTATGGGGCATTAACGGACGCTACCTCGGGCCGACCATTCGCGTGTGGAATGGCGATGACGTTAAGCTCATCTACAGCAACCGTACGACGGAAAATGTCGCGATGACCGTCAGTGGTTTGCAGGTGCCGGGGCCGCTGATTGGCGGCGCGGCACGCATGATGTCGCCGAATGCCGACTGGGCGCCCGTCCTCCCGATTCGTCAGAGCGCGGCGACATTGTGGTATCACGCCAATACCCCGAACCGCACCGCCCAGCAGGTCTACAACGGCCTGGCCGGAATGTGGCTGATTGAAGATGAGGTCAGTAAAACGCTGCCGATCCCGAATCACTACGGCGTCGATGATTTCCCGATCATTATTCAGGATAAGCGACTGGATAACTTTGGTACCCCGGAGTACAGCGAGCCGGGCAGCGGTGGCTTTGTGGGCGATACGCTGCTGGTTAACGGCGCGCAAAGCCCGTATGTCGAAGTGTCTCGTGGCTGGGTGCGCCTGCGTCTGCTGAATGCCTCTAACTCGCGCCGCTACCAGTTGCAGATGAGCGACGGCCGCGCGCTGCACGTGATTTCAGGCGATCAGGGGTTATTACCTGCGCCGGTGTCGGTGAAGCAGCTGGCGCTGGCGCCAGGCGAACGTCGTGAAATCCTCGTGGATATGACCAACGGGGATGAAGTGTCCGTGACCTGCGGCGAAGCGGCAAGCATTGTTGACCGTATTCGCGGCTTCTTTGAACCGTCGAGCGTGCTGGTCTCCACGCTGGTGCTGACGCTGCGCCCGACCGGCCTGTTGCCGCTGGTGACCGACAGCCTGCCGATGCGCCTGCTACCGCAGGAAATTGTGACCGGCCCGGCAGTACGCAGTCGCGATATCAGCCTTGGCGACGATCCGGGCATCAACGGCGCGCTGTGGGACGTAAACCGCATTGATATCACCGCCCAGCAGGGAACCTGGGAGCGCTGGACCGTCCGCTCGGAGATGCCGCAGTCGTTCCATATTGAAGGGGTGTCATTCCTGATCCGCAACGTCAACGGGGCGATGCCGTTCCCGGAAGACAGGGGCTGGAAAGATACCGTCTGGGTGGATGGCCAGGTCGAACTGCTCGTCTACTACGGCCAGCCTTCCTGGCCGCACTTCCCGTTCCTGTTCCACAGCCAGACCCTGGAGATGATGGACAGGGGATCGGTAGGGCAGATGCTGGTGAATCCGGCACCGTAAAACACTTTCTCCCTCTCCCTGTGGGAGAGGGTTGGGGTGAGGGCAACAGCCCGCACAATACCCCTTCATTTCCCCCGGTAAACCAGCGTATAATCCCGCTCCTTTTGTCTATTTTTTCTTCGGAAGCATTATGAGCGCTATTTCCCTGATCCAGCCGGATCGCGACCTCTTCTCCTGGCCCCAGTACTGGGCAGCCTGCTTTGGACCGGCGCCGTTCCTGCCGATGTCCCGGGAAGAGATGGATCAACTGGGCTGGGACAGCTGCGATATCATTCTGGTGACGGGCGATGCGTATGTCGATCACCCGAGCTTTGGCATGGCGATCTGCGGCCGTATGCTTGAAGCCCAGGGCTTCCGCGTGGGGATCATCTCCCAGCCTGACTGGAACAGCAAAGACGACTTTATGCGTCTGGGCAAGCCGAACCTGTTCTTCGGCGTGACCGCAGGCAACATGGACTCCATGATCAACCGCTACACCGCCGACCGTAAGCTGCGCCATGACGACGCTTATACGGCTGACAACGTGGCGGGTAAACGTCCCGACCGCGCGACCCTCGTCTACACCCAGCGATGCAAAGAAGCATGGAAAGACGTGCCGGTGATCCTGGGCGGCATCGAAGCGAGCCTGCGCCGTACCGCACACTATGACTACTGGTCCGACACCGTGCGCCGTTCGGTGCTGGTGGATTCGAAAGCCGACATGCTGATCTTCGGTAACGGTGAGCGTCCGCTGGTAGAGGTGGCACACCGTCTGGCGCAGGGCGAAGCGGTCAGCGAGATCCGCGACGTGCGCAACACCGCGATCATGGTGAAAGAGGCGCTGCCGGGCTGGAGCGGGGTGGATTCCCGCATTATCGATATGCCGGGCAAAATCGATCCTATCCCGCATCCGTACGGTGACGATCTGCCGTGCGCGGATAACAAACCGGTTGAGCCGAAGAAAGCGGAAGCAAAAGCCGTGGTGGTGCAGCCGCCGCGTCCGAAGCCGTGGGAAAAAACCTATGTGCTGCTGCCGTCCTACGAAAAAGTAAAAAGCGATAAAGTACTCTACGCCCACGCGTCGCGCATCTTACACCATGAAACCAACCCCGGCTGCGCGCGAGCGCTGATGCAAAAGCACGGCGAGCGCTATATCTGGGTTAACCCGCCGGCGATCCCGCTCTCTACCGAAGAGATGGACAGCGTGTTTGCTCTGCCGTACAAGCGTGTACCGCATCCGTCATATGGCAGCAGCCGCATTCCGGCGTACGAGATGATTCGTTTCTCGATCAACATCATGCGCGGCTGCTTCGGCGGGTGCTCCTTCTGTTCGATCACCGAACACGAAGGCCGTATTATTCAGAGCCGTTCCGAAGAGTCGATTGTTAACGAGATCGAAGCCATTCGCGACACGGTGCCGGGCTTTACCGGTGTGATCTCCGATCTGGGTGGACCAACGGCCAACATGTACATGCTGCGCTGTAAATCGCCGCGCGCCGAGCAGACCTGCCGTCGTCTCTCCTGCGTCTATCCGAGCATTTGCGAGCATATGGACACCAACCACGAGCCGACGATCAACCTTTACCGTCGCGCCCGTGACCTGAAAGGCATCAAGAAGATCCTGATCGCCTCCGGCGTGCGTTACGACATCGCTGTGGAAGATCCGCGCTACATTAAAGAGCTGGCGACGCACCACGTGGGCGGGTATCTGAAGATCGCCCCGGAGCACACCGAAGAAGGCCCGCTGTCCAAAATGATGAAGCCGGGCATGGGCAGCTACGACCGCTTTAAACAGCTCTTCGACACCTACTCAAAACAGGCGGGGAAAGAGCAGTATCTGATCCCATACTTCATCTCCGCACACCCCGGCACCCGTGATGAAGACATGGTGAATCTGGCGCTGTGGCTGAAGCAGCGTCGATTCCGTCTGGATCAGGTGCAGAACTTCTACCCGTCGCCGCTCGCCAACTCGACGACCATGTATTACACCGGCAAAAACCCGCTGAGTAAGATTGGTTATAAGAGCGAAGACGTGGTGGTGCCGAAAGGGGATAAACAGCGCCGTCTGCATAAAGCGCTGCTGCGCTATCACGATCCGAAAAACTGGCCGCTGATCCGTCAGGCGCTGGAAGAGATGGGGAAAAAGCACCTGATCGGCTCGCGTCGTGATTGCCTGGTGCCTGCGCCAACGCTGGAAGAGATGCGCGAAGCGCGCCGCCAGAACCGCAACACGCGCCCGGCGCTGACCAAACATACCCCGATTGCGCATCAGCGTTCGAATGGTGTTGCGGGAACGAAGAAGAACGTAAAACGTAAGACCGGTTAAACCTGTAACAATACCCGGTGGCGCTGCGCTTACCGGGTCTACAGGTCTAACCCTCTCCCCTCCGGGGAGAGGGCAGGGTGAGGGGATTACCCGCCAAACTGATCCGGGTCCGGCCCAAGCCGCTTGCCCTGATCCAGCTTCGCAATTTCACCCAGCTCGTCTTTATCCAGGCGGAAATCCCAGACGTCGAAGTTCTCGGCGATACGCGATGGCGTGACCGATTTCGGGATCACCACCAGACCGCTATCCAGATGCCAGCGAATGACGATCTGCGCCGGGGTTTTACCGTACTTATCCGCCAGTTCACGGATGATTTTCTGGTCAAACACCCCTTCGCCGCCCTGGGCCAGCGGGCTCCAGGATTCAGTCTGGATCTTGTGCGTGGCGTTCCATGAATGAAGCTGGCGCTGCTGCATCAGCGGGTGCAGCTCAATCTGGTTAATCACCGGCGCGACGCCCGTTTCATCAATCAGGCGTTGCAGATGATGAACCTGGAAATTACAGACGCCGATGCTTTTTATCAGCCCCTCTTTTTGCAGTTCAATCATCCCTTTCCAGGCATCAACGTAATGGTCGATAGCCGGTACCGGCCAGTGCATGAGATAAAGATCGACGAAATCGAGCTGGAGTTTCTCCAGACTCTCCTGCAACGCTTCGCGGGGACGCTTTTGATCGTCGTTCCACAGCTTGGTGGTGATGAAAAGCTCATCCCGGGGAACGCCGGCGCTGGCAAGCGCTTTTCCCACGCCGTCCTCGTTTTTATAGGCGGCGGCGGTATCGATGGACCGATAGCCGACTTCCAGGGCTTTATGAATGGCGGAGACGACCTCGTCGTTACCGGCTTTCCATACACCTAGCCCCAGCTGGGGCATCACGTTGCCGTCCTGTAGCTTGATTACGGTTTGGTTTGCCATTTTTCCTCCTTCAGGTGCTCATCGCCGGAGGGAACCTCCGGCGATGTGATGTGCATTAAGTCTGGACGAAATGTCAAAAAACGAAAGTCAGGATCCTAAAAACGCTTAGCGTGCCGCTTCGTAAATACGACGGCTGACGTCAAGGGTGATGTCGCCATGCTCGCCGATCTGCGTCATACCGTGTGCTTCCAGTTTCGCCAGCAGGGCAGGGATGGAGCTGCCGTCCAGGCCGTAGCCAGAGAGACGCGTTGGCACGCCCAGGCTTTCAAAGAAGTGACGGGTGGCTTCAATCGCGGCATCGATACGCGCATCGTCGGAACCGTCGGTGATGTTCCACACGCGTTCGGCGTACTGGAGCAGTTTGGCGCGTTTAGCGTCACGTTTTTCGTTCCACAGCGCAGGCAGAACCACCGCCAGCGTCTGGGCGTGATCCAGGCCGTGCATCGCCGTCAGCTCGTGGCCGAGCATGTGGGTAGCCCAGTCCTGCGGCACGCCTGCGCCGATCAGGCCGTTCAGCGCCTGGGTGGCTGCCCACATCACGTTGGCACGCACGTCGTAGTTTTCAGGCTCTTTCAGCGCTTTCGGACCTTCTTCAATCAGCGTCAGCAGAATGCCTTCCGCGAAACGATCCTGAATTTTGGCGTTTACCGGGTAAGTAACGTACTGCTCAACGGTGTGAACAAAGGCGTCGACCACGCCGTTCGCCACCTGACGCGCAGGCAGGGTATAGGTGTAAACCGGATCGAGGATCGCGAACACGGGCTGAACGTGTTCGTTCATAAAGGCCTGCTTGTCACCGGTGGTTTTACGGGAGATGACCGCGCCTTTGTTGGACTCTGATCCGGTGGCCGGCAGCGTCAGCACGGAGCCCATCGGGATCGCACTGCTGATGTCGCTGCCGCCCGTTTCCAGAATATGCCACGGGTCGATGCCGTCAGCGTAATGGGCCGCCGCCGCGATGAATTTGGTGCCGTCCAGCACGGAACCGCCGCCCACCGCCAGCAGGAAGGTGATCTGCTCGTCGCGGGCGATTTTTACCGCGTTCATCAGCGTTTCATAAGACGGGTTAGGCTCGATACCGCCGAACTCGCGCACGTCCAGACCTTCCAGAGCGCTGTACACCTGATCCAGTACGCCGGTTTTTTTCACGCTGCCGCCGCCGTAGGTAATCAGGACGCGGGCGTCCGTCGGGATTTGCGCGCGCAGGTCAGCGATAGCGTTTTTACCAAACAGAATGCGGGTTGGGGTATGAAGATTAAAGTTGTTCATGGCTTGTTCCCTGTAGTGGGTAAAAAATCGTGGTGGCGCAGAAGGCAACCTGATGCTGCTCATTGTGGCGGGCAGGCGCTATCCTCTCAATGCACATTCCTGCCGATGTCTTGCCCATTTCTACAGCGCGCTGGAGAAACGGTAAGAAAATGCGCACACTGTCAGCGTCGGAAACCGTACCCGGAGTAACTGAAAATGAACCGTGATGCCATCTGCCGCCAGCTAACGTCGCAGATTAACACACTGATTGATAACGGAAATGATTCGGCTGAGCTGTTGCCGGATATTCGATTGCTGTACGGTACCCAGCCCGGGACGCGCACCCCGGTGATGTATCAGCCCGGCATCGTGTTTCTCTTTTCTGGCCATAAGATTGGCTATATCAATGAGCGCGTGTTCCGTTACGACACCAATGAATATCTGCTTCTGACAGTACCTTTACCCTTCGAATGTGAAACTTTCGCGACAGAGGAGGTGCCGCTGGCCGGGATCCGCGTCAACGTCGACATCCTCCAGTTGCAGGAGCTGCTGATGGATATTGGGGAGGACGAACTTTTCCGGCCGTCGATGGCGGCAAGCGGTATCAACTCCGCGACCCTATCGGAGGAAATTCTCTGCGCGATTGAACGCCTGTTAGACGTGATGGAAAGGCCTCTGGATGCGCGTATTCTCGGAAAGCAGATTATCCGCGAAATTCTTTACCATGTGCTGCTCGGGCCGGGCGGCGGGGCGCTGCTGGCACTGGTAAGCCGCCAGACGCACTTTAGCCTGATTAGCCGCGTGCTCAAGCGCATTGAGAGCCAGTACACGGAAAACCTCAGTGTTGACCAGCTGGCGGCGGAAGCCAACATGAGCGTCTCGGCGTTTCACCATAACTTTAAATCCGTCACCAGCACGTCGCCGTTGCAGTACCTCAAAACCTACCGTCTACATAAGGCGCGGATGCTGATGATCCACGATGGCATGAAGGCCAGCGCCGCGGCGATGCGGGTTGGGTATGAAAGCGCGTCGCAGTTTAGTCGGGAGTTTAAGCGCTACTTCGGCGTCACGCCGGGGGAAGATGCGTCGCGCATCAGAACGATGCAGGGCGCTTAGGCTTTTGATTCTCTCCCCGCGGGAAGAGAATCAGGATGGGGTATCAGGCGCTGCAATACTTCTTCTTAATCACCACCGCGATTGTGCCGACCAGGCCCGCAACCAGCAGGAATATCGGCAGCACCATCAGGAACGTCATCACCTGGTCTTCATGGCGCTTAACAAACGGGATCATGTTCAGCGCGTAGCCGAGCGTGGTGACCACGCCCACCCAGAGCAGGGCGCTCAGCCAGTTGAAGAACTGGAAGCGGCGGTTGGACAGGCCCGATATGCCCGCCATGGTAGGCAACAGGGTGCGAACAAACGCCAGAAAACGCCCGGCGAGCAGCGCCAGCAGGCCGTGGCGGTCAAACATGCAGGTGGCGCGCTGGTGATATTTATGCGGCAGCTGCGCCAGCCAGCCTTTCACCACGCGGGTGTTTCCAAGCCAGCGCCCTTGCAGGTAGCTCAGCCAACAGCCGAGACTGGCCGCAGAGGTGAGGATCACCATTGTCGGTGCGAAGTCCATCACGCCCTTGCCGATCAACGCCCCTGCGAGCAGGAGCAGGCTGTCACCGGGTAAAAATGAGGCTGGCAGTAGTCCATTTTCCAGAAACAGCGTCGCGAACATCACGAAATAGACAATCCCGACGACATGCGGGTCCGCCAGCGCGGCAAAATCGTGTTGCCAGAGCGCCGTGATGATATTTTGAATAACAGCCATGGACTTTCCTGTGGAACAGCAGATATAACGCTATTGTACTCCCAATTTTGCCTGTCGGGGTTGATCGCAGGCGCATCTCATACAGACTTTTCTGCTTGCGGTGTTCAGAATTGCGTCCGGGGAGTACATTTCAGTCAGCACTTTACACGATGCGCTCAAATCCTGCCGATAAATCCGCAATTAAATCGTCCACATTTTCCAGCCCGATATGCAGGCGGATTAAGGTCCCTTCGAAGTCCACCTCGCCGCCCGGGCGCAGGGCCGCAATCTGCTCCGGCTGGTTGGGCAGGATCAGCGATTCAAACCCACCCCATGAATAGGCCATGCTGAAGAGTGTAAAGTTATCCAGATAGCTTGCCAGTTCGGCGTCATTCAGGCGCTTTTTAAGTACAAATGAGAACAACCCGCTGCTGCCCGTAAAGTCACGTTGCCAGTATTCATGCCCTTTGCTGCCCGGCAGCGCCGGATGGTTAACGCGCTCCACCTGCGGATGCAGCGCCAGCCACTGTGCAATTTGCAGGCTGCTTTCGTGATGCTGACGCAGACGCACGCCGAGCGTACGGATGCCCCGGCTGGTCATGTAGGCGGTATCGGCATCCACCATCTGGCCCATCAGGTAGGCGTTTTCACGCAATTGATCCCAGCAGCGGGCGTTAGATACCGCCGTACCGATCATGCCGTCGGAATGGCCAATCAGGTATTTGGTCGCCGCCTGAATGGAGATATCGATGTCAAATTCCAGGGCTTTAAACAGCACACCTGCCGCCCAGGTGTTGTCGATCATGATGATCGCTTCCGGCGCTATGCTGCGCACCGCCTTCACGATGGCCGGGACGTCATGCACTTCCATGGTGATGGAGCCGGGAGATTCCAGGAACACAACGCGCGTGTTGGGCTGAATAAGCCCGGCAATACCGGCCCCAATCAGCGGATCGAACCAGCTGGTGGTGACGCCGAGCTTGCTGAGTATTTTGGTGCAGAAGTCCTGGCTTGGCTCGTAAGCGGTATTGGTCATCAGGACGTGGTCACCCTGTTCCACAAACGCCAGAATGGTATTGGCGACCGCCGCCGCGCCGCACGGGAACAGCGCGCAGCCCGCGCCGCCCTCCAGTTCGCACATGGCTTCCTGCAACGAGAAATGGGTTAACGTGCCACGACGACCGTAAAACAGCCCGCCCTTCGCGCGATTACGCGTAGCGATTTTTTTATCTTCAACGGTATCAAACACCAGCGAGGAGGCGCGCTGGATCACGCTGTTGACCGAGCCCTGAGTGTATTTCTTACTGCGTCCTGCCTGCACCAGCGTGGTCTCAAGCTGCTTTTTAGTCATGTTCGCTAACCCTATTTTTATACGTCTGGACGTCCAGACTACCACGATTGTCAGAATGTGCATCCGGATGCTTATCGAATAAGCAGAAAATATTATCAAAAATTCGCATAAGAAATTTTTACTGCGTAAGCGCAAGGAAAGTGAGCGAAAATTACGGCACTATGTAAATACTAATGAGAACTACTATCAATTCGACGACGTTTTGATATTATTACGTTCAGATTTTGTGATTTGCGTCCTGGAGATACAGAGTGGGTAATAATTTGATGCAGACGGATCTCTCCGTTTGGGGCATGTATCAACATGCTGACATCGTAGTTAAGATTGTGATGATCGGCCTGATTCTGGCGTCCGTGATCACCTGGGCTATCTTCTTCAGCAAGAGCGCCGAACTTCTTTCACAAAAACGCCGCCTCAAGCGTGAGCAGAAGCAGCTGGCGGAAGCCCGTTCTCTGGATCAGGCTTCTGATATCACCTCATCCTTCCATGCGAAAAGCCTGACTACCCTGTTAGTGAACGAAGCGCAGAACGAGCTGGAACTCTCCGCAGGCAGTGAAGATAACGAAGGCATTAAAGAGCGTACCGGCTTCCGTCTGGAGCGTCGCGTTGCGGCCGTGGGTCGTCATATGGGCCGCGGTAACGGCTACCTGGCGACTATCGGCGCTATCTCCCCGTTCGTCGGCCTGTTCGGTACCGTCTGGGGCATCATGAACAGCTTTATCGGTATCGCCCAGACGCAGACCACTAACCTTGCGGTCGTCGCGCCGGGTATCGCAGAAGCGCTGCTGGCAACGGCTATCGGTCTGGTTGCCGCTATCCCGGCGGTTGTTATCTATAACATCTTCGCGCGCATGATTGGCAGTTACAAAGCCACACTGGGTGACGTTGCCGCGCAGGTTCTGCTGCTGCAAAGCCGCGATCTGGACCTGAACGCCAGCGCCGTTAAACCGGTTCATGCGGCGTCCAAACTGCGCGTAGGTTGATTGTATGGCAATGCGTCTTAATGAAAATCTGGACGATAACGGTGAAATGCATGAGATCAACGTGACGCCGTTTATCGACGTCATGCTGGTTCTGCTGATTATCTTTATGGTTGCCGCACCGCTGGCGACGGTGGACGTGAAGGTGAATCTGCCTGCGTCCTCCAGCCAGCCGCAGCCGCGTCCGGAAAAGCCTATCTACCTGTCCGTGAAGGCCGATAAGTCCATGTTCCTGGGCAACGATCCGGTAACGGATGCCTCGGTTATTCCGGCGCTGGACCAGCTCACCGGCGGCAAGAAAGACACCACCGTCTTCTTCCGCGCGGATAAAACCGTCGATTATGAAACCATGATGAAGGTAATGGACACGCTGCATCAGGCGGGCTACCTGAAGATTGGTCTGGTCGGCGAAGAGAAAGCGGCCGCGAAGTAAAACGAAGGCTCTTGCAGCCTTGCCTGCCGGGTGGCGGCGTCGCCTTACCCGGCCTGCATTCCGCAACAATCATTGTTGTCTCACTCTGAAGGCGCCGTCGGCGCCTCTTCATCAAGCGCCACACAGGTCACGTTTGATGTACGGTAATTGCCTTCCGAGAGTTTACGGGTCAGGCGCAGGGTGGCTGTCTCGCGTGCCAGCAGGTACTGATAGTTCGCCTCCAGTCGCCCGAGGATCTTCTCTTTAAGCTCAGGACGCTGTTCAATAATGGCGTTCATCACCGCGCCGTAAATCTCCTCCTTGGCCTGCAAGGCGTAAATCTCCCGACGGTTCTGCCATTTCAGGCGTACCAGCGTGGCCGGAATCGAAACCAAATCCTGCGTAATTCGCGTCATCTCGTCATTTTTTATCTTTTTCAGGGCGTCGAGATTCTGCTTTAAGATAAATTCATCGCTTTTTTTATCATCTAAAGTCAAATAAACGTTATTACCGCTATCATCATTCACGTTAATCTTCCCCCAGGTTATAAAAGATGGGATTGTTTTTTTCACGCGTAATTAAATTAAGCCAAATTTCATTGCCGGCTTCATTTATTTGCTGCGTTTTCTCGACCATTATTTGACTTAGCGTCTGGGCGTCTATTTCCCCTTCGGCCTGTAAATCATTCAGCAGATGAACTAAGGCTTCAATCTTGATCGCGCGAAATAAACGCTCTTTTAAATGGCGATCGTGCTCTTCCAGCACCATATTACGGGATTTGCCGGTGCGTGAAACACCAATTAATATGTCGGCTTCATAGTCGGAGAGTTTTCTTTTTCCTTGAGTGAAATTCGCCTCTTTATCTGCTTCCGTCGAAGGCTGTTCCACAAGCGTAATGTGGTACTTTGCCGGGACAAGATTGTCGGGCAGCATTTTAATTTCCTTTAATTTCAAAAGGGTGGGATTGGAAAAAGGGTGAGATTCGTTGACAATATCATGAGGCAATTTTAAAATCAAAAAAAATGGAGCCTACCCATGAACAGCATTTTCTTCACGGTCATAACGTTACTATTACTGACCGCTGGCGTGCTTTTATTGATGCAAGAGTTCAATAAAACGAAAGTGTCAAAAGACGTCAGTGAACCGCCGCAGCCTGAATTGATGTCGAAAGAGGAGGGGGAAGATCATTTCTCCGTATTGATGAACGCCGTGACGCCGGTCTGGTACTGGCGAGTAAATCACGAATATATCGATTTCCTCCATGCGACAATTAAGCGAATGAAAATGGCCGAAATTAATGATACGCCCGGCCTGTTCGACGCGCAGCGCCGCTGTAGCGACCTTAATTCGGCGGTCTATAAATATTACGACAATATCAAAAAGCGCTGTCTGAATGGCGAGAAGGTGTCGTACTCCGATTTAGATGTATTAAATCTGCGCCAGTGTTTTCGTGAGTTTAGCCTGGAAGCCTACCCGGAACTGGTCGCGCTGGTCTGGCCGGAGTATGCGCGTCCGGATGTAGATCCCAACGAGGTATAGTTGAGATATACTCAGCGCTGGTTTCGTTTGCAGACAGGATTTTATGGAACGCTTCTTTGAAAACGCAATGTATGCCTCTCGCTGGCTGCTCGCACCCGTCTATTTTGGTCTCTCCCTGGCGCTGGTCGCCCTGACGATTAAGTTCTTTCAGGAGATATTCCACGTCCTGCCAAACATTTTCTCCGTGGCAGAAGCCGATTTGATTCTGGTTCTACTGTCGCTGGTAGATATGACGTTGGTGGGAGGATTACTGGTGATGGTGATGTTCTCCGGTTATGAGAATTTCGTCTCTCAGCTTGATATCGCCGAGCACAAAGAAAAGCTCAGCTGGCTGGGGAAAATGGACGCCTCATCGCTGAAGAATAAAGTCGCGGCGTCGATTGTTGCAATTTCGTCTATTCACCTGTTACGCGTCTTTATGGACGCGAAAAACGTCCCGGATAATAAGCTGATGTGGTATGTGATTATCCACCTGACGTTTGTGCTGTCGGCGTTTGTGATGGGGTATCTGGATAAGATCAGTAAGAAATAAATTCACCACGCCCCCTCTCCCTGTGGGAGAGGGGGCGTGGTAAGGGCAGCAGGCCGCACTATTTATCCGACGACGCCTGCCACAAATTCAGCTCACCATCCGCAACGTGCTGGTCAATCCGCATCAGTTCATCTTCGCTAAAGCGGAGGTTATTCAGCGCCTGAACGTTCTCTTCCAGCTGCTCCGGGCGGCTCGCGCCAATCAGTACCGACGTTACACGCTCATCTTTCAACAACCAGCTTAGCGCCATCTGCGCCATCGTCTGCCCGCGCGCGTGCGCCATCTCGTTCAGCAGACGAAGGCTGCTCAGGTTGGCTTCCGTCAGCATTTTCTCCGTCAGGCCGCGCACTTTTTTCCCTTCGCGCTGCATACGTGAACCGTCCGGAATGCCGTTCAGGTATTTTCCGGTGAGCAGGCCCTGTGCCAGCGGGGTAAAGGCGATACAGCCCGTTCCGTTTTTCTCCAGCGCGTCCAGCAGGCCGGTCTTGTCGACCCAGCGGTTAAGCAGGTTGTAAGACGGCTGGTGGATCAAAAGCGGGATCTTCCACTCGCGCAGCAATTCGGTCATCGCCGCCGTGCGTTCCGTGGAGTAAGACGAAATGCCGACATACAGCGCTTTTCCGCTCTGCACCGCGTGTGCCAGCGCGGCGGCGGTCTCTTCCATCGGCGTGTTTTCGTCTACGCGGTGAGAATAGAAAATATCCACATACTCCACACCCATGCGGTTCAGGCTCTGGTCGAGGCTGGCGAGCAGGTACTTACGTGAACCGCCCGAACCATACGGTCCTGGCCACATGTCGTAGCCCGCTTTGGTGGAGATGATCAGCTCGTCACGATACCCGGCAAAATCCTCCCGCAGCAGGCGGCCAAAATTCTCTTCAGCGCTGCCCGGAGGGGGGCCGTAGTTGTTGGCAAGATCAAAGTGGGTAATGCCGAGATCGAAGGCCTTACGCAGCAGCGCGCGCTGGGAATCGAGCGGCTGAACGTGACCGAAGCTGTGCCACAGGCCCAGCGACAGTGCCGGTAAGCGCAGGCCGCTTTTGCCGCAGTATCGGTACTGCATGTTTTCGTATCGGCCGGTGTAAGGGTGCCAGGACATGATGTCTCCTTTCTTGTCGGTGAATTTTCGAAACAACGTTTTCATTCTATGCCGACTCGATAACGAAAAAAGTATATTTTCTACAGTATCTGCCGATAACGAGGGGAGTACTCGCCTCTGGGCGAATTCACCCTCACGGCAAGGAATACTCAATGAAGATGCTTCGTAATTTCACCATCCGTTTCGTCATGCTGACGATACTGGGGATCTTTTGTGTCATGTGGGCAGGCGTGGGGCTTTACAGCACCTGGTCTCTGTCTCGTGTTTCTGATGGTAATGACGTTGACCGCCAGCTGGTCCGGCAAATGACGGTGCTGAGCCAGGGCAACGATCAGTATTTCCGTTTCGTCACCCGCCTGAGCCGGGCAATGGAAGTTAAAGCGGCGGGCGGCACGCCGGACCTGGCTCCTGCTCAGCAGGCGCTGGATAACATGAGTAAAAAGCTGGCAGAGATGAAAGCTATCTCCCCGGGCCCGATGGATGAAAAGGTGTCTGCGCAGGTGATTTCCACCTGGCAGGCGCTGCTCGATCAGGGCGTTACACCGCAGATGGCGCAGGCGAAGCAGGCGACGCTCGAAGGCTATCGTCAGCATGCCAACAACGTCACGCCGCCGCTAAGCCGTGCATTCGGGTCAGCGGCTGAGAACTTTAACAATACCGCGGCGAAGGCGCTCGACAGCACGCGCGTGGTGGTCGACGGCCTCACCAGCATGACCCGGACGGTAATTATCACCGCCACGATCGTGGGTCTGCTGATCCTGCTTTTCACCGACCGCTACCTGGTGGCGATACTGGTAAAACCGCTGGATCGTATCCGTCAGCAGTTCCGCCAGATTGCGCAGGGCGACCTCAGCCAGCCGATTGAATCTTTGGGCCGCAACTGCGTGGGGCAACTGGTACCGCTGCTGAGTGCAATGCAGGACAGCCTGCGGGAGGCGGTCAGCACGATTCGTTCCGGCAGCGAGAATATCTGGCGCGGGGCAACGGAGATCTCCAGCGGGAATAACGATCTTTCTTCGCGTACCGAAGAGCAGGCCGCCGCGCTGGAAGAGACCGCGGCCAGCATGGAGCAGCTTACCGCAACGGTGAAGCTGAACGCCGAAAGCGCGCGCCAGGCCAGCCAGCTTGCGGATGTCGCCTCCAGCACGGCCAGCCGCGGCGGGTCGCTGGTGGAAGATGTGGTTACGACCATGAGCGGCATTTCGGACAGCTCGAAAAAAATCGCTGAAATCACCACCGTTATCAACAGCATCGCTTTCCAGACTAATATTCTGGCGCTGAACGCCGCGGTGGAAGCCGCCCGGGCCGGGGAGCAGGGGCGAGGCTTTGCGGTCGTGGCGGGTGAGGTACGTAATCTGGCCAGCCGCAGCGCGAATGCGGCCAAAGAGATCGAAGGGCTGATTGCGGATTCCGTTGCCCGCGTGGAGCAGGGGGCGCAACTGGTGAACGATACCGGCACCACGATGGAAGCAATCCTGCGCGACGTGACGGAAGTGACCGTCATTATGAAGCAGATCGCCACCGCGTCAGAGGAGCAGAGCAAAGGAATTTCTCAGGTCGGCGTTGCCATCACGCAGATGGACGGCGTGACCCAGCAGAACGCCTCGCTGGTGGAGCAGGTTTCCGCCGCCGCCGCCGCACTGGAACGGCAGACCGAAGAACTCCAGCGCTCAGTGCAGAAATTCCGTCTCACCGCGTAACCTCATCGTGTCAGGCCGTCTCTGGCGGCCTGACGTTTATCGCTCTGAATAATCTGTGTTACCTGCGACAGCTGACCAATTTTCACTTCGCTTGCCCGCATAAATTTACTTTTGTCGATCAGCAGCAGCGACTGGCTGGCGCGGTTTAACAGCAGCGCCTTAAAGCCCGCGTTGTGCTCGGACGGATCCCAGAGAACGCCATGCTCATCGACCCCTTCACACGAGAAGATAAACAGATCGATCTCCAGCCCTTTTAGCTGCGTCACCAGCGCCGGATTAACATAGCAGCGATACTTACGCTCAAGCGTTCCGCCGGAGCAGATAAGCGTGATCCGCTCGCGCTTTGCCATCTCGTGGCAGACAGGCAGGCTGTTGGTAAATACGGTGAGGTCGATGTCCGGCAACTGGCGCGCCAGATGAAAGCAGGTTGAGCTGGCGTCGAGGGCGATGGTCATCCCTTCGCTGATCCAGCCCAGCGCGTGGCGGGCAATATCGGCTTTGTCGGCATAATGGCTTTTCAGGCGTGCGCCAAAGGGTTCACCGCTGTCGCGGCTGTCCGGGTGAATCAGACGCGCGCGCCCGTGCTGGCGCAGAAGCTTCCCCTGCTGCTGCAACGACTTCAGATCCCGGCGGATCGTCTCTTTGCTGACGGAGAGCTTTTCAGCCAGCACCTCGGTAGTCAGCCAGTCGCTTTGACTCAGCAGGGTGATAAGGCTCTGCTGTCGGGTCGCTTTTAGCGTCTGGTCTGACATACGAGGCTCCTTGCGCACGCGTGCTGACGCATTTTTCTCATCGCGGAAGAAGGGCGGCGAACCGCCCGGTCAAGGATCAACCCTGACGTTTATCTTCCGTCTGGGTATCGAAGTCGCTTGCTGAATGACGCTCATGCAACTGCTCGTTCAGCTCGCCGTTGGTACGGTTAACAATGCGCCCGCGTTTCACGGCCGGACGATTCGCCACATCTTTTGCCCAGCGCTGCACGTTGGTGTACTTCCCGGCATCCAGGAACTCGGCGGCGTTATAGACGCTGCCCAGCGCCACGCAGCCAAACCATGGCCAGACCGCCATATCCGCAATGGTATATTCCTCACCCGCTACGTAACGACCGCGCGCCAGCTGTTTGTCCAGCACGTCGAACAGGCGTTTAGCTTCCATGGTGAAGCGATCGATAGCGTACTCAATCTTCACTGGCGCGTAGTTATAGAAGTGGCCAAAACCGCCGCCGAGGAACGGGGCCGCGCCCTGTAACCAGAACAGCCAGTTCAGGGTTTCCGTTCGTCCTGCCGGATCTTTTGGCAGGAAGTGACCAAATTTCTCGGCCAGATAGAGCAGGATATTGCCGGATTCAAAGACGCGCGTCGGCGGGGTGGTGGAGTGGTCACGCAGGGCCGGGATCTTCGAGTTCGGGTTCACGTCGACAAAACCGCTGGAGAACTGATCGCCCTCGCCAATGCGGATCAACCATGCGTCGTATTCCGCGCCCGTCACGCCCAGCGCCAGCAGCTCTTCCAGCATGATGGTAACTTTCTGTCCATTCGGCGTACCGAGTGAGTACAGCTGGAGCGGGTGCGCGCCCACAGGTAGCTCTTTCTCGTGCGTCGCGCCCGAGACGGGACGGTTGATATTGGCGAACGCGCCGCCGTTATTCTGTTTCCATTCCCACACTTTCGGTGGCTGATAGGTGTTATCTGACATGTTGGCCTGCCTCTTTGGTGTTGTGTTGAGGCAGTGTAGCAGGAGATGCAGGAACCGTTTAACGATGCGAGCGTAATGGGCAGGGCGGGTGTATGATAACGCCACCTCTGTCAGTTAATTACAACGTGCAGACGACGACAACCCCACAAAAAAATTGCCGCCTGCCTGTTTTAGGTTGGACACATGCGTAAAGGAACGTTAAGCAGTGACGCCCCCTTCGGGACGTTATTAGGTTATGCGCCGGGTGGCGTGGCGATTTACTCTTCAAATTACGGCAGTCTCGATCCGCGTCGCTATCCGGAAGATGCGGAATTCCGCAGCTATATCGGCAACGAGTACATGGGCCATAAATGGCAGTGCGTTGAGTTTGCGCGCCGTTTCCTGTTTCTCAATCACGGGTTTGTCTTTACCGACGTCGGGATGGCGTGGGAGATCTTCTCCCTGCGTTTTTTGCGCCAGGTGGTAAACGACAATATTCTGCCGCTACAGGCCTTTGCCAATGGCTCAAAACGCGCGCCGCAGGCCGGTGCGCTGCTCATCTGGCAAAAGGGCGGTGAGTTTCATGAGACCGGCCACGTCGCCGTCATTACCCAACTGCTGGATGACAGAGTACGCATTGCCGAGCAGAACGTTATTCACTCCCCGCTGCCGATGGGGCAGCAGTGGACGCGCGAGCTGCGTCTGAGCGTGGAGGACGGTTGCTATACGCTTCATGACACGTTCAACGATACCGAGATCCTCGGCTGGATGATCCAGACGGAGGAGACGGAACACAGTATTCCTCAGCCGGAGATCGACGGTGAACTGCTGAAAATCAGCGGCGCGCGGTTGAAGAACAACCGCCAGTTCGACGGGAAATGGCTCAATGAAAACGACGCCCTGCAACAGGCGTACGTTCGCGCCAACGGCCACGTTATCAACAACGATCCCTGCCAGTATTTCACCATTACCGAAAGCGCCGAGCAGGAGCTGATCAAAGCCACCAACGAACTGCACCTGATGTACCTTCATGCCACCGACAAGGTGCTGAAAGACGACAGCTTACTCGCGCTTTTCGACATCCCGAAAATTCTCTGGCCGCGTCTGCGCCTCTCCTGGCAGTGGCGTCGTCACCATATGATCACCGGTCGTATGGATTTCTGCATGGATGAGCGCGGCATTAAGGTTTACGAGTACAACGCGGATTCCGCCTCCTGCCATACCGAGGGCGGGCTGATTCTTGAAGAGTGGGTGAAAAACGGCTATCGCGGCACCGGCCACAATCCGGCGGAAGGCTTGCTGGAGGAGCTGACCGGCGCATGGAAGCACAGCCACGCGCGGCCGTTCGTCCATATCATGCAGGACAACGATATTGAAGAGGATTACCACGCGCTCTTTATTCAGCGCTCGCTGATCCAGGCCGGGTTTGAAACCAAAATCCTGCATGGACTGGGCGCGCTGAGCTGGGATGCCGCCGGGCAACTGATTGATGATGAAGGCCGTCACGTTAACTGCGTATGGAAAACCTGGGCATGGGAAACGGCGATTGAGCAGATCCGCGAGGTGAGCGAAACCGAGTACGCCGCCGTGCCTATCCGCACCGGTCACCCGCAAGGTGAAGTGCGCCTGATTGACGTCCTGCTGCGCCCGGAAGTGCTGGTCTTTGAACCGCTGTGGACGGTGATCCCAGGTAACAAGGCGATCCTGCCGGTGCTGTGGCAGCTCTTCCCGAACCACCGTTACCTGCTGGATACCGATTTTGAGGTCAACGATCTGCTCAAACGGACCGGTTATGCCGTTAAACCGATCGCCGGACGCTGCGGGAGCAATATCGATCTGATCGGCGCCCAGGACGAACTGCTGGACCAGTCCAGCGGCAAGTTTGTTGACCGCAAGAATATCTACCAGCAGCTATGGTGCCTGCCGAAGGTTGACGGCAGATACATTCAGGTCTGCACCTTTACCGTGGGCGGGAACTATGGCGGAACCTGCCTGCGTGGGGATAACTCGCTGGTGGTGAAGAAAGAGAGCGATATTGAACCGCTGATTGTGGTGAAGGATAACTAATTCATACCCGCGACAAAAAAGCCCCCGCCGGATAACCTGCGGGGGCTTTTTCTTACTCTTCTTTCTCGTCCTGCTGCTCGCTGATCTTCAAATCAATGATCCGGCCAATCTGGTCATGGTAAACCGTCAGCAGGTTGTACTGGCTCATCTCGGACATAATTTGCGGCGTGACGTTAAAACTTTGGGCAAGCTCGTCATGGCGCAACATTTCCGGATGACGCCGCCTCACATGCGCGCGGCGGCGATTGTACTGATACCACAGGATCAGCAGCCAGCCGTTGAACGCGGCAATCAGCAGATAAACCAGCACTGTATTAAACGAGGCGATAATTACGTTCCAGCGGTGATCGCCCTCCTCGGTTAACTGCATCCACAGCCTGGCGTACAGGAAAAACAGGAATCCTCCCCAGGCTATCAGCGTTAATGCAGCATCGAAAAGACGCGGTGCCAGCCGATGTTCAGTCAAAATTAACGTACTCTCGTTCATTGAATGCTCCCTTTACCCCGGTCCGGACTGATCCAGCGCGCGCGGGCGCGTTTACGTTTAAGCATGACTTTCGGAAATGCCACGAGGGTGGTAAACAGGCCAATCATCCAGTACACCATCGGGAACCAGATTACCCAGAACAGCGAGCCTGCCACATTCCGCTCGTAGCGCCGCTCGATATACAAACTGACGAGCAATTGCAGCAGGCACATTACGCCCAGCAGCAGCCCGGTAAACGCCGGGGGAAACAGGCTCGCAACGGCCAGGTTCGCGGGAAGAGGGATAATATGGCTGAGAATGAACAACACCACGGTCGCCCCATAGGCAAATGCCCACAGCGTTGATAGGGCGTACTCGAGAAACAGGGGCCACATGCGATGATGCTCCCAGCGGGCCATCTTGCGCAGGTTAACCAGAAACACCTCTGCCCCCCCCTGCGCCCAGCGCAGACGCTGCTTCCACAGTCCCTTTAGCGTCTCCGGCATCAGGATCCAGCACAGTGCCCGCGGCTCGAAAAAGATATCCCAGTGGCGAAGCTGAAGCTTCCAGCTTATGTCGATATCCTCTGTGATCATATCCGGGCTCCAGTACCCGACATCCGCCAGCGCCTGTCGGCGAAAGGCGGCGATGACGCCGGAGACGGTAAAGACCCGGCCATAGATCCGCTGCGTTCGCTTGATGAGGCCAATAATGGAAGAAAACTCGCCCACCTGAATACGACCAATCAGCGTTGAGCGCGTGCGAATACGCGGATTTCCGGTGACGGCCCCAACGTGGGGATACTGAATCAGCGGTGCCACCAGATACGCCGCGGTGTCGCGGTCGAGCAGGGCGTCGCCGTCAATGCAGACCAACAGATCGCCCCGGGCCGCCGCAGCGCCGGCCTTGAGCGCCACGGCTTTCCCCTGGTTCTCCGCGAGATTAATCACCCGCAGGCGCGGCTGCTCCCGCGCCAGCTGTTGCAGTACCTCCGCCGTGTTATCAGAAGAACCGTCGTTGATGGCGATAACTTCTACATTCCAGTACCGCTGATCCAGCGCGGCACTAATGGTCTCCCGTGCGTTGCGTTCCTCATTGAAGCAGGGAATAAGAATCGAGATTAACGGCTCACCGGCTAAGGCGGGGGCGGGTGTTGCGTTATCCCACGACCAGTGCCGTTCAAGCTGAAACCAGAAATAGAGGCCGCCGGTTACCCAGAGCACGGACATAAACAGCGGCCAGAAAAAGACAAAGTCCAGAATCAGTTCGCCAGTAAACAGCGCGGCTACGCCTAACGGCAACCCGAATACCAGACACAAAATAGAGAAGGCGATAATGCGATCAGTCATTGTCAGGATACCAGTACGAAGAAAATTCAGGTCTGATACGTGAAATATCAGGTTGGTTGTTGAGGAAGTCGTCGGGGTAATAACCGTAATTTTTGATGCCGTTCAGCTGGAGCACCCGCATCCACTCCACCAGACGTTCATCGGCTACGGCACGCTGCGGTTTCTGCGCCCAGTCCCTGGCCTGTAGCTCAAAAATCGTTTTATTTAGCGCGCCGGGGCGTGCGGCGACGGCTTTGACTAAACGCGTCAGCCAGGCATTGCTCTCTTCTGCCGGGACGGACTCCATCAGCGGCATTGCCATCGGCACCGTCCAGTCGTAGGCCGCCAGAAAATCATCCAGATTTTGCGCAAACCATGCCTCGCTTTCCGGCTCGAGAATGGGTAACGCGAACATGTTCCGCGCGGTTTTGATCTGCGGGCCACGGATGTTTTTCACCGCCTGGCTCAGGGTGCGGGTAAAGCCGATAAGCCGCTGGCTCTTCTGCCGGGTCGTATCCTGTCCGGCATCGTCAACGTCCGTCAGCACTGCGTCGTCATGGAACAAGATCCCGTTGAAGCTGGCATAGCGGGCCAGATCTTCATAGATCTCCGTCACCTGCTGGCGAACCTGCGGACTCCAGGGGGAGAGCCGGATATAGGGCTCGGCGGCCACGGTCAACTCTCCCGTTTGACGCTCACGGCGCTGCACGCGCGGCAAGGCTGGACTGAGATCGAAAGAGAGAACCGGCATCCACGCGAAGACTTTCACTCCCGCGCGGGTTTGTAGCTGCCAGGCGACAAAATTAAAGAGATCGGCCCGGACCGGAAGACGACGGTTGGGGAAATAGAGCGCGCTGATCCTGCCGTCGCCCCGCGGATCCGAAAACGCCTGGAGAAACACATGGCTGATTTTCATGTCGTAGACCCGCTGGACGAGTTTGTTGATGTTTTTCGTCTGCTGGGCCGGATCGGGATCGTAGACGTAATCAAGGTCAACATGCATGACGCGCACCGGTTCAAACTCCTGAACGCGGCTAACCGTGTTGGCAAAGGTTTTTATCGACGGATTTCCGGCAATCAGCAGGCGCGGGATGTTGCCAAGGTCGCGCACGTTTGCCAGCCCGTCCTCCAGGGTAAAGGCCAGCTGATAGCCCTGTTTCTGGGCGATAGCGAGCGATGTACCGTTAGCAGCCCCATAGGGCCACACCCAGGCACGCGGCGCTTTTCCCGTCACCTGGGTGATTTTATCGGTGACTTTCCGTACGTCTGCGGCGATCCGCTGATTGAAGTGTTCATCGGTTTCGTAATGCCCCGTCGCGTTATCAAAAAAACGGTTAGCGATGGCGGGTTCACGGCTTCCCTGCGGGTTGGCCGGAATGCCGTAATGCGAGGCCCAGGTATGCGAGCCAATCTCAATCAGCGGTGACTGGCTGAGCTCGCGAACCATATCCCAGGTGGCAAAGCGATCGCGGGGCGTCATCAGACCGCCGAAGTTAACTTTTTGATTTGCCGGCGTATCCACCCAGCTGCCCACCGGTGCCCACAGCGCAGGAACGTTCCAGGCCTGAAGCAGGGGCCATACCCGGGTGTAAAAACTGCTATAACCGTCGTCGAAGCTGAGCAAAACGGCTTTCGGCGGCAGCGCTTTTTTTCCTTCATGCGCATCCAGAATGTCCTGCACGCTAATGGCGTGATAGCCGTTGTGCAAAAGCCAGCTTATCTGCTCGTTTAACGCGCTGGTGCGAACGGAGAGGTAGCGCTGATCGGCGGCATCATCTTCGACGTCGTGGTAGGCCAGGACCAAAAACTGATTCTCCGGCCAGGGTTTGCTGGCCTCCAGCTGCGGCCTCTCTTCAGGGGCCATAAAGGAGAGCGGCTGCGCGCAGAGGCTCGCGCTGAGGCAGAGCCAGCCGATGACGATCAGGCTTACAGAAAAACGTGTGTTCAGCATATTCATCCTTAAAAGCGTAAAGTCGCATCTAACGTGACGGAGAGATTGCTCTCGCGTTTGCCGTCGTAAGGGCGCTTATCCCAGTTCAGCATCACGCCAGTATCGACAACGTTGTTCCACTGGATGCGTTGCCCGTAACCCAGCAGGGTAACGGCGCCAGGTGACTGATTTTTCTGCCAGTAGCTGCCCCCGCCTGCCACGAACTGCTGGCTCCAGAGGGTGTCGTAGTGGCGGTACATCTCATGGTCAACGGACAGGGCAGCCGTCACGGACAGCTCCCGTGCCGGGTTGTAATAGAGCGTATTACGCAGGCTGTTTTTACTGGCGGCGATTCGCGGTTCGAGATCCAGCGTCAGGGTCGGGGTCTGCCAGAGACGCTCTTTCCCAGAGAGGGTGTATTCCTGACGGCGGTTGTGGTCTGAGAAGCGGCTGATTGCGGCGTTGAACTGGTATTCACGTCGTTCGTTTTGATACCAGCGCACCCCACCTTCACCCCGGTTGGCGCTAATCCCATTGCGTAATGCCCGTAAGGGTGTGGCGCGTGACAAGCGCTCGAGGTTACTACTGACCTGCCAGTTATCACTCAGGCTGTAAGTTGTTGAGAGCCGTGCGCCCGGCCTGTTTTTGCCGTGATAGTGGTTGCCGGAGAGCTCGGCTTCGAGCGTGAGGTCACGGGGGCGCCACTCAACGCCGCCCAACAGGTGGCGGCTGATGCCTTTACCTTCGTCGAAATTCCCCTGGGCATAGCGGGTGCCGGCAAACAGCCGCCAGTTATCCGCCACGGGCGGGCCATAGAGCGTGGCGTCCCAGTTCATGTCGTGGCTACCGCTGACGGGGTTATCTGAGTGCAATCCTTTAGCCGCGTTCAGACGCAGCTCAGACATATGGTGGACCATTCTGAGTCTGTCCAGGCGACGGGCGCTGCGATCGGCGGGGGCGCGAGCAATTACGTTATTAGCCAGTAAATCCATCTGGCGCCACTCCTGAAGGTCCATTGCGACGTAAGCCTGCTGTTTTTCAAGCTCCAGATTCGTGGGTTCGAGCGCCTCTGCTCGTTTAAGCTTTTGCTCGGCCGCACGCGGCAGGCCTCTGGCCTGAAGCAGGGCGGCATAATCAATCTGTAATCCCTGATTTCCCGGCGCCGTTGACGCCAGACGATACGACAGCTTTTCGGCCTCCGGCAGGGCGTTGGTTGCCAGCAAATAGTTAAATTTGAGTGACTGCCCGGTAAGCCACCGATCGTTTGGCTGGGCGGTGGGGGACCCGAAATCGTAGCGGGTCCAGGGAACGCTGCGGGTCTCGCGCTCAACGTAGCGGCGGGCGGCCTGATATTGCCCCGTATCCAGCCAGGCGTAGAAAAGCGCATGCTCCTCATCCTGCGGATCGGAGGCGTAGTGTGGATAGCGTTGCACAAGCGAGAAGGCGGCAACGGTGTTTTTCTCCTGCAAATATGCAGAGATCACCCAGCCGATGGCCCAGTCCGGCACCGGATGCTGTGCGGCCGTCAGCGACTCATATTCGCTAATGACCTGCCGGTAATTACCCTGCGCATACAGGGCGCCAAGCCGATCGATACGGGCAAGGATGACGTCATCAGCCGCCTGCGGGTCGTTTTGCCAGCGGGAAAGCAGGGCGTGATAGCGATCTAATGCGTTTTGTGCCAGCCGCAGGCGCTCTTTCTCCGTTCTGCCAGGCACATCCGCCAGGCGTACCCGTTCAGCCGCGGCGTTACGCTCAAGGCGGCGGCGCTCCGCAGGAGAGAGCGCCGCGTTTTGTGACAGCCAGAGTGCGGGCGTGCTTACCCGGTTATCCGTTAGCGCATCGATCGTCTCGCGAAGAAGGGCCTCATTCCCTGGCGCGGCGCTCAGCGCGCGCATGTCAGCCAGCAGCCGATCCCTGTTTTTTCCCTGGCGCATCCAGACATAGGAGAGCGTCTCAAGGTGCGCGGGAGAAGGATTGTCTTTAACCAGCTGCCGGGCTTCCGAAAGCGCGAGGCGATCTTTGCGGGCATCGGCCAGAGTCTTCACATAGCCGATGCGGTAATCGTCGTTATCCGGCGCAAGGCTGAGCGCCTCTTTCCACAGCGATAAGGCGGATGGCCAGGCTTTTTGGTTTCTTCTGGACTGGGCGACGGCAGCGATGGCGCGAGCGGGCAGCGGCATATAAATACCATAACGCTGCCAGACCCGGATAACTTCGTCATCGCGTCCTGCCCAGGAGGCTACCTGTAACCAGTCCGCAACCTGTCCGGGTGTTAAAGCATGTTGTTGCTCATAGCGCTGTAGGTAATCAAGAAACAGAGCGTAATTACCGTTACGTGCCTGTTGTATCTGATGCTCATAAACGGATTCATCAGCCTGAACCAGAACAGGAAAGAGTAAAAGCAGGAACAATAATATTGTGGTGCGATAAAAGAATAACGTAGTGAAGCTAAGCGATCTTTCCATATCTATTTGCCATTTGTTTATTGTGAATCCATTGCATAACACGGCCGCCTTTTAACTCTGCGTTAAAGGGCATAAAGGAGAACATTAAATCTGAATGATGCTACGTTATGGGGTACTTACTTAAAGGTAATTATGAGCCCTCATCTCAGTGGTCTGATTGGGCTTAATGTACACCCGATGTGTTGGGGGATAAATAAGTTGAAAAGCGGCTGGGAGGTTTTGAGATAATTCTGGGAGAAGTAAGTTTTTTAGATAATTTAGTGCAGGGTTGATGTTTTTAATTAATTGATATTAAATGATTTTTCTTTCTCTGCTTCCTGTTTTGTTATATTCAAAATGAAGTTCTTCTGAGTTAATTAAAGTACTTTCTGGTGCATGTTTGGGAAGTTTCATGACAAAAATTCTTAATGTTCAGAGAAGTGACTTTTCTGAAATTCTTTTTTATTTATAATTAACGCCAGGCATTGAGTGATAGTCTGCAAAAAGTCTAGCTCACCAATGTCATATTGAGGGATGATCAAAGCCAGAAAACATTTGCCGTTAATGTAAAACGCTATAAACGAAAGCGTTCTTGTTTCTTAAGAGGCGGGCTTGCTTTAATCTAAAAGGGATGGTTAGTGGCGACTTCAATAGTGTTAGTGACTCAGGATTGTTTCCTTGTCAGGGGGATGCGGCTATTTTTCCCGGATATAATTTGCCTCAGTTCGATAGACAGAAACATATTTGATACCGACGCAAATGAATATACTGTACTGATTGATAGCCGTACGCCGCTCCGTTTATATGATTACCTGATACGCCATCCGGCCAGAACGAGAAAAACGATCTGCTGCGTTATGCTGGATATGCGTCCTCGAGAGGAGGATCTTCTCAGTATGAAGCTGTTTATGAACACGTCGCTTACGGCTCCGGATATGGCGTCGTTATTCAATCTGGTGCTTGATATGAAAGGCAGGCGTCTGACAACCAAATGGCTGCTTAACTTACGGCTGAGTCGACACGAAGCGATAATGATCCGGTTGCTGAAGGCAGGGAGGTCAATGGAAGAGATTGCAGATAAGCTGAATATGTCGGTTAAAAGCCTCTATCGCAAGCGAACGGTGCTGTCGGAGCGGTTAGGGGCAGGGAATTTCAACGAGGCGTGTTTGTTTATCTTTAAAAACAAACTGCTGGACGCGGTTGGGAACGATCCCTAGCTTCGTCAGAAGCCAAAAGCAGAAACCCGCCACGAGGGCGGGTTCTTTTAATGGAAATAATTCAGAACGACCAGCGCAGATTGGCGTTAACCGAGTTGACGCGGGTATCCGCACCATATTGTCCCTGGTAACCTACATCCAGCGTCGCAGCACGCGACAGCTGTACGCTCACGCCGATATCACCGACCATCACATCCTCATCCACGGCCTGTCCCTGAGTAATGAACGCGTCGCTGCCCGCAAACGCCATGCGCGAAGAGGTATTCTTATCGCCATAGGCGTGCTGCCAGCCCAATGAACCGTAGAGGTTAACGTGCTTCGGCAGCTCGGTCACACCGCGCAACCCGAGTGTCGTGTAGAAGGTGTTCATCGTTTCGTTACCGACGCTCAGCGCAGCGGCACCGCCGTCTTCCCTGAAGCTGTCGGTATGCAGCCGGATGTACGATAAATTGACGAACGGCTCAATATTCCTGTCTGGCTGGCCGAAACGGTAGCCCGCTTCGGTGAACGCCAGCAGGGAGTTGGCGTCGTAATCTGACTTCAGCCGATCCGAGAAACCGCTGAAATCAACATTGCGCTCGCCTTCAATCTTGTGCCAGGTGTACCCCAGCGCGCCGCGAAGGGAGAACGCATCCTGTTGACCCGCCGCATACAGGCCAAGGTGATAGTTGTCGGTATCCGTTGAGGAGCGACGGCTGTCGACGTCGTAATCACCCCGGCTGTAGCCGAAGTAGCCGCCGACACGCACGTTATGGTCCGCCAGTTTGCGATCTGCCCCCAGCAGGAAGCCGGTGGTGTTGCCGTCCAGCTTGCCCACGTTACCGTCGCCGCTGTTTCGGCTCCAGGAGCTGAAGGTCTGGCCCCAGACGCCATTGTTTTGCGGCTCCGGCTGCTGCACCAGCGACATGGCTAACGGTGGTATCGGCAGGCTGTCGTTATCAAACGCGCGCTGCATCCGCTGGTTTAACACGTTAAACACCTGCGTGCTGCCAGCGATCAGGTTGGACTGCATTGACGGATAAACTTCACCAGAAAGCTGGTTGAACGCCTCACGCGCTTCCGGCGCGCTCAGCAGAAGCAGCGAGTTATACAGCGCCAGAGACGGGCCGCTTTGCGTCAGCGTGGAGAGCGCGCCAGCGGTATTCCACTGGTTGCTGCTTTGGGCCACGGTCTGGAAAATGCCCGGCTTGCCGCTGCCCGGGTTTTCACCCCCAGGATTCTCACCGCCAGGATTTTCGCCTCCGGGGTTTTCTCCACCAGGATTCTCACCGCCAGGGTTTTCGCCTCCGGGGTTTTCACCACCAGGATTCTCACCGCCAGGGTTTTCGCCTCCGGGATTTTCTCCTCCAGGATTCTCGCCACCGGTCTCTTTCTGCGCGATGGTCAGATCGACGGCGTTGGTGCTTTGCTTAAGCGCCACGTCGAGGAAGGCGGATTTGGAGATCGCGCCGGCGAACTCACCGTCAATTCCCCCGTCGGAGGTCAAAATGCGGTAGCTTTGACCCGTTTTATAGCTGGTTTGCGGATCCAGCGCGGTGACCTGTACCTTAGCCTGATTGCTGATGGTGGTTTTGCCCGATACCAGTAGCTGGTCGCTGCGGCCATCTCCTGCGATATCGACGTCATAGAAGGATTCGCCGATAAAGTTCAGATAGCGTTTCAGCGTCAACGTACCGATAGTGCCGTCGCCGGGCGAGATATGTCCGCCGGACAGGATCTCGGTCTGGCCCAGCGTCCCGTTGCCGCCCAGCGTGCCGCCGGACTTGATTGACGCGGCGCTGCTGTAACCCACCCCGTTGCTGACGTCTGAACCCGCCGTCGCATTGAGGATCAGCGTGCCGCCGTTCTCCGCGCTAAGCGTCTGGACGTCAAAAATATCGTCTTCTGGTTGGGTATTAATATTGCTGGCAATAATGACTTTACCGCCCCGCGCGGTGACGTTCGCCTTGAGTGCGGAAAGATCGCCGTTCAGCGTCGTCTGCCCGGAGGTGTTGATCACATCACCTTCACCGCTCATCGTGTTGCTGAAGATGTAATTTCCGTCGGTATGGTTGAAGTAGACATAGCTGCCGAACAGTCCGCCACGCAGGCTTATTGCCGTCTTCGCATCGAGGGTACCTGCGCCGCCCGCCGTGCCAAGCGTTGGCTCAGTTAAACCCGTGCCGGTGTCCATATTGCCGCGGCTGCCGATGATGAGCGCACCCCGGTTCGAGCCGGAACCCGATGTCCCCACGATCAGCGCATTGCTGCCAGCGGAAAATGAACCGCCGTCAATCACAGACAGCACGCCATTGCCGTAATCGCCCACGCTCACGCTGCTGCCGCTGGTAAAGCGTGAGTCCTCGCCCGCAATAACCAGCTCGGCGGTTTTCCCTGCCCCGGAGACGCCTGCCACCTGCACGCCGCCAACGTTAACCGTTCCGCCGTTCAGCACGTCCAGGTCGCCATAAAGCGTCAACGTACGGCCAACGTTCCACTGTGAGCCGCTCCCAGTGACGGTGGCTTTCGGGCTCAGCGTGTCGGTTTCATCCGGTCCGGTACCGTTGCCGATGCGTGCATCGTAAGCGGTATTGAGCGCAGCGCCGTCTTCAATCGCAAGCGTGGAGCGTGCGCCCAGATCGGTGCCTACGCTGAGAAAATTACTGGTCACACGAGAGCCAGCACCCGTGGCGATAAGGTGGCTGTCGTAGCCGCGGGTGGTGCCGACAACAATCTCCTTTGCACTCGCCAGCGCGCCCTCTTCGACTCGCAGGGTGCCGAGGCCAAGATTCAGGTCGCCGCGCAGGACGTACCGATCGTTCACCGCGTTAAGCTCAGCGTCTGGCCCACGGACCGTGACCACGCTTTCATAAATTTTGCCGTCGAACAGCCGACCGATATTGATGTTATAGGCGGTGATTTTGCCATTATCGATCAACAGATTTCCGCGTTGATTACGTCCAACATACACATCACCGGTGTAACCCAGCGTTTCGGTAATACGCGAGTCGCCATCAAAAAAGGCATCGGCTGCACGCGCGATATCGGCAGGTAAAAACAGTAACAGCGGCGCGGAAAATAGAGCGAGGTAAAGTCTGGAAAGCGGTGTCTTAACCGCTAAAGAATGCGATGTAGAGTTATTCACGGGCTATCTCCGTACTCATTAGCATGATGTCAGGAACATCGTTTTTTATGAAAACTCAGATACGCCAGATAATGTAAAAGGCGTTATTTATGTACGCCTTTTGATGCGGCGTTAATTATTTATGTGTGACAACAGGTGTACAGGTTGGCGCGCTGAGTGTCGGTGCGGATCCTAAAATCCCCGGCATCATCATTGATGAGCAATCGAAAATACGCCCTTTTTCCGTCGTGGCGCGATAAGACAGCTTTTGTCCACCCAGTGCGTCCGGCTGGGCGCCATTAACATTGGTCACAGTTATTTCATCCGATGATCCCAGTCCCAGCATTTTAGCGGTCTCCGCTTGCAGGAGTGGAATAGCCTGATCGGTTTTCAACGTGGAACAACCGGCTAACATCAACGTAACGGTTAAAACGATTAGTGGTTTTTTCATAAATTATCCTTGATATCCAACCAGTTAATTTCACTGATTGTATTTATGTTTTCTTTTACCCAAATCAGCGAATAATATATTTCTCTTTCCTAATCGAAAAAACCCTCCTAAAGTAGGGTGGGTAGATAATAATTCATCTGTACTCTAAGATATGCGAAGGTAAAAGGAGGCTCCTTTGGGACAGAATTATGCGTTAGTCGTTGATGACCATCCATTGGTAGCAAGCGGCATCGCCAATTTTCTGATTACACATTGCCAGTTTAAACAGGCGTGTGTGGTGACGAATGAGGATGATTGCTACCGACAAATTAGAGATCATGGCCCGCCACGTTTGCTGGTAATCGATTTTTGGCTCTCTTCCGGAACGGCCCTGAAATTACTCAAAGAAGTAAAACAACTTTACCCACAGGTACGACTCCTGGTGGTCAGCGGGGATGACAATAATGATATCTGGCGCAAAGTTAATGCCGCCGGGGGACACGGTTTTGTATTGAAAAGCGAGCCACCTGAGATGTTCTCGCGGGCCGTTTTCGCACTCACTGATAATCAGACCTGGTTTCCTGAGGGAAACGAAATTTCCGTTAAGGCCAATAATGAGAAGTTAAGTAAATTTAACTTAACGCCGCGACAAATAGACGTGTTAAATATGATTATGCGCGGCCTGCCAAATAAACGAATCGCCGCTCAGCTTTCAATTTCTGAGCCCACGGTCAAAGAACACATCAGCAATATATTGAAAAAGATAGGCGTTAACAGCCGGGTTGAAGCCATCACGCTTCTGCATGGCAAGCAGGAACCGTCGGAATGAGGTTTTTCCAGAGCTTACAAAATGATGGTATCTCTGCTCCGGCGCAGATCCGTTTGCTTAACAACACCTTTCTTCGGCTGGTATTTAGCTTTAGTGCTGTGCCCTTTGTGGGTATTCCTTTCGCCATCTGGATTTATATGCTTGGGGACGACCTCGGCCCAACGATTATCTGGATAATTATTTATCTGCTATGTGCCGTGGCGATACGACTATTGCACCGATGCTATCAGCGTGAAGCGAAAGAAAACGGTGAGAGGGACGTCCTGCGACGCTGGCTTCCGCGTATTAATAATATTGCCTTTATTCACGGGCTGGGAATTTCTTCACTCTATTTAATTACGCCACAGACGCAGAATTTTGACTTTTTCCTGTTACTTAATATCAGCATCGCCGCCATCGTCGCCGCCAATGCGACACATCTGACGCCTGTCATTAGTACCTTCACGCGTTTTTTCTTCGCCTCCTGGGGGGTGCTGAACCTCGGTATTATCTGGCGGCTGGATGAGTTGATGTTCATCGTGCTCATGCTGAATCTGCTTTACGGCTTCGCAATTTACCGCCATGCGTTAACTTCCCATGCGTTCTTTATTCAGCAAGCGCTGCTGGAGGAAAAAAGCTCACGGCTGGCGGAACAGTTTCGTCAGGCCAAAGAGGACGCGGAGCAGGCACTGCTGGATAAAAATCAGTTTCTGACCACCGCCAGCCACGATCTGCGCCAGCCTGTGCATGCTATGGGCTTTCTGATCGAAGCCATCCTCCATCGAAACCGGGACGGCAGCCTGACGCCACAGCTTCTTGACCTTCAGCAGAGCGTTCGCTCGGTACATTTAATGCTCAACTCTCTGCTCGATCTCAGCAAAATAGAATCCGGGAATGTCCTCTCTGCCCCGACCAAAGTGGATATCGGTGCTCTGCTCGACTCGGTCATCACGCTGTTTCGTGAAGAGGCCAACAGCCGCGCGCTTAGGCTGTGCATCCGGCGGCCTAAACGCCATATCTACGTGATGGGCGATCCGCTACTGGTGCGACAGTCCCTGATCAACCTGATTCAAAACGCCCTTCGCTACACGCTCCAGGGCGGGGTGCTGGTCGCCATCCGACCGCGCGGTGACGAGTGTATGGTGGAGGTGTGGGACACGGGAGTCGGTATCGCCGATGAAGAGAAGGGCAAAATCTTCTCACCTTACTACCGCCCCGAGCTGGCATGGAAGATCGACAGCGCCGGACACGGGCTGGGACTGGCCGTCGTTGCCCGTTGTGCCAAGCTGATGAAGGTGAAATACGGGATGCAATCCATTGAAGGGAAAGGCTCACGCTTCTGGATGCGCTTTACCCAATATGCTGGCGAAGATAGCGTGCTGGATACCCCGCCCGCCGCTGATAACACCGCCACGCCGGTACGCTATGCGCCGCTGCACGGTTCCTGCCTGGTTGTCGATGACGACCCGCTGGTGACGTCTGCCTGGGAGAGCCTGATGAGCGTCTGGGGAATCGACGTACGCTGTGCGGCCTCCGCTGAAGAAGCGTTTGCCATAATCGACGACGGCTTTACGCCGTTCGCCGTGCTGTGCGACCAGCGCCTGCGATCCGGCGAAAGCGGCTTCGATATCCTGAAAGCGCTTTTTGAACGTCTGCCGGATATGAGCGGCGCAATAGTTAGCGGCGAATTTAATTCACCGGTTCTGCTGGAGGCGGAGCAGGAGGGGTACCTGGTACTCCGCAAGCCTCTGGAGCCAGCTAAACTGCATGCGCTGCTGACGCAGTGGTTGGGATGTCGTTAAAGGAATGCAGAAGTAATGATTCTGGCGGGCTCAGAATGCAAAAACGGACCTCCGTGGAGGTCCGTTAATATGAAATTTGGTGCCCGGACTCGGAATCGAACCAAGGACACGGGGATTTTCAATCCCCTGCTCTACCGACTGAGCTATCCGGGCAACGGGGCGCATTAAACCCGATCCTCCCTCCGGCGTCAACGAAATTTGTTGCTTTCGGTGCAGACTGCACACTCTCTCACCATTTCGTCGCAAACTTAAGCGAAAAAGTGCGTCCAGAGCGCGGATAGCGGCATCGCGAGCAGCAGGGCAGGGAGCATGTTCACCACTGCAAACATCTTAATGCCACAGATTCGCAGCCCTGTCGCCAGCAGCAACAGGCCGCCGACGGCGGTAAAGTCTGCCATCATCGCTGGCGTTGTCAGCGGCAGGATCAGCGTGGCGCAGGTGGCCAGCGCCAGTTGAATAAGCAACATCGGCACGCAAATCGCGGCGACGGCGATGCCGAGGGTGGTGGCAAAGATGGTGGCAGTAAAGAAATCCAGAAACGCTTTCGCAATCAATATGCTGGGATCGCCGGTCATCCCTTCCTGCATCGAACCGAATATCCCCGTGCCGCTGGCGCAGAACAGAATAATGATCGCAACGTAGTTCTGAATAAACGACTCGTGCGTGCCGTGCTTCGCCTTGCCCGGTCGGGCAATCAGGTTTTTGGCTTTGCCTACCGCGTGATTGATGCCCTTTTCCAGATAGCAAAATTCGCCGATCAGCGCGCCGAGCAGCGTCGCCAGTACCATCACCGGCAGGTTGGCGCATTTCACCACTAAAAGGATACCAATCCCTAACGACGCCAGGCCAAAAATGGAGGGCATGGAGACGCGAATACGCTCCGGCAACCGCTGGCTTAATACTGCCCCAAGTACACCGCCCAGCAATACGGCTCCCGCATTGATAAAGGGTCCAATTACCACGTTTAACTCCTGTTATTTAAGCACTGGCATTGCATCATTATGGCACGTTCGTCCCTGATTACGCTTAGCTTTGGGAGGCGTAACGCATACTGATTCCTTCTTGCACCTGAAAATAAAAGGTGACATGATTGCGCGAATTTTCTCCTTCCTGTCTCACCGTTCGGTGAGGGTATTTGCGCCTATGAAAACCATGAAAATTGCCGTCAGCCGCGAGCTGGTATCCAAAGTTTCTACGCATCGCGAAAAGGTTATGCTGGATAACACTGATTTCACCGATGTGGCGGCAGTCGTCATTACGGTTGTTGAAAGCTACAGCGGCATTCTCGCGTTGCTGAAGCGTACGGGCTTTCAGCTACCGGTATTTATGTTCTCAACAGAGCCAGGAGAGGTGCCAGAGGGTGTCACGGCGATCATCTCGGGTAAAGCACAGGAATTGCTGGAACTGGAATCTGCCGCCTGCCGGTATGAAGAGAACCTGCTGCCACCCTTTTTTGACACCCTGAGCCAGTATGTGGCGATGGGAAACAGCACCTTTGCCTGTCCGGGTCACCAGCACGGCGCCTTTTTCAAAAAACACCCGGCGGGGCGGCAGTTTTACGACTTCTTCGGTGAAAACGTGTTTCGTGCCGATATGTGCAATGCCGACGTGAAGCTCGGTGATTTGCTGATCCACGAAGGTTCTGCCAAGCACGCGCAAAAGTTCGCGGCGAAAGTGTTCAACGCGGATAAAACCTACTTCGTGCTGAACGGCACGTCGGCGGCCAATAAAGTGGTGACCAATGCGCTGCTGACTCGTGGCGATCTGGTGCTGTTCGATCGTAACAACCACAAGTCCAACCATCATGGGGCGCTGATCCAGGCCGGGGCAACGCCTGTCTATCTTGAGGCAGCCCGTAATCCGTTTGGTTTTATCGGCGGGATTGATGAGCACTGCTTTGATGAGGCCTGGCTGCGGGAACTGATCCGTGACGTCGCGCCGCAGAAAGCCGCCGAGGCGCGCCCGTTCCGTCTGGCGATCATTCAGCTCGGCACCTACGATGGCACGATCTACAACGCCCGTCAGGTGATCGACAAGATCGGGCACCTTTGCGACTACATCCTCTTTGACTCCGCCTGGGTCGGCTACGAGCAATTTATCCCGATGATGGCGGAAACGTCTCCGCTTCTGCTGGAACTGAACGAAAACGATCCGGGAATTTTCGTGACCCAGTCGGTCCACAAGCAGCAGGCCGGGTTCTCACAAACGTCGCAGATCCATAAAAAGGATAACCATATTCGCGGTCAGTCGCGCTTCTGCCCGCACAAGCGGCTGAACAACGCGTTCATGCTGCATGCCTCCACCAGCCCGTTTTACCCGCTGTTTGCGGCGCTGGACGTGAACGCCAAGATCCACGAGGGCGAAAGCGGACGCAGGCTGTGGGCGGAGTGTGTCGAGTTGAGCATTGAAGCGCGCAAGGCCATCATCGCTAACTGCCATATGATCAAACCGTTTATCCCACCGGTGGTGGCGGGGCGGCCATGGCAGGATCACCCCACGCAGGCCATCGCCAGCGAACGTCGCTTCTTTAGTTTTGAACCGGGTGCAAAATGGCACGGTTTTGAAGGCTATGCCCGCGAGCAGTATTTCGTCGATCCGTGCAAGCTGCTGCTGACCACGCCGGGCATTGATGCTGAAACAGGGCACTATACCGATTTCGGCATTCCGGCGACCATTCTCGCCCACTACCTGCGCGAGAACGGCATTGTGCCGGAGAAGTGCGATCTCAACTCCATCCTGTTCCTGCTGACGCCAGCCGAGAGCGCGGAGAAGCTGATGCAGCTGGTGGCGATGCTGGGGCAGTTTGAACAGCATATTGAAGACGACACACCGCTCGCGGATGTGCTTCCGACCATCTATCAGAAATACCCGGTGCGTTACCGCGACTATACGATCCGTCAGCTATGCCAGGAGATGCACGATCTCTACGTCAGCTTTAACGTGAAGGATTTACAGAAGGCGATGTTCCGTCAGGAGAGCCTGCCTGCCGTGGTGATGAACCCCCAGGATGCCAACCAGGAGTACATTCGCGGGAACGTCGAACTGGTGCGTATTCGTGACGCCGAAGGACGCATTGCCGCCGAAGGTGCGCTGCCATACCCGCCGGGCGTGCTGTGCGTGGTGCCGGGGGAAGTCTGGGGTGGAGCAGTACAGCGCTACTTCCTGGCACTGGAAGAGGGCATTAATATGCTGCCGGGTTTCTCCCCAGAGTTGCAGGGCGTTTACAGCGAGAAGGATGCGGACGGGATTAAGCGGCTGTATGGGTACGTATTAAAGTAGGGACCCTCACCCTAACCCTCTCCCCAAAGGGGAGAGGGGATTGCACGGAGCCGTCTTTTCACCCTCGCCCCTTTGGGGAGAGGGCCGGGGTGAGGGGAGTTAAGTCGCACTACGCCTGTACATCCTTCTCGGATGTCCAATCTTACCGTACAGCATCTCCACCGTCAGAAAACCCACCTCCACGCAGTGTTCCAGATAGCGCCGGGTGGTGGTTTTACTCAGGCCCGTCTCGCTCACCACCTCATCCACCGTAAAACAGTGCGCCGCCTTGTTGTTAAACAGCATTTGCACCCGCGCCAGCGTGTTCTCCTCTATCCCTTTGCTGCCGTTGTCCAGACGATAGTTTTTCGCCTGTAACTGATAGAGTGAATCCACGTTCTGCTGGTCGACAATCTTCCAGACGCGCTGCTGTTCGGCAAACTGCACAAAACGCTCCAGCGACTGGCTGAGCCGCTTCCAGGAGACCGGCTTAAGGATATAGTCAAACGCGCCGTTACGAATGGCCTGGCTACAGGTGTCCATATCGCTGGCGGCGGTGATGAAAATCACCGAACAGTTGGCGCGGGCCAGCATCGGGTTGCTGATAAGGGTGATGCCTTTGCCGTCCGGCAGGTAGTTATCCAGCAGCATCAGCTTCGGCTGTTTGCTCTCCAGTTGTACCTGCGCGTCGGCCAGCGACGCGGCAATCCCCACCAGCCTCAGACGCGGATGTTTACCGATAAGCTCCGCGTGCAGTTGCGCCAGTTCGTTCTCGTCTTCAACAATCAGTACGTCGATAAGTTCATGTTGCATAGTCGGTATCTTCCAGTTCCTGTACGGGGTGCCGGGCCGTTCCCGTGGCGGGAATAAACAGTGAGAAAATGGCACCGCGTGGGGTGTTATCGGCAACTTCAATTGCACCGCCAGCCTGTGTGACATAGCTTTCAATCAGATACAGGCCAATACCATGATCGCCGCGCGTTTTGGTGGTGATGCCGCGCTCAAAGATCCGGTCGCGGATCTCCGGTGTGATGCCGACGCCCTGGTCGGCGACTTCAATAATCAGCTCCTGCTCGTTCAGCTTTATCAGCACGTCCACCGGGGCATGCGGGAGCGGTGCACGCTGGGTCGCTTCAATGGCGTTATCCAGCAAGTTCCCGATGATCGAGATAAGTTCCGATTCGAGCAGCGGCAGGAACGGTTTATCCACCCGGCAGGCCGGATCGAAACTCAGCTCAACGCCTTTTTCACGCGCGCGGGCGGCCTTTCCAAGCAGCAAACCACACAGCGTCGGAGAGCTAAAGCGGGACGAGATAAAGTCCAGCAGCTCCTGAGCGTGTTCCGACTGCGCCTGTATGTAGCGAATTGCCTCGTCATAACGGCCCATATGCAGCAGGCCGGACAGCGTAGTCATGCGGTTCAGCTGTTCATGGCGCATGATGCGCAGGTTATCAACGTAGCGCTTCACCTGGCTGAGCTGGGCGCTGAGCGAGTCGATCTCGTTGCGATCGCGAAAGGTGATCACCCAGCCCTGCAATGCATCTTCCAGCATTATCCGCACCCGGCTGGCAATGACCGTGAGATCGTTAAAGCGACAGATCTCATCGTGGGTGTCTTTCGCAAGCATGGTTTGCGCATTGAAGAACGGGACGGGCGCGATCACCTGGCTGATGAGTTGACCCCGCAGTTCGCGGGCGGGCTGGCGTAAGCCTAATAATTTACGCGCCGCCTGGTTGATCACCTCAATGCGGAGATCGTCATCGATGGCAATCACCCCTTCATAAATGGATTCCATCATCGCCTTTTGCTGGCGCACCAGCAGGCCGATTTCGCGCGGCTCCAGAGAGAATATCTGCTTCTTGATGCTGCGGGTGAAGAACCAGGAGAAAATAAACAGGGCGATAAGCAGCAGCACGGCGGCAATCAGGATATTAACCACCTTACTGACGGTGATGGTGTCCAGATAGCTTGTGAGATAGCCTACCGAAACAATCCCCACCACCTGCCCGGCATCATTAAAAATGGGCGCTTTGCTGCGCAGTGAAATGCCTAACCCGCCCTTGCGGATGGTGATGGTACTTTTGCCGTGTAATACCTCGTCGTTATCTCCGCCAACCAGCGTTTTGCCTACCCGGTCGGCAAACACGGAGTGGAAAAGATGCAGCCCCTTATTGTCACCAATCACAATAAAACTGGCGTCGCTGCGGGCGGCTATTTTCTGCATAAAGTCATGGATGCCCTGGATATCCTTTTGTTCGACTTCTTTTCGCAGGGTTGGAATAAGCGCAATTTCTTCAGCCTGTATTTTTGCGCGTGCGCTCATTTCCTGATAAAGCTGCCTGCCGACATCGACATAATAATATCCGCCCAGTAATGCGAACAGCACTGAGAAAAAGGCGACCAGCGAAATAAACAGCTTGATCTGAAACGATACTTTCATAACTATCACGCGAGATATCAACAGGTCGGCTGAATATATCATCTTTTAAGGCCAGGATGCCCGCTTTGCCGAAAACTTGTGATCCCTTGCACAGCGCAGCCTGTAAAAGATTTTTCCGAAAGTCTCATCCTCTTAAGGTTAAATGAATAAATGTTATTTCTTTGTTCAGTTAAGAAAAGAAACCATAAAAACCACGGCAATAAATAAGGCATAAATCACATTAAATAAAAGAAACCATTAAAACCATAGCGTCCATTAAAACTTCGCTTTTAATATGCCATCCCTCACATAAAGTAAGCCTTTGTGACTCTAAGCTGAACGCACAAAATAACTAAGGGGCTTATTATGAGCACAACTGACGATTCATTCTCTGTTACCCACGACCCGATTGATATTCAGCGGCCATCGCTCAAAGAGCGCTGGTGGCATATTATGGATACCTGGAAAATCGGCATTATACCTCTGCCGCTGTTCGTTCTGGCGGGCGCGCTGATTGCGATTGATTGCCTGGGCGGAAAACTACCGAGCGACATTGTGGTCATGGTGGCCACGCTGGCCTTCTTCGGCTTTGCCTGCGGTGAATTCGGTAAACGCCTGCCGATTGTCGGCAAGCTCGGCGCGGCGGCAATTTGCGCCACCTTTATCCCTTCCGCGCTGGTCTATTACGGCCTGCTGCCGGATGTAGTAGTGGAATCCACCACTAAGTTCTATAAATCCACCAACATTCTTTATCTCTATATCTGCTGCATTATCGTCGGCAGCATCATGAGTATGAACCGCACCGTGCTGATCCAGGGCTTCCTGCGCATCTTCTTCCCGATGCTGTGCGGTGAAATCGTCGGCATGATTGTCGGCATGGGTGTTGGGCTGGCGCTGGGCCTCGAGCCGTTCCAGATCTTCTTCTTTATCATTCTGCCGATCATGGCGGGCGGCGTCGGGGAAGGGGCAATCCCGCTTTCCATCGGCTATGCCACCCTGTTGCATATGGATCAGGGCGTGGCGCTCGGCCGCGTACTGCCGATGGTGATGCTCGGCGGCCTGACGGCGATCATTATCTCCGGTTGCCTCAACCAGCTCGGGAAACGCTACCCGCACCTGACCGGTGAAGGCCAGCTGATGCCGAAT
Organism: Enterobacter sp. MGH 38; assembly: GCF_000492855.1. NCBI lineage: Bacteria > Pseudomonadati > Pseudomonadota > Gammaproteobacteria > Enterobacterales > Enterobacteriaceae > Enterobacter > Enterobacter sp. MGH 38. Next base: position 432,994 of record NZ_KI535607.1, on the reverse strand, counting down.
CGCGCCAATGCCGATGCCACTGTCTCTCAGCCTGCGTTCTCCGGCAAAGCGGACGTGACGACCATCGCCTCCGGCGCGCTGCTGGCGGTGCTGCTGTACATGCTGGGTATGCTCGGTCACAAGCTGATTGGTCTGCCAGCGCCGGTGGGCATGTTGTTTATGGCGGTGCTGGTGAAGCTCTGCAACGGTGCCTCTCCGCGTCTGCTGGAGGGCTCTCAGGTGGTGTACAAATTCTTCCAGACCTCTGTGACCTACCCGATTCTCTTTGCCGTTGGCGTAGCCATCACCCCATGGCATGAACTGGTGGCCGCCTTCACGCTGACCAACCTGCTGGTGATTATCAGCACCGTCTCCGCGCTGGTGGCAACCGGGTTCTTCGTCGGCAAAAAGATTGGTATGCACCCGATTGATGTCGCCATCGTCTCCTGCTGCCAGAGCGGCCAGGGCGGTACTGGTGACGTGGCGATCCTGACCGCAGGCAACCGCATGAGCCTGATGCCGTTCGCCCAGATTGCTACCCGTATCGGCGGGGCGATTAACGTCTCCATCTCTCTGCTGATTCTGGGCAACTTCCTCGTTTAAGTTTTCAGGAAAGAACAATGAAACTCGCAAGCTTTTTATACCAGGGAAAACGCAGCTACGGCATCGTTCAGGCCGACGGCGTGATTGATTTAGGCCGCCGCCTCGGCGACCGCTATGGCGACCTTAAAGCGCTGTTGCAGGGGAACGGGCTGGCGCAGGCCACCCGATTCCTGAACGACGCGGTGGACGTGCCGCTGAACGCCATCACCTTCTTACCGGTGATTGTCCAGCCGGAAAAAATCCTCTGCGTGGGCATGAACTATGCCGACAAGCGCAAGGAGTTTGACCAGCACAACCCGGCCCCGACGCTGTTTGTCCGCTTCCCGGACTCACAGACCGGCCACAACGAGCCGGTGCTGAAGCCGCGCCACTCCAGCGAATTCGACTACGAAGGCGAGCTGGCGGTGATCATCGGCAAAGGCGGGGAGAACATCAGCCGCGACGACGCGCTTCGCCACGTGGCGGGCTACAGCTGCTACATGGACGGCTCCGCCCGCGACTGGCAGCACACCTGGTTCACCGCCGGGAAAAACTGGCGGCAGACCGGGGCGTTCGGCCCGTGGATGGCGACGGCGGATGAGATCCCCGATCCGCACCGACTGGCAATCCGCACCTGGCTGAACGGCCGCATGGTGCAGGAAGACAACACCAGCAGCATGATCCACAAGGTGGCGGAGCTGATCGAGTACATCAGCACCTTCACCCGCTTAAGTCCTGGCGATGTGATCATCACCGGATCCCCAGGTGGGGTGGGTAAAAAGCGTAACCCGCCGCTGTTTATGAAAGAGGGGGATCGCATTGAGGTGGAGATCGAGCATATCGGTCATCTGAGCAACGTGATCGTGGAAGCGCCAGCCGTCGGGCTCGCGGCAGCGCACTGAGTAAGGCGGCAGCATGCAATCGCAACCCATTGATTTTCGGCACACCGTTGTGGCGGAACACCCGGAACGCTTAAGCCAGATCCGCTACCTGCTGGCAGACAGCGGCCTTGGCCTGGACAACGACATCACGCTGTTTGTCGAAGCCTGGTCCGGCGCGCAGCTGGTGGGTTGCGCCGGGCTGGCTGCCAACGTCATCAAATGCGTGGCGGTCAACGAGCAGCTTCGTGGGGAAAACCTCAGCGCGCGTCTGCTGGCAGAGGTGGAAAATGCGGCGCTGGAGCGCGGCCATTTTCACCTCTTCCTCTGCACCCGTCCGTGCAATAAGGAGCGCTTTGGCCGCAGCGGTTTCTGGCCGATTGCCCAGAGCGGGAACAACGCGGTGCTAATGGAGAACACCCCGCAGGGGATCGCGCGCTACTGCCGTACCTTAAGCCGGATGCGAAGGGGCGGGGAAAAAATTGGTGCCATTGTGATGAACGCCAACCCATTCACCCTCGGCCACCGTCATCTGGTGGAGCAGGCGGCGGCGCAGTGCGATGCCCTGCATCTGTTTGTGGTGCGTGAAGACGCCTCGTTCTTCCCGTTCAGCGCGCGCCTTGAGATGGTGCGCGCGGGCGTGGCGCATCTGCCGAACGTGGTGGTGCATGAAGGCTCGCAGTACATCATCTCCCGCGCCACGTTTCCGGCCTACTTCCTGAAGGAGACCGGCAAAGTGCAGCAGGCGTGGAGCGAGATCGACGTGCTGATCTTCCGGGACTTTATCGCCCCGGCGCTGGGCATCACGCACCGCTTCATCGGCTCGGAGCCGTTCTGCGATATCACCCGCCAGTACAACCAGACGCTGCACGACCTGCTGGCCTCGCATATTGACGTGGTGGAGATGCCGCGCATCAAGGCCACCGGCAACGCCATTTCGGCCTCGGAAGTGCGCCGTTTACTCAAGACACAGCAGTTTTCCCGGATCCGGGAGATTGTCCCGGACTCCACCTTCGCGCACCTCGAAGCACATTATCGTGCGAGTGCGGAAGTCGCATAACTATCAGGAATTTATCATGAATATTGTAAGGGAGGCGCTGGCCGGAACGCAGGAGTCCAGCGACCTGATGGTGAAAATCGCCCCCGCTCACGGTGAGCTGGAGATCGTCATCCACAGCGAAGTGATTAAGCAGTTTGGCGAGCAGATTCGCCAGGTGGTCAACGACACATTGCGCGCCATGAACGTGCACCAGGGATTAATCATTATTGAAGACAAAGGGGCGCTGGACTGTGTGATCCGCGCTCGCCTGCAAAGCGCGCTTCTGCGTGCCGCCAATGAACAGGCCATCAACTGGGGGGCGCTGAAATGAGCAAACTCCGCCGCAGTATGCTGTTCCTGCCGGGCGCCAATGCCGCCATGCTCTCTACCGCCTTTATCTACCGTCCCGACTCCATCATGTTTGACCTTGAGGACGCCGTGGCCCTGCGCGAGAAAGACACCGCACGCATGCTGGTGTTCCACGCGTTGCAGCACCCGATGTATCAGGATATCGAAACCGTGGTGCGTATTAACCCGCTGAGCACGCCGTTTGGCCTGCTGGATCTGGAGGCCGCCGTGCGCGCGGGCGTGGACGTGATACGCCTGCCGAAAACCGACACCCCGGACGATATTTACGAGCTGGAAGGCCACCTCGAGCGTATCGAGCAGGCGTGCGGCCGCGAGGTGGGTTCCACCCGCGTGATGGCGGCGATTGAATCGGCCATTGGCGTCATCAACGCCGTGGCGATTGCCCGCAGCTCCCCGCGCCTGATCGGCATTGCGCTGGCCGCCTTTGACTACGTGATGGACATGCAGACCGAGCGCGGCGACGGCACCGAGCTGTTCTACGCCCGCTGCGCCGTGCTGCACGCCGCCCGCGCGGCAGGCATCGACGCCTTCGACGTGGTGTGGTCAGACGTTAACGATGAGGCCGGGTTCCTGCGCGAAGTCGATCTGATCCGCAAGATGGGCTTTAACGGCAAATCGCTGATTAACCCGCGCCAGATAGACCTGCTGCACAACGCCTACGCCCCGACACGGGAAGAAGTGGAACACGCGAAACGGGTGATTGAGGCGGCAGAAGAGGGCGAGCGTAACGGCCTGGGCGTGGTGTCGCTCAACGGCAAAATGGTGGATGCACCGATTATTAACCACGCGCAGGTGGTGCTGGAGCGCGCGGCGGCCTCCGGCGTGCGTCGGTAAGGATGACATAATGAATCAGACAGAACTTCTCCATATGAATTTCCCCCATCTGCGGGATCTGAAACCCTTTGATACCGCCCACAGCGCGACGCCGTGGCTGGCGGACAGCGAGGCGAAGCACAGCCGCAAGCTCTGCGCCTCTATTGAAGAGGCGGTTAAGCGCTGCGGCTTGCAGGACGGGATGACCATCTCCTTCCACCACGCCTTTCGCGAAGGCGACCGGGTGATCAACACCGTCGTGGCGCTGCTGGCGCGGATGGGCTTCAAAAATCTGACCCTGGCTTCCAGCTCGCTGATGACCTGCAACGACGCGCTGATCGAGCATATCGAAAGCGGCGTCATCACCCGGATTTACACCTCCGGCATGCGCGGCAGGCTGGCGGATGCCATCTCTCACGGGCTGATGGAGGAGCCGGTACAAATTCACTCCCACGGCGGGCGCGTGAAGCTACTCCAGGACGGCGAACTGAACATCGACGTGGCGTTTCTCGGCGTGCCGTGCAGCGATGAGTTTGGCAACGCCAACGGCACGCACGGCAAATCGTGCTGCGGCTCGCTGGGCTACGCGATGGTGGACGCGCAGTTTGCCCGTAAGGTGGTGTTGTTGACGGAAGCGCTGGTGCCGTTCCCCAATATGCCCGCCAGCCTGGTGCAGGATCAGGTGGACTACATCGTGCAGGTGGAGAGCGTGGGCGATCCGGCAAAAATCAGCGTCGGCGCGGCGCGCGTCACCAGTAACCCGCGCGAGCTGATGATTGCCCGCTATGCGGCGGATGTGATTGAGCACTCCGGCTATTTTAAACCGGGCTTCTCGATGCAGACCGGCTCCGGCGCGGCGGCCACGGCCTGCACTCGCTTTATGGAAGAGAAGATGGAGCGCAGCGGCGTGAAGGCGCGCTTTGCGCTCGGCGGCATCACCGGCAGCCTGGTGGATCTGCACGAGAAGGGGCTCATCGAAAAGCTGCTCGACACCCAGTGCTTTGACGGCCAGGCGGCGGCCTCGCTGGCGCGCAACCCGAACCACGTGGAGATCTCCACCAACGTCTACGCCAACCCCGGCAGCAAGGCGGCAAGCTGCGACCAGCTCGACGTGGTGATTCTCAGCGCCCTGGAGATCGACGTCGACTTTAACGTCAATGTCATCACCGGCTCCGATGGCGTGATGCGTGGCGCATCCGGCGGACACTGCGACGTGGCGGCGGCAGCCAACCTGACCATTGTGGTCGCGCCGCTGCTGCGAAGCCGCATCCCGACCGTCGTGAAGCGCGTTACCACTCGCCTCACGCCGGGGGAGAGCATTGACGTGCTGGTCACCGACCACGGTATTGCGGTCAACCCGGCGCGCCCGGAGATCCGCGAACGACTCATGGAAGCAGGGATGAAGGTTGTAGATATCAACGCGCTGTATGAGCGAGCGATTTCGTTGACAGGCGTACCGAAACCGATTGAGTTCACCGACAAAATCGTCGGGGTGATCCGCTACCGCGACGGCAGCGTGATCGACACTGTGCGACAGGTGAAGGAGGAAGTATGACTTTTGCGACACCCGTGCGGGCGGGTGTCAGCCTGGAGGAACTGCTGGCGGCGAAAGAGCGCCGCGCAGCCCGCCAGGCTGACTGGCTTACGCACTATCAACAACCGGTGATCTCCCTCACGCTGGTCACGCCCGGGGAAATCAAAGACAGCCTGCGCTATCGCAACACCATGGGCGTGGCGTTACAGATGTGCGACCAGCTGCTGTGGGAAAACCGCTGGCAGGTGCTGGACCGCCAGGTGCTCTGGCTACCCACCGGACCTGAAGCATTGTGGTGCGTCGCGCATCCGGCGGCGGAAATCAAAGCGCACTGTGCGGATCTGGAGCAGACGCACCCGCTCGGCAGACTGTGGGATCTGGACGTGATCTGCCCTGAAAACGGCCTCGTGGGCCGTCAGTCGCTGGGTTCACACCTCAGACGCTGTCTGATTTGCGACGAGCCCGCCCACGCCTGTTCCCGTTCGCGCCACCATCCCGTTGAGCAGGTGGTTTCCCGCGTGGAGAAGATGATCGATGACTGGTTTGCTCGCGACTAAACCGCGCCCGGTTGACGTGCCTGCGCTTGCCGAAGCGGCGCTGTGGCAGGAGCTGGAGCTGACGCCCAAGCCGGGGCTGGTGGACAGGCTCAATAACGGCTCGCATCGGGATATGGACCATGCCTTGTTTGTCCGCAGCATTATGGCGATTACGCCGTGGTTTGCCCGGTTTGCGGAACTGGGTGAAGCACATGCGGCCAAACCTGCCGATCGGCAGTTGCGGATTCTCCGCCCAATGGGAATGGCCTGCGAGCAGGCAATGTACGCCGCCACGGGCGGGGTAAATACCCACAAGGGCGGTATTTTTGCTCTTGGTTTGCTCTGCTTCGCCGCCGGTCGTGTGAAAAATATCTCTGCGGATAGCCTCTGTTGTGAGGTAAGTAACATCTGTCGCGGGCTGGTGGCGCGGGAGCTGGCCGGGCGCAGCGGGCAGGCAACGGCGGGGGAGCGGCAGTTTCAGCATTACGGCTTAACCGGGGCGCGAGGCGAGGCGGAGAGCGGCTTTGCGACGGTGCGTAAGGCGCTGGGGCAGTGGAACGGACAGTTGCTTCACGACCTGCTGTTGCGCCTGATGGCGGTCAATCAGGACAGTAATCTCGTGTCACGCGGCGGCATTCAGGGGCTGCGCTATGTTCAGGGCTACGCGCGTGAATTACTGGCAAGTGGCTGGGATCGCGAGGCGTTGCTTAAGATGGATAAGGCACTGATTGAACGAAACCTGAGTCCGGGCGGCAGCGCGGATTTGCTGTCGGTGGGGTGGGTGCTGTCTGCTATAAAATAGCCGGGTGGCGGCTACGCCTTACCCGGCCTACGGTCTGGTTTTGTAGGCCCGGTAAGCGCAGCGCCACCGGGCACAACAATCAATGCGCGATCGGCTGCGCACCATTCGGCACGCGAACATGCTTGTACTTGAACAGCGCGATGAACGCGAAGAACAGCACCAGCGAGTACCCGGCGAAGATCAGCCACACCGGCTGCCAGTCTGTAATGCCGTTGGTGGTGTACATCTCAACCACTTTACCGCTTACCACGCCGCCCAGAATACAACCGAAGCCGTTGGTCATCATCAGGAACATGCCCTGCGCACTGGCGCGGATTTCAGGCTTCACCTCTTTTTCCACAAACACCGAGCCGGAGATGTTGAAGAAGTCGAAGGCACAGCCGTAAACAATCATCGACAGAACCAGCAGCACGGTGCCGAACGCGCTTGGGTCGCCATAGGCGAACAGACCGAAGCGCAACATCCAGGCGGCGATACTGATCAGCATGACGTTCTTGATGCCGTAGCGGCTCAGGAAGAACGGGATGGTCAGGATGAACAGCGTCTCGGAGATCTGCGAGATGGACATCATCACCGACGCGTGTTCGACGATAAAGCTCCCGGCAAACAGCGGATCGTTATCGAAGCTGTGCAGGAAGGTATTACCGAACATGTTGGTGATTTGCAGTTCCGCGCCCAGCAGCATGGAGAAGATAAAGAAGATCGCCATGCGCTTGTTTTTGAACAGTGCGAAAGCGTCCAGGCCAAGCATGGTGCTCCAGCTCTGGTTTTTCTGCTGGTTAGACACCGGAATGGTGGGCAGCGTCAGGGTGAACAGCGCCAGCAGCACGGAGAGCGCGGCACCAATATACAGCTGCATATGGCTCAGCTCGAAGCCCGCGAAGCTCACGCCCCACATCGCCATGATAAAGCCGATGGTGCCCCAGATACGGATAGGCGGGAAGTCGGTGACGATATCCAGTCCGGCAGATTTCAGGCGGTAGTAGGAGATGGTGTTGATCAGGCCAAGCGTTGGCATATACGCCAGCGAGTTAAGCAGGATCACCATAAACATCGCCCCCGGCGTGGTCACTTCGGCCGCCATAAACAGCGTCCCCGCACCCACCAGATGGCAAAGCATGTATAGCCATTTCGCACTTAACCATTTATCCGCCACGATACCGAGCAGCGTTGGCATGAAAACAGCCGCAATGCCCAGCGAGCTGTAAACGGCACCGATCGACGCACCATCGAACTTGAGCGTCACAAACATATAGGAGCCGAGTGTAGTCAGCCAGCTACCCCACAGGCAGAACTGCAGAAACGACAAGATTTTAAGCTGCAGCTTAAGGTTCATGTTACTTTCCTCACAAGTGAGCGGGAGATATGTTGTTATAGGAACATTCAGGGTTGTTATTTGATGCAATTCTATCAGTTGGCAACGTTATGTTTTGTTACCTCCCGCAAAAAAATGCAATCCACATTAATTTGCAGTCTGGATTGTGATGCAAATAGCATTTTCGTATGGGTGGGGTGGAGTGAGTGCGGCCTGATGCCCCCTCACCCTAACCCTCTCCCCAAAGGGGAGAGGGAATTTGAACACCCTCTCCCCTTTGGGGAGAGGGCAGGGTGAGGGGTGGTGTTGGTTTTTAGCGGCGACGATAGTTCTTCTGCGCCGTATTCACCTTATACAGATAGCGGCGGGATTCCGCAGACGGGTGGCGGGTGGTGAGGGTAGCGTACACATCCCCCGGCGCCATGCTGTTGATGATGTTCGCGGCCTGCACTTTGTCATTCGAGAAGACGCGCAGCACGCTGCCCGCCCCGCCGTTGTAGGCGGTGATCACCGCATAGCGACGTGAGGTTGGGTTATCAATCCCGCCGAGATAGACATTGTTCAGCATCGCCAGATAGGCCGTGCCGGTATCAATGTTGCTCTGCGGGTCAAACAGGTAGCTGCGGCTCGGCGTGCCGGATTTCCCCTGCGCGCGGAACACGTCTTTACCGGCGCTGTGCTGCACAACCTGCATCAGCCCCAGCGCGTCGGAACGGCTTACCGCGTAGGGGTTGAACGAGGACTCGGTCTGCATAATCGCCAGGATCAGCGACTCATCCACGCCATACTTACGCGACGCCTGACGCACCATGCCCAGATACTTATGCGCACGCTTGTCGAGGTGGTTCGGCACCAGGTTGATGGTGACGCTGTAGATCACTTTCAGGCCGTTGGTACGGCTTTTCAGGCGCGTTTGCAGCAGATAGTCGGCAAATTTCGTGGCGCGGCCTTCCCAGCGGATCGGCTGACCGGTCTGGTCAACGACCTGGCCATACAGGAACGGCTCTTTGGAGATGGTGATGTCATCGGCATCAGAGTAGAGGTCGATAGACCCCGGATCGTCGCCCATCAGCAGGGTTTTAATGATGGCCTGACGTAAATGCGCCGCAGGTTCAGTCCCCGCGATGGTTTCAACCGTAATCGTACCGTCATCAAAGTTGATGTGGCTACGGGTCTGATAGGCGTCGGTGTACTTAACGTAGTCCTTCGGTCCGGCAATAAGAACTTCGTTAAATCCCCATATGTTCTCGATGTTGTGGGCAAACTGCCCCATCAAAATGTCAAAACCGTTGGTGTCCTTGACCCAGGCTTCGTTGTATTCATCGCCTTTTTTGGAAGAACAAGACACAAGCAACGGCGCAACAAGGGCTAGCGCTAAAAGTTTTTTCATCATTCCGGGAGTGCGTGTTGTGTTTGCTTTGGGGTTGCTGTTGCCGGGTAGCGCTGCGCTTACCCGACCTACAAAACCGTAGGCCCGTGCAAGCGCAGCGCAGCCGGGCAGCAGCTGCGCGATATTATTTTTCCGGTGGCGTATAGCCTTCGATGTGGACGTCTTTACCCTCGAACAGGAAGTTCACCATCTCCTGCTCCAGCAGTTTGCGGTGTTCCGGGTTCATCATGCTGAGCTTTTTCTCGTTGATCAGCATGGTCTGTTTTTTCTGCCACTGTCCCCAGGCTTCTTTGGAGATCTCGTTGTAAATGCGCTTACCCAGGTCGCCCGGGTAGAGCTGGAAATCCTGGCCTTCAGCGTCGCGCTGTAGGAAAGTACAAAAAATGGTTCTGGCCATACTCATTCCTCTTTGTCTTGCCGATGCTAAACCATTGCACCGACACGTAATTGCTGTAACAGGCGCTCCACGGGAGCCGCCAGCCCGACTGATGGCGGTTGCGCTAAGTTATACCAGAGAGCGGTGCCTTCATCCATGCACGACGTGAATGAGGACACGGGAAGCCACATCGGCACAATGTCCAGATGGAAATGGCTGAAGGTATGACGGAACGCGTTGAGTTGCGTCAGGGTTTCGGCCGCAATGCCGCGCTGTTCAAGCCATGCCCGAAGCGAGGCTTCATCCTCAAACTGTGGGAAGCAGTATAGACCACCCCACAGGCCACTCGGCGGGCGCTGAGCGAGAAACACCTCGTCGCCATGCTGCATCAGCAGCATGTACCCGGTGCGTTCAGGCAGCGTCTGCTTCGGTTTTTTCCCCGGATACTGCGCCCAGGTGTGGTTCGCATAGGCCACGCAGAGGTTGTTTACCGGGCAGAGTTCGCACTTCGGTTTTGAACGGGTACAGACCATCGCGCCCAGATCCATCATCGCCTGGTTAAAACGCTCCACCCCTTTCGCCGGAGTGACCGCTTCACTTATCTCCCACAGGCGTTTCTCAACCTCTTTCTTACCCGGCCAGCCATCTACGGCGTAGCAGCGTGCGAGCACGCGCTTGACGTTGCCGTCGAGAATAGGGAAATGTTTGCCTAAAGAGAGGGAGAGGATTGCGCCTGCGGTCGAACGCCCGACGCCGGGCAAATCCGCCACCTCGTCGAAGGTTTCCGGGAATTTACCGTTGTGGCGCGTCGCGACCTGCTGTGCGGCCTTGTGCAGGTTGCGCGCGCGGGCGTAATAGCCAAGCCCGGTCCACAGGTGCAGCACCTCGTCCAACGGGGCGTTCGCCAGATCGGTGACTGTCGGGAAGCGCGCCATAAAACGCTCGAAGTAAGGAATGACCGTCGCGACCTGCGTTTGTTGCAACATCACCTCGGAGAGCCATACTTTGTACGGCGTTTTTTCAATTTGCCAGGGCAGGGTTTTACGCCCGTATTTGTCGTACCAGTCCAGCACCTGGGCTGAAAATTGAGAGGCTTGCATGGTCATCGATTCGCTTAATCAGGGACGCAGATTGCAGCACAGCGTCAATCTGCTGTAAACCGGATCTTTCCCATGCTTGCATAGAAGCCTTAACTTTGGATAATGCCCGTTTCCCGAACATTCTCACAAGCAGACAACTCTTTTATGAAAAACGACGTCATTTCACCGGAATTTGATGAAAACGGTCGCCCGCTGCGCCGTATTCGCAGCTTTGTCCGCCGTCAGGGGCGCCTGACAAAAGGGCAGCAACACGCGCTGGACAACTACTGGCCGGTGATGGGCGTTGAGTTCAGCGAGCAACCGCTCGACTTCACCGACCTGTTTGGCCGCGACGCGCCAGTGACCCTGGAGATCGGCTTTGGTATGGGCACCTCGCTGGTCACTATGGCGAAAGCGCGCCCGGAGCAGAACTTCCTCGGTATTGAAGTACATTCGCCGGGCGTCGGCGCATGCCTGGCAACGGCCCATGAAGAGGGCGTTGAGAATCTGCGCGTGATGTGTCACGACGCGGTGGAAGTGCTGCACAAAATGATTCCTGACAATTCTTTGAACATGGTTCAGCTCTTTTTCCCTGACCCATGGCACAAAGCGCGTCATAATAAACGCCGTATCGTTCAGGCACCGTTTGCCGAGCTGGTGAAAAGTAAGCTCAAGCTGGGCGGCGTTTTCCACATGGCAACCGACTGGGAACCTTATGCGGAACATATGCTGGAAGTGATGTCGTCCCTGGAGGGGTATAAAAACCAGTCCGAGAGCAACGACTACGTACCGCGTCCGGATTCACGTCCGGTGACAAAATTTGAACAGCGTGGCCATCGTCTTGGTCACGGCGTATGGGACTTAATGTTCGAGAGGGTGAAATAATGGCAAAGAATCGTAGCCGTCGTCTGCGTAAAAAGATGCACATCGAAGAATTCCAGGAAGTGGGTTTCTCCGTTGCCTGGCGTTTCCCGGAAGGCACCAGCGTTGAGCAGATCGATCAGGACGTTGATGCATTCATCAACGAGGTGATCGAGCCAAACAAGCTGGCCTTCGACGGTAGCGGCTATCTGGCGTGGGAAGGTCTGATTTGCACCCAGGAAGTGGGGAAATGCACCGAAGAGCATCAGGCGCTGGTACGCAAATGGCTTGAAGACCACAAACTGGAAGATGTCCGCGTTAGCGAACTTTTCGACGTTTGGTGGGACTAATAAAGCAAGAACGGGGCCAGCATTAGCTGGCCCATTTTGTCTGAGGGAGTGTTTAAGATGCGCAAAACGTTGCTGGCTGTTGCTTTACTGGCAATCGGATCCACCGCCCATGCGGAGTATAAATGTAGCGTCACCCCGCGTGATGACGTGGTGCTGAGTCCGCAAACCGTGCAGGTTAAGGGCGAGAATGGCAATCTGGTGATTACGCCGGATGGCAACGTGACCTTTAACGGCAAACCGCAAAACCTGACGGCCGCCCAGCGCGAGCAGGCGATGGACTACCAGGCCGAGTTGCGTACCGCGCTGCCCTGGATCAACGATGGCGCGCTGACCCGCGTTGAAAAGAGCCGCGTGGCGCTGGATAAAATCATCACCAAAGAGGTGGGGGAGAGCAGCAATATGCGCACCCGCCTGACGAAGCTGGATAAGCAGCTGAAAGAGCAGATGAACCGTATTATCGAGACGCGCTCTGATGGCCTGACGTTCCATTATAAGGCGATCGATCAGGTGCGTGCCGACGGTCAGCAGCTGGTGAACCAGGCGATGGGCGGCATTCTCCAGGACAGCATCAACGAGATGGGCGCCAAAGCGGTGCTGAAGGGTGGCGGTAATCCTTTGCAGGGTGTACTGGGTAGTCTGGGCGGACTGCAAACCTCGATTCAGAACGAGTGGAAGAATCAGGAAGCCGATTTCCAGCAGTTCGGCAAAGACGTGTGTAAGCGCGTGGTGTCGCTGGAAGACAGCCGGAAGGCGCTGGTGGGGACGTTGAAGTAATTCACTTAGCCCCTCACCCTAACCCTCTCCCCAAAGGGGCGAGGGGATGTTTGCCCCCTCTCCCTTTCAGGGAGAGGGCCGGGGTGAGGGTTGCAGCGCTTGCAGCGTTTCAAGGATCCTTTCTAACACCGCCTCTTCGTTATTCCAGAGTTCGTTGTTCCAGAATCGAATAACGTGCCAGCCCTTATGGTTTAACCACAATGTCCTTTGTCGATCGTATTCCAGCTTTTCATCATGTTGTCCGCCATCCAGCTCAACGGCCAGCCGAGCCGCGCAACAGGCGAAATCCAGAATGTAGTGACCTACCGGGTGCTGTCGGCGAAATTTATAATTTTCGAAACGGCGGCTGCGCAGTAAATACCAAAGCCGCCTTTCTTCCTGTGTCAGCTCGCGTCTGAGCTGCTTTGCGTATGAACGTATTGTTTCCATCCCCACACTCTGCCAGCCTTTCCCTCAGCCAGCAGAACGGGATGTAAAATCCTGAATCAGCCTTCAGGATTTTCAGCGAGGAACAACTCAAGAAGGGAGTTCAGGAACAGCTTGCCGTACTCGGTGATCTGCCAGGACTCATCACACTCGGTCAGATACCCCTGCGCCAGCGCCTCGTCAATCTGCGGGCGAATCACTGACTCCGGCAGCCCGGTATAACGCGTAAATTCCGCGCGCGGAGCGGCTTCCAGCAGACGGAAGCGGTTCATAAAGAACTCAAACGGCTTATCCACCGCCTCGACGTCGTGCTGACGCTCCAGGTAGCGGCCTTCCATATACCCGCGCGGATGACGCGTTTTGGCGGTACGCAGAATGCGTCCGTCCGGGAAGGTCACCTTGCCGTGCGCACCGCAGCCAATTCCGAGATAGTCGCCAAAACGCCAGTAGTTCAGATTGTGCTGACACTGATAGCCCGGCTTCGCATACGCCGACGTTTCGTATTGCTGATATCCCGCCGCGGTCAAAAGCTGGTGGCCCTGCTCGAAGATATCCCACAGCGCGTCGTCGTCCGGCAGCACCGGCGGGCGCGAACCAAACAGGGTGTTCGGTTCAATGGTCAACTGATACCACGACAGATGCGGCGGGTTCAGTTCAATCGCCTGACGCAAATCGTCAAGCGCTTCTTCGAGCGACTGATCCGGCAGGCCGTGCATCAGGTCGAGGTTAAAGCTGCGCAGCCCAAGCCCCGTTGCCAGGTTTGCCGCGCGCTTTGCCTCTTCCGGGCCGTGAATGCGCCCCAGACGCTTCAGCTTTGGCTCGCTAAAGCTCTGCACGCCGATAGAGATACGGTTCACGCCCGCACGCTGGTACTCGACAAAACGGTCGGCCTCAACGGTGCCGGGGTTGGCTTCCATCGTAATTTCAGCATCCGCTGCCAGGTTCAGGCGTGCGCGCACACCGTCCAGCAGCGTCTGCATCGCCGGGCCTGAAAGCAGGCTCGGCGTACCGCCACCAATAAAAATGGTCTTCACTTCACGTCCCTGTGCGTACGGTACATCGGCATCCAGATCGGCCAGCAGATGCGCGACGTAATCATCGTGCGGCACTTCACCCTTCAGCGCGTGCGAGTTGAAATCACAGTACGGACATTTCTGCACGCACCATGGGATGTGAATATAAAGACTCAGAGGCGGCAAATTAGCCATTACGCAGTGCTTCCAGTAACAGTTTCAGGGCGCGTCCACGGTGGGAGATCGCGCTTTTCTCTTCGCGGGTGAGTTCCGCAGCGGTTTTGCCCTCGGTCGGGACAAAGAAAATCGGGTCGTAACCAAAGCCGCCGTTGCCCGCCGCTTCACGGGTGATCACGCCCGGCCAGCTGCCGTGACAGACAATCGGCGTGGGATCTTCCGCGTGACGCATGTAGACCAACACGCAGTGGAACTGCGCGGTACGCTGTTCGTCAGGAACGTCTTTCAGGGCCACAAGCAGCTTTTCCAGGTTCTGCTGGTCGGTGGCGTCCGGCCCGGAATAGCGGGCGGAGTAAATCCCCGGCGCACCGCCCAGAAAATCCACGGCCAGACCGGAATCATCGGCAATCGCGGGCAGTCCGGTTACCTGCGCCGCATGGCGCGCTTTCAGAATGGCGTTTTCGATAAACGTCAGGCCGGTCTCTTCGGCGGAGTCCACGCCCAGCTCGGTCTGAGCCACCACGTCCAGCCCAAAATCATTTAATAGCGAGGCCAGCTCGCGCACTTTACCGGCGTTACCGGTGGCGAGAACAACTTTCTGCATGGTTTAGTCCTGTTCTGTCAGAGCCGCGACTTCCGTCGGGATAGATTGCGGGTTAAGGATTTTTACCTGTTTATGCCGGCCAAGTTCACCTTTCTCAATGATGACCTGGCTTTTAGCGACGCGAAACTGTTTAGCCAGATATTTGGTCAGATGCGCATTCGCCTGGCCGTCAACCGGCGGGGCCGTGATGGCGACTTTTAGCTCGTCGCCATGCAGCCCAACAATACTGTCGCGGCTGGCTTTCGGCTGAATGTACAGCCGTAAAACCAGCCCGTCGGCGCAGGGGCTAACTGCACTCATAACGCCATCCACAGCCCCGGCAGCAGCATATTACCCGTCGCCTGTAACAGTTCCGCGATACCCATATTCAGCACGTACAGCAGCAGAACGAGAAGCATCGGTGAGAAGTCGATTCCGCCCATCGCAGGCAGCAGGCTACGAATTGGACGCAGCAACGGTTCCGTCAGCTGAATCAACGCGTACTCCACCGGGCTACGGCCCCGGCTTACCCAGCTCATGATCGCCATCACCAGCAGGACCCAGAAGATCAGCGAGCCGACGGTTTTAACCAGGATCAGAACGGCTGAAATCCAGATAATCGGCTGGAAAGTGATGACCATAAACAGCACGATCGCTTTGATAACGCTCAGAATAAACGCCATCAGCAGAGATGAACTGTCAATCGGCCCCATTGCCGGAATGATGCGGCGAAGCGGCCCCACAATGGGCTGCGTGATTTTCACGATAAATTGTGAGAATGGATTGTAAAAATCACAACGGGCCCACTGCATCCAGACGCGCAACAGCAGCGCCATCGTATACAGTTCAATGACCGTTGAAAGCAGGAAAGTCAACGTCTTCATGGCGTTCCTCAGGTTTCCTTATTATTGGGGGTAATCGCGCGCACCGAAAATTGCCGTGCCGATGCGCACCATGGTGCTGCCTGCCGCGATGGCGGCTTCCATATCATCCGACATGCCCAGAGAAAGCGTGTCTACCGTGTCATAGCGCGCTTTAAGCGCCTCAAATGCTACAGCCATTTGCTGTGCTACGGCAAACTGCCTTTCATAACTTGACTCTGGCGCCGGGATAGCCATCAGCCCGCGCAGGGTTAAGCGCGGCAGCGCCGCCACGTCCGCCGCCAGCGCATCCAGTTCGCTCAGCGTAATGCCGGACTTGCTGTTTTCATCGCTGATGTTGATTTGAATTAGTACGTTAAGCGCTGGCATCTCAATAGGGCGCTGGTCGCTCAAACGGGTAGCGATACGCAGACGATCGATGGTGTGACACCAGTCGAAGTGCTCTGCTACCAGACGGCTTTTGTTCGACTGTAGCGGACCGATAAAGTGCCATTGCAGGTCTGCATTTCCCCGTTCCCGGAAAGCGAGAATCTTATCTACGCCTTCCTGCACATAGTTTTCACCAAAGGCACGATGACCGGCGGCTATCGCTTCTGCGATGGCGCTCGCAGGCTTGGTTTTGCTGACTGCAAGCAACGTAATTTCTTCTGAAGCACGGCCGCAACGCGTTGCCGCGGCTGAGATTTTGTCCCGGACCTGTGCCAGGTTATGCGCAATGTCGTTCATTTTCCGAGGAGTTGTCTATGGATGTGGAAGAAATTGTGGCCCTTAGTGTAAAGCATAACGTCTCCGATCTACACCTGTGCAGTGATTCACCACCGCGCTGGCGCAGGTCAGGCCGTCTTGAACCTGCGCCGTTTCCGCCCCCGGATGTGGAGGCGTTATTAAAAGCGTGGCTCAACGATGAACAGCAGGGCGCATGGTGGGCAAATGGGCAGGTGGATTTTGCCGTTACCCTCACAGGCGGTCAGCGCCTGCGCGGCAGTGCGTTTAAGCATATGCACGGCGTTTCGATCGCGCTGCGCCTGATGCCGCTGACGTGCCCGCAGCTCTCTGCGTTAGGTGTGCCGCGAGCGATCCCGGAGCTTTTGTCCAATGACAATGGCCTGATTCTGGTCACCGGCGCCACCGGCAGTGGGAAATCGACCACCCTGGCCGCGATGGTCGATTTCCTCAATCACCAGACGGACGGGCACATTCTGACCCTGGAAGATCCGGTGGAGTTTATGTACCAGAGTGAACGTTGCCTGATCCAGCAGCGGGAGATAGGCCTGCACAGCCCGTCCTTTGCCGAGGCCCTGCGCAGCGCGCTGCGTGAAGATCCGGATGTGATTCTGCTTGGTGAGCTGCGCGACAGCGAGACGATACGCCTGGCGCTGACGGCGGCGGAAACCGGCCATCTGGTGTTGGCCACGCTGCACACGCGCGGTGCGGCGCAGGCGATCGAGCGCCTGGTCGACACCTTTCCGGCGCAGGAGAAAGATCCGGTGCGTAATCAGTTGGCGGGAAGCCTGCGTGCGGTTCTGGCGCAGAAGCTGCGTCAGGATGTCCAGGGCGGGCGCGTGGCGCTGTATGAGCTGCTGGTGAATACCTCGGCGGCGGCAAACTTGATCCGCGAAGGCAAAACCTGGCAACTGCCGGGCATTATTCAAACGGGGCAGCAGGCGGGAATGCAGAACTTTGAGCAGAGTCTGGCGGAGCGACGGGCGCAGGGGCGGCTGTAGACCCCGGCGCTCAGTAACCCTGTTCGAAATAGCTTTCGAGGATAATGACGGCTGAAGCTGAATCCACGCTGCCTTTGTTCAACGCCCGGAATCCACCGTGCTCGAACAGGCCAGCGCGTGCCTCGACGGTGCTCAAACGTTCATCGTGCAGCTTAACGGAGACACCAAAGCGGCCATGGATTTTGTTCGCGAACTTGCGTGCGCGGGCGGTAAGCGGCTGCTCGGTGCCGTCCATATTCAGCGGCAGACCGACAATCACGTCGTCCGGCTGCCACTCTTTGAGCAAGCGCTCAATAAGGTTCCAGTCCGGCGTGCCGTCGTTAGCTTTCAGCGCCGTGAGCGGGCGGGCGGTGCCGGTGATCCGTTGACCCACAGCGACGCCGATGCTTTTGGTGCCGAAGTCGAAGGCGAGAAGGGTGCCGCTCATTACGCGTGCCCCGCAACGCCAGGCATGGTCAGAATATCAATGCCAATCAGTTTTGCCGCGTCACGCCAGCGATCGGCGATAGGGGTTTTAAACAGGATATTCATATCCGCAGGGGCCGTCAGCCAGGCGTTGTCCAGAATTTCTTGTTCCAGCTGCCCTTTTTCCCAGGAGGCGTAACCGAGCGCAACCAGCACCTCAGAAGGCTGACTGGCAGTGCCCAGCGTTTCAAGCACATCGCGAGAGGTGGTGACGACGGTGTTATCGGAGATACGAATGCTGGACGAGAAAACCGGCGGGGTATGCAGGATAAAACCACGATCTTCTGCAAGCGGGCCGCCGAGCATCACCGGTTTATCAAGACGGATTTCCGGCAGCCGCGCTTCAGCAGGGATTTTCAGCTTGTCCAGAATCCCTTCAACCTGAAGGTTTTCCAGCGGCTTATTGATGATAACCCCCATCGCGCCGTCTTCGTTGTATTCACAAATATAGACCACGGCGCGGCGGAAAATCGGATCCTGGAGAGCAGGCATGGCAATAAGAAAGTGATGCTGTAAATTCATTGTCAGAGGTACTGTTTCCTGGTTTAAAAAGCGACAGCGCCCAGTATGGGGATAAACACAGGCGCTGTCACAGGTTATTTCTGTAAACGTTTTTCGATAGCGTCCATCAGCATTCCGGTGATCGAGATCGGGAATTCCGCTTCGATTTCACGAATGCAGGTTGGGCTGGTGACGTTCACTTCGGTCAGACGATCGCCGATGATATCGAGGCCAACGAAGATCAGGCCTTTGGCTTTAAGCGTAGGGCCGACGCGGCGGGCAATTTCCCAGTCGCTTTCGCTTAACGGACGCGGTTCGCCACGGCCGCCAGCCGCCAGGTTGCCACGGGTTTCCCCTCCCTGCGGGATACGCGCCAGGCAGTAAGGCACCGGCTCGCCGTCTACGACCAGCACACGCTTGTCGCCGTCTTTAATGGCTGGCAGATAGTTCTGTGCCATACAGTAGCGGGTTCCCAGCTCGGTCAGCGTTTCGGCAATCACGCCAATGTTCGGATCGCCTTCTTTCACCCGGAAGATCGACGCGCCGCCCATGCCGTCCAGCGGTTTCATGATGATGTCGCCGTGCTTCTGCCAGAATTCTTTCAGCTGCGTTTTGCTGCGGGTGACGAGCGTTTCCGGCGTCAGGTCAGAGAACCATGCGGTATAGAGCTTCTCGTTGCAGTCGCGCAGGCTCTGCGGCTTGTTGACGATCAGCGTGCCTTTCTCTTCGGCACGCTCAAGGATATAGGTGGAATAAATGTATTCGGTGTCGAACGGCGGATCTTTACGCATCAGGATGACGTTGAGGTCGGCCAGGGCAATATCCTGCTCGGTATCGAATTCGTACCATTTTTCGTAGTTCTGCTCGACGTTAACGATGCGGGTGCGTGCGCGGGCTTCACCGTTGATCAGGTAAAGATCGTTCATCTCCATGTAGTGGAGTTCATAGCCGCGACGCTGCGCTTCCAGCAGCATAGCGAAGCTGGAGTCTTTCTTGATGTTAATGTTTGCGATGGGGTCCATCACGATGCCGAGCTTAATCATCTTCTTCTCCGGTTATGGGTCTTTGCTTCAACCCAGATCGCCAAATCGCACCTGTAGCGCGGTAATGGCGGTGAGTGCCGTTGTCTCAGTGCGCAGAACGCGAGGTCCCAACAGAATATCAGTAAACTGGTAACGCGCCGTCATGGCAATTTCGTCAGCCGACAGGCCGCCTTCCGGGCCAATCAGCAGGCGTACACGCTCAACGGGCAGCGGCAGCGTATTGATGCTGGCGCTGGCGCGCGGATGAAGATTAAGCTTAAGCCCGCTTTCCTCTTCTGCACACCAGTCCTCCAGAACCATCGCCGGGCGGATCTCCGGGATACGGTTGCGGCCGCTCTGTTCGCAGGCCGCAATGGCAATTTTTTGCCACTGCTGGATCTTTTTGTTCAGACGTTCCGCTTCCAGTTTAACGCCGCAGCGCTCAGAAAAAAGTGGCGTAATGAGGCTTACACCCAGTTCAATGGATTTCTGAATGGTGAACTCCATTTTTTCCCCACGCGACATCACCTGGCCCAGGTGAATGTGCAGCGGGGATTCCCGGTCGTCCACGTCGCCACGCAGCACCTTCACGTGCACGCTTTTTTTATCGGCGCGCGTAATTTCAGCGTCGAAAACCTGATTAGAGCCGTCAAAGAGCTGAATCGCCTGGCCTGCACCCATGCGCAGCACGCGGCCTACATGGTTTGCGGCATCATCAGACAGGGCGATTGCGCCGCCTGGGGTAATCAGTTCAGGGTGATAGATGCGAGGGATGCGCATAGTCAGAAATTCCATGTGTCATGCGATATAAGCGAATTGCCGTAGTGTAGGTTAGCTCTTTTGCGCCTGGCAAGCCCGCTGGACGTAAGGGTTGTGATTCCCCTGGACTTTGGCGATACGTTCGTCGCGCTGGCATTCCCAGTCCGTCACCGGGTAGAGCTTGTCCCAGGCATTGAAGAGCTGCGTCTGCTGGCGGGAAAGATTGAGATCGTAGCGGTCGCGCATATAGAAATAAGTGCGGGCGATGCTACCGCGCGCGCGGGCAGGCGGTTCGGCGACTTTCTCTTTGAAATCGACCTTCATGGCGCACTGACCGTACTGGCCTTCGCCACCGTTCCACTGGCTGTACATGAAGTTTCCGCGGTCGCCATTGACCTCACCCACGGCGGGTTGCAGGTTGTGCATATCGCTTTCCATCTGGCGGTAGACCGGATCTTTTGCGCAATTTTTACGTCCACCGTCCTGCCAGCACTGGCGCTGGTGGCCAAACTGCCAGGCCGGAACGACATGTTCCCATTCGATTCGGCTGGCGCGGTTCTCGTTCTTGCGCACCTTATAGCCGCAGGATCCCAGATCCACGACCCCTTTCTTACCCTGCCAGTTAATTTTACAGCCGCAGTAGAAATCACCCGGTACGTCGGCGTTAATCTTTACGCCTGCGGTTTTTGCCTGAGAGAAACTGTGAATACCGTCGGCCAGAGCATGGCCGGAGAGCGCTGTCGCCAGAAAAGCGACCGCGAGAGAAACATTACGGGACATCTTACACTCCGTGTCAAAACGAGCCCGCAACGTAACGAATGTTGTTCCCGTATGCAATCAGTCAGATCAGGAAAGTTCCTGAAAGTTCGCGTGATTATTCCGCAACCAGCGGTTCGCCGCATTTAACGCAGCGGTAGGTCGCCTCGCCCCGCACTACGCGGTTATGGCGGCGGACGGTAAGCTGGTGCTGCTGGCACTGGCAGCGGTAGGGGAAGGTATTGCGGCGTACCGATTCCAGCTCGAACTGATGGGTGCGACGGGCCGGAACGCCGAGCACCGCCTCCATCATCCACTTCCACTCTTTGCCGTGCGGCGCGACGCGGCCAAAGTGCTTCCACACCAGCAGATGCGCCAGCTCGTGCGGCACCACTTCTTCGATAAACGCCTGCTGATTTTCCATCATCAACACCGGGTTGAGGCGGATCTCATACGATTCCAGCCAGGCGGTACCTGCCGCGGTGCCACGCTGCTGATAGACCAGCTTCGGTTCAGGATAATTGCGGCCGAGCTTCAGGTTGGCCTGGGCGAGTTTTTCCCGCAGGCTGCGCATAACGGCTTGCTGAATGGCGATGGGGAGACGGGGTGCTTTCATAGGGGCAGAGCATAAAGCGGGAAGCGGGGAGGCGCAAGAGGCGCCTCCCGCAGGAGGATCAGTCGTGTGCGCCTATTTCGCGCAGAGGACGACCTTTCATCAGGTTACGTTCAATGTGTTCCAGTGAAACATGTTTGGTTTCAGGAACCAGCCAGATAGTGAGAACAATAAAGAACAGGTTCAGACCGGCGTAGACCCAGAAGGTGTTGGCATTACCCAGAGTATTAAGCATGGTCAGGAACGTTGCGCCGACGATCATGTTGGCAATCCAGTTGGTCGCGGTAGAGCAGGTGATGCCAAAATCACGTCCTTTCAGCGGCTGGATCTCAGAGCACAGCACCCAAATCAGCGGACCGGCGCTCATCGCAAACCCAATGATAAACATCAGCAGCATCGCCACGGCGAAGTACTGTGCCGTTGGGGAGTGAATGCCCATGTGCATCATGGTACCCAGCACGCCCATCCCGACGGCCATCACCAGGAAGCCCAGCGTCAGGGTTGGCTTACGTCCCCAGCGGTCCACCAGGCCGATAGCGATAAAGGTCGCCAGCACGTTGGTCAGGCCGACGATCACGGTGCCCCACATCTGCTCGGTGGTGTTGGTGTAGCCCGCCAGTTCGAAGATTTTCGGCGCGTAATACATGATGACGTTCATCCCGGTGAACTGTTGCATGATCTGTAACAGCACGCCGAGGAACACCGCGCGGCGGAAGTTGCTGTTCTCTTTGAACAGCGCCCAGCCGGACTGTTTGACCTTCAGGCTTTCGCGGATCTCTTCCAGCTCGTTTTTGGCTTCGGCGCTGGTATCACGCAGGCGTAAGAGCACGCGTTCGGCATCATGGAAGCGGCGTTTGGCGGCAAACCAGCGCGGACTGTCCGGCAGGAAGAAGACGCCAATCAGCAGCAGGATGGCAGGAATGATGATGACGCCCAGCATCCAGCGCCATGCGCCGCTGTAGCTGAAGGCGGTATCGGAGAGATAAGCCCCCAGAATACCGATGGTGATCATCAGCTGATACATGGAAATCATGCTGCCGCGGATTTTTTCCGGAGCGATTTCAGACAGGTACAGCGGGGCAGTATAAGACGCCACGCCCACTGCCAGACCGAGCAGCACGCGGGAGATGATCAGCACTTCAACATTAGGCGCAGCGGCAGAGAACAGTGAGCCGGCAACGAACAGGATCGCGCCAATCATCAGGCTCTTTTTACGCCCGAGCTTAAAG
The DNA here is from genome assembly GCF_000492855.1 of Enterobacter sp. MGH 38. NCBI lineage: Bacteria > Pseudomonadati > Pseudomonadota > Gammaproteobacteria > Enterobacterales > Enterobacteriaceae > Enterobacter > Enterobacter sp. MGH 38. Next base: position 410,168 of record NZ_KI535607.1, on the reverse strand, counting down.
GAGAGCCAGCCGCTGCCGACCGCGCCGACGGCGGCACCGAACATCATGGAGCTAACCACCCATTCCTGAGTATGTGCGCTAATCTGGAACTCATCGGTGATGAAAGGTAATGCACCGGCAATTACGCCAATATCCAGGCCAAAGAGTAATCCTGCCAGAGCGGCGAGGAAGCAGACGAAGAACGTCATTGCCTTATTGGACGTACGCCCCTGTTTATTATTGTCAGGCATTATGCCCTCCAGTTGGGTTATCAGTTTTTACGATATTAAGAGTAGGTGAGCGGCTCATAAAAATATGTGAGTCAAATCACAACGGTGTAATCGGTTACACTGGCTTGTAACCGTAAAAATAATTAAAGCTTTGAAAATATAGAGGTAAATTAATTGATGTGCATCGCGTTTGCACAAATTTCAGACTTAACTGAAAGGGAATGTAACAGCAGAAGAAATGCGATCATGCAAAGAGAATATTCTGAAAGCGGGGTATAGAGAGTGAGGTGTAAACGGTTCCAAACATTGTCGGATGGCTGCTGCGCCTTACCCGGCCTACAAAAACTCACTACCCGTAGGTCGGGTAAGGCATAGCCGCCACCCGACATAAAAAAGGCCAGCACAAAGGCTGGCCTGTTTAAGCTGCTGGCAGTCGATTATTTCAGACCGGCAGCATCACGCAGCAGGGCGGCTTTGTCGGTTTTTTCCCATGGGAAATGTTCGCGACCAAAGTGACCGTACGCTGCAGTTTCCTGGTAGATTGGGTGCAGCAGATCCAGCATCTGAATCAGACCGTATGGACGCAGGTCGAAGAACTCACGCACCAGCAGGGTCAGCTGTTCAGAAGGCACTTTTTCAGTACCGAAGGTTTCCACCATGATGGAGGTTGGCTCAGCCACGCCGATGGCGTAGGAAACCTGAATTTCACAGCGGTCAGCCAGACCGGCAGCAACGATGTTTTTCGCCACATAACGTGCAGCGTACGCGGCAGAACGGTCAACTTTAGACGGATCTTTACCGGAGAATGCGCCGCCGCCGTGACGTGCCATGCCGCCGTAGGTATCTACGATGATTTTACGACCGGTCAGACCGCAGTCACCCATTGGGCCGCCGATAACAAAGCGTCCGGTTGGGTTGATGAAGAATTTGGTCGCAGAGCTCAGCCATTCAGTTGGCAGAACCGGCTTGATGATCTCTTCCATCACCGCTTCTTGCAGGGATTTCTGGTCAATCTCTTCAGCATGCTGCGTGGAAAGAACCACGGCATCAATACCGACGATTTTCCCGTCGTCATACTGGAAGGTCACCTGGCTTTTTGCATCCGGACGCAGCCACGGCAGAGTGCCGTTTTTACGCACTTCAGCCTGACGCTGCACCAGACGGTGTGCGTAGGTCACCGGCGCTGGCATCAGTACGTCGGTTTCGTTGGTTGCGTAGCCGAACATCAGGCCCTGGTCGCCCGCGCCCTGTTCCAGCGGATCGGCACGGTCAACGCCCTGGTTGATGTCCGGAGACTGTTTGCCAATCGCGCTCAGTACGGCGCAGGAGTTGGCATCAAAGCCCATATCAGAATGTACATAACCGATCTCACGCACCGTGTTACGGGTGATCTCTTCGATATCAACCCATGCGCTGGTGGTGATCTCACCGCCAACCAGAACCATGCCGGTTTTGACATAGGTTTCACACGCTACGCGCGCCTTTGGATCCTGCGCGAGGATCGCATCCAGCACCGCATCGGAGATTTGGTCAGCAATTTTATCAGGATGTCCTTCTGATACGGACTCGGACGTAAACAGGTGTTTTGCCATGTTTTATTTCACCTAAGAGGAATTTGGTTAGCTCAAGCTGCTGTGTGGAATAGCCATAGGAGATAATTCTACCAAGGCCTACAGGATTTTGACACTGGCAGTCTGAGTGTTAATCGGTATGGATGGATTAACATCTGGACGTCTATTTTAGGTCACTTCTTCACCCGATTTCCAGTTTTTTTTGACTCACCTCTCATTGCGTTGAAAACACGGCTGGAAATTTTTCCTGACGACGCTGGCAACCTGCGCATTTTTGTTTTGCTTTTTAGCGACCTTCTCGGTATAAAACGCGGCGCGCGGCTCATATAAAATAAGCGCTCGATGAACACATCGTGTCGCCACTTCCAGCCGGGTTAAGCAGTGAACTTTTAGCTTTGGCTTGTGGTCCGTTTCAGCAGAGGCGGCCGTGGAGGTGATACCAGATAATGAACCATCGTTTTCCGCTCATTCAGCGCAGCCGTTCTGGCGCGCATTTGATTCCCACCCGCACTTCTGGTCTAAACACCTGCCGATGTTATACCCATCTCGGTGCTTCTCAGGATTCCAGAGCCGGTCACGCTTTGTGAAAACTGAACAAGGGCGCTCTTGTTAATACAGGAGTTTTCTCGTGGTTTCGCCGAACCTTGTCATACAGAGTTCGGATACGTGTTTTACAATGATATGAATAAGAAACCGGTCGCACGGTCTGGATTTCAGCATACTCTGCTGGGAAATGGAGCCGTTAATGGGTTGTTATCGCCGTATAACGCTGCGATAGTAGTCAACTGTTTTACACTTAATACAAAGAGTTGAGGTTCGCTATGTCTGACGACATGTCTTCGCTTTCGCCTTCGTCAGCAGGCGAACAGGGTGTACTACGTTCTATGCAGGAGGTTGCGATGAGCTCCCAGGAAGCCAGCAAGATGCTGCGCACTTACAATATTGCCTGGTGGGGCAATAACTACTACGACGTTAACGAGCTGGGCCACATCAGTGTCTGCCCGGATCCGGACGTCCCGGAAGCGCGCGTGGATCTCGCTAAACTGGTGAAAACCCGTGAAGCGCAGGGTCAGCGCTTGCCTGCACTGTTCTGCTTCCCGCAGATCCTGCAACATCGCCTGCGTTCTATTAACGCCGCGTTCAAACGCGCGCGGGAATCGTATGGTTATAACGGCGACTATTTCCTCGTTTACCCGATCAAGGTCAACCAGCACCGTCGCGTGATTGAGTCCCTGATCCACTCCGGCGAGCCGCTGGGCCTGGAAGCAGGCTCTAAAGCGGAGCTGATGGCGGTTCTGGCGCACGCGGGCATGACCCGGTCGGTGATCGTCTGTAACGGCTATAAAGATCGCGAATACATTCGTCTGGCGCTGATTGGCGAGAAGATGGGCCACAAGGTCTATCTGGTGATCGAGAAGATGACCGAAATCGCGATCGTGCTGGAAGAGGCCGAGCGTCTGAACGTGATCCCGCGCCTTGGCGTGCGTGCGCGACTGGCGTCGCAGGGTTCCGGTAAATGGCAGTCTTCCGGCGGTGAAAAATCCAAGTTCGGCCTCGCGGCGAACCAGGTGCTTCAGCTGGTGGAAATTCTGCGCGAGCGCGGTCGTCTGGACAGCATTCAGCTGCTGCACTTCCACCTCGGCTCGCAGATGGCCAACATTCGCGACATCGCCACCGGCGTGCGTGAATCGGCACGTTTCTACGTTGAGCTGCATAAGCTCGGCGTGAATATTCAGTGCTTTGACGTGGGCGGCGGCCTGGGCGTGGACTACGAAGGGACCCGCTCGCAGTCTGACTGTTCGGTAAACTATGGCCTGAACGAATATGCCAACAACATCATCTGGGCGATTGGCGATGCCTGCGAAGAGCACGGCCTGCCGCACCCGACGGTGATCACCGAATCCGGCCGCGCGGTCACGGCGCACCATACGGTACTGGTCTCTAACATCATTGGCGTTGAGCGTAGCGAAATCACCGAAGCTACGCCTCCGGCAGACGATGCCCCACGTTCCCTGCAAAGCATGTGGGAAACCTGGCAGGAGATGCACGAGCCGGGCACGCGTCGTTCCCTGCGCGAATGGCTGCACGACAGCCAGATGGACCTGCACGATATTCACGTCGGCTACTCGTCAGGCACATTCAGCCTGCAAGAGCGCGCGTGGGCCGAGCAGCTCTACCTGAATATGTGCCACGAAGTGCAGAAACAGCTCGACCCGAGCAACCGCGCGCACCGTCCAATTATCGACGAGTTGCAGGAGCGTATGGCGGACAAAATGTACGTCAACTTCTCCCTGTTCCAGTCGATGCCGGATGCCTGGGGTATCGACCAGCTGTTCCCGGTTCTGCCGCTGGAAGGGCTGAACCACGCCCCGGAACGCCGCGCCGTGCTGCTGGACATCACCTGTGACTCTGACGGCGCGATTGACCATTACGTCGACGGCGACGGTATTGCGACCACTATGCCAATGCCGGAGTACGATCCGGAGAACCCACCAATGCTGGGCTTCTTTATGGTGGGGGCGTATCAGGAGATCCTCGGCAACATGCACAACCTGTTCGGTGATACCGAAGCGGTTGACGTGTTTGTCTTCCCTGACGGCAGCGTGGAGGTTGAGCTGTCCGACGAAGGGGACACCGTGGCGGACATGCTCGAATACGTTCAGCTGGATCCGAAAAAACTGCTCACCCAGTTCCGCGATCAGGTAAAAAACACCGGTCTGGACGATGCCTTGCAGCAGCAGTTCCTGGAAGAGTTTGAAGCGGGTCTGTACGGGTACACCTACCTGGAAGATGAGTAGGTAAACTCCCTCTCCCCGTGGGAGAGGGGCGGGGTGAGGGCAACAGACCGCACAATGCCCTATACTCACTTGAACCCGTATGAATTAACGGCGATAATTCGCCCCAATTAGCGATTTACGAATCAATCCCTTCCTCGTCGGGTTTAACGACGCGGAGGGGATTTTTTTTCATCTGTTTTTAATGTATCGACTTTATAAGAGGTCAGGACATGAGCACTTTAGGTCATCAGTACGATAACTCTCTGGTATCTAACGCGTTTGGTTTTTTACGCCTTCCGATGAACTTCCAGCCGTACGACAGCGATGCGGACTGGGTGATCACCGGCGTACCGTTCGACATGGCAACGTCCGGTCGCGCGGGTGGTCGTCATGGCCCGGCGGCGATCCGTCAGGTTTCCACTAACCTGGCCTGGGAGCACAACCGCTTCCCGTGGAACTTCGACATGCGCGAGCGCCTGAACGTGGTGGACTGCGGCGATCTGGTGTACGCCTTCGGCGACGCGCGTGAGATGAGCGAAAAATTGCAGGCGCACGCCGAGAAGCTGCTGGCGGCCGGTAAACGCATGCTCTCCTTCGGCGGTGACCACTTCGTGACCCTGCCGCTGCTGCGCGCCCACGCGAAGCACTTCGGTAAAATGGCGCTGGTGCACTTCGATGCGCACACCGACACCTACGCGAACGGCTGCGAGTTCGACCACGGCACCATGTTCTACACCGCGCCGAAGGAAGGCCTGATCGATCCGAACCACTCGGTGCAGATCGGCATCCGCACCGAGTTTGACAAAGACAACGGCTTCACCGTACTCGACGCGGGCCAGGTGAACGATCGCGGCGTGGACGATATTCTGGCTCAGGTTAAGCAGATCGTCGGCGACATGCCTGTCTATCTGACCTTCGACATCGACTGCCTGGATCCGGCATTCGCACCGGGTACCGGTACGCCGGTGATCGGCGGCCTGACATCAGACCGCGCCATCAAGCTGGTGCGCGGCCTGAAGGATCTGAACATCGTCGGGATGGACGTGGTGGAAGTGGCTCCGGCCTATGACCAGTCCGAGATCACCGCGCTGGCCGCGGCGACCCTGGCGCTGGAAATGCTCTATATCCAGGCGGCGAAAAAAGGCGAATAAGCCTTACGCGCTGATTGCTGCTGCGCGCCGCATGCGCAGCAGCAACATTCCCCCGGCAAGCAGGGTGATAACCTGCGAAACGACCAGCACCGAAAAGCCTGAACTGACCGGCCCCACCGATCTCATCACCATCCCCATCAGCAGCGGAATAAACGCCGCGCAGATATTGCCGATCCCATTGATTATGCCGTAAGCGCTGCCCACCGCTTCCCGCGCGGCGTGATGCTGGATCACCGCCGGAATAGCCGCCCCCTGTAGCCCCCAGAAGACATTAGCCGAAAGCATAAACAGCGCCAGCCAGGCAGGCTGATGGCTGAGCATCAGCGCGACCACGGACAGCGCCGTCATCGCCCCGCCCACCACAAACAGCATCGGTGCCTGTTCCGGACGCATTTTGTCGAGCAGCACGCCGCCCAGAAACTTTGACCCCAGGCTGAGCAGGAAGGGGATCGCCGCAAGCCAGCCCGTGGCATGCAGCGAGAAATGATGCTCGTCGCGCAGCCACGCGGGCAGCCAGGCGCTGCTTCCCCAGAGATAGCTCAGGGTGGCGATTTCAACCACCATAATCCAGCCCAGCAGCGGCGTCTGCCAGGCCAGCGTGAAGGTGTGGACAAACCCCGGTTTTTTCGCGGTCGGGAGCTTGCGCGGCGCGGGCAGAAAACGCCAGATTAAGCTGCCCCCGAGGAGAAGGTTGATTGCCGCCAGTGCATAAAACGATCCGGCCCAGCCCAGATGCGACATCAGCCAGGTCACCAGCGGAAAGCCCACGGCCAGCCCGAGCGAGACGCCCAGCGCGGTCACGGCGTTGGGTTTACCGATCTCTTGCGCGCTAAAGTTATCGCTGATAAAGCGCGTTTTCAGCGAAAATAGCGGACCCTCCGCGATCCCCAGAATCACGCGGGCGATGAGCATTCCCGTCAGCGAGCCGAGCAAAGGTGAAGCCGCGCAGACCGCGGCCCAAATCGCAATGCTGCTTAATAATCCCTGCCGATAATGAAGTTTGCTTTCAATAACCGGCGTTAATAATAGAGCGGAAAAACCATAACCCAGAAGAAAGCAGGTCATGAGCAGGCCCTGTAACATTCTGTTTTCATTTAACTGAAAATGTTCGGCAAATTCCGGGTTTAAAATCATTACCGAGATATTTACCCGATCGACGTACGAAATAATAATGAGTAATAAAAGCGCAATCGTGCCTTGCCATCTTGCCGTCATCATGTCCGCCTTACGTTTTTTGTAACTTATATTTTTCATCAATGTGATTGTCACGGAGCTAAAATGGCTCACCTGTGAAACTCTTTGTTTAGTAAAGATAAATTAAAAATGAGTTTCACAGGTGAAACGCGAAAGAGGTGACGTTCATTTATTTTTAAAGAGTAAAAAGAAAGGAAGTCAATATCTTTTATTCAAAATAAGAGGCCATTAAAAAAACGTATTTCTCACGCTGCAATAATGAAAATTTCATATCGCTGCATTTTTTCGTGATCCCTTGCACACTTAGTTAATTAATTGCTGATCGATTAACAAATTCGTCACATTGTCGCTTGACGAAACATTCATCGCTTTTATATTGACCGTATTAAATAAGAAACAGAGTTTCATATATGAAACAAAAGCCTGGAGGATCGTGATGAGCTGGATAGGCGTATGTGACGCAGAGCAAGTACAGGAAGATTTCCCTTTTAGCGGCAACGTCGACGGTAAAGAGATCGGCGTTTACCTGATCGACGGTGAATATTACGCGCTGGAGGACGTATGCCCGCACGCCTATGCCCTGCTGAGTCAGGGGTTCGTGGAAGACGGCAAGGTGGAATGCCCGCTGCACGAGGCGGTGTTCGACGTCAAAACCGGCCAGTGTCTGCACGGCCCCGGAGGACGCAACCTCAACCGATACCCGGTTCGGGTCTTTGAAAACCAGATTCAGATTACCTTCGTTGAGGAGACCGTGGCATGAGCGACACGCTGAACTACAACCCGGCGCTGCCGGAAAGCCGCCAGTTTACCCCACCGGCAGAGGGCGGTAATGGCGCCATTCATAAGCCGGGTGATTACACCAACCTGATCTGGCAAACCCGCAGCCGCGAGCCGGAAAGCTGGGAAGTGAAGCTGATTGCGACGCTGGAAGATCTCTTCGAGCAGGGCGTTGAAACCTTGCCGGAGCTGGTAAGCGGGCTGAACGCGGTGCGCATGCACGACCAGCAGGGCGAGCCGTGGAGCGACGCCAGCTTCCGGGCATTCTTACAGGTTAACGGCTACTGAGGGCAACGCGATGACGACGACCGTACAACATTATCTGGATAAAGGCCTGCGTGGCCTCTGGTATCCGGTGCTGGCGAGCTGGGAAGTGCAGTCTGCGCCGGTGGGCATCACCCGCCTGGGCGAGCAGATTGTGGTCTGGCGCAATAAAGATGGCCAGGTGCAGGCGCTGGAGGACCGCTGCCCGCACCGCGGCGCGCGCCTGTCGATGGGCTGGAACCTCGGGGACCGCATTGCCTGCTGGTATCACGGCGTAGAGGTGGCGGGCAACGGCGAGGTGAAAGACGTACCCGCCGTGGATAAATGTCCGCTGGTCGGCCAGCAGTGCGTGCGCAGCTATAGCGTGCAGGAAGCGCACGGCGCCATCTTCCTCTGGTTTGGCGTCACCGCGGACCAGCAGCCGGACGAGCTGACCTTCCCGGACGAGCTCGCCGATACGGACAGCTTCAGCAACTTCCTCTGCACCGCCGCGTGGAAATGCAATTACCAGTACGCGCTGGAAAACGTGATGGACCCGATGCACGGCACCTATCTGCACTCCTCGTCGCACTCGATGGCGGAAGGGGATCGCAAGGCCGACATGGTGCTCCAGCCGACCAAAACCGGTTTTATTTTCGAGAAGAAAGGGCAGAGCGGCGTCAATTTTGACTGGGTGGAGCTGGGCAACAGCGGCACCTGCTGGATGCGCCTCTCCATTCCGTACAAGAAGCGCTTCGGGCCGGGCGGCCACTTCTTTATCGTCGGCATGGTGGTGCCGGAAGATAACGACAACTGCCGCGTCTTCTTCTGGCGCATTCGCCGGGTGCAGGGCTGGCAGCGCGATATGTGGCGTTTCATGTACCGCAACCGTCTGGAAAAACTGCACTGGGAAGTGCTGGAGCAGGACCGCGTGGTGCTGGAAAGCCTGGCGCCAAACGCGCGCGATCATGAGTACCTGTATCAGCACGACGTCGGTCTTTCGCGCCTGCGCCGCATGATGCAAAAGGCCGCCAAAGAGCAGCTGGCGATGCGTGAAGCACAGCAGGGAGCCGCCTGATGAACGGGCTGCTGAGCGGCAAGCGCATCGTCATAACCGGCGCCGCGCGCGGGCTGGGCTTTCACTTTGCCAAAGCCTGCGCGGAGCAGGGCGCGGCGGTGGTGATGTGCGACATCCTGAAGGGCGAGCTGGCCGAAAGCGCCCACGCCCTGAGCGAGCGGGGCTATGCGATCGAACCGCACGTTATCGATCTGGCCGATCCACAGTCCATTGAGCAGGTGTTCAGCGCCATTGGCGAGCAGGGTCAGATCGATGGCCTGGTGAACAACGCGGCGATGGCGACGGGCGTCGGCGGCAAAAACATGCTCGATTACGATCCGGATCTCTGGGATCGGGTGATGAGCGTCAATGTCAAAGGCACCTGGCTGGTGACGCGCGCCGCCGTGCCGCTGCTGCGTGAAGGGGCGGGCATTGTGAACGTGGCGTCCGACACCGCGCTGTGGGGCGCGCCGCGCCTGATGGCCTACGTCGCCAGCAAGGGGGCCGTCATTGCCATGACCCGATCAATGGCGCGCGAACTGGGTGAAAAGCGTATACGCATTAATGCCATCGCGCCGGGGTTAACCCGCGTCGAGGCGACGGAATATGTCCCCGCCGAACGGCATCAGCTCTACGAAAACGGACGCGCGTTAACCGGCGCGCAGCAGCCGGAAGATGTCACCGGCAGCGTGGTCTGGCTGCTAAGCGATCTGTCTCGGTTCATCACCGGACAGCTGATCCCGGTCAACGGCGGTTTTGTCTTTAACTAAGGTAGGGCGATGATGGCAAACGATCAGGAAGTGAAGTATCTGGTGCCGGGGCTGGAGCGCGGTTTACAGCTGCTGTTGGCCTTTGGCGAGCAGCATCGCGATCTGACTTTTGCCGAGCTGCACCGGCTGGTGGATATGCCGAAGGCGACCGCCTATCGCGTGGTGCAGACGCTGGAGTACATGGGCTTTCTGGAGCGCAACACGCGCACCAATACCTTTTCGCTGGGCATGAACGTGCTGCGTCTTGGCTTTGAGTACATCGCCTCGCTGGACGTGGCGCAGGTCGGCCAGCCGGTGATCGAGCAACTGCGCGACGTGAGCCAGTGCAGCAGCCATCTGGCGATCCGCGACGGGCGCGACATTATATACATCGCCCGCGTCAGCGCCGCCGGGTCGCGTATCAACCAGGTCAGCATTGGTACCCGTCTGCCGGTGCACTGTACCTCGCTGGGCCGCATGCTGTTGACCGATATTTCCCGCGCTGATTTCGAACAGCTGTTCCCGCATGAGCGTCTGCCGGGCAACACGCCGGGGCAGCTTCACGACCGTGAAGCCCTGTGGCAGATGGTGCAGCAGGACAAAGCCCGCGGGTATGTCATCGGCGAATCCTTCTTCCGCCACGGCATCTCTTCCATCGTCTACCCGGTGTATGACCGAAGCGGCTGCGTGGCGGCGGTAGTCAGCATTCTGGTGCCGTCGGAGGAGATCCCGCAGAGCGACCGCGAGCGCCTGCAAAACGAGGTTCGCCTTGCGGCGGATAAAATTTCTGGCTTCTTAGGGTATCTATCACAGGCCAGTTAAATCAGTGAGTTAACGCCAGGCGCTTGACTGCGTCGGGCATGTTTTACGCCCAATCTGGGCCAGATGAGGCAACGAACGATGAGTGTAACCGGAATTGAAAAGCTGGAATTTGGTGTGGAAGACCTGACGCACTGCGCCAAATTTATGCGTGATTTTGGCCTGACGGGCGATGCCAGCGGCCAGCGTTTCACCACCCTGAGCGGCGCGCGCGTGGAGCTTAACCCGATCGACAGCCCCGACCTGCCGCCCGCGTTTGAAGCGGGCAACACCCTGCGCCGCATGACCTGGGCGGTTGCCGCACAGTCCGATCTCGACGCGCTGCGCCCGAAGCTGGCGCAGCAGCCCGGCTTTCGCGAAGTGGGCGACGCGCTGGAATGCCTCGATCCGAACGGCATGACGCTGCGCGTGCAGGTGACCCAGCAGACCGACGTGGAGCTTAACGTCGAGCCAATAAACCAGTGGGGCGACGCCCGCCGTATCGACACGCCCAGCCCGGTTTACGATCGCGCCCAGCCGATCAACGTGGGGCATGTGGTGTTCTTCGTGGAGGAGCTGGCGGCGGTGGAAAAATTCTACCGCGAGGTGCTCGGCTTCCAGGTCTCGGATCGCTATATCAACCGCGCCGTGTTCCTGCGCTGCGGCGTGCGTGGCGGCCATCACAACCTGTTCCTGCTGCAACTGCCGAACCGCAAGCGCGGCCTTAACCACGTGGCCTTCACCGTGCGCGATATCCACGAGGTGATCGGCGGCGGTATCGCGATGAATAAACATGACTGGAGCACCTTTATCGGACCGGGACGTCATCCGGTGTCGTCGGCGTACTTCTGGTACGTCAACAGCCCGACCGGCGGCGCGTTTGAGTATTACACCAACGATGATTACCTGACGGAAAATTGGCAGCCGCGCGAGCTGGAGCATTCCCTGGTCTCCTTCACCGAGTGGGCGGTGGAAGGCGGGATTGACCACGACACGCGCCGTCAGCAGAAAAAGCCGGAGGCGGTATGACATCGCGCATTGTCATTATCGGCGGCGGCCAGTCAGGCGGCTGGGCGGCGAAAACCCTGCGTGACGAGGGCTTCGACGGCGAGATTTGCGTGGTAGCGGAAGAGGAATGGGATTTCTACGAGCGGCCGCCGCTGTCAAAAGCGTCTCTGCTGGAACCGGACGCGGCGCTTCCAAGGCTGTTTACCGACGAGGTGCAGCAGGCGCTGAACCTGACCTGGTACCGACCGCTGCGCGCAAAATCTGTCGATCGCGTTGAAAAAAAAGTCCTTCTTAGCAACGGCGGGCAGCTTAGTTACAACATCCTTTTAATCGCTACCGGCGGTCGGGCGCGCCTGCCTTCGCAGGCGTGGGCCAGCCATCCGCAGGTCTATACCCTGCGCCACTGGCAGGACGCGCAGCGCCTGAAAAGTCGCCTGATGGAAAGTCACAAACTCGCGATTATCGGCGGCGGCTGGATTGGCCTTGAGATTGCCGCTTCCGCGCGGAAAAGCGGCGTGGCGGTCACGCTGTTCGAGCAGCAGCCTGCGCTGTGCATGCGCTCGGTGAGCGGCGAGGTGTCGCAGCGCCTGGAGGCCATCCACCGCGAGCAGGGGGTGGAGATCCGTACCGGCTGCGGCGCGCTGGAGCTGGAGGACGACGGCGGCCTGCCGGTCGTCCACTGCGACGGCAACCGTGAAACCTTTGATGCAGTGGTGGTGGGGATCGGCGTCGATCTCAATCTGGAGCTGGCGCGTGACGCGGGGCTGAAAACCGGGCGCGGGATCGTGGTGGATGCCCAGGGACGCACCTCGGATCCGTTCATCTTTGCCGCAGGAGATGTCGCCCAGCACCATCACTACGGCTTGTGCATCCAGTCCTGGGCCTTCGCCCAGAATCAGGCGGTGGCGACGGCGAAAGCGATGCTCAATCCCGATGCGCCAGGTTATGACGACGCGCCGTGGCTGTGGTCGGATCAATACCAGCACAACATTCAGATCCTCGGCATTCCGCAGGCAGGCTGCCGAACGATATTGCGTGAAGAGGCGCTGTACTTCTCGCTGGACGACAACGGGCGGCTAACGCAGCTTGTGGCGTTCAACGATGCGCGCACCGTCAAGCTGGCGAAGCGCTGGATGGCGGCGGGGCGGGATCTGTCGGACGTACCGCTTGCCGACCCGACATTTTCACTGATGTCACTGCGATAGCTAACCCGCACCCGTAGGGGGAGAAATGACCACACTAGAGACTAACACCGCGCCGGTTGAGGCGAGCGGTGAGGGGACCCGCACGCCCGAAAAAGCGGTGCGCTGGGCCATCCCGCTGTCGCTGCTGGCCTGCGTGCTGCTGGCGTTTTTCGACAAAATCAGCATCGCGGCGCTCTTTTCGGATACCCATTTCCAGCAGGCGATGGGCATTGATTTCGACACCACGCGCCTCGGCATTCTGATGAGCGCTTTCCTGCTGAGCTACGGCTTCTCATCGGTGTTTTTAAGCGGCTTAGGCGACAAAATCGCGCCGCTGCGCCTGCTCACCGGGATGATGGCAGTGTGGTGCGTGCTGATGGTGGCGATGGGCTTTACCCATAACTACACGCTGATGATCGTCCTGCGTATTCTGCTGGGCGTGGCGGAAGGACCGCTGTTCCCGCTGGCCTTCGCCATTGTGCGCCACAACTTCCCGCAGCATTTGCAGGCGCGCGCCACCATGCTGTGGCTGCTGGGCACCCCGGTGGGCGCGGCGATTGGTTTCCCGCTCTCCCTCTGGCTGCTAAACACCTTTGGCTGGCAGAGCACTTTCTTTGTGATGGCCATGCTTACCGTGCCGGTGCTTATCTTTGTGCGCATTGGTCTGCGCGGGATCCGCCTGGAGGCAAAACCCGGCACCTCGCAGGCGTCCCGGGACGAGCGGCGCGCGGCGCGGCGCGAGCTGTTTGTCAGCCCGCACTTCTGGATCATCTGCATCTTTAACATCGCTTTCCTGACCTACCTGTGGGGCATCAACGGCTGGTTGCCTGGCTACTTAATTAAGGGCAAAGGCATCCACCTGGAGCATGCGGGCTGGCTGTCGTCGATGCCGTTCATCGCCATGCTGGCAGGGGAAGTGATTGGCGCGTGGCTCTCTGACCGGGTCGATAAGCGCGCGGCGGCCTGCTTTATCTCGATGGCGGGGGCGGCCGTCGGGCTGGCGGCGGTGATGCACCTGGATACCCCGCTCGCCATCATTGCGGCGATGAGCTTCAGCACCTTTATGTGGGGCACCGGCGCGCCCAACATTTTCGCCCTGCTGGCGAAGGCCACCCATCCCCGGGTGAGCGCCACGGCGGGCGGTATCTTCAACGGGCTGGGAAACTTTGCGGGCGCGCTGTCGCCGGCGGTGATGGGCGCGCTGATCGCCTTTACCCACAGCATGGATTCCGGGCTGATTTTTCTGGCGGTGATGGCGGCGGTGGGCTGCGTCCTGTTACTGCCGCTGCTGAGACGTTACTGAGGAGAGTGTCATGACTGATTCAACCGTAACCAACAAAACAGGCATCAAACCTGACCATCTGACGATGGAAGAGTGGGTCGAGTCGCGCATCGCGCGCTTCGAAGGCCGTAAATACGACTGGAACGCGCTGAAGTTCCAGGCCGATTTTGATCCGAAATATCGCCGGGCGCAGATGCGCTACATCGGCACCGGCGCAACCGGCGTGGCGAACGACACCAACACCGTGCAGGCGGACCATTTTACCTTCTCCACCATGGTGCTGCCGTCGAAGTGCGAAGGACCGCTGCACCTGCACGACGACGTGGAAGAGGTGTTCTTCATGCTCAAGGGGCAGATCACGCTGATGATCCAGGACGGCGACAACTACACCGAAACCGTGCTGCGCGAGCGTGACCTGATCTCCGTTCCGCCGGGCATCTATCGCGGCCTGTTTAACCACGGTGAAGAAGAGGCGCTGATGTGCGTCATGCTGGGGACCAATAAGCCGGAAATCCCCACCTATCCGTCCGACCATCCGCTTTCCAAAGTGAAGCGGAACTAAGGGGGCATGATGACGGGTTTTCGTGAACAGGGAAGCGGCATTCCGCTGATGCTGCTGCACGGGATCAGCTCCGGCGCCGCCTCCTGGCACAAGCAGATGGCGCTGAACGGTTTTCGCGTGCTGGCGTGGGACATGCCCGGTTACGGCGAAAGCCCAATGCTGGCCGTAGCGCGGGCAAACGCGGGGGATTACGCCGACGCGCTGGCGGCCATGCTGGATCGCGCCGGTGTCTGGCAGACAGTGCTGGTCGGCCATTCCCTGGGGGCGCTGGTGGCCAGCGCCTTTGCGGCAAAGTTCCCGGAGCGCGTCATTCATCTGGTGCTGGCCGACGCGGCGCAGGGGTACGGCAATGCCGCGCCGGAGCAGCGGGAGCAGGTCTGGCGCAACCGAGAGCAGCAGATGGCGCTGGGGGGCGAAATCCTCGCCCAGACCCGCGCCCCGAAGCTGCTGCGCCCCGGCGCGCGCGCGGAAGATATCGCCACCGTCGCGGCGGGCATGCGGGTGCTGCGCCCGGAAGGCTACCTTGCCGCCTCGTGGATGCTGGCGCATGACGACATCCACGGCTGGCTGAAGCGTTATTCCGGCAGTTTTGAAGTCTGGTGCGGCGAGCAGGATGCCATCACCCAGCCGGAGCTGGTTCAGGGTCTGGCGCTGCGCTACGGCATGCCGTTTATCGCCATTCCGCAGGCCGGGCACGCCAGCTATCTCGATAACGACGCGTTTTTCAACCAACAGCTTTTACGCATTAACGAAGAGGTGCGCGATGAATGCACAAATTGACGGGCGCGTAGCGGTAGTCACCGGCGGTTCTTCCGGCATTGGCTTTGAAACGCTGCGCCTGCTGCTGGGGGAAGGGGCGAAAGTCGCCTTCTGCGGCCGTGACGAGGACCGGCTCGCCAGCGCCCATGCGACGCTGCAAAACGAATTTCCTCACGGGGAGATTTTCGCTTACCGCTGCGACGTGCTGAATGCCGACGAAGTTCAGGCCTTCGCGGATGCGGTGCAGGCGCGTTTTGGCGCGGCGGATATGCTGATCAACAACGCCGGGCAGGGCTACGTGGCGCACTTCCATGACACGCCGCGCGAGGCGTGGCTGCACGAAGCCGAACTCAAACTGTTCGGGGTGATTAACCCGGTGCAGGCGTTTCAGCCGCTGCTGGAACGGTCCGACATCGCCTCCATCACCTGCGTGAACTCCCTGCTGGCGCTTCAGCCGGAAGAGCACATGATCGCCACGTCGGCAGCCCGCGCCGCGCTGTTGAACATGACGCTGACGCTCTCGAAAGAGCTGGTGGGCAAAGGGATTCGCGTCAATTCCATACTGCTCGGTATGGTCGAGTCCGGCCAGTGGCAGCGCCGCTTTGAAAGCCGGGCGGATAAAAGCCAGAGCTGGCCGGAGTGGACGGCGGAGATCGCGCGCAAGCGCGGCATTCCGATGGCGCGCCTCGGCAAGCCGCAGGAGCCCGCGCAGGCGCTGCTGTTCCTCGCCTCGCCGCTGGCCTCGTTTACCACCGGCGCGGCGCTGGACGTTTCCGGCGGCTTTTGCCGCCATCTGTAAGGACGCATCATGAAAAAGGTAATGTTAATTGGTTATGGCGCCATGGCGCAGGCGGTGATTGAGCGCCTGCCCGCCGGCGTGGCTATCGGCTGGATCGTGGCGCGCGCGTCTCACCATCCCGCCATTCACGACCAGTTTGGCAATGCGGTCGAGGCGCTGACGTCGCCGATGGCGTGCGCACAAACGCCGGATCTGGTGCTGGAATGCGCCAGCCAGCAGGCGGTGGCCCAGTACGGGGAAGAGATCCTGCGTCGCGGCTGGCATCTGGCCATCATTTCCACCGGCGCGCTGGCGGACAGCGCGCTGGAGCAGCGTCTGCTCGCCGCGGGCGGAAAACTGACCCTGCTTTCCGGTGCGGTGGCCGGTATCGACGGGCTGGCGGCGGCGAAAGAGGGCGGGCTTGAGCGCGTTACCTATCAGTCGCGCAAAAGCCCGGCCAGCTGGCGCGGCAGCTATGCCGAGCAGCTTATCGATCTGAATGCGGTGTCAGAGGCAAAGGTTTTCTTCGAGGGCAGCGCCCGCGAGGCGGCGCGCCTGTTCCCGGCGAACGCCAACGTGGCGGCGACCGTGGCGCTCGGCGGCGTCGGGATGGACGACACCCGCGTGCAACTGATGGTTGACCCGGCAACGAAACGTAACACCCACACGCTGCATGTCGAAGGATTATTCGGCGAGTTCCATCTGGAACTGAGCGGACTGCCGCTGGCTTCTAATCCTAAAACCTCCACCCTGGCGGCACTGAGCGCGGTGCGCGCCTGCCGCGAGCTGGCCCTGTGCTGAGGAGTGACGATGGACGATCTGAAGATTTTTATCGGCGGCCAGTGGCGACGCGGCGGCGGCAACCCGATGCAGAGCCACTTTCCGGCAGACGGGTCGATCAACGCGACGCTGAATGCCGCCAGTCTGGATGACCTGGAGGAGGCGGTAGCCGCCGGAGAGCGCGCCTGGCGCGATCCCGCATGGCGTAACAGTCTGCCGCACATGCGCGCGAAGATCCTGCATAAAGTTGCCGATCTTATTGAATCCCGCGTCGATGCGCTGGCGCAGATGCAGAGCCGTGATAACGGCAAGCCGCTGGCGGAAGCGCGCGGGCTGGTGATGAGCGCGGCGGGAACGGCGCGCTACTTTGCCGCCGCCTGCGAGCTGCTGGAAGGGGAACTTCCGACGCCGCGCCAGCCGGATCTGCTGACGCTGAGCTGCTACGAGCCCCTTGGCGTGGTGGCGGCCATTACGCCGTGGAACTCGCCGATTGCCAGCGAAATGCAGAAGGTCGCACCGGCGATTGCCGCCGGGAACGCGGTGATCCTCAAGCCCGCCGAAGCCACGCCGCTGATGGCGCTGGAGCTGGCGCGGATTTTTGAACAGGCCGGGCTGCCCGCCGGGCTGCTGAGCGTCCTGCCGGGCAAAGGCTCGGTGATTGGCGATGCGCTGGCGCGTCATCCTCGCGTGCGGAAAATTTCCTTTACCGGCGGCACCACCACGGGCCGTCATCTGGCGCACGTGGCGGCGGAAAAACTGATCCTGGCCTCGCTGGAACTGGGCGGCAAATCGCCGACCATCGTGCTGGAGGATGCCGATATCGAACAGGCCGCGCGCGGGATCTGCTACGGCATTTTCAGCTCGGCGGGGCAGGCGTGTATCGCCGGGTCGCGGCTGTTTATCCACGAGAGTATTTACGCCCCGCTGATGGCGAGGCTGCTGGAATTAACACGCGGGCTGCGCGTCGGACATCCGTTTACCGACGGCGTCCATGTAGGACCGCTGATCAACGAAAAACATTGCCAGAGCGTGATCCAGTACGTCGAACTGGCGAAGCGTGAAGGGGGCCGCGTGCTGTGCGGCGGCGAGATCCCCGCCGATCCCGCTCTGGTAAACGGCAGCTTCTTTCTGCCAACCATTATCGAAGGGCTGAGCAACAGCGCCCGCGCCTGTCAGGAAGAGATCTTCGGCCCGGTGCTGGTGGCGATGCCGTTTGGCGATGAAGCCACGCTTATCCACGAGGCGAACGACTCGGTGTACGGCCTGGCGGCGGGGATCTGGACGCGCGATACCGGTCGCGCCCTGCGTCTCAGCGAGCAGCTGGAGGCAGGCACGGTGTGGATCAACACCTACAAGGTTTTTGCGATTTCGACCCCGTTCGGGGGCTTTAAAGAGAGCGGTCTGGGCCGCGAGAAGGGTATCCAGGGGCTGAAAGCCTGGATGCAACAAAAGAGCATTTATCTGGCGACGGGTAACAGCGTCAACCACTGGTGCGACTGAGAAAGGGTGAGCAATGAGCGAAATGATAACCGTCGGCGACGCCATCGCCAGAACGCTGGAGCAGTATCAGGTTGAGGCCATCTACGGCGTCATCTCCATTCACAACCTGCCGATCGCGGATGCGGTTGGGCAGCGGGGCAATATCCGCTTTGTGCCCGCGCGCGGTGAAGCCGGTTCCGTCACCATGGCCGATGCTCACGGGCGCTTTTCCGGCCTCGGCGTGGCGCTGACCAGCACCGGCGCGGGGGCCGGGAACGCGGTAGGCGCGCTGGTGGAAGCCATGAATGCCTGCACGCCGCTGCTGCATTTAACCGGGCAGGTTGAGAAAGCCTGGCTGGACGCCGACACCGGGTTTATCCATGAAACCCGTGACCAGCTGACCTTCCTGAAGGCCAGCTCAAAACGGGCGTACCGCATCAGCAATGCGAATCAGGCGATAGCGATTCTGCATAAAGCCATCCAGGACGCGCAGACCCCGCCGTGCGGACCGGTCTCGGTGGAAATCCCGATTGATATTCAGAGCGCCAAAATTCCGCTGTCGCTGGTAACCGCTCCGATCAAACCGGTATCGGCTCCGGCCGTGGATACCGGAATGGTTGACGCGCTGTGGGCGCAGCTCAAACAGGCGAAACAGCCGCTGCTGTGGCTGGGCGGCGGGGCGCTGGGTAGCGCTGAGGCAGTGAAAAAACTGGCGGATGCGGGCATCACCGTGATTTCCAGCACCCACGCGCGCGGCGTGCTGCCGGACAACCACCGCGCCAGCCTTCGCGCGTTCCATAATTCGCCGTCGGTTGAGGCGCTGATTGCGCAGTGTGATTTTACGTTGGTGGCCGGTTCTCGCCTGCGCAGCAACGAAACCCGATCCTGGACGCTTGAGCTGCCTTCCCCGCGGGTGCAGCTCGATATCGACCCGGCGGCAGCAAGCCGTAACTATCTGATGGATAGCACGTTGATAGCCGATTGTTCCGCGCTGCTTGGCGCGCTGGCTGAAAAAGTGCAGGGCCGCGAGTGGGGCAACGCCCAGTGGGATACGCAGGTACAGCAGGCTGTCGGGCAAGCTGAGCAGGGGCTGCGCGAGCAGTGCGGCGCCTATGCGAAGCTTAACGACGCCATTGAGAAAGCCCTGCCGAAAGACGGCCTGCTGGTGCGCGATATCACCGTGTCCGGCAGCCTGTGGGGTAGCCGCCTGTTCAGGGCTAACGGTCCGCTGATGAATATTCACTCCCTCGCCGGGGCGATTGGCATGGGCCTGCCGATGGCTATCGGCACCGCGATTGCCAACCCACAGCGCAAGGTGGTGGGGCTGGTGGGCGACGGCGGCCTGAGCCTCAATTTAGGCGAACTGGCGACGCTGGCGCAGGAGAAAGCCAACGTGACGCTGCTGATCATGAACGACGGGGGCTACGGCGTAATGCGTGGTATTCAGGATAAATATTTTGGCGGGCGTCAGTATTATAACGCGCTGCATACGCCGGATTTTACCCTGCTGGCGCAGGCGATTGGTCTACAGGCCTGGAGCGTTGAGCAGGCCGAGGATTTTGACGCGGTGATGATGGAAGCGTTAGCGATGCCGGGGCCGTCGGTGGTAGAGGTGCGGATGGGGCAGATTGGCGCCCTTAAGTTTGCCGGGCCGCCACAGAAAACGCTGTACTGATTGAGTCTTGTTGCCCGGTAGCGCGGCGCGCACCGGGCCGGAGTATTATTTAATACCGTCTGCCGCCATGCGGTCACGGATATGCTGCGCGCGTTCAACGGAGGCCGGGTGATCGTCAAACATGGAGCTTTGACGGCCTTCCTCCAGTTTCGCCAGTTTTTCGAAGCTGGTGGCTAAACCTGATGGATTGATGCCGCGTTTGCGCAACAGATCGTAAGAGTAGTCATCCGCTTCCGACTCCTGACGCTGGGAGAACTGGGAGTTAACCAGTTTCTCACCCACGTCGCCCAGCTGCGACTGGGACAGGCTGCCGACAATGCCGCCCGCAGAGGCCGCCGCTGCACGCACGGCATTGGTGCCCAGCGCAACCTGCATCCCTTTCTTCACGTGACCCAGAGCAACGTGACCCATTTCATGGCCGATCACCGCTTCCACTTCGTTGTCGGTCATCATGTCCATCAGGCCGCTGTATACGCGGATACAGCCGTTAGCCATCGCGAAGGCGTTCACGTCTTTCGCCATATACACCTTGTAGTTCACCGGCTGACCGTTAATGTTGTCGCCCAGCGCGGAAGCAATCTTGTTCAGACGCTGCGTGTAGGTGCTGTTTGCCGGGGCAAGCGTAGCTTTTCCATCCATATCCTTACAGGCCTCGTCGCTCAGCGCTTTCACCTGCGCATCGCTCAGTGAGTAGGCCTGAAAAGCTTCTGCGCCTGAGGTCATCAGGCCGTTAGAATCCATATTCTGACAGCCGCTTAGCAGGAGCGTTGTTCCCACAGCCAGCCCGATTGCACGCATTTTCATGATGTTGCTTCCGTACTCGTTAATCTGAATTAATTCCGAAAAATGCACCGTCAACGAAGCCGGTGTCGGGCTAAGTATAAGGAATATCTACAGGGGCGGGCGAGCAGATTGCGCAACATGCGAGCATGATCCAGAGATTTCTTAAGCTGCCAAAGAATGGTCCATGTACATGCCCTGCGGCTTGGGTTACATTGTTGGCACTTTTTTCCGGCGTAGCCCAAAACGCGCTGTCGTCAAGGGCATGGCCTTTAACAGTCCGATCTGGAGTTAAAATGTCCTCACGTAAAGAGCTTGCTAATGCTATTCGTGCGCTGAGCATGGACGCAGTACAGAAAGCCAAATCCGGCCACCCGGGTGCCCCTATGGGCATGGCTGACATCGCCGAAGTCCTGTGGCGTGATTTCCTTAACCACAACCCGCAGAACCCGGCATGGGCAGACCGCGACCGTTTCGTGCTGTCTAACGGCCACGGCTCTATGCTGATCTACAGCCTGCTGCACCTCACTGGCTACGATCTGCCAATCGAAGAGCTGAAAAACTTCCGTCAGCTGCACTCCAAAACTCCAGGTCATCCGGAAGTAGGCTACACCGCTGGCGTTGAAACCACTACCGGTCCGCTGGGTCAGGGCATCGCTAACGCCGTAGGTATGGCGATTGCAGAGAAGACCCTGGCGGCGCAGTTTAACCGTCCTGGCCACGACATCGTTGACCACTTCACCTACGCCTTCCTGGGCGACGGCTGCATGATGGAAGGCATTTCTCACGAAGTGTGCTCCCTGGCAGGCACCCTGAAGCTGGGTAAACTGGTTGCGTTCTACGACGACAACGGCATTTCTATCGACGGCCACGTTGAAGGCTGGTTCACTGACGACACCGCTGCACGTTTCGAAGCCTACGGCTGGCATGTTGTGCGCGGCGTTGATGGCCACGATGCTGACTCGATTAAACGTGCCGTAGAAGAAGCGCGCGCCGTGACCGACAAACCGTCCCTGCTGATGTGCAAAACCATCATCGGCTTCGGTTCTCCGAACAAAGCGGGCACTCACGACTCCCACGGCGCACCGCTGGGCGACGCGGAAATTGCACTGACCCGTGAAGCGCTTGGCTGGAAACACCCTGCCTTCGAAATCCCGTCTGAAATCTACGCTCAGTGGGATGCGAAAGAAGTGGGTCAGGCGAAAGAAGCGGCCTGGAACGAGAAGTTCGCGGCTTACGCGAAAGCCTTCCCACAGGAAGCGGCTGAGTTCACCCGTCGTATGAAAGGTGACATGCCGTCTGACTTCGACGCCAAAGCGAACGAGTTCATCGCGAAGTTGCAGGCGAACCCAGCCAAGATCGCCAGCCGTAAAGCATCTCAGAATGCGATCGAAGCGTTTGGCCCTCTGCTGCCTGAATTCCTCGGCGGCTCCGCTGACCTGGCGCCATCAAACCTGACCCTGTGGTCCGGATCTAAGCCAATCAACGAAGATACTGCCGGTAACTACATCCATTACGGTGTACGTGAGTTCGGTATGACTGCGATTGCCAACGGTATCGCTCTGCACGGTGGTTTCCTGCCGTACACTTCTACCTTCCTGATGTTTGTGGAATATGCACGTAACGCCGTGCGTATGGCTGCGCTGATGAAACAGCGTCAGGTGATGGTCTACACCCACGACTCCATCGGTCTGGGCGAAGATGGTCCAACTCACCAGCCAGTAGAGCAGGTGGCTTCCCTGCGCGTGACCCCGAACATGAGCACATGGCGTCCATGTGACCAGGTTGAATCTGCGGTGGCGTGGAAATACGGCGTTGAGCGTCAGGATGGCCCGACCGCGCTGATCCTCTCCCGTCAGAACCTGGCGCAGCAGGAGCGTACCCCAGAGCAACTGGCAAACATCGCGCGCGGTGGTTACGTGCTGAAAGATTGCGCAGGCCAGCCTGAGCTGATCTTCATCGCGACCGGTTCTGAAGTTGAACTGGCCGTTGCCGCATGGGAAAAACTGACTGCCGAAGGCGTGAAAGCGCGTGTGGTTTCTATGCCTTCTACCGATGCGTTCGACAAGCAGGATGCCGCGTACCGCGAATCCGTACTGCCTAAAGCGGTCTCCGCTCGCGTGGCAGTGGAAGCGGGTATCGCAGACTACTGGTTCAAATACGTGGGTCTGAACGGCGCTATCGTCGGGATGACCACGTTTGGTGAGTCTGCGCCAGCTGAACAGCTGTTTGAAGAGTTCGGCTTCACCGTTGAAAACGTTGTCGCTAAGGCGAAAGAACTGCTGTAATTGTTTGTCCGGTGCGGGCTGATGCCCTCACCCTGGCTCTCTCCCACGGGGAGAGGGAGAATAAAGTAGGCCGGGTAAGCGCTAACGCGCCACCCGGCTTTTTTGTAAGCATTATTCCACCCAAAATGTGACGCAAGTCATATAGCTCGCTTATTCATCTGGACAGACATTCCTTTTATTCCCCGATTCGCTTATTCTTGCTGAAGCGTTTCAGTCGATTAAATGTTCGACAATTGACCAATCAATCGCAGTTTGTGACAGCAAGGATTCCCCTTCGGGCGTCGCTGGATTACTCTTTCAGCCACCTCAAACTCAGGGATAGCTTTGCAGGAGATCTATGACCGTACGCGTAGCGATTAATGGCTTCGGTCGCATCGGGCGCAACGTGGTTCGTGCTTTATATGAATCCGGGCGTCGTGCGGAAATCACCGTGGTGGCAATCAATGAACTGGCGGATGCTGCGGGCATGGCACATTTGTTGAAATATGACACCAGCCACGGTCGCTTTGCCTGGGATGTTCGCCAGGAAAGGGAACAGCTGTTCGTCGGTGACGATGCCATCCGCGTGCTGCATGAGAACAGTATTGAAGGGCTGCCCTGGCGCGAACTGGGTGTGGATGTGGTGCTGGACTGTACCGGCGTGTACGGTAACCGTGAACATGGCGAAGCGCATCTGAATGCTGGCGCGAAAAAAGTGCTGTTCTCCCATCCCGGCAGTAACGACCTCGACGCCACCGTCGTGTTTGGTGTTAACCAGCACGAGCTGCACGCTGAACACCGCATTGTCTCCAACGCCTCCTGCACCACCAACTGCATTATTCCGGTCATTAAACTGTTAGACGATGCTTATGGCATTGAATCCGGCACCGTGACCACGATTCACTCCGCCATGCACGATCAGCAGGTAATCGACGCCTACCATCCGGATTTACGACGCACTCGCGCGGCGAGCCAGTCAATCATTCCGGTGGATACGAAACTGGCTGCCGGGATCACCCGTATTTTCCCGCAGTTTAACGACCGTTTTGAAGCGATTGCCGTGCGCGTTCCGACGATAAACGTCACCGCAATCGATCTTAGCGTGACGGTGAAAAAACCGGTAAAAGCCTGTGAAGTCAACCTGTTGCTGCAAAAAGCGGCACAGGGAGCATTTCATGGTATAGTTGACTATACGGAATTACCGTTGGTCTCAGTAGATTTTAACCACGACCCGCATAGCGCCATCGTGGATGGCACGCAGACGCGAGTCAGTGGTGCGCACCTCATCAAGACGCTGGTCTGGTGTGATAACGAATGGGGCTTTGCTAACCGAATGCTCGACACCACGTTAGCCATGGCCGCGAAAGGTTTCAGGTAGAGCGCACCTTGCGCTTGCAAAACTTTAAGAATCAACGAGAGGATTCACCATGTCTGTAATTAAGATGACCGATCTGGATCTGGCAGGTAAACGCGTTTTCATCCGTGCCGATCTGAACGTACCGGTTAAAGATGGCAAAGTGACCAGCGACGCGCGTATCCGTGCATCTCTGCCAACCATTGAACTGGCTCTGAAGCAGGGCGCTAAAGTGATGGTCACCTCCCACCTGGGCCGTCCAACTGAAGGCGAGTACAACGAAGAGTTCTCTCTGCTGCCGGTTGTTAATTACCTGAAAGACAAACTGTCCAGCCCGGTTCGCCTGGTGAAAGATTACCTGGACGGCGTAGAAGTTGCCGAAGGTGAGCTGGTTGTTCTGGAAAACGTTCGCTTCAACAAAGGCGAAAAGAAAGACGACGAAACCCTGTCCAAAAAATACGCTGCGCTGTGCGACGTATTCGTGATGGATGCATTCGGTACGGCTCACCGTGCGCAGGCATCTACCCACGGTATCGGTAAATTCGCAGACGTCGCCTGTGCAGGTCCGCTGCTGGCTGACGAACTGGAAGCGCTGGGTAAAGCACTGAAAGAACCTGCTCGTCCAATGGTCGCTATCGTTGGTGGTTCTAAAGTTTCTACTAAACTGACCGTACTGGATTCTCTGTCCAAAATCGCTGACCAGCTGATCGTTGGCGGTGGTATCGCGAACACCTTCGTTGCTGCGCAAGGCCACAACGTGGGTAAATCCCTGTACGAAGCGGATCTGGTTGACGAAGCCAAACGTCTGCTGGGTACCTGTGATATCCCGGTTCCAACTGACGTTCGCGTGGCAACCGAGTTCTCCGAAACTGCTACCGCAACCCTGAAATCTGTTAACGACATCAAAGATGAAGAGCAGATTCTGGACCTGGGCGACGTTTCTGCACAGAAACTGGCTGAAATCCTGAAAAACGCAAAAACTATCCTGTGGAACGGTCCTGTCGGCGTGTTCGAATTCCCGAACTTCCGCAAAGGGACTGAGATCGTGGCTAACGCTATCGCAGACAGCGAAGCGTTCTCTATCGCAGGCGGTGGTGACACCCTGGCAGCTATCGACCTGTTCGGTATCGCTGACAAGATCTCCTACATCTCCACTGGTGGCGGCGCATTCCTCGAATTCGTGGAAGGCAAAGTTCTGCCAGCAGTAGCAATGCTCGAAGAGCGCGCTAAGAAGTAAGCCATTCAGGGGCAGGGAAACCTGCCCAATTTTCAGCGCGCTTATCAGAGCTCGCACCATTTCTAACGGCCGAAGATACAGGACTAAGCAACATGTCTAAAATTTTTGATTTCGTAAAACCTGGCGTTATCACTGGTGATGACGTACAGAAAGTGTTCCAGGTAGCTAAAGAAAACAACTTCGCTCTGCCAGCAGTTAACTGCGTGGGTACCGACTCCATCAACGCCGTACTGGAAACCGCTGCAAAAGTTAAAGCACCGGTTATCGTTCAGTTCTCTAACGGCGGCGCTGCGTTCATCGCAGGTAAAGGCGTGAAAACTGACATTCCTCAGGGTGCTGCAATCCTGGGCGCTATCTCTGGTGCGCACCACGTACACCAGATGGCTGAACACTACGGTGTTCCGGTTATCCTGCACACTGACCACTGCGCGAAGAAACTGCTGCCGTGGATCGACGGTCTGCTGGACGCGGGTGAAAAACACTTCGCGGCAACCGGTAAGCCACTGTTCTCTTCTCACATGATCGACCTGTCCGAAGAGTCTCTGGAAGAAAACATCGAGATCTGCTCTAAGTACCTGGCGCGTATGTCCAAAATGGGCATGACCCTGGAAATCGAACTGGGTTGCACCGGCGGTGAAGAAGACGGTGTGGACAACAGCCACATGGACGCTTCTGCACTGTACACTCAGCCAGAAGACGTTGATTACGCTTACACCGAGCTGAGCAAAATCAGCCCACGCTTCACTATCGCAGCGTCCTTCGGTAACGTACACGGCGTATACAAACCAGGTAACGTGGTTCTGACCCCGACCATCCTGCGTGATTCTCAGGAATACGTGTCCAAAAAACACAACCTGCCGCACAACAGCCTGAACTTCGTCTTCCACGGCGGTTCCGGTTCTTCTGCTCAGGAAATCAAAGATTCCGTAAGCTACGGCGTAGTGAAAATGAATATCGATACCGACACCCAATGGGCAACCTGGGACGGTATCCTGCAATACTACAAAACCAACGAAGCTTACCTGCAAGGTCAGCTGGGCAACCCGAAAGGCGAAGACCAGCCGAACAAGAAATACTACGATCCACGCGTATGGCTGCGCGCTGCCCAGACTTCTATGATTACTCGTCTGGAGCAGGCATTCAAAGAACTGAACGCGGTTGACGTTCTGTAATTTGAGCTATTCATAGCGTCAAGAGGTCCGCATATGCGGGCCTTTTTTTATGCTTTTTCAATATCCTGCAATACCTGATTTTGTGATCTGTTTGGCAAAGCCGGTGCTTTTTGTTTACCCTTTACTGACCTGCCTGTCTCCATGGGGGATGGATTTTGTGTTTTGGTTTAACAAAAGGAAGAATAAATGGAACAACTTGATGTTGTAGACAGCATCAATAACGCGGGTAACTGGCTGGTGCGCAACCAGGCGCTACTGCTGAGCTACGCCGTGAATATTGTTGCCGCTATTGCCATCATCATTGTCGGGATGATCGTGGCGCGTATCGTTTCGAACGCTGTCAACCGGGTGATGGTCGCACGACACATTGATGCCACAGTCGCCGATTTCCTCTCCGCGCTGGTCCGTTACGGCATTATCGCCTTTACGCTGATTGCGGCGCTGGGGCGTGTCGGCGTGCAGACGGCATCCGTCATCGCTGTGCTCGGTGCTGCCGGTCTGGCCATTGGTCTGGCATTGCAGGGTTCGCTGTCTAACCTGGCGGCGGGCGTATTGCTGGTGACCTTCCGTCCGTTCCGTTCCGGTGAGTATGTGGATCTGGGCGGTATTGCCGGTACCGTGTTGCAGGTTCAGATTTTCTCCACGACCCTGCGTACCGTGGATGGTCGCATTGTGGTAGTCCCGAACGGGAAAATCATTGCGGGCAATATCATTAACTTCTCCCGCGAGCCGGTGCGTCGTAACGAGCTGATCATCAGCGTGGCGTACGACTCCGATATCGATCAGGTGAAGTCTCTGATTACCAACATCATTGCTTCAGATGACCGTATTCTGAAGGACCGCGAGCAGACCGTTCGTCTGAACGAGCTGGGCGCGTCATCTATTAATTTTGTGGTGCGCATCTGGAGCAAAAGCAGCGATCTTCAAAACGTTTACTGGGATGTGCTGGAGCGCATCAAGCGTGATTTCGATGCCAACGGCATCAGCTTCCCGTACCCGCAGATGGACGTAAACGTCAAAAAAGTCAAAGAAGCAGAGTAACGTCTCCCGTAGGCCCGGTAAGCGTCAGCGACACCGGGCTTTTCTTTTATTAGCCCGGCTAATCCCCAATTAATATTATCCATTTCCTCTAATGACGTTCCCGCAGTATAGTCTGCCTCCAGGACAACTCTGCGAGAATTACGTCATGTTATCTTATTATTTTCAGGGGCTTGCGTTAGGTGCGGCCATGATCCTTCCCCTTGGTCCACAAAATGCGTTCGTGATGAACCAGGGCATTCGCCGTCAGTACCATCTGATGATTGCCCTGCTGTGTGCGGTGAGCGATCTGCTGCTGATTTGCGCCGGGATTTTTGGCGGCAGCGCCCTGTTGATGCAGTCGCCGTGGCTGCTGGCGCTGGTTACCTGGGGCGGCGTAGCGTTTCTGCTGTGGTACGGGTTTGGTGCCCTGAAAACGGCCATGAGCAGCAATCTTGAGCTGGCTAGCGCCGAAGTGATGAAGCAGGGGCGCTGGAAGATTATCGTCACCATGCTCGCCGTGACGTGGCTTAACCCGCACGTCTACCTTGATACCTTTGTGGTACTGGGCAGCCTGGGCGGACAGCTGGACGTTGAGCCGAAACGCTGGTTTGCGCTCGGTACGGTCAGCGCCTCCTTCCTCTGGTTCTTCGGTCTTGCGATCCTGGCGGCGTGGCTGGCGCCACGACTGCGTACCGCCAAAGCACAGCGCATTATCAATACCCTGGTGGGGCTGGTGATGTGGTTTATTGCCTTCCAGCTGGCGAAAGAGGGCATTCATCACGTACAGGGATTGTTCAACTAAGCGTTGTCTTATGGACATCTGGACAAGACCCGCTAAGCTTGCTGGCATGAGCCCTGTTAACAGGGCACTCTTCGCAACATGGAGGAATGACAGTGAAGTTTAAGGTGATGGCCCTGGCGGCATTAGTAAGTTTAGGTGCGGTGTCGGTGCAGGCGAATGAACTGCCGAACGGCCCGCACATTGTCACTTCAGGCACGGCAAGTGTGGATGCGGTACCGGATGTTGCAACCCTGGCAATTGAAGTGAACGTGGCGGCGAAAGATGCTGCTTCCGCCAAGAAACAGGCAGACGATCGTGTTGCGCAATACCTCTCTTTCCTGGAACAGAACGGTGTCGCGAAAAAAGACATCAGCTCTGCGAACCTGCGTACCCAACCGGATTACGACTACCAGAACGGCAAAAGCATCCTGAAAGGCTATCGCGCCGTGCGTACTGTAGAAGTGACCGTGCGCCAGCTTGATAAGCTCAACGGATTGCTGGATGGTGCGCTGAAGGCAGGGCTGAACGAAATTCGTTCCGTCTCGCTGGGCGTTGCGCAACCGGAGAAATATAAAGACGAAGCGCGTAAAGCGGCGATAGATGATGCCATTCATCAGGCGCAGCAGCTGGCATCCGGCTTCAAGAGCAAGCTCGGTCCGGTTTACAGCGTCCGTTACCACGTTTCAAACTACCAGCCAAGCCCGATGGTGCGGATGATGAAGGCGGACGCCGCGCCGGTTTCTGCTCAGGAAACCTACGAGCAGCCAACCATTCAGTTCGACGATCAGGTTGATGTGGTGTTCCAGCTGGAGCCGACTGAAACTCAGCAAACTGAGGCGGCTAAGGCGCAGTAGTTTGCCCTCACCCTAACCCTCTCCCACAGGGAGAGGGAATTCAAGCGATTAATCCTGTCTCAACACCTTATGCCCAAACGCCAGCAGCGCGTCGGTGACGTTGCGCATCATGCGGCTTTCCGGGGCAAAACGGTGCCAGTACAGCATCCGGCGCTGATACAGCCCCGGGGTTAAATCAATCAGCTCACCGCTTTTCAACTCTTTCTCAATCTGCAAATGCGGGATCATGCAGCAGGTGGTGCCCTGACGCGCGAGCTGTACGAAGGCTTCGGACGAGTTAACGATATGACACGGCACGCTGCCCGGCGGCAAATCGAAGTTTTGTTGCAGGAAGGCCTGATGCATATCGTCCAGATGGTCGAACGCGACGGCAGGGGCTTTCAGCAGCGCGGCGCGAGTCACGCCGTTCGGGAAGTAGCGCTCGGCAAAGGCTTTTGAACCGACAAACAGGTAATCCAGCGCGCCCAGCTGATCCACCAGACAGCTTGGCAGCGCCTGCGGCTGAATACTGACCGCCCCAACCACTTCGCCACGGCGCAGGCGTTCCTGAGTGCGGGTCTCGTCTTCAACCTGAAGGTTCAGGCGGATTGGGGAGTCGGCCAGCACCGGCGCAAGGGCCGGCAGCAGCCAGGTTGCCAGACTGTCGGCGTTCACCGCCAGCGACAGCAGCAGCGGCGTGGAGCCGGTTTGTTCATCGCCCAGCCATTCATCTTCCAGCAGTTCAACCTGACGCAGCAGGGCGAGGAGCTTTTGTCCTTGCTCTGTCGGACGCGGCGGTACGGTACGCACCAGCAGCGGCTGCCCGAACATGTTTTCAAGCTGTTTGATACGCTGTGATACGGCGGACTGGGTGATGCACAGCTTTTGCGCCGCGCGCTCAAAACCGCGTTCACGAATAACTGCATCAAGTGCCTGTAGTGTTCTGTAGTCCGGACGTTTCATTGCTCTGGCTGACTCCTTAATTTTGCTTAATCTGCACTATGACACAATTTTCCCTTCGTGGCAGACGAAATCCATTCGACGTGTTCTATAATGCGCCCTGAGTTTTCACACCACAGGCAAAACGATCATGACGCAGGATGAACTGAAAAAAGCAGTAGGATGGGCCGCTCTCCAGTACGTACAGCCGGGTACCATTGTCGGTGTTGGTACGGGGTCCACGGCGGCACACTTTATCGATGCGCTGGGCACGATGAAG
This sequence comes from Enterobacter sp. MGH 38, assembly GCF_000492855.1. Lineage (NCBI taxonomy): Bacteria > Pseudomonadati > Pseudomonadota > Gammaproteobacteria > Enterobacterales > Enterobacteriaceae > Enterobacter > Enterobacter sp. MGH 38. Next base: position 379,472 of record NZ_KI535607.1, on the reverse strand, counting down.
GGGCAGATCGAGGGTGCGGTTTCCAGCTCCGATGCTTCCACGGAAAAGCTGAAAAGCCTCGGCATCACCGTTTTCGACCTCAACGAAGTGGACCGTCTGGGCATTTACGTTGATGGCGCGGATGAAATCAACGGCCACATGCAGATGATCAAAGGCGGTGGCGCGGCGCTGACCCGCGAAAAAATCATCGCTTCCGTGGCGGATAAGTTCATCTGCATCGCGGACGCCTCCAAGCAGGTCGACATTCTGGGGAATTTCCCGCTGCCGGTCGAAGTGATCCCGATGGCGCGCAGCGCGGTTGCCCGTCAACTTGTGAAGCTGGGCGGTCGTCCGGAATACCGTCAGGGTGTGGTGACCGACAACGGCAACGTGATCCTCGACGTTCACGGCCTTGAGATCCTCGATGCCATTGCGCTGGAAAATGCGATCAACGGCATTCCAGGCGTTGTTACCGTAGGGTTATTTGCCAACCGTGGCGCGGATGTGGCGCTGATCGGCACGGCTGACGGTGTAAAAACCATCGTAAAATGATCTGACGGGGGGAACGCTCCCCCCCGCTAAAAAAATTTTGAAAAGCTAAATTCGGTGACTTGTGTCACGTTTTTCCGCCTCTTTTGCCGATCCTGCCACGTTCGTAATTTTCCGCAGCATTTTCCTCTGCCATTTTGCCCTGTATGACTTTTCTTCAGAGTGCCGACGCAAACGTTCATATTGCTGCAATAGTTTTTTTTGATATGTTGGCTGCACGGGATTTATATCCAGCACAACATCAGTTCAGATAAAAACAGGGTCGGGTAAATGGCAAAGGTATCATTGGAGAAAGACAAGATTAAATTCCTGCTGGTTGAAGGCGTGCACCAGAAAGCGCTCGATAGCCTTCGCGCAGCAGGCTACACCAACATCGAATTTCACAAAGGCGCGCTGGACACTGAAGAGCTGAAAGCGTCCATCCGTGATGCCCATTTCATTGGCCTGCGATCCCGTACCCAACTGACTGAAGACGTTATTGCTGCGGCGGAAAAGCTGGTGGCGATTGGCTGTTTCTGCATCGGCACCAACCAGGTTGATCTGAATGCCGCCGCAAAACGCGGTATCCCGGTCTTTAACGCGCCGTTCTCTAACACCCGTTCCGTGGCGGAGCTGGTAATTGGCGAGCTGCTGCTGCTCCTGCGCGGCATTCCGGAGGCTAACGCCAAAGCGCACCGCGGCGTGTGGAATAAGCTGGCTGCGGGCTCCTACGAAGCCCGTGGGAAAAAGCTCGGGATTATCGGTTACGGCCATATCGGTACGCAGCTCGGTATTCTGGCGGAATCTCTCGGCATGCACGTGTTTTTCTACGATATCGAAAGCAAGCTGCCGCTGGGTAACGCGACGCAGGTGCAGCATCTTTCTGACCTGCTGAACATGAGCGACGTGGTAAGCCTGCACGTGCCGGAAAATGCGTCCACCAAAAACATGATGGGCGCAGAAGAGCTGGCGCTGATGAAGCCGGGCTCTCTGCTGATCAACGCCGCGCGTGGCACCGTGGTTGACATTCCTGCACTGTGCGACGCGCTGAAGCGTAAACATCTGGCGGGTGCGGCGATTGACGTGTTCCCGACGGAACCGGCCACCAACAGCGATCCGTTCACCTCTCCGCTGTGCGAGTTCGACAACGTGATCCTGACGCCGCACATCGGCGGTTCTACTCAGGAAGCGCAGGAGAATATCGGCCTGGAAGTGGCGGGTAAACTGAGCAAATATTCCGATAACGGTTCAACGCTCTCTGCGGTGAACTTCCCGGAGGTGTCTCTGCCGCTGCACGGTGGGCGTCGTCTGCTGCACATCCACGAAAACCGTCCTGGCGTGCTGACCGCCATCAACCAGATCTTTGCCGAGCAGGGCGTTAACATTGCTGCGCAGTATCTGCAAACTAACTCGCAGATGGGTTATGTGGTTATTGATATTGAAGCGGATGAAGACATCGCCGAGAAAGCATTGCAGAGCATGAAGGCCATTCCGGGGACGATTCGCGCGCGTCTGCTGTACTGATGGTGCGGTCTGTGATGTCGGGTGGCGCTTACGCTTACCCGACCTACAATGTTCGATGATTTATGTAGGCCGGGTAAGGCGTAGCCGCCACCCGGCTTTATTCTACCAGGTCCAGGTTTTACTGGGCGTCACCACCGCCGGCAACGGCACATCCCATTTCTCTACGGGTAATACCTCCACGCCCTGGCAATCATGCGCATACCCCACCGGCTGCAATCCGTACTGCTGCCAGTTTTGCAGCGTCCTGTCATAGAACCCCCCGCCCATGCCTAATCGCTGGCCCTGCTCGTCAAACGCCACCAGCGGCGTAATCAGCACATCCAGTTCAGATAGCGGCAGCACGTCGCGCACGTCGAGTTTGGGTTCGGTGATTTTCAGACGATTTACCACCAGCTCGCTGTGCGGATGGTAGTGCAGAAACAGCAGATTGCCTCGGCTAAAGGGATGTAGCACCGGCAGATAAACTTTTTTCCCGGCGCGCCAGAGCTGGTCGATAAGCGGTTGGGTATCCAGCTCACCATCAAACGAGAGAAACAGGGCGACGGTGTTTGCCATCACCACAGGCGGATAGGCCATCATGCGGGCGGCGGCCTGCTGGGCAAAATGTGCCTGTTGCTCGGCGCTTAAGGCGCGACGACGCTGGCGAATAAGCTGACGGATGTCCTGGCGTGAAGCAGAAACTTCAGGGAATTGAGTCATGGTAGTCGGTAGAAGAAAAGAGAGGGAATCTCCGAGATGCCGCCGCAGGCTGTAACCCTTGAACCCTTGGTTCAAGGTGAATGTGTCGTCATAGTTTTAAGGCTTCTCGGACGGACCGAGCATGCTCACCAACCATGGAGCGCCACATTCTTGTGGTATGAAATATCGGCTCAGGGGACTGGCCCGCTTGCGAACATCTCAGAGAAATTTTGTCTTCACAGTTACTCTACCATAGTCAACTGAGAAGTGTTATTCAAACTTTGGTCCCGGTCTTTCGGGACTGCGACCTTGATCAAGCAATGCCTGTTCTATGGTCTGCTGGAGCATTTTAATGCGCTGCTCCATGCTTGCCGCGTAATCGCGGGTCTTCGCTTTTTCCTGAGTCAGTTCATAGCTGATGTTCAACGCGGCGATGAAAACCAGCTGCTCAGTATTTGTGACTCTAGTGCGTTCTTTTAGATCTTGCAACCGCTGATTCAAATCGTCCGCAGCCTGATTCAAGGCATCCCTTTGTTCAGGCGGACAATTCACTCGCAGTGAACGGCCAAAAATCTGGAGATCGACGGGTTGTGCAGACATGCCACCTTCCTGCTGATTGACTGCGCTGCCTTCGCTTACTGCCCCGGGGGCTGCGAAGGGGCGACACTATAGCTACCCTGATGTGAAGATACAAGCCCTTTTCTGGTATCACCAGGGTCCAAAGTGGTAGCATATCATGAATATCCTCCCTTTGATGACGAATGCGTATGTCTATACAGAACGAAATGCCTGGTTACAAGGATTTAAACCAGTTACTGAACCAGCAGGGAGTCGGTCTGACCCCTGCCGAAATGCACGGTCTGATCAGCGGCATACTGTGCGGCGGAAACAGCGACAGCTCATGGCAGCCGCTGATCCACGACCTCACCAACGAAGGGCTGGCGTTTGGCCACGAACTGGCGGAAGCGCTGCGTAAAATGCACGCCGCAACCAGCGATTCCCTGGAAGACGATGGCTTTCTTTTTCAGCTTTATCTGCCTGAAGGCGACGATGTCAGCGTCTTCGATCGCGCCGATGCGCTCGCGGGTTGGGTAAACCACTATCTTCTTGGCCTGGGCGTAACCCAGCCTAAACTGGATAAAGTGACCGGCGAAGCGGGTGAAGCGATCGACGATCTGCGTAATATCGCCCAGCTCGGCTACGATGAAGACGAAGACCAGGAAGAGCTGGAAATGTCTCTCGAAGAGATTATCGAGTACGTGCGCGTGGCGTCTCTGCTGTGCCACGACAACTTTACGCGCTCGCAGCCGACCGCGCCGGAAGTTCGCAAGCCAACATTACACTAAGAAAAATAACGCACAGGAGGGTGTCATGGTTATCTCCAGTCAAGAGTATTCTCGCCGTCGTCAGGCGCTGCTGGCAAAAATGCAGCCGGGAAGCGCTGCCCTGATTTTCGCCGCGCCGGAAGTGACGCGCAGCGCCGACAGCGAATACCCCTATCGCCAGAGCAGTGATTTCTGGTACTTCACCGGGTTTAACGAGCCGGAAGCGGTACTGGTGCTGATTAAAAGCAATGACACCCACAACCACAGCGTGATTTTTAACCGCGTGCGCGATCTGACCGCGGAAATCTGGTTTGGCCGCCGCTTAGGGCAGGAGGCGGCGCCGGAAAAACTGGGCGTGGACCGTGCGCTGGCCTACAGCGAAATCAACCAGCAGCTTTACCAACTGCTGAACGGCCTGGACGTGCTCTATCACGCGCAGGGCGAATACGCGTATGCGGATGACATTGTCTTCACCGCGCTGGATAAGCTGCGTAAAGGCTCACGTCAGAATTTGTCTGCACCCGCCACCCTGACGGACTGGCGTCCGATGGTGCATGAGATGCGTCTGTTTAAGTCTGAAGAAGAGCTGAACGTGATGCGCCGCGCGGGCGAAATCAGCGCCCTGGCGCATACCCGCGCCATGGAAAAGTGCCGTCCCGGTATGTTCGAGTACCAGCTTGAAGGCGAAATTCACCATGAATTTAACCGTCACGGCGCGCGCTTCCCGTCCTATAACACCATCGTAGGCGGCGGTGAAAACGGCTGCATTCTGCACTACACCGAAAACGAAAGTGAACTGCGCGACGGCGATCTGGTGCTGATTGACGCGGGCTGTGAATATCAGGGTTACGCGGGCGACATCACCCGTACCTTCCCGGTGAACGGTAAATTCACCACCGCGCAGCGTGAAATCTATGACATCGTGCTTGAGTCTCTGGAGACCGCGCTGACGCTGTTCCGCCCTGGCACCTCCATCCAGGAGGTTACGGGCGAGGTGGTGCGCATCATGATTACCGGGCTGGTGAAGCTCGGCATTTTGAAAGGCGATGTGGACACCCTTATAACCGAAAACGCCCATCGTCCGTACTTTATGCACGGCCTGAGCCACTGGCTGGGGCTGGATGTGCATGACGTCGGGGCATACGGTCCGGAACGTTCGCGCGTGCTGGAGCCAGGCATGGTGCTGACCGTTGAGCCTGGGCTGTACATCGCGCCGGATGCCGACGTGCCAGAACAGTACCGCGGGATCGGCATTCGCATTGAAGATGACATCGTCATCACCGAAACCGGTAACGAAAACCTGACCGCGACCGTGGTGAAAAAAGCCGACGACATCGAGGCGCTGATGGCGGCGGCACGCGTATGAGCGTGATCATCGTTGGCGGAGGCATGACCGGCGCTACTCTGGCGCTGGCCATTTCGCAGTTAACCAAAGGCCAGCTTCCGGTGCATCTTGTTGAGGCGGTTGCGCCGCAGGCGGCCGATCATCCCGGCTTCGATGCCCGCGCCATCGCGCTGGCCCAGGGAACCTGCCAGCAGCTTGCGCGCATTGGCATCTGGCAGGCGATAGCGGACTGCGCGACGGCCATCGGCACCGTTCACGTCAGCGATCGCGGCCACGCCGGGTTTGTGACGCTGGATGCCCACGATTACCGAATTGAGGCACTGGGGCAGGTCGTCGAGCTGCATGACGTGGGGCTGCGGCTGTTCCGTCTGTTACAGGATGCCCCTGGCGTCACGCTGCACTGTCCGGCGCGCGTCGCCAGCTTCAGCCGCCGTGACGAGGCCGTCAGCGTGACGCTGGACAACGGCACCACGCTGGAGGGGCAACTGCTGGTGGCGGCAGATGGTTCACGCTCCGCGATCGCCACGCAGTGCGGCGTCGAATGGCGCTCTGAACCCTATGGACAGGCGGCGGTCATCGCTAATGTCTCTACGGCTGGCGCGCATAACGGCAGGGCATTTGAGCGCTTCACGGAGCACGGCCCGCTGGCCATGCTGCCGATGTCGAACGGGCGCTGCTCGCTGGTATGGTGCCATGCGCAGGATCGGGCCGATGAGGTTCTCTCCTGGTCCGACGAACGTTTTTGTTCCGAGCTGCAAAAGGCCTTCGGCTGGCGGCTTGGGCGCATCACCCACGCCGGAAAACGCGTGGCCTATCCGCTTGCGCTGACGACCGCATCGCAGACTGTCTCCCATCGCGTCGCCCTGGTCGGCAACGCCGCGCAGACGCTACACCCCATCGCCGGGCAAGGCTTCAACCTTGGCCTCCGTGACGTGATGAGCCTGGCCGAGCTCCTGGCCCGAACGTGGAGCGAACAACAGGATTGTGGCGCTTACTCAGTGCTGAGCCATTACCAGAAACGACGCCAGGCGGACAAAGCGGCGACCATTGGCGTCACCGACGGTTTAGTCCACCTGTTTGCCAATCGCTGGGCACCGCTGGTTGCGGGTCGCAACCTTGGGCTTATGGCGATGGAACTGTTCATTCCGGCACGTGACGTGCTGGCGCAGCGGACCCTGGGTTGGGTCGCGCGTTAAGGAGTATTGACCGTGCAAAATGTTGATGTCGCCATTGTGGGCGGCGGAATGGTAGGACTGGCGCTGGCTTGTGGTTTACAGGGCAGCGGCCTGCGCGTGGCCGTGCTTGAGCAAAAAGCGCCGCAGCCTGTGGCGCAGGATGCACCGCCAGAGCTGCGCGTCTCGGCGATCAATGCCGCCAGCGAAAAGCTACTGACGCACCTTGGCGTCTGGTCTGAAATCGTGGCGCTCCGTGCCAGTTGCTATCACGGGATGGAAGTGTGGGACAAAGACAGCTTTGGCCGTATCGCGTTTGACGATGAAAGCATGGGTTACAGCCACCTTGGACATATCATTGAAAACGCGGTGATCCACCACGCGCTGTGGCAGAAAGCGCAGCAGTGCAGCGACGTCACGCTGATCGCACCGGCGAAACTTCAGCAGGTGGCGTGGGGCGAAAACGACGCGTTTATCACTCTTGAAAGTGGCGATATGCTGACTGCGCGTCTGGTAGTGGGTGCCGACGGCGCCAATTCCTGGCTCCGTAACAAAGCGGATATTCCGCTGACCTTCTGGGATTACCGTCATCACGCGTTGGTGGCCACAATCCGCACCGAAGAGCCGCACGGCGGCGTGGCGCGCCAGATTTTCCATAATGACGGCATTCTGGCCTTCCTGCCGCTTGCCGATCCGCATCTCTGCTCCATCGTCTGGTCCTTAGAGCCGGAGAAAGCGCAGCAGATGCAGGAGACGACGCCGGATGCCTTCAGTCAGGCGCTATGCGTGGCGTTTGATAACCGTCTGGGCCTGTGCGGGCTTGAAAGCGAACGCCAGACGTTTCCGTTAACCGGTCGCTACGCGCGTCAGTTTGCCGCGCACCGTCTGGCGCTGGTGGGGGATGCGGCGCATACCATTCATCCGCTGGCCGGGCAGGGAGTGAACCTCGGCTTTATGGACGCGGCTGAGCTGGTTGAAGAGCTGCGTCGCCTGCATCGGGAAGGCAAAGATATTGGTCAGCATCTGTATCTGCGTCGCTACGAGCGCAGCCGCAAACACAGTGCGGCTATGATGCTGGCGGGTATGCAGGGCTTCCGCGAGCTGTTTGCCGGAGCGAACCCGGCGAAAAAACTGCTGCGCGATATTGGCCTCAAACTGGCCGACACCCTTCCCGGCGTAAAACCGCAGCTTCTTCGTCAGGCAATGGGCCTCAACGATCTTCCCGACTGGTTACGTTAATCTCGATCCCCGTCACACTTTATTTTCCCGGCCTGCGCGCCGGGGAAATTTCCTCGTTTGAAATAATCTAATTTCACGTCATTTTTCGCATTAGAAAATCTAATCTTACTATTTTTATGTTACGGAAATTCGGCCCATTTTTCCGCATGAAATATCAGCATCTGCTAAATCCTGTTAGATCAATGTTAATTTTATGCGGGTTTAATCGCATTTTCCCAGTGAATAACTCTGTAGGCTTTTCAGCGATTTTTGGTCATAAGCTAATGTGATGACCCGTTTTACCTTATGGTTAACCGCCGGTTTCGGTGGTAAGTTCAGGTAAAAGAGAACGTTTGCGTCGGCCCCCGATCGCGAGGCCGACACCGGGTTTCACGGTGAATTTTTCAACGAGGAAAAGATGGCTCAACAGACTCCTTTGTACGAACAGCACGTGTTATGCGGTGCCCGCATGGTGGACTTCCACGGCTGGATGATGCCGCTGCATTACGGCTCGCAGATTGATGAGCACCACGCGGTGCGCACCGATGCCGGTATGTTCGACGTGTCTCATATGACGATTGTCGACCTGCGCGGTAGCCGCACCCGGGAGTTTTTGCGTTATCTGCTGGCAAACGACGTCGCCAAACTGAAGACGCCGGGCAAAGCGCTCTATACCGGTATGCTCAATGCCTCTGGCGGCGTGATTGACGACCTCATCGTCTACTACTTCACCGAAGATTTCTTCCGCCTCGTTGTAAACTCCGCCACCCGCGAAAAAGACCTCTCCTGGATTTCCCAACACGCTGAACCTTACGCCATTGACATCACTGTCCGTGACGATCTGTCGCTGATTGCCGTACAGGGGCCAAACGCCCAGGCGAAAGCCGCGTCTCTGTTCAGCGACGAGCAGCGCAAAGCCACCGAAGGCATGAAGCCATTCTTCGGCGTGCAGGCGGGGGATCTGTTTATCGCCACCACCGGCTACACCGGTGAAGCGGGCTATGAAATTGCCATGCCAAACGAGAAGGCCGCTGATTTCTGGCGTGCGCTGGTGGAGGCAGGTGTGAAGCCTGCGGGCCTGGGCGCGCGCGATACTCTGCGTCTGGAAGCGGGGATGAACCTCTACGGTCAGGAGATGGACGAAGGCGTCTCTCCGCTGGCCGCCAACATGGGCTGGACCATCGCATGGGAACCGGCTGACCGTGATTTTATTGGTCGTGAAGCGCTGGAGATGCAGCGCGAGAAGGGCACTGAACAGCTGGTAGGCCTGGTGATGAAAGAAAAAGGCGTGCTGCGCGGCGAGCTGCCGGTGCGCTTCACCGATGCCGATGGCAATCATCGCGAAGGCGTGATCACCAGCGGAACGTTCTCCCCGACGCTCGGCTACAGTATTGCCCTGGCACGCGTGCCGGCGGGGATTGGCGAAACGGCGGTGGTGCAGATCCGCAACCGCGAAATGCCGGTCAACGTGACCAAACCGATTTTTGTTCGCGCCGGTAAGCCGGTCGCCTAACTATTTTTATCAGGAGAACTTCAATGAGCAATGTGCCAGCAGAACTGAAATACAGCAAAGAACACGAGTGGCTGCGCAAAGAGGCGGACGGCACTTACACCGTTGGGATCACCGAGCACGCGCAGGAGCTGCTGGGCGACATGGTGTTTGTTGACCTGCCGGAAGTGGGCGCAACCGTGAGCGCAGGCGATGACTGTGCGGTGGCGGAATCCGTTAAAGCGGCCTCTGACATCTACGCCCCGGTAAGCGGTGAAATTGTTGCCGTGAACGACGCGCTCAGCGACTCCCCGGAGCTGGTGAACAGCGAACCGTATGAAGGCGGCTGGATCTTCAAGATCAAAGCCAGCGACGAAGCGCAGGTTGCCGCGCTGCTGGATGCGACCGCGTACGAAGCACTACTGGAAGACGAATAAGCCATTTCCCTCTCCCCTTGGGGAGAGGGAGAAAACACATTCACTGCACGTTTCAGGAACCATCGCTCATGACACAGACTTTAAGCCAGCTTGAAAACCGTGGCGCCTTCATTGAACGTCACATTGGGCCGGATGCTCAGCAACAGCAGGAGATGCTGAAGACAGTTGGCGCGGATTCATTAAACGCACTGATCGGCCAGATCGTGCCAAAAGACATCCAGCTTGCCACGCCGCCGCAGGTAGGCGAGTCCACGACGGAGTTCGCCGCGCTGGCGGAGCTTAAGGCCATCGCCAGCCTTAACAAGCGCTATAAGTCTTACATTGGCATGGGCTACACCAACGTGCAGTTACCGCCGGTGATCCTGCGTAACATGCTGGAAAACCCGGGCTGGTACACCGCTTATACCCCATATCAGCCAGAAGTCTCCCAGGGCCGTCTGGAAGCGCTGCTGAACTTCCAGCAGGTGACGCTGGATCTGACCGGTATGGATATCGCCTCTGCCTCGCTGCTGGATGAAGCCACCGCCGCCGCCGAAGCGATGGCGATGGCGAAGCGCGTGAGCAAACTGAAAAACGCCAACCGTTTCTTCGTCGCGGCGGACGTGCATCCCCAGACGCTGGACGTGGTGCGCACCCGTGCGGAAACCTTCGGCTTTGAGGTGATTGTCGACGACGCTGAAAAAGTGCTGGATCACCAGGACGTCTTCGGCGTGCTGTTGCAGCAGGTGGGCACCACCGGGGAAGTACACGACTACGGCGCACTGATCGCCGAGCTGAAATCCCGTAAGGTTATTGTTAGCGTCGCCGCTGATTTTATGGCGCTGGTGCTGCTGACGGCGCCAGGTAAACAGGGCGCGGATATTGTCTTCGGCTCAGCCCAGCGTTTCGGCGTGCCGATGGGCTACGGCGGCCCGCACGCGGCGTTCTTTGGCGCGAAAGATGAATTTAAACGCTCCATGCCAGGCCGTATTATCGGCGTATCGAAAGATGCCGCCGGTAACACCGCGCTGCGCATGGCGATGCAGACCCGCGAGCAGCATATCCGCCGCGAGAAAGCGAACTCCAACATCTGTACCTCGCAGGTACTGCTGGCTAACATTGCCAGCCTGTACGCGGTGTTCCACGGTCCGGCTGGCCTGAAGCGCATTGCCAGCCGCATCCACCGTCTGGCCGATATCCTGGCCTGCGGTCTGCAACAGAAAGGTCTCAGACTGCGTCATGAACACTATTTCGACACCCTGTGCGTCGAGGTGGCAGACAAAGCGGCCGTGCTGGCGCGCGCCGAGGCAGCTCAAATCAACCTGCGCAGCGACATTCACAATGCAGTCGGCATTACGCTGGACGAAAGCACCACCCGTGACGATATCCTGACCCTGTTCAACGTATTGCTGGGTGACGCACACGGTCTGGATGTTGATACGCTCGACAAAGAGGTTGCGCTCGACAGCCGCTCCATTCAGGAAAGCATGCTGCGCGACGACGCGATCCTGACTCACCCGGTGTTCAACCGCTATCACAGCGAAACCGAGATGATGCGTTACATGCACTCTCTGGAACGTAAAGATCTGGCGCTGAACCAGGCGATGATCCCGCTGGGCTCCTGCACCATGAAGCTGAACGCCGCGGCTGAGATGATCCCAATTACTTGGCCTGAATTCTCTGAGCTGCACCCGTTCTGCCCGGCTGAGCAGGCGGAAGGGTATCACATGATGATCAACCAGCTCTCCGACTGGCTGGTGAAGCTGACCGGTTATGACGCGCTCTGCATGCAGCCGAACTCCGGCGCGCAGGGTGAATACGCCGGTCTGCTGGCAATCCGTCACTATCACGAAAGCCGCAACGAAGGCCACCGTGATATCTGCCTGATCCCAAGCTCTGCCCACGGTACCAACCCGGCTTCTGCCCAGATGGCAGGAATGGAAGTGGTGGTTGTGGCGTGCGACAAAAACGGCAACATCGATCTGGCCGACCTGCGCGCCAAAGCCGAGCAGGCGGGCGACAAACTCTCCTGCATCATGGTGACCTACCCATCCACCCATGGCGTGTACGAAGAAACTATCCGTGAAGTGTGTGAAGTGGTGCATCAGTTCGGCGGCCAGGTTTACCTCGACGGCGCAAACATGAACGCCCAGGTGGGCATCACCTCTCCGGGCTTTATTGGCGCGGATGTGTCGCACCTGAACCTGCACAAAACCTTCTGCATTCCGCACGGCGGTGGCGGCCCGGGGATGGGCCCAATCGGCGTGAAAGCGCACCTGGCACCGTTTGTGCCGGGCCACAGCGTGGTGCAGATTGAAGGCATGCTGACCCGTCAGGGCGCGGTCTCCGCGGCACCGTTCGGCAGCGCCTCTATCCTGCCAATCAGCTGGATGTATATCCGCATGATGGGCGCGGAAGGGCTGAAGCAGGCCAGCCAGGTAGCGATCCTTAACGCCAACTACATCGCAACGCGTCTGAAGGACGCCTATCCGGTGCTCTATACCGGCCGCGACGGTCGCGTGGCGCACGAATGCATCCTCGATATTCGTCCTCTGAAAGAAGAGACGGGCATCAGCGAGCTGGATATTGCCAAGCGCCTGATCGACTACGGATTCCACGCGCCAACCATGTCCTTCCCGGTTGCGGGAACGCTGATGGTTGAGCCGACCGAGTCTGAAAGCAAGGTGGAACTGGATCGCTTTATCAACGCCATGCTGGCGATCCGCAGCGAAATCGACCGCGTGAAAGGCGGGGAGTGGACGCTGGAAGATAACCCGCTGGTTAACGCGCCGCATACCCAGAACGAACTGGTGGCAGAGTGGAACCACGGTTATACCCGCGAACTGGCTGTCTTCCCGGCAGGTGTGGTAAACAAATACTGGCCAACCGTGAAACGTCTTGATGATGTTTACGGCGACCGTAACCTGTTCTGCTCCTGCGTACCGATGAGCGAATACCAGTAACGTTGTTCCTGTAGTAACGTAGGCCGGGTAAAGCGAAGCCGCTACCCGGCTTTTTTATTGGGAGAAAAGAATGGCAATTGCACTGGTCACCGGCGCCAGCCGGGGTATTGGTAAAGCCACCGCGCTACAGCTGGCAAGCGAAGGCTACACCGTTGCGGTGAATTTTCATCACAACATCAAAGCCGCGACAGAAGTCATTAATCAGATCGTGGACGCGGGCGGTAAAGCCTTTGCCGTGCGCGCGGACATCAGCGATGAGGCGCAGGTGATGGCGATGTTCGACAGCCTCGATCGCGAAGGTGAGCCGCTCGCCGCACTGGTGAACAACGCCGGAATTTTGTTTGAACAATCCACCATTGAAAACCTCTCCGCTGAACGTATTAACCGCGTGCTGGCTACCAACGTCACCGGCTATTTTCTCTGCTGCCGTGAAGCGGTGAAACGCATGTCGCATAAACACGGCGGCAAGGGCGGCGCGATTGTGAATGTCTCCTCGGCGGCATCACGGCTGGGCGCGCCGGGGGAATATGTGGACTATGCCGCCTCCAAAGGGGCGGTGGATTCCCTGACTACCGGCCTCGCGCTGGAGGTAGCGGCGCAGGGCATTCGCGTTAACGGCGTGCGGCCAGGCCTGATTTATACCGATATTCACGCCTCCGGCGGCGAGCCGGGGCGTGTGGATCGGGTGAAGTCGATGTTACCGATGCAGCGTGGCGGTCAGCCGGAGGAGGTCGCCCAGGCCATTGCCTGGCTGCTGAGCGACAAAGCCTCCTATGTTACCGGTAGCTTCCTGGAGCTGGCTGGCGGGAAGTAACGCTAAGACGCCAGCCACAGCCGCAGGCGCATTCCCCAGCCGCTGGTCCAGCCGGTGGTGATCGACTTCACCTCACCGTGAGAGATCACCACCAGCGTTGGCGTCACCTTAACGTCCCACTCACGCGCCAGTTCTCCGATGGCGTCGTTGACCGTGGGCATCATCGCCTTCTTCTTCCTCATCCATGTTTCGAGCGTCGCGTTATCGCCCGAGCGCAGCGCAACCGACATCACGTTCCCCCCGTCCGCGGCAAGCGCCGCCACCGACGGCGTGGTGTAGCGGCAAACGCCGCACCATGTCGCCCAGACGTAGACCAGCAGCGGTCGCTCCTTACTCATGGCGATAAGATCGACGGGCTGACCGTCGAGGGTGTGCAGTGCCGTCGCGGAGAAATTCTGCGGCAGCGCGGGCTGGCGGAAATAGTCCACCGCCAGGCTCACGGCTACGCCAATCAGCAGCCACACGCCCAGCTCGCGCAGCAGGCGCGGAAGCTTACTTGCCACGGGCGTTTGCCAGCTGTTCTTTGACCAGCCCCTCCAGGTCGTCATACGGAATTGCGCCCGCCACCATCTGGTCGCCGATAATGGTCGCCGGGGTACCCTGAATATTCAGCACCTGCGCCAGGATGAGGTTCATCTTTAGGCTGTCCAAGGTTTTATCATCCGTTTTAATGCCGTCCGTTCCGGTCTTGACCTTCGCGGCGGCGATGCTGGCGTCATCGTGATAGCCCTTTTTCATCATCAGCCGCTGATGCAGCGCCCAGAATTTATCCGGCGCCTGCTGCCACGTCGAGAGCGCCGCTTTCGCGGCATTTACCGAGCTTTGTCCCTTAAACGGCAGCAGTTTGACGATGAGCTGCACGTCGGGATTTTCCTGCACGATTTTCTCCAGCATTGGGTCGAACTGCTTGCAATACGGGCAGTTGTAGTCCGTGAAGGAGACGATGGTCAGCTTCGGCGATGCCGCGCCGGTTCGCGGGCTGTTGGGGTCGTTAAACAACAGTTTTGCCAGCTGGTCGCTGGAAGCGTCATCTGACGGTGCGGCGAAACCGAACGTTGATAACGACAGCAGAAGTAAGGCTATTAAGGCTCTCATGTTATTTTCCTTTTGCATCGGACAGGGTGCTCAGCACCGCTTCGCGGCTTAACAACGCAGGCAGCACGTGGCCCTGCGGTAATCCCGGTCCGTAGATCTGGTTAAACGGCACGGCGGCGCTGCCGCGCGTGGTTAAGAACTGGCTGATGGTATCTGAGGGGCGGCTCCAGTCGCCGCGCAGGGCGACAACGTCCGGGGCGGAGAGCGCATCCTGCACGTCGTCGCGCAGCAGCACGTTGTATTTATTGGCTTTACAGGTCACGCACCAGTCGGCGGTCACGTCGACGAACACCCGTTTGTTCTCCGCCAGCGCGCGGGCAATGGCCTGCTCGCTGAGCGGTTGCCAGTGGATACGATCGCGGCGGGAACCCTCGCCGCCGGAGCCGGATACAAACGCGACTGCTCCGGCCACCACTACAGCTAATACCCCGGCGCGCAGTGCCGTTTGCCAGCGGTAGCGCCAGGCGGTGACCAGCAGCAGCGTAAGGATCAGGAGCACGCCCAGCGTGATGACGGGCAGGCTGCCAATGTGCACCGTCAGCAGGCTCAGCAGCCACAGCGATGAGCCGAGCATCATTATCCCCAGCACTACGCGTACGACGTTCATCCAGCGTCCCGGACGCGGCAACCGCTGGGCCAGCCCCGGCCAGGCCGCCACCTGCAGCCACGGCAGGCTCATGCCGATACCCATCGCCAGGAAGATCCCCCACAGCAGGGGAAGCGGCGCCGCCAGCGCGACCGAAACCGCCGTACCCAGGAACGGCGCGGTGCAGGGTGTCGCCAGCAGCGTGGCTAACGCGCCTTGCCAGAAATGACCCGCAAGCCCGTTACCGCCGCGCGTGGCGAGGAAGGTGCTGGCGCCGGAAGGGAGACGGATTTCAAGCAACCCCAGCAGGCTGGCGCTGAAAAGCACCATCACCATCGCCATCGCACCAATAAACCACGGGTTCTGGAACTGGATCCCCCAGCCGAGCGCCTGATTGCCTAAGCGTAAAACCGTCATCATCAGCGCCAGCGCGAGGAACGAGATCACGATCCCGGCTACCGACGCAAGAAACTGTCGGCGTACCTGACCCCGCGCCTGCCGTTCGGTTTGCATCAGCGTGCCCAGCTTCATGGCCAGCACGGGCAGTACGCAGGGCATGACGTTAAGGATCAGACCGCCCGCCAGCGCCATCAGCAGCACCCAGCCTAACGAGAGCGTCGGCGCGGCGTTCCCCGGCTGAATGCTCAGGCTGGACTCCTGCGCCTGCCCGCTATCGGCCAGAACCAGCGACAGGGTTTTGCCGCTGAGGTTGGGCGCGGCCTCGCCCCAGCTGTCCGTCACGGGCACGGTGGCGACCAGCGAATCACCGCGCACGGTGAAGGCCGGTTTGCCGAAATCAACATCATCCATACCGTCGATAAACAGGGACGGCGCCTGCCAGCCTGCGTCACGCTGCGCCGTTACGGTCAGCTTGCCGGGGGCATAGGTGGCGTTAAGCGTTGAGGTCAACCCGCCGCTGAGCGGAAGGGTGCCCATGGCCCGACTGAAATCGTAATCAAAACCGGCGCCTGCGGATGCGGTCATGTTCAGTGAAAACGGGTAGTCGGTAAGAATACAGACGTTGCTACAGGTGGAGAGCGTAAGCACGCCGCTCAGGATCTTCGGGACGTCGCCCCGCAGGGTGATGGGAAAGCTGACATCGCCGTGATAGCCCTGCGTGGTGATACCCGCGACGTCGAAACGCTGCGGCACAGGCCAGCGCCAGTTCGCCTCGACGGGCTGATGCCATTTAATCGCGGGTGCGACGCCCCCTTCGCCCGGCGAGCGCCAGTAGGTTTTCCAGCCTTTTTGCAGGGCGACGTCCAGCAGCAGGCGGGTTTCGCCAGTGCTTTCGGGTTGCGCACGCAGCCTGACGCTGGCGTGCTGATTATCGGCGGCGCGCAGCCAGCCGCTGTCGGCAGCCTGGCTGAGGGGCAGCCATAGCCAAAGCAGGCAGACCAGCAGTCGCCTGAATACAGTAAACATAAATTATCTCCGTAAATGATGAATTAACCTGAAGTAACAGGCGAAGGCTCATTCACGGAAGACGCATAATCGCAGATGCACCCTTAACCGGGGCGGGGAGATAACGCGGGGAGGCCACTGCCGTTCGCGGCGCGGCGGGCTGGCTGCCAGCAACGCCAGCAGCAGGGTGACGGCAATCAGGGCGCCTTCAAACAAAACAGGCGGGACCGACATCAGCGACTTGGCGCTAAGCTCACACGGGGTTACCGGTGCGTCGGTACTCTCCTGCCCCTGCTGGACAGACTGGCTCGTGGCGGTGACGTTCATGACAAGCGCGTGCATCCCGGCCATCCGCTGGGCGGTGCATATCAGCACCACCAGGCAGGCCAGGGCTACAAGCAGGATAGCGTTGCGTTGTCGCTTGATCATGTTCGCCTCAAATATTCAGGACGCCTATATTATCGGGCGAACATATTTTGGCAACGCAAAAGCTGTAAAGAAGTGTCTGGAAGATAAGCGGTTTGCCCTCTCCGCTTGCAGAGAGGGCGAGCCATTACAGCGTTTCGCCGTTGCTGGCAATCACGGTTTTATACCACTCAAAGCTCTTCTTACGGGAGCGGGACATGTCACCGGTACCGTCGTCGTGCTTGTTGACGTAGATAAAGCCGTAGCGCTTACTGTACTGGCCGGTGGTGAAGGAGACGCAGTCGATGCAGCCCCACGGCGTGTAGCCCATCAGATCCACCCCATCCCAGGTCACCGCCTTCATCATCTCTTCCACGTGGGCGCGCAGGTAGTCGATGCGATAGTCATCGTTGATGCTGCCGTCCTCTTCCACCTTGTCGTAGGCGCCGAAACCATTTTCGACGATAAACAGCGGCTTCTGATAACGTTCGTACAGTTCGCACAGCGAATAGCGCAGGCCTACCGGATCAATCTGCCAGCCCCAGTCGGACGCCTTGACGTGTGGGTTCGGCACGCTGCCCTCGAAGCCGGAAATGGCGTCACCGGTGCCGCCTTCCGCTTTGACCGCGTTGGTCATGTAGTAGCTGAAGCCTAAGTAGTCGCAGGTGCCCTCACGCAGGATCTGCTCGTCGCCCGCTTCCATCCTGATGGAGAACCCACGGCGCTCCCACTCGTTCAGCACGTAAGACGGGTAGTAGCCGCGCAGCTGCACGTCGGTAAAGACGTAGCGCTCGCGCATGGATTCCTGAGCAAACATGACGTCCTCTGGCTTGCAGGAGTAAGGATAGAGCGCCACCATCGCCAGCATGCAGCCGACTTTCATCTCCGGGTTAATGCGGCGTGCGGCTTTCACCGCCAGCGCGCTGGCCACGAACTGGTGGTGCAGCACCTGGTACATGGTCTCTTCCGGGTTGTCGTGCTCGGTATAGACCACGCCAGAGCAGCAGTAGCCGAACAGCGGCGCACGCCAGTTGCGCTGGTTGTTGATTTCGTTGAAGGTCATCCAGTATTTGACCTTATTTTTGTAGCGCTCAAATACCACTTCCGAGAAGCGCACAAAGAAATCGACCACTTTACGGTTGGTCCATCCGCCATATTCCTGAACGAGATGCAGCGGCATTTCAAAGTGGGAGAGGGTGATCACCGGCTCGATGTTGTACTTCAGCAGTTCATCGAACATGTCGTCGTAAAACTTCAGCCCCTCTTCGTTTGGCTGAGTTTCGTCGCCTTTCGGGAAGATGCGCGTCCAGGCGATGGAGGTACGGAAACATTTGAAGCCCATCTCGGCAAACAGCTTAATGTCTTCTTTGTAATGGCCATAGAAGTCGACGGCTTCGTGGTTCGGGTAATATTTGCCTTCAATCACTTCCTGCGTGATTTCACGCGGAACGCCGTGTGCGCCGCCGGTTAGCACGTCGCAGATGCTTGGCCCTTTGCCGCCTTTGTTCCAGCCGCCTTCAACCTGGTGCGCCGCCACCGCGCCGCCCCATAAAAAATCTTTCGGTAAGGTGAGTTTTTTCATCTTTGCTATTCTCAATTCAGGACTTATTGATTTCGAGTCTAGCAAAGCGGAATTAAATGTCACGATATAACAATTTGTGGAAATTGTAATTTGTCACATCAAAAAAACAAGATGTTTTATTCTGTTAATTTCTTCGCCAGTTTTCGGCCTAATGATTCCAGAATATAGATGACGGGAATTTGCGTGGTGATATCGTAAACGCCGCCAATACGCGTTTGCGGGACATGCCAGGAGAGGTTAAAGTCCGCCAGCTTTGCGAGACGAGAATGTTCATGGCTGGTGACGGAGAGCACCTTGCAGTGGTGCAGGCTGAACTGGCTGGCGAAGCGCAGGATCTCCTCGGTTTCGCCGGAGACGGAGAGTACAATGGCCAGCGCATTTTTAGCCATGTCGTTAGTGACCGGGAAATAAGGATCGTCGATATGGTTACTGAATTTGCCGATATTTGAAAAGAAACGTGCGCCATATTTTGCCAGCGATCCGGAGGTGCCCGCACCGACAAAAATAATTCGTTCAGATGATAAAATAATATCGACGGCTTTATCTAATAGCGCATCAAACTCTTCGTTATTTACGCTTTTAAAGAAGCTGATAATTTCACTGGCACCAAAATTCGCCTGCTGCGGCTCGTTCTGCTCCAGATAGAGTTTAAAGCGCACCCGAAATTCCGAGTAACCATCGCAGTTGAGCTTGCGGCAGAAGCGCAGGATAGTGGTAGTGGAGACCCCAGCAGCATCCGCCAGCTCGCGGATGGTCATGTACATCACTTTATCGCGGTTCTTAATGACATAGTTGTAGACCATCATTTCCAGATTGTTGAGGCTGGCAATGGCGGAATGGCTGAACATACTCACAATGGCTAAACTCGCTGTCGGACACTATTCCTGAAGCATACCATGATGACGAAGGGCGGGAGACGGATTTATCTCCTTGATTACTCAGGTGTTAATGAAATCATTTACACCTGTGCGGTGGATTTATTTTTCATTACACTGATTTATAAGGATAAATCTTGATTATAGATTTATTTTAGCTAACAGGTGTTCACTGGAATCATTCTCAGTTAGCATAGACTGGCGATGAATAATCATCTTTTGTTTTCCCGGAGTTAAGTATGGTGAGCAGACCATTAATCGCACAGGGATATTCGCTGGCTGAGGAAGTAGCCAACAGTATAAGCCATGGCATTGGCCTGGTTTTTGGGATTGTCGGCTTAGTGTTATTGCTGGTACAGGCAGTGGATACCAACGCCAGCGCGATGGCCATTACCAGCTACAGCCTGTATGGCGGGAGTATGATCCTGCTTTTCCTTGCCTCAACGCTGTATCACGCGATTCCGCATCAACGGGCGAAGATATGGCTCAAGAAATTTGACCACTGCGCTATCTATCTTCTTATTGCGGGTACCTATACGCCGTTTTTGCTGGTGGGGCTCAACTCACCGCTGTCGCGTGGCCTGATGATTGTGATCTGGAGCCTGGCGCTGCTGGGGATCCTGTTTAAGCTGACCATTGCGCACCGGTTTAAAGTGTTGTCGCTGGTTACCTATCTGACAATGGGCTGGCTGTCGCTGATTGTGGTGTATCAGTTAGCCATTAAGCTGGCGGTGGGGGGCGTGACGCTTCTGGCGGTGGGCGGTGTGGTCTACTCGCTGGGCGTGATTTTCTACGTCTGCAAGCGTATTCCGTACAACCATGCCATCTGGCACGGCTTTGTGCTGGGCGGCAGCGTGTGTCACTTCCTGGCAATTTATCTGTATGTTGGGCAGGTGTAGTTTTTTTGTAAGGTGCGGTCTGATGCCCTCACCCCGACCCTCTCCCACAGGGAGAGGGTGAATATCAACACCGGGCGATACAGCATCAATCTTCCAGTGAATACGGCAGCGGCTCAATGCTGAGCGTGTTTGCATCATCACGCACGCGGAACACGCTGTCGGGCTCCATATCATTATTCATGACAACCTGCACCAGCAGGCGGCCATCATCGAGCTGGACGGCGGCTAACACGGTGCCGGTACGGCGCCAGTTTTCGCCCATCTTCATTTCAAGATCTTCACCCGCTTCCGGCACACGGCTGGCGTGACCAGCCAGCGTCCACAGGGCGCGTTTGTTCGCGCCGCGGAATTTCGCACGCGCCACCATTTCCTGACCGGTGTAGCAGCCCTTCTTAAAGCTGATACCACCCAGCGCCTGGATGTTTGTCGCCTGCGGGATAAACTGCGCGCTGTTTGCCGCGTCAATGACCGGCAGGCCCGCTTCGATGTTCAGCGCCAGCCACTGCTGGCTGTTGTTGAGCTGTGCTTCACCGCGCAGGGCGTCAGTGACGCGTTCCGCCGTTGCTTCGTCGGTTACCAGCAGGAAGCGCTCCGCCGGGTGTTCGAACCACAGAATGGAGGTCGCTCCCTCGCTGACCAGCTGTTTTTCAGCATCCGGTAGCTCGGCAAACAGGTTTTTCAGCGCTGCACGCGCCTGGAAACCCGCGACCCCCAGCAGAACGTGTTCATCGTCCGGGGCGATGGTGACTTTAGAAAAGACCGCGTATTTTTTTAGCTCTTTAAGCTGGGCGTCACGCAGGCTGCGGCGCTCAATAAAGGCGAATCCGTCCTGACGGCGGAACAGACGCAGGTTGCTCCACATTTTGCCTTTTGGATCGCAATGCGCGGCCAGCAGATGCTGGTGCTCAGTCAACTGCGCCACGTCCGCCGTGACCTGGCCTTGCAG
This sequence comes from Enterobacter sp. MGH 38, assembly GCF_000492855.1. Lineage (NCBI taxonomy): Bacteria > Pseudomonadati > Pseudomonadota > Gammaproteobacteria > Enterobacterales > Enterobacteriaceae > Enterobacter > Enterobacter sp. MGH 38. The sequence continues at coordinate 358,229 of NZ_KI535607.1, read as the reverse complement.
GTATTTTTCGCTGTCCGCACCGGTCAGTGTCGCCAGTGCCCAGTCATCAAGAGTAATCAGCGTCAGCGGCAGACGCGCAGAGGCGGCGGGCTGGCGAGGAGAAAATGGTGTAAATGCCATAGTGATGTCCTGAATTGCTTAACGCTTTGATAATACCTAATGGTAAAAGAGACTGTATTCAATGCAAGCGCTTTCAGCAGGCCATTCGTGCCATTACGCGGTTATGCGTGGCGCTACGCAAAATAGTGTAATCCGCTGTCTTTATAAGGGTTATTCAGGAAGCCTGCTCGAGGTTCGCAATATTCCAGTAAAGAAACGGTCAAAAACACGTTACACTAGCAGGTGTTCCCGGAGAGCAATAATGAATACCAAACGGGATACCGACTGTGCCAAACGTAATGCAGGAAACAGAACATGGATATTAACAACAAGGCCCGTATTCACTGGGCGTGCCGTCGCGGCATGCGTGAACTTGATATCTCCATCATGCCTTTCTTCGAGTATGAGTACGACAGCTTAAGCGATGACGATAAGCGCCTGTTTGTCCGTCTGCTTGAGTCTGACGATCCGGATTTATTCAACTGGCTGATGAATCACGGCAAGCCCGCCGACACCGAGTTGCAACGGATGGTGCAATTAATTCAAACACGGAATCAGGAACGTGGTCCTGTGGCAATCTGATCTTCGCGTCTCGTGGCGCTCACAGTGGATGTCCTTACTGCTCCACGGTCTGGTCGCGGCAATGGTGTTATTGGTGCCGTGGCCGCTAAGCTATACCCCTCTGTGGCTGCTTTTGCTGTCGTTTGTGGTGTTTGATAGCGTGCGCAGCCAGCGTCGAATCAACGCCCGTCAGGGTGAAATTAAGCTGCTGATGGATTCTCGCCTGCGCTGGCAGGGAAAAGAGTGGGAAATGATAGGGACGCCGTGGATGCTCAACACCGGGATGATGCTACGGCTGCGTCGGGTCGAGGATAACCGTCGCCAGCACCTGTGGCTGGCCGCAGACAGTATGGATCCCGCGGAGTGGCGGGATCTGCGCCGGCTAATCGTGCAACAGCCAACGCAGGAATAAATCAGCTAAACTGCTCGGCCATCTCACCCAGAATTTGTTCGCACCAGGTCTGGAGGCGCTCGTCGCTGAGATCGTACTGGTTGGTTTCATCCAGCGCGAGCCCGACAAACAGCTGGCCGTCGGCAATGACGGGTTTTGGGCTGGTGAACTCATAGCCTTCCGTAGGCCAGTAGCCGATAAACGTCGCGCCCTTTGGCGCCAGTTTGTCATGCAGCATGCCGAGCGCGTCGAGGAACCACTCCCCGTAGCCCAGCTGGTCGCCCATGCCGTACATCGCAATGATTTTGCCTTCAAAATTGACCGAATCGAGCTGATCCCAGATGGCTTCCCAGTCTTCCTGAATCTCACCAAAGTCCCAGGTAGGGATACCCAGAATCAGCACATCGTACTGCTCCATCAAGGCAACCGCGTCATCTTTCAGGTTATGCAACGTCACCAGTTCCGGGCCAATGATGTCACGAATTTTCTCCGCCGCCATTTCGGTGTAGCAGGTGCTGGAACCATAGAACAGACCAATATTCATCGCGTAACTATCTCAATTCTTGCTATGACTTTGCGCGTAGTGTACCAGAAACCGATGGCAATCAGGCATAATGGCCAGATTGCAGAACCAAAGGGGCTGATGTGGAAAAGGATCTCGCACTCATCGAACAGTTTCTCGACGCGCTGTGGCTGGAGAAAAACCTCGCTGAAAATACGCTCAGCGCCTATCGTCGGGATCTCACGCTGCTGGTCGAGTGGCTGGCGCATCGGGGGCTGACGCTTGAAAGCGCGCAAAGCGATGACCTGCAAGGGTTGCTGGCTGAGCGGATGGAAGGGGGGTACAAAGCCACCAGCTCCGCGCGTCTGCTGAGCGCCATGCGCCGCCTGTTCCAGCACCTGTACCGCGAGAAGATCCGCGCGGATGACCCCAGCGCACTGCTGGCATCGCCTAAACTGCCTCAGCGGCTGCCAAAAGATCTCAGCGAAGCACAAGTTGAGAGATTATTACAGTCGCCCGCAGTTGACCTTCCGCTGGAGTTACGCGATAAAGCCATGCTTGAACTATTGTATGCCACGGGCTTGCGCGTTTCCGAGCTGGTGGGCCTGACGATGAGCGATATCAGCCTGCGTCAGGGCGTGGTGCGCGTTATCGGTAAAGGGAACAAAGAACGGCTGGTGCCGCTGGGTGAAGAGGCGGTCTACTGGCTGGAGACGTATCTGGAACACGGGCGTCCGTGGCTGCTGAACGGCGTCTCCATAGATGTATTGTTCCCGAGCCAGCGCGCGCAGCAGATGACGCGACAAACGTTCTGGCATCGCATTAAACATTACGCCACACTGGCGGGTATTGACAGTGAGAAGCTGTCGCCGCACGTTTTGCGTCACGCCTTCGCGACGCATCTGTTAAACCACGGCGCTGATTTACGCGTGGTGCAGATGTTGCTTGGACACAGCGATCTTTCAACGACGCAAATATACACCCATGTCGCGACGGAACGCCTGCGGCAGCTACACCAACAGCACCACCCTCGCGCGTGAGTGCCGACGAATTGTTACAGGAACATATATGAAAAAGTCTTTAGCGCTGTTCACCCTGCTGGCAGCTTCGGTTTCCGGTTTTGCCCATGCGGATGATGCCGCCATTAAACAGTCTCTGACGAAACTCGGCGTCGCCAGCAGCGAGATCCAGCCAGCGCCGGTGGCTGGCATGAAAACGGTGCTGACCAACAGCGGCGTGCTGTACGTGACCGAAGACGGTAAGCACATCATTCAGGGACCCATGTACGACGTGAGCGGCGCGCAGCCGGTGAACGTCACCAACCAGCTGCTGATGAAAAACCTGAACGCGCTCGAAAAAGAGATGATTGTCTACAAAGCGGCGCAGGAAAAGCACGTTATTACCGTCTTCACCGACATCACCTGCGGCTACTGCCACAAGCTGCATGAAGAGATGAAAGACTACAACGCGCTGGGCATTACCGTGCGTTACCTGGCTTTCCCACGTGCTGGCGTGCAGAGCCAGCCTGAGCAGGATATGAAAGCGATCTGGTGTGCGAAAGACCGCAACAAGGCCTTTGATGACGCGATGAACGGCAAAGGCGTGAAGCCCGCGTCCTGCGATATCGACATCGCTAACCATTACGCGCTGGGCGTACAGTTTGGCGTGAGCGGTACGCCAGCCATTGTGCTGAGTAACGGCTATGTGGTGCCGGGCTACCAGGGGCCAAAAGAGATGAAAGCGTTCCTCGACGAGCACCAGAAACAGATGGGTGGTAAATAATTCGCGTGAAAGCCCCGATAAAACTGCGCCGCCGCGATGCGGGTGAAACCGCGGATTTACCAGACACGCTTCCGCTGCTGCTAAAGCGGCTGTACGCCAGCCGTGGCGTGCGTACGGCAAGCGATCTTGAGCGCAGCGTCAAAGGCATGCTGCCCTGGCAAGCGCTGAGTGGCATCGAACAAGCGACTGAAATGCTCTACAACGCGTTCCGGGAAGGCACGCGGATTGTCGTGGTGGGCGATTTCGATGCCGACGGCGCAACCAGTACCGCGCTGAGCGTACTCAGCCTGCGTGCGCTGGGCTGCGATAACGTGGCTTACCTGGTGCCGAACCGGTTTGAAGACGGCTACGGCCTCAGCCCGGAAGTGGTCGATCAGGCCCATGCCCGTGGCGCACAGATGATCATGACCGTGGATAACGGGATCTCTTCTCATGCGGGGGTCGATCATGCCCATGCGCTGGGGATCCCGGTACTGGTCACCGATCACCACCTGCCAGGCGAAACTCTGCCTGCCGCCGAAGCCATCATTAACCCGAACCTGCGCGACTGCGATTTCCCGTCGAAATCGCTGGCCGGAGTAGGGGTGGCGTTTTATCTGATGCTGGCGTTACGCACGTTGCTGCGTGATAAGGGCTGGTTCGAATCGCGCGGGATTGCCGTGCCGAACCTCGCGGAGTATCTCGATCTGGTGGCGCTGGGAACCGTTGCGGACGTGGTGCCGCTCGATACCAATAACCGTATTCTCACCTGGCAGGGCTTAAGCCGCATTCGGGCAGGTAAATGCCGTCCGGGGATTAAGGCGCTGCTGGAAATTGCCAACCGCGATCCGCTGAAGCTCGCGGCAAGCGATTTAGGCTTTGCCCTCGGCCCGCGCCTGAACGCGGCGGGGCGGCTGGACGATATGTCGGTTGGCGTCGCGCTGCTGCTGTGTGACAACATCGGCGAAGCGCGCGTGCTGGCCAGTGAGCTGGACGCACTCAACCAGACCCGTAAAGAGATTGAGCAGGGGATGCAGGCCGAAGCACTGACCCTTTGCGAAAAGCTGGAGCGCAGCGGTGACACCCTGCCGGGCGGGCTGGCGATGTATCACCCCGAATGGCACCAGGGCGTGGTGGGCATTCTGGCGTCGCGTATTAAAGAGCGTTTCCACCGCCCGGTGATCGCGTTCGCCCCCGCCGGGGACGGCACGCTGAAAGGCTCCGGTCGTTCCATTCAGGGGCTGCATATGCGCGATGCGCTGGAGCGTCTGGATACGCTGCATCCGAACCTGATGATTAAGTTCGGCGGTCACGCGATGGCGGCAGGCCTGTCGCTGGAAGAGGCGAAGTTCGACGAGTTCCAGCGTCTGTTTGGCGAACTGGTCACCGAGTGGATCGATCCGGCTCTGTTGCAGGGTGAAGTGGTTTCTGACGGTGAGCTTTCACCGGCTGAAATGACCATGGAGGTGGCGCAGATGCTGCGCGATGCCGGCCCGTGGGGGCAGATGTTTCCGGAGCCGCTTTTCGACGGACGTTTTCGTTTGTTGCAACAGCGCATCGTGGGCGAACGCCATCTCAAAGTGATGGTGGAACCGGTCGGCGGCGGACCGCTGCTCGACGGCATCGCCTTTAACGTTGATACCTCCATCTGGCCGGACAACGGCGTGCGCGAGGTTGAGCTGGCCTATAAGCTGGATATTAACGAGTTCCGTGGTAACCGCTCCCTTCAGCTCATCATCGACAATATCTGGCCAATTTAGCGTCAGTAATCTCTATAAAAAAGGGCGTGGATTCGGTACAATCCCGCTCTTATCACCGCATTTTGACAAGCTCATAAAAGAAAACAGACCATGTTTGAAATTAATCCGGTAAAAAACCGCATTCAGGACCTCACGGAGCGCTCTGACGTTCTTAGGGGGTATCTTTGACTATGATGCCAAGAAAGAGCGTCTCGAAGAAGTAAACGCCGAGCTGGAACAGCCGGACGTCTGGAACGAACCTGAACGCGCGCAGGCGCTGGGTAAAGAGCGTTCTTCCCTCGAAGCCATCGTAGATACGCTGGATCAAATGGCGCAGGGTCTGGAAGATGTTTCTGGGCTGCTGGAGCTGGCTGTCGAAGCCGACGACGAAGAAACCTTTAACGAAGCCGTGGCAGAGCTCGACGTGCTGGAAGAGAAGCTGGCGCAGCTGGAATTCCGTCGCATGTTCTCCGGCGAATACGATAGCGCTGACTGCTATCTCGATATTCAGGCAGGTTCTGGCGGTACCGAAGCACAGGACTGGGCGAGCATGCTGATGCGCATGTACCTGCGCTGGGCGGAAGCGCGCGGTTTCAAAACCGAGATTATCGAAGAATCCGAAGGTGAAGTGGCGGGTATCAAATCCGTCACCATCAAGATTATTGGCGATTACGCCTACGGCTGGCTACGTACTGAAACCGGCGTTCACCGCCTGGTGCGTAAGAGCCCGTTCGATTCCGGCGGCCGTCGTCACACCTCCTTCAGCTCCGCGTTTGTCTACCCGGAAGTGGATGAAGATATCGATATCGACATCAACCCGGCGGACCTGCGTATCGACGTTTACCGCGCATCCGGCGCGGGTGGTCAGCACGTTAACCGTACGGAATCTGCGGTGCGTATTACCCACATTCCAACCGGGCTGGTAACACAGTGCCAGAACGACCGTTCCCAGCATAAGAACAAAGACCAGGCCATGAAGCAGATGAAAGCGAAGCTTTATGAGCTGGAGATGCAGAAGAAAAATGCTGAGAAGCAGGCGATGGAAGACAACAAGTCCGATATCGGCTGGGGCAGCCAGATCCGTTCTTACGTCCTTGATGACTCCCGCATCAAAGACCTGCGCACCGGGGTTGAAACCCGTAACACGCAGGCGGTGCTGGACGGCAGCCTGGACCAATTTATCGAAGCAAGTTTGAAAGCAGGGTTATGAGGAACCAACATGTCTGAACAACAAGCACAGGGCGCTGACGCGGTAGTCGATCTTAACAACGAACTGAAAACCCGCCGCGAGAAGCTGGCAGCGCTGCGCGAGCAGGGCGTGCCGTTCCCGAACGATTTTCGTCGTGACCACACCTCAGACCAACTGCACGCAGACTTCGACGGTAAAGAGAACGAAGAGCTGGAAGCGCTGAACGTTGAAGTGTCCGTGGCGGGCCGCATGATGACCCGTCGTATCATGGGTAAAGCGTCCTTCGTGACCTTACAGGACGTTGGCGGCCGCATTCAGCTGTACGTCTCTCGTGACGACCTGCCGGAAGGCATCTACAACGAGCAGTTCAAGAAGTGGGACCTGGGCGACATCCTGGGCGCTAAAGGTAAACTGTTCAAAACCAAGACCGGTGAACTGTCTATCCACTGCACCGAGCTGCGTCTGCTGACAAAAGCCCTGCGCCCGCTGCCGGACAAGTTCCACGGTTTGCAGGATCAGGAAGCGCGCTATCGTCAGCGTTACCTGGATCTCATCTCTAACGATGAATCCCGTAAGACCTTCAAAATTCGCTCCCAGATCATGGCCGGCATTCGCCAGTTCATGGTTAACCGCGACTTTATGGAAGTAGAAACCCCGATGATGCAGGTGATCCCAGGTGGAGCCTCCGCTCGTCCGTTCATCACCCATCACAACGCCCTGGACCTGGACATGTACCTGCGTATCGCGCCGGAACTGTACCTGAAGCGTCTGGTGGTCGGCGGTTTTGACCGCGTGTTTGAGATCAACCGTAACTTCCGTAACGAAGGTATCTCCGTACGTCATAACCCAGAGTTCACCATGATGGAACTCTATATGGCCTATGCGGATTACAAAGATCTGATCGAGCTGACCGAATCCCTGTTCCGCACCCTGGCGCAGGACATTCTGGGCACCACCCAGGTACCTTACGGTGAAGAGGTGTTCGACTTCGGCAAGCCGTTCGAAAAACTGACCATGCGCGAAGCGATCAAGAAATACCGTCCTGAAACCAATATGGCGGATCTGGATAACTTCGACTCTGCGAAAGCGATCGCTGAAAGCATCGGTATTAAGGTTGAGAAGAGCTGGGGTCTGGGCCGTATCGTGACCGAGATCTTCGAAGAAGTGGCCGAAGCGCACCTGATTCAGCCTACCTTCATCACCGAATACCCGGCGGAAGTGTCTCCGCTGGCGCGTCGTAATGACGAGAACCCGGAAATCACTGACCGCTTCGAATTCTTCATCGGGGGCCGCGAAATCGGTAACGGCTTTAGCGAGCTGAACGATGCAGAAGATCAGGCGCAGCGCTTCCAGGATCAGGTTAACGCGAAAGCGGCAGGCGATGACGAAGCGATGTTCTTCGACGAAGACTACGTGACCGCGCTGGAGCACGGCCTGCCGCCGACGGCTGGCCTGGGTATTGGTATCGACCGTATGGTGATGCTGTTCACCAACAGCCACACCATTCGCGACGTGATCCTGTTCCCGGCGATGCGTCCGGTGAAATAAGCCGTTAAGACGTAAAAAAAGCCCCGTGCGTTTATCGCCGGGGCTTTTTTATTGCGCCGCGAAGGCGCTGAGTTTTTCACGCGCAGTGTTCGCTTCTTGCACCATCCACGGGCTAAATGCCCACGGTGTGGCGTCCAGCGCGCGGAATAGCGCGTCCAGCTCCACCCACTGATACTCCATCACTTCATCGTCATTGATTGCGAGGGTATTCGTTACGCGGGCGGCATAGACCGGGCAGATTTCGTTTTCAACGATCCCTGACGGGTCGGATTCACGGTAGCGGAACTCCGGGGCAATGGGGGTGATGTCTGTGATTTCGGCGCCGACTTCAAAGCGGCAGCGGCGGATAATCGCCTGCTCTGTCGCTTCGTCGGCCTGTGGATGACCGCAAACGGAGTTGGTCCATACGCCGGGCCAGGCTTTTTTACTTAAGGCGCGACGGGTGATCAGACATTCTCCGTTAGCGTTAAACAGCCATGAAGAGAAGGCCAGGTGTAGCGGGGTGTGTGACGTGTGCGCGGCGTACTTCTCCTGAGTGCCAATCACTTTTCCCTGGTCATTTACCAAAATAACGTGTTCTTGAATACTCATTGATGCTCCAGTGCCAAAATGCTTAATGGTTCAGCACCATCAGCGGAATTATTATACTGCATTCTTATGCGAACGGTTTGGCCCACAGAGCGGAAAAGGGCATGACCCGCATCAGTTTGGGCTGCTATCATAGTGCGCCATTCACGCTGACCGAGGAGCTGTTTTGTTTGCAGGAAGCCTGACGAGAAACCCGATCATTGCCGTTTTCTGCCTGACGCTGACGCTACTTGTAGCAGGATGCTCGGGGAGTAAATCTTCGGATATGGGCAGTTATTCCGGTGCAGTCTATACCGTTAAGCGCGGGGACACGCTCTACCGCATCTCACGCGCCACGGGAACCAGCGTGAAGGAACTGGCGCGCCTGAATAATATTTCTCCACCGTATACTATTGAGGTAGGGCAGAAGCTCAAGGTTAACGGCGGTTCTTCCTCAGGGAAAAAGTCCTCAACGCGTAAAACAGCCAAAGTCACGCCATCCTATCAGGTGCCTAAATCATCCTGGCCGCCGGTCGGTCAGCGCTGCTGGATCTGGCCTGCAAGCGGAAAAGTGGTTGCGCCGTACTCGCTCTCGGAAGGTGGCAATAAAGGTATTGATATCGCTGCCGCACGCGGTACACCGGTTTACGCTTCAGGGGCCGGGAAGGTGGTCTATGTCGGTAACCAGCTTCGTGGATACGGTAACCTGATCATGATTAAGCATGGTGAGGACTACATTACTGCTTATGCGCATAACGACACGATGCTGGTCAATAACGGGCAGAACGTGAAGGCGGGGCAGAAGATTGCGACTATGGGCAGTACCGGGACGGATACGGTGAAGCTGCACTTCCAGATCCGCTATAAGGCCACAGCCATCGATCCGCAGCGTTATCTTCCGGCGCAGGGCAGTAAGCCGAAGTGCTAAGTGATTATTTAATCGCCACTTAGTGGGGTAAAGGCTTGTATGAAGAGGCGTAAGGTCTATAATGCCTTACGCACCTCAAAGCGGGCGTAGTTCAATGGTAGAACGAGAGCTTCCCAAGCTCTATACGAGGGTTCGATTCCCTTCGCCCGCTCCAGTCTCCTCATAAATTAACAAGTTATAATTTATCAGTTAGTTACTTTGCTCCGCTTTAGCAGGTACAACTAAAACTACCCAATGTTCTATGCCCGTATCTGGCGTCGCGTGACAGGGTCTGTAGTTCAAGGAAACATATCATCCACGCTGGCGGTGGTTCCAGTTTCTTACCGCGACAGCACAACAACGAACTAAAAGCCGCATATCTGGCATAACTCCCGAAAACAGGTTTATGGTGATAACGTACCTACAAACGACATGTAGGATCTATCAGCGTTTCAGCCACGCTCCCGCAAGGGTACACGGTTATCCTGATAAGGTGTGATCCCTCTGACAGTCTGATGTTGTCGCCTAACGGCTCCACTTGTTGCTGTATCACCAACGGGGCTTTATGGCTTCTATTGTCTGAAATCTGATTCATTGGACAAACATCATGTGGATTGCTGTAAAGTTCATCAGTATGATTGCTTGCACAATCAGCGATTGGGAAAACACTTCTGGGAGATAAGGGACGAGACGATATGAAAGTGACTGATGAGGCTTTGTTACGTTCAGGGTTTACGCAGCCCGAATTGCAGAAGATAAAAAGCAACATTGAAAAATATGGAGGAACGCTTGGAGAGGCCATAAATGACCTCGCTAGGCGATTTGTTACCTTGGCGGGAGTGGTGGCTGTGTGTGCCTTAATCCTACTGCTACTTATCGTCTTCAGCTCACCTGATAGAGCAGTTGCATGGGGGCTGGCGATGATCTTTGGGGTTGCCATTATGTCCTTCGCGCAGCCGCCGGTAATTTCCTATAAATCCTGGCGTTACCGAAAAACTATCAAGGATTAACTGGTTCCATTTTCGGTTGTCAATAGATCGAAAATCACTTTTGCTTTAACACCATAACCGACAATCTTCATTGTTAGCTTAGGAGTGCTCATTGTGCTGACTTTGCGATAGTAATCGTGTGGAAGCCAGCGAAATAATCTCCAGGCTCCAGTTTTTCGAGCGAGTCCTACAATGCTGTACACACTGGCACCGAGAGTAACACCATTATAGAGAGCCAAGCCCGTGTTAGGATTAAATCCCATGAACTGGGCCGTATGCATCGCGGAGTCAGCAATGATACCTTGCGAGGGTTTATGTCCTTCTGGCTGATCAAAGTTGAGCACTTCTTTCGTTAATCCGTTCATTCCATCGGCAATCAGGACTGCCCCAGCCAGCATACCAATCGGCCCCATAGTGGATAACATCATAAAGCCACCAAAGAGAACCACGCCTGATAGCACCAAGTTTACGGCGGATATAACATAACCGACGATTTTATTATTTTCCTTAACAAACTCGACCGTCGCGTAAAGCTGTGCGGCTCTGGTTCTTTACAGGCGTTCTTGTTCGTGTAGATTATCTGTTTCAGCACGCAGATTTTTGATGCATGCAATGCATTCTTCATCGGTTTTAGCTCGTCGTGCTGTTTCAAATTCTTTATCTACAACCTGTTTTATCTCTTCGACAAACTTGATACGTGTAAGACCATCTTGCAAATAGAATGCTGACAGCCGGTTTGCTGTTTCGACGAGTTTCCGGGCCTCTAGATTCACCATGGTATCTGACCATGTTCTGTTCCAGCCCCTGTTAAGCAACGCAATATCCATTAAAGACTCCTTCCCAAAATGTGTCTGGTCATTTTAGGTGCAATAAGGTCGAAGACCATAGGAAATACTTTCACAACCCACCCCCGTGGGTGTCCCGTCTCTTTATCCTCCCAGTTTACTTCCTCCTGCTTAAAATATCCCCGGCTCTATTATAGATCCGCTGAGTGGAACGATTAACCGCCTAATAATTTCACTGGATCTGCATGAAATATTCTGGTGTTGCCACTGCGTCACACCGCTTTGCTTACGCTGCAATTTGCCTCGCTTTATTGCAACAGGCACAAAGCTCTCTTTTCGTAGTAAAAGCCTTCTTTTGCTAAACAAGGAATCACCCATGGCATAACACGCTAAGTTGCACATTTCCTGTACCCTGGATACCCTGAGATTAATCCTAATAACTCAAGGGTGAGTATGGCTACCGGGAAGAGAAAGAACCAAAAGGAATCACCTGAAGAAGAGTTAGATCGCTTGCTGGATGAGCTTGAACTCACAGAGGAGCAACGGGAGTTTATCGAATCCATGCGGGAGGATAAGGGCGATCCCAGTAGTGAGTAACGCTTGCCTTCAGCCGAACGAATACGAATGGCCGCATAACGGCATTGTAAAGATTTTTTCTCCTCACGAGGGCTTTCCGTCAGCGTCGATGGCTCAGCGTACCGTGCCAGAAATTGTCCTGAAATGATGCGGTATTCAGACCGGATCGAACTACTATTCATTATGATTTATCAATGCATTATACCCTGACCATGTGCATGTAAAATCGCGGAGCCGGGAGAGTTGACGGCAATGTAAAAGAAATCATGAGGAAAGAAATATGGCTGCTACAAACGGTATGATTGATACTGATGACGCTGTAATTTTACTCATCGACCATCAGAGTGGCTTATTCAACACGGTACGTGATGTGCCTGTACCAGACCTTCGTAATTATGTGACAGCGATAGCCAAAGTTGCCACGCTTTTAAATATCCCGGTGATCACCACGGCCTCTGTTCCTGACGGTCCCAATGGCCCGCTCATCCCGGAAATTCACAAATATGCACCCCATGCCGTGTATGTTCCACGCACCGGGCAGATTAATACCTGGGATAATCCGGCGTTTGTGAAGGAAGTGGAAAAGACGGGCAGAAAGACCCTGATTATTGCCGGCACGCTCACCAGCGTCTGCATGGCGTTCCCTGCGGTTAGCGCTGTCCAGGAGGGGTATAAGGTTTACTGTGTTGTGGATGCCTCGGGGAACTGGTCCAAAATCGCGACCGATACCACCATCGCGCGCGTGGCTCAGGCGGGGGCGATCCCTACCGATACGTTTGCCATTGTCGCTGAATTAATGAGAACCTGGAACCGCGAGGAAGGTTCTCGCTTTGCTGAGATCCTGGCAGAGCATGTCTGTCCGGAATATAAGTGCCTGATTGAAAGTTTCGGCAAAGCTCAGGAAATTGCCAGAACGGGCCCGGAAACCAATCTGGAGCATTATAAGTAAGTCCTAATAAACCTGTATAAAAGTTGCTGGATTTTATCGTCCTGTACCTGAGCGTATTACAGGTGCAGGACGTAGCGGCGTCGTATTCCGGACGTCGCTGAATTGTCAGAGATATTAAGAGGGGCTGAACCGCGCATAATTTAAAATTAAACCCTCTTTCTTTTTACGTAATCAATCGCCCCTGTTATATCTGTCGGCAAATTTTTTATTTCCCGGACCACAGATGAAAACACGACTCCTCCTGTGCGCTGGCGTATTAGCTGCCTCCAGTGCCCATGCCAGCGCCCTCTATTTTTATGAAGCCGGCACCGAAGATACCGCGCTTGCCGGAGCAGGGCAGGCGGCTCGTGCGCAGGATGCCTCTACAATTATGACCAACCCGGCTGGCATGACGCGCTTACCGGATCATATGGTCACCGGTGGGTTACAGGTTATGGATGGCTCCATCGACAACCAGCTGGATAACGATGCCCATCAAAGCCCCGGCGATGTGATGAAAACCATCCCGAATGCCAGCGCCTTTTATAGCCAGAAGGTGACCGATAATCTTTATGCCGGGGTCGGGCTTTACGGTAATTACGGCCTGGGGATCGACTACGGTAGCTGGGCGGGCGACAGGTTGATTAAAAAGAGTACCATGGTAGCCATGACGCTCAGCCCCTCGCTGGCCTATAAGCTTAACGACCGTCTTTCGATTGGCGCGTCCGCCAACGTTAACTACGGTTACTTCTCGCTGACTCGCAGCGTTAACGATGATGACTACCAGCGACGCGATGAAGACCTGGCCATGAGCTATCGGCTTGGGCTGCTGATGCAGCTAACTGACCAGACCCGAGCCGGTATTACCTGGAACAGCGAAACGGACTTCAGCTTCAATATTGACGGCAACGCGCGTCTACAGAACGGCACCTACGACCTGCCGTTGTCGGCACAGATCAGCGCGCCGCAGCAAATCATGCTCAGTCTGGTGCATGATATTAACCCGCGGTGGTCGGTTATGGGCGATCTCGGCTGGCAGGACTGGAGCCAGTTCGGCGCGCCGCAAATCGTCGTCGGGGACCAGCAGCTGAACAACGTCAGCCGCCTGAAGGACACGTGGCACGGTGCGGTGGGCGTGCAGTATCGTCCAACGCCTCAGTGGCGACTGAATGCCGGTGTGGCGTTCGACAGCTCGCCGTATGAAAGCCAGAGCGATGTGGCCTTAACCTTACCTACCGGCGATGAGTGGCGATTTGGCACGGGGGCCCAGTATCAGATCACCCCGGCCAGCAATATTGGTATTGCCGTGTCGTATCTTCATATGCAGTCGTCGCATGTGAAATCGCCGGTGGCGTTTGCCGGAAGTTACGACCATCCTTATCTTTGGTTTGCCAGCGTCAACTACAGCTATCAGTTTTGATCGGCTAACCGCTTAAAATATATGGTCTATAATGGCAGATATTGAATGTCAGAAGGTTGTACCATGCATATTTTACCGCCTGTTCGACCCGAAAAATCCATCGAACGACTGACCGCTATCCTTGAGCCGATAGCGGAGAAAGTGCACGTTGTTCCGCGTAAGCGACTCACCTGGTTACGGAAGGGGAAACAGCAGATGTACCTCTTTCTGGAAGGGGAGTTATCCCTGCTGCGGGCTTCGGATGGACTGGTGGTAGTGACCGTTTACGAGCCGCATTTGTTTGGTATTGCAGAGATGATCCAGCCTACGCAGGGGCATCTTCTCCGTGCGGAAAGGGAGTCGACTATTTTACGTCTCGATGCGGACAAGGCGGCTGAGTTGTTTCGCGCCGAGGGCGTCTGGGAGGATGTCGCCGCGCTGCTTTCATACCATACGGCCTATTTAATATTTCGTGATGCACAGGTACTCCAGCAGCGTACCTATTCCGTTATTCGTAACCACCTTCAGGAAATGATTTTGCTCCCGGAAGAGACGCGTCTGCGTACCACGATTCTGGAATATATTCAGGATCGTACACTGCTCTCTCGCAGCAGTATACTCAATGTATTATCCGCCCTTAAGCAGGGAGAATATATCTCCTTTAAGCGCGGCGGATACCTGCTTGAAGTCAGACATTTACCCGAATCATTCTAGCGGAAGTTTAAAATTAAACAGAAATGGAATTAACGCTGCCGTTAATTTTCTATATCGTTTGCTTTCTCAGATTTAACTTTATCAAGTAAACGGTATTTTTATGAAAAAGACAGTTATCGCATTAATTGTGGCTAATGTATTTACCGCCACTTCCGCCTTCGCCGCCGCGGATGCGGGCACCTGGTATAGCGGGGCGAAATTCGGCTGGTCTCACTATTTTGATACCAATATGGGTTCAAAAGCGTTTGAGAACACGCATTCCGATCACTTCGATTTTGACCATGATAATGTCGGCGGGGGTGTTTATACGGGTTATCAGATTACCCCATGGCTTGCGGTAGAAGGTGGTTATGATTATTTAGGCAACATGCAGATTAAAGGCCAGCATGGCGCAGGGGCGCAAATGAAGACGCAGGGCCTGCAACTGTCTCTGAAGGCCAGTTATGCCCTGACCAATGACTGGGATATTTACGGCCGTGCCGGCGCAATGGGCTATCGCGCTGAATCCGATGTAAGTGGTCACAATCGTTTTGAAACAGGTGTGCGCCCGCTTGCTGCCGTGGGTACTGAATACGCCTTCAATAAAAACTGGGCGGGCCGCCTGGAGTATCAGTGGGTAAGCAACGTGGGCAATGTTAACCAGATCGGCGTGAGCAGCGACCTGAGTTCCGTCACCGCAGGGCTTAGCTATCGCTTTGGTCAGTACGACTGATGTCCGTGATATGCCCATTAATAAAAACCCGGCTGCTTAAGTTGCCGGGTTTTTTGTTTTCAGCTGGTGAATAATGGTTCAAGAACGATATGAATATTTTGCAGGCCCGTGACATTATTATCTTTCAGGTATTGCTGGTTAACCATATCTAGCTGTTCCAGCTTGGTCAGCGAGGCATAGACGCGTTGAACGGCACTGTCCGCAACAAAAATTTCTTTTGCGGTGGTGTCCTGTAGATACTGTGATTTTACGCTGCGCGTTAGGGTCTCGATCTGCTGTTTATTTTCCTGATAAAGAGACGCGATATGCGATATCTGTACCTGCGGCGATTTTTCCCCCGGCAACACCAGTGGAATTTGCAGATGATTAATTTTTTCAACATTGTCTGGTTGGGGAGAACTACAGGCTGTTAATGTGCTGAGGGTTAATACAGCGAAAAAGAACGGCAGGCTCTTCATCGAATCACTCCGGGGAAATAACTGGACTCAGCATTATCCCTGAAGGCCGCAGCGACGAAAGAATTAACTTATTTATTTATAAACATTAATTTCATAGGTTAAAGATAAGCCTGGTGATAGCCTCCTTTCCCCCCATGTACCGCCAGCGTGAATATAACTCCTCGAGGAAGTATGAAATTTAAAACTCTCGTTAGTGCGATGGCCGTTGCTGGTCTGCTATTAGTCTCGTTGACCTCATTGCCTGTCCTGGCACAAAAGGAAGGGAAGGGAGCCACTGCCCATACGAAAGAGATGAATGATGCACTTTATGGTCAACTGCCCTTCTTTGATAAGACCGATTTCCGAAATGCGCACAAAGGCTTTATTGCCTCGCTGCCACCCGCGGTGATTAAAGACGAAAAAGGCGCCGTTATCTGGAACCCCCAGAAATACGCTTTTATCAAAGAAGGGCAAAAAGCGCCGGATACCGTCAACCCGAGCCTGTGGCGTCAGGCGCAGCTGAATAATATTGGCGGTCTGTTTGAGGTCACGGAAGGCGTCTACCAGATCCGCAACCTCGATCTGTCGAATATGACGATTATAGAGGGCAAAGAGGGGATCACGGTTATCGATCCGCTGCTGTCTGCGGAAACGGCCAAAGCGGGCATGGATCTTTACGTTCAACATCGTGGCAAACGCCCGGTTGTTGCCGTTATTTATACCCATAGTCATGTCGATCATTATGGCGGCGTGCGTGGCGTGGTCGATGAAGCGGGAGTGATGACCGGCAAAGTGAAAGTCTATGCTCCAGCAGGTTTTATGGAAGAGGCGGTATCGGAAAATATCATGGCCGGAAATGCCATCAGCCGCCGTGCCAGTTATATCTACGGAAACCTGTTAAAGGCCAATGTAAAAGGTCAGATAGGAGCGGGTCTGGGGACGACCACCTCAGCGGGGACGGTCACGCTTATCGCGCCCACTCACGCCATTACCAAAGACGGGCAGAAAGAGATCATCGACGGTCTCACCTATGATTTTATGCTGGCGCCGGGGTCGGAAGCGCCGTCTGAAATGCTCTGGTATGTGGAAGAGAAAAAGCTGATTCAAGCAGCAGAGAACGTCACTCACACCCTGCACAATACCTACTCGCTGCGCGGGGCGAAGATACACGATCCGCTGGCATGGTCAAAGTACATCAATAACGCTCTCGATCGTTGGGGGGATAAAGCGGAAATTATTATCGCGCAGCACCACTGGCCCACATGGGGTAATAAGAAAGTGGTGAAGCTGATGAAAAGCCAGCGTGATATCTACCGCTATATCAACGACCAGACGCTCAGACTGGCGAATAAGGGGCTGACGAGGGATGAAATAGCCGCAAATTTCGCCCTGCCTTACGGACTGGCTAAATCCTGGGCAGGCCGTGGCTATTACGGCTCGGTAAGCAACAACGTCAAAGCCACCTATGTCTACTATCTTGGCTGGTTCGACGGCAATCCGGCGACGCTCGATGAACTGCCTCCGGTCGAGGCGGCGAAAAAGTATGTCGATTACATGGGCGGAGCCCGCGCGATCCTTGAAAAAGCCCGTGTCGATTATGCCCGGGGGAATTATCGCTGGGTGGCTCAGGTGGTCAGTAAAGTCGTTTTTGCCGATCCGAATAATAAGGCGGCGCGCGAACTGGAAGCGGACGCGTTTGAACAGCTGGGATACCATGCGGAGTCAGGGCCGTGGCGTAACGCCTACCTCACCGGTGCGCAAGAGTTGCGTAACGGCGTGAAGATAAAGCCGACGCCCAAAACCGCCAGCCCGGATGCGGTCCGTGCCATGTCGACTGAGATGATTTTTGACTACTTCGGCGTTCACCTTAACGGCGTCAGAGCGGCGAATGCCAGAGGTATTTTTAACGTTGATTTAGGCCGCGAGGGCGGCAGGTATAAGCTGGAGCTGGAGAATGGCGTGCTGAACCATAGTGCCAATATCCAGGCAGAAGATCCGGATGCAACCATTACGCTCAGCCGCGAAACGCTGAACAAAATCATCCTTAAGGAAACCACGCTGAAAAAGGCGCAACAGGCAGGAGAGGTGACGATCGTCGGCAACGCCGCGAAGGTGAACGAAATGCTGCGCTGCATGGAGAGCTTCGGCTTCTGGTTTCCTGTCGTCACCCCTTAAAAGTAAAAAAGGCTGCTTTCGCAGCCTTTTTCGTCAAATGACGCCGTCGCCGCCGTCTGAACACCAGACCTGCCCGGAGGTGTATGAACACTCATCCGAGGCCAGAGTGACATACAGCGGTGCGATCTCCACGGGCTGTCCCGGGCGTCCCAGAGGGGTACTCTCGCCAAAATGTTTCACTTTTTCCTGTGGCTGCCCACCGCTGGGCTGGAGCACGGTCCAGTAAGGTCCGGGCGCTACCGCGTTCACGCGGATCCCTTTCGGACCCAGCTGTTTCGCCAGCGCTTTGGTAAACACCGCGAGACAGGCTTTGGTCTGCGCATAGTCAAGCAGTACGGCGCTCGGTTTAACCGCCTGAACGGAGGAGGTGTTAATGATGGAAGCGGGAGCTTTCATGTGGCGCAATGCCGCCTTTGTGATCCAGAAAGGCGCATAGACGTTGGTCTTAAAGGTCGCGTCAAAATCTTCCGTAGTCAGTTCTTCCAGCGACTCACGATACTGCTGGCGGCCTGCGTTATTCACCAGGATATCCAGCCCGCCCAGTTTTGAGACGGCCTGCTCCACCAGGTTCTGACAAAAAGTTTCGTCGCGCACATCGCCCGGAAGCGCGACGGCGTTCCGTCCTTCCGCTTTAATCAGGGCGATGACTTCCGCTGCGTCTTCTTCCTCTTCCGGCAAATAGTTAATGGCGACATCTGCCCCTTCGCGGGCATAGGCAATGGCTACCGCGCGTCCGATGCCGGAATCGCCCCCGGTAATTAGCGCCTTCTTACCGGCAAGACGTCCATGCCCTTTGTAGCTCTTCTCGCCGTGGTCGGGTACGGGTTCCATTTCTGAGGACAGGCCCGGCGGCGTCTGGGGTTGCTCCGGGAAAGGTGGCGTTGGGTAAGCGTTCGTACGTTGTTCATTATCACTCATAGCTAACTCCTTGTTAGGGGTGAGATTTGATGGATAGTTACAGCGTTAACGCTTCGCTGAATTATTTTTGCAAGTGGCTGACCCGGACTACGGGTGGGGATGATTTTTTATCGAGCGAGCCGCTAATACTGATCATGTTGTCAGGTTCCACGGTTCTGTCGTCAAATACGGCTTTCGGGATAATAACGTCGATTTTCCCGGTTTTATCCTGGAATACGTATTTATCGCCATTGCCATCAATAAGATTGCCGCGCAGTGAAATAGAGGCGCCATCATGCATCTCTTTCGCCTGAGTAATGGTCATAATGCGCGCATCATCGGTACCACGATAACCGCTGTCCAGCGCATGCGGCGGTGGCGGCGCGTCACCCTTTTGTAACCCGCCGTTATTATCTGCCCAGGCAGTAGGGATAATTAATATTAACAAAGCTGAAATCACTGATAATTTCATCTGATATCCTTCATTTTGGATGTCTTGACTTATTAAGTATTGTTGCTATTTCTTTATGTGGCAAATGTGATAAGTCTTAAAAGCATTTTCACAGAGAAATCAAAAATTTCGGCAATTAAGCGAAACGGTGACGACTGCCATGGAACCAAAAAATGAAAAAGTGCCTGGGATAAAAGAGAGTTATCGTTTACTGACGTTTGAGTACGCATTTCGTCAGGTGGGTTTTATTGTGCTGTTAGCTATTATCGTGGCGGCAATTGCCGGGCTGTTTTCAAGCGGTGTGGTCAGTGACGTGGAGAAAACAAACGATGCAAAATCCCTGACCCTGAGCTATGAGCGCTTCGGTCGCCGCCAGACCGAATCGCGGATGGCGCTGACGTTTCCGGTGACGTCTGAGAGCAAATATACCCTCAGCCTGACCAGCGAAAGCAGCGACGCGTATGAGCCCGGCAGCGTCTGGCCACAACCGGACAGCATGTACAGCCGGGGGAATACCCTGTTTCTCGTCTACGATCGTTTACAACAGACCGATAAATTTACCGTTCTATTATTCATCACGCCGTCAAAAGCAGGGAAGTGGGCAAACAGCATCCGCGTAAACAACGAGCCAGATATCCGTTTCTGGCAGTTTATTTACCCCTAGGAGTCGAATATGGACATGGTTTTTCGTGCCCTGGCAATTTACCTGTTTCTGGTCATTGTGTTTAAAGTTGCCGGGCGGCGCGCCCTGTTACAAATGACCAGTTTTGACCTTATTTTGCTCTTAATTATCAGTGAGGCGACACAGCAGGCGCTGCTTGGCGAAGATTTTTCCATCACCGGTGCGATGATTACAATAACAACGCTGGTGGTGGTGGATATTATTTTTGGCCTCCTGAAAAAATATTTTTCCACTGTTGAGAATATTCTTGATGGCACGCCGGTGATATTGGTGGAGAACGGTGTCCCCCTTGCCGATAAACTGAAAAAGGTCGATGTATCCTGTGATGATATATTGGTATCAGCCCGCCAGAATCACGGTATTACAGAATTGAAGGAGATAAAATACGCTATTCTTGAGCGTAATGGTCATATTTCTATTATTCCTGACGAAAATTAAGGGCAACGCGATGAGCAATCTTATTCACGACAGTAACAACACCATCAGCGAGCTGACGAAAAAGCTCGCCACTCAGCTTACGGACAGAGGTTTGCGGTTAACTACCGCAGAGTCCTGTACCGGCGGCAATCTCGCGGTTGCGCTTTGTGCCGAAGAGAACACGGCGGAATTTTATGACGTTGGCATGGTGGTGTTCAGCGATGCGGCGAAGGAGAGGATCCTCGGCGTGCGGCACGAAACCATTGAGCGCTTCACCGCCGTCAGTGAACAAACGGTGACCGAGATGGCCGCTAAAATTCGCGAAATTGCCGAGGCGGATATTGGCCTTGCCATCAGCGGCTATGCGGGACCGGAAGGCGGAGACGATGGCACCGCAGCCGGTACGGTCTGCTTCGGCTGGAATATTCGCGGACAGACGGAAACCCGCACCGTGCTGTTTTCCGGTGAATGTCAGGATGTGGTGGATAAAGCGGTGCGTTATTCCTTGTCTGAACTGATCGAAATACTCTCCGGCTGGGATAACGTCTGAAACAAGGGGAAAGGCTATGGCTGTCATCGTGATTACCGGCGGTACGGCGGGCGTGGGGAAGGCCACGGCGCTGCACTTTGCCAAAGCGGGCTACGATGTGGGCATCATTGCCCGCGATGAGCAGAGCCTGCGCTCCACAGAAGAGGAGTTGCGCCGTTTCGGGATCAACGCCTGTGCCGTTCAGGCCGACGTGGCGGACAGCAAGGCGGTGACCGATGCTGCTAACGAGATTGAATACCGGCTTGGAGCCATCGATGTGTGGGTGAATAACGCCATGGGCGGGATGCTGGCGCCGTTTCGCACCATGTCGCCTGAGGAGTTTCGCCGCGTCACCGAGGTGACCTATCTGGGCTATGTTAACGGTACCCGCGCCGCGCTGGAGTTAATGACCCCACGCGATCGCGGAACGATTATTCAGGTTGGCTCCGCGCTGGCCTACCGCTCCATTCCCTTGCAGTCAGCCTACTGCGGGGCGAAGGCCGCGATCCGCGGGTTTACCGACGCCGTGCGCACCGAGCTGATGCATGAAAACAGCCGGGTGCAGATCGCAATGGTACAGATGCCGGGCCTCAATACGCCGCAGTTCGAGTGGGCGAGGAATACATTTGCCTGGGCGATGCGACCGGTTCCCCCCGTGTTTCAGCCGGAAGTGGCTGCCAGCGCGATTTTCAAGGTAGCGCAAAAACCGGTGCGGGAGCTGTGGGTGGGCAGCAGCACCGTCCAGTCGATTGTCGGGCAATTTCTTTTTCCCGGCTTTCTGGATCGGCTGATGGTTAAAAAGGCCTGGGAAGGGCAGATGACCGATACGCTAAATGCGGATGACCGTCAGGACTATCTGGATCAGCCGGTTAACGATCTGCATAAAATCCACGGGCACTTCACCGACGAAGCAAAAGAGCGCGCCACCAGCGTTACCTCCGGCATGCCGGGGAAAGTGCTGCTCGGCTCCCTCGCCGTCACGGGTGCGATCGTGGCGCGTCTTCTGCTCTCGCGGAGACGATAATCAGCGCAGTGCGGTACGATCGGTCCAGAACCAGCGGTACCCATAGCCGCTGAGGTTAAGCGCGACGGTTTTGCCGCACACCAGCGCGTCGTTGTAGCGTTTGTCCGCCAGGCAGGCGGTCCAGGTCGCATGCCGGATCCCTCTGGCGGTAAAATTAACGGGCTTATCGCTAAAGTTAACGAAGGTCAGAATGCTGCGCGTGTCGGTTTCGTAATAGATCCCCAGCACCGCATCGCTGTCGATATTAATAAGACGAAACGGCGCGACGCCGATCTCAGGGAACTCCGAGCGCGTATTGGCGATATCGATAATGCAGTGCAGGAGTGAGTTGCGGTGCAACAGCGAATCCGCCACGTTGATTTTTTGATAGCGGTACGGGCCGCGGTCAATCATCGGGGCGATAAAAGTTTCCGGGTCGGCGTCTGAGAAACCGCCGCCTTGCGATCCGGCCCACTGCATCGGGGTGCGTACGGCGTAACGCTCCTCCAGTTCCAAATCATCTCCCATGCCAATCTCATCCCCGTAGCGCATGACCGGTACGCCCGGCAGCGAAAACAAGACCGCATGGCAAAAGGCCAGCCGCTTACGATCGCCATTAAGCATCGGCGCCAGACGGCGGCGGATACCTCGCTGATACACACTCATTTCTTCGTCAGGGGCAAAGGCATCAATGACGGTCTGCTTCGCTTTTTTTCCTATCCCTTCCAGATCCAGCTCATCATGATTGCGCAGCCAGTTGGCGAAGCAGCAGGAGTCAGGCGGCACAATCATCTTCTTCACCGCGTTGCGCAGCGGTCGTGCGCTTTTCTCCGCAAGGCTGACGTAGAAGTACTTATTGAGCCAGAAATTCAGCACCAGGTTGAGCCGGTCGTTCTGACCAAAATAATCTTTGTAGGCCTCGACCTCCACGTCGACTTCGCCGAGCAGGATCGCATCCGGGTTACGCTGCTCGATAAGACGGCGCAGATGCTCCAGGATCCACAGGCCGCGTTTTTCATCCCCACGTCCGGCCTGTTTTGTCAGGTGCGACGCCGCATCCAGGCGAAAGCCCGACACCCCGAGCTTTAGCCAGAAGATGATGATGTTCTCAACCTCCTTCAGCACCGCAGGGGAGGCCAGATTGAGATCCGGCTCGTGGTGATAAAACATATGCCGATAGTATTGCCCCGCCTCGTCGTCCCATGTCCAGATACTCTTCTCCACGCCGGGGAACATCGGCGGCGTATCGTCGTCGTCCGTGTCGGACCACAGGTAATAGTCACGATAGGGTGATTGAGGGTTGCGGCGGGCCTGTTGAAACCAGGGATGCGCATCCGAGGTATGCTGGATCAGCAGCTCAATAATGACCTGCATCCCCAGCTCCCGCGCCTGTTCAATAAAGGCGATGATATCGTTGAGCTTGCCGAAGCGGGGATCGACCTGCAAATGGTCGCTCACGTCATAGCCTTCATCGAGAAAAGGCGTGAGGTAAAACGGAGTGATCCAGATAACCGTCGCGCCCATCCGGCGGATGTAGCGTAGCTTCGCGGCGATTCCGGCGATGTCGCCACAGCCATCGCCGTTCAGATCGTAAAACAGGGCAGTATCTATCTGGTAAATAATGGCGCGTGTATGCCAGCCTGCCATAGTAATCCTTAGTGATAACCTTCGGTATCAGACACTTTGCCCCGGAAGACGTAATAGCTCCAGGCGGTATAAACCAGGATCACCGGGATGATTAACAGCGTGCCGATCAGCATAAACAGCTGGCTGGCAGGCGGCGCGGCGGCTTCCCACAGGGTGATGTGCGGCGGAATTATGTGTGGCCACAGGCTGATGCCCAGGCCGCTAAAGCCGAGGAAGATCAGGCCCAGCGTTAACAGGAACGGACGGGCATGGCTGTCGGGATTACGCGTCAGCCGCCAGATCCACAGGCTGAATACCGCCACAAGAACCGGAACCGGCAGGAACCAGAAGAAGTTAGGCAGAGTAAACCAGCGTTCGGCGACAAACTGCCAGCCGAGCGGGGTCCAGATACTTACCACCGCAATGACGGCAATCAGCGCCAGCAGAACGTGGCGGGTCAGCTCGCGCATCCGGTTTTGCAGCGCGCCTTCGCTTTTCATGATCAGCCACGTGGTGGCCAGCAGGGTATAGGCGACAATTAAGCCCAGCCCGCAGAACAGGTTAAACGGGGTGAACCAGTCCAGCGAGGAGCCCACAAAGCGACGCCCTTCCACGTCAAAGCCGTTGATCATCGCGCCAACCACGATCCCCTGGCTGAAGGTTGCGAGCAGGGAACCGCCAGCAAAAGAATAGTCCCAGAATTTGCGGTGGGAAGGGGTCGCCTTAAAGCGAAACTCAAATGCCACGCCGCGGAAAATAAGCCCGATCAGCATGGCCGTCAGCGGGATGGTCAGGGCATCGATTATTACCGCGTAGGCCAGCGGAAACGCGCCGAACAACCCTGCGCCGCCGAGAACCAGCCAGGTTTCATTTCCGTCCCAGACCGGGGCGACGCTGTTCACCATCACGTCGCGCTCTTTGGCATCACCCACAAAGCTGAACAGCATGCCGATACCGAGATCGAAACCGTCCATGATGATGTACATCAGCGTGGCGAAGACAATAATGGCAAACCAGATGACCGGGATATCGACGCCCATCAGATCTTCTCCTCTTCCGGAACAGACTCGGCGGCGGACAGCGGACGGGCAGGGGTACCCGATGTATTAGACGTTAGCGTGCCCACAGGCTGCGGACCTTTTTTAATCAACCGGGCGAGATACACATATCCCACGCCAAATACCGAACAGTAGACCACGATAAAGGCCAGCAGGCTGATGCTCATCTGCAACGTGCTGTGCAGAGACACCGCATCTATCGTGCGCAGATAGCCGTAAACGACCCACGGCTGGCGGCCCACTTCGGTGGTGACCCACCCGGCGAGCAGCGCGAGTAATCCGGCAGGCCCCATACAGAGGGCAAACCAGTGGAATGGCCGTGAGTGATAGAGTCGACGGCGATAGCGCAGCCAGACGCTCAGTACGCCAAGGGTAATCATCAGCAGCCCCATGCCGACCATAATGCGGAAGGACCAGAAGACGATGAGCGAGTTAGGGCGGTCCTCTTTCGGGAAATCCTTCAGCGCCGGGACCTGTTTATCCAGGCTGTGCGTCAGGATCAGGCTGCCGAGCGCGGGAATTTCAAGCCCGTATTTGGTGCGTTCCTCTTCCATATCCGGTACGCCAAACAACAGCAGCGGGGTGGCCTCGCCGGGCGGGTTTTCCCAGTGGCCTTCAATCGCGGCGATTTTGGCAGGCTGGTGCTCAAGCGTATTCAGCCCGTGCATATCCCCAACCACGGCCTGAATGGGCGCGACCAGCAGCGCCATCCACATGGCCATGGAGAACATCTTGCGGATCGCGGGCGTATCGTTACCGCGCAGCAGATGCCATGCCCCGGACGCGCCCACAAACAAGGCGCTGCACAGGAAGGCGGCGATGGACATATGGATCAGTCGGTAAGGGAATGAGGGGTTAAAGATAATGGCCAGCCAGTCTTCGGGAATGACCTGACCGTTCTGAATACTGAAGCCCTGCGGGGTGTGCATCCAGCTGTTAGAGGCGAGGATCCAGAAGGTGGACATCAGCGTGCCCAGCGCCACCATGCAGGTGGCAAAGAAGTGCAGGCCGGGGCCAACCTTGTTCCAGCCGAACAGCATCACGCCTAAGAAACCGGCTTCCAGGAAGAAGGCGGTTAAGACTTCATAGGTGAGCAAAGGGCCGGTTATGCTGCCCGCGAACTGGGAAAAGCCGCTCCAGTTAGTCCCAAACTGGTAAGCCATCACCAGCCCGGAAACCACGCCCATACCAAAGTTGACGGCGAAAATTTTTAGCCAGAAATGGTATAGCGAGCGCCAGACATCATTTTTTGTGCGAAGCCACATGCCTTCGAGAACCACCAGATAGCTCGCAAGCCCGATGGTGATCGCCGGGAAGAGAATATGAAAAGAGACGGTAAAGGCGAACTGTATCCTGGCCAGATGAAACGCATCAAGCTCGAACATGCTCCGTACCTCTGGAACTGATAGCGCACAAGGCATTGCCAGACAGCCTCAGGCTGCCTGGCAAAACCGGTTACGGTTTTTTCTTACCTGCGCCAAGCTCGGCACCGGTAAGCGGATCGGCGTTAGGGTCGGATTTCGTACGTGCGCACATCGCTTTGACCAGCGTGGCCTGCTCTGTCGTGAGCGTTACGCTTGCGCCGCCGTCACCGCCATCGACCGCGGGCTGAGGAGATTCCACGTAGTCGAAGTGCTTATCGCTGTTCCAGCTACCGCGAACTTCTCCCCCCTCAGACATATTGTAGTACTTATTAGTGTACTCTTCGATTGGCGGCAATTTACCCGGTGGGAAATTGTTACGGATCGACTGGAGCGCCTTCTCAAATGAGAGCTGGTGTGCTGCCTCACGCGTCATTAAAAACGCCAGCGCATCTTTAACACCCGGATCGTCCGTTACGTTAATAAGCCGTTCGTAGATAATTTTGGCGCGCGCCTCGGCCGCAATGTTAGAGCGCAGATCGGCGGTGGGCTCGCCAATAGTATCCACATACGCCGCCGTCCATGGTACGCCCCCGGAGTTGGTCAGTGGAGTACCGCCGCCGTAGAGCAGGGAGGTGATATGACTGTCGTTGCCGTTCTCGGTCATGGAGCGGTACAATTCCGCTTCATTTTCAACGCCTTCCGCCAGTTCACCTTTCGCACCCTTATTCAGCATACCCACCAGGGTGCCGATAATTTCCAGGTGACTTAATTCCTCGGTCGCGATATCCATCAGCATATCTTTACGACCGGGATCGTCGTCGCTCAATCCTTGCGTAAAGTAACGACATGCCGCGGCAAGTTCGCCCTGTGGCCCGCCAAACTGCTCAAGCAGAAGATTGGCCAGGCCCGGATTCGGTTCGGCTACGCGTACCGTGTATTGCAGCTGTTTTACGTGTCGAAACATAGTTTCTCCCTCTTTCGTTATTTTTTCGCTTCAACACCGTCCGCATCGGAGCGCAGCAGGAACTGTTCCGTCGTCTGTGGAATATGCTGGAGCAGCCAGTCAGCCATCTGGCGCTCTTCTTCCAGAATGGACTCAATGGCAGGAATGGAGGCGGTATCGCCCGCTTGTTTGGCCGCAGCCAGCAGAGAGGTGTAGCAGGCAATTTCAAACTGCTCAAAAACGTAGCCGCTGATGGAGCCTTTAACAATTTCGTCGGAAGGGAACATGCCGCCAATGGACTGGCCGAGCGCCGCCATTTTGCTCATGGAATCTTTTATGACCGAACGGGAAATATCATTGCGGTCGAGAATTTCTTCCAGCACGGTAATTTGGTGTTTAGTCTCATTAACGTGTTGTTCAATTCTTGCACGTAAGTCGGGATAATTATCAATACGGCTGGCCATAGATTCCAGCATGGATTCGGCTTGCTTTTCCATCGCATGGGCATCGCGTAGCCAATCATGGTAGTGTTCTACATGATTCATAATTAACTCCTGTGATTTATTATCTGGTTAATTTTTGTTGCTGATGCTCATCAAATTAATATTTATCCTTTCTGGGCTTTTTGATTAATATTGCCGACAGCCAGATCGGTTAATTTGAGATCGGTTTCTTTTTCTTCTTCCAGCGTTTCGGCAAGAAGTTTAACGGCTTTTTTATAGCCTAATTGTTCAGCCAGGGTGGCCAGGGTGCCGTAGCTGGCAATCTCGTAATGCTCGACTTTTTGTGCTGCGGCAATTAATGCAGCGTCACGCACTTCATTTTTCTCAGTGCTCTCAATAACTTCGTTGGCTTCTTCAATTAAGCCTTCCATCGCAACGCATTTCATGCGCTTCAGTTTGAGGCCGGATTCCTGCTCAATAATCTGATCGATACGCTCGATTTGTCCCTGAGTCTCTTCGAGGTGGGCCGTGAACGCGGCACTCAGCTTCTCGCTGGATGCGGCGCGAGCTAACTTGCTTAGAGCGCGGGTCAGCTGCTTCTCAGCGCTGTAGGTGTCGGATAACAGGTGAATAAATACATCTTCAACAGTTTTCATATTCATATTTTCGCTCCAGTGAAATAAAGGGAAGGTACTGCGAGCCGACGGGCCCGCAGCATGCTCTCGGTATATTTATAAGAGCTTTAAATAAGATCAGGAGTTATCAGATTTACGGCCTCCGCCGTGACTGTTCTGGCCCCCTTTCTTACCCGCTTCAGATGCGCGTTGCGGATCGTTTTTGAAATTACCGCCGCTGTGCTGGCCGCCTTTACGTCCAGCTTCTGATGCCTTTTCACGGTCTTCAGCGAAATTACCGGAACCACCACGATGTTGCTCTGCCATATATCAACCCTCATGTTGCGTTTATGTCAGGAGATACGATAAGTAATTCGTATCAGTTGTCGTTCAGGAATTAACATTAGTCGTTATGTGAGAAGAGTCAAATTTCATGTCTGGGTTGTTTTGCGGTGATTTTGCAGGTGTTCAGGAAATACCGCTTCGTTACGAACTTTAAAAACGGACGGTAAATCCACTGGTTAGGGCGAAATAAATCTGGATGTTGGGCGTTCGCATAGCTAATAATCCTAATGTGAACGTGGCGTGAATTATTACAAGAGTTGACACAACGCAAAAATATATCGTCGCAACGGGTGCCTCTGTATTGGGAATAATCTTAAGTGCCTGGCGAAATAACGTGTTGAAAAGAGGGTGGCCAAACCTCGTTTTTAACGTGGTCAGGCGGATCGGCTGAGGGTATGCTTCTTTTGTCACCACAATAATTACAGAGGCAATATCATGGATCAGGAGCTACTGGATGCGGGGTACCGGGCCTACACCGGTGAGAAAATTGATGTTTACTTCAACACCGGGATCTGCAAACACTCGGGCAACTGCGTGCGCGGCAGCGCGGCGCTGTTCGACCTGAAGCGTAAACCATGGATCGCGCCGGATGAAGTAGATGCAGAAACGGTTGTGCGCGTAATTGATACCTGCCCGAGCGGTGCGCTGAAGTACCGCCAAAAATAAGTGAGGAACCATGGAAATTCTTGAAGGCCATAACAAGTTTTACGTCAACGACGCCGAAGGCAATCAGGTAGCGGAGATTGTCTTTGTCCCGACCGGCGAGCATCTGAGCATCATTGAGCACACCGATGTAGATCCAAGCCTGAAAGGGCAGGGTGTGGGTAAGCAGCTGGTGGCGAAGGTGGTAGAGAAGATGCGCGGGGAGAACCGTAAAATTATCCCGCTGTGTCCGTTTGCGAAGCATGAGTTTGATAATACGCGGGAGTATGACGATATTCGGGCGTAAAACAGATGCCCGGCATTGCGCCGGGCAGCATACTTAACCGACAAACATCACCGACACACACAGCACACCTACAATCAGCGTCAGCAGGTTACCGATGGAGCGGTACGGTTTTAACGACGGGATCAGGTACGTCGACAGCGTCGGCATGATGAACAGGATCATGGCGATAAGCGGACCGCTGATGGCGTAAATCATCGAGATCGCATTCGGGTTGATGCAGCAGACCGCAAAGGTAATCAGCGACACGCCGAGAATCGAAACCGCGCGGTTAAAGGCGCGACTTTTTTTCACACCCACCTGATTCAGAGACGATTTCACAATTTCCGTTGCACCTTCAATCACGCCAAAATAGGTGCCGAGGAACGATTTCGACATCGCTATAATTGCCACGATAATGCCGGAAATGCCCAGCCATGACGGGGACGAAGGCATCATCGACAGCGCGGACAGGATCGTCACCCCTTCCTCTTTTGCCGCCACGATATACGACGGTGGAATCGAAAGCAGGCAGCTGAACACAAAGAACAGCACGCTGAGGCAGATGATCAGATACGCCACTTTCATGATTTTTTTGCATTTACCCATCGCCTCTTCACCGTATTTCTCGCGACGGTCCACGGCGAAAGTCGAGATGATCGGAGTATGGCTAAAAGCGAAAACCATCACCGGGATCGAAATCCACACCTGGTGCAACGTATGCTGGTCGAAGGCCATCTGGCTCGTCAGAAGCGACGGCTGCCAGCTGCCCGTCAGATACAGCGAGACAAACAGGAAATAGGCGATCAGCGGAAAGACAAGGAAACCCATCACCTTAATGGTGATGTGCCGCCCCATCAGGAAGATCAGATTCAGAATCAGCACCACGCCAAAACTCACCAGCATCCGCATGCCGGTATCCACCGTCATCCGTTTCGCCAGCTGTTCAGTGAGTGAGTTAGTTATCGCCACCGCGTAAATCAGAACCACCACAAAGAAAGCCACAAAATAGAGCGTGGTAATGAGGTTGCCGATCTTTTTGCCGTAGTAATGGGAAACGGCACCAGTGATCCCTTCGTTGCCTTTCGTCTTCGACGACAGAATAAATTGCGCCAGCGCTTTATGCGGCCAGTAGGTTAAGGGATACGCCACAAGGGCGGTGATCAGCAGGACAATCGCGCCAGCAGAGCCGAGCTGAATGGGCAAGAACAGGGTTCCTGCGCCCACGGCAGTGCCGTAGAGGGCGAAACTCCAGAGAGTCTCTTCTTTTGACCAAATTTTCGACATTAGAGCAACGTATCAACTATAAAACGAACAAAAAGGAGTGCAATTTACCATAATTATGCGTTGAGGTCGCCGTTGCTTCGCAGGGGGGGCCGGAGCAGGTCTCCGGCCGGAAGGTTATTCGCTTGCCAGGGCGCGTCGTTGCTGGCGGCGCTTGATGATTTTCTCCCGCAGGGTGTCGTACGCCCAGTTGTAGAGCATGGTGTACGGCAGGAAGAACAGGAAGAAACCAATTTCCAGCGTAAAGGCCTGGAGCAGCGTCACGCCCAGCACGGCGGCAACGATGGTTACGCCAATCACAATAAAACCGCATTCAAAACCCAGCGCATGCAGGGCGCGCACTTTCGCCGTGCGCTTCACCCGCTGGACGGGCCAGAAACGGTCGAAGCCAAAGTTATAGATAATGTTCCAGAGCATTGCCGTGGTCGCCAGAATTATGGTGAGACCCCCCATTTCAACCACCGAGCGCTGCATTAGCCACGCGGCCGTCGGGGCGAGGATCGCCGTAGCAATGCCTTCAAAACAGACGGCATGGAAGATCCGCTCCGGCAATTTACGTTGGAGTGCATCCTGATGTTGCATATTTACCTCATATTGACGCCAGTATGGGCGTTGATGCGGTCTATTCTTATCGTTTAAGGTGATATATAAAAGATGGTATCCATCGATAAAGTAGATACATCATGCGTTATTCTCCCGAAGCACTGACCGCGTTTGTTGAAACTGTCGCCGCAGGTTCGTTTTCTGCTGCGGCACGGCGGCTGCGTAAAAGCCAGTCCACCATCAGCACCTCCATCGCCAACCTTGAAGCTGACCTTGGCTTTGAGCTGTTCGATCGCTCGGCGCGTCACCCGGTGTTGACCGCCCAGGGTGAACAGGTGCTGGGCTATGTCCAGTCGATACTCGCCGCCAGCGCGCGCCTGGATGAGCTGGCCGTATCCTTAACGGCGCAAACGGAGGCGCGTTTTACCTTTGTTCTCTCCGATACGCTTAACCCGGCCGTGCTGGAACAGATGATGAGCCAGTTCGACCAGCGTTTTCCGCACACGGAATTTGAGTGCCTGATTGGGGAAGAGGAGGACGTGATCGATCTGCTGCAAAAGGAGCGGGCGCAAATTGGCCTGACGGAAGCGCGCGACAGCTACCCGACCGATATTGGCGCGACCCGTCTGCCTATGCAGACAAGGATGGCTATTTACGTTTCTGCCGGACATCCTCTGGCAGGGCAACATGAGACGCAGGCGGACGAGCTGCATGGCTGGCGCGAGCTGCGGCTGAGTACCTATCTTGAACGGGAAGCGCCCCTTGCGCGCGGGCCGGTCTGGTCTGCGCCGAATTACCTGTTACTGCTGAGTATGGCGGTACAGGGCTTTGGCTGGTGCGCGTTACCCTGCGCGCTGGTCGACGAATTTGCCGCGTCGAAATCGCTGGTGCAGCTGAACGTGCCGGGCTGGCCGAGGTCGATTGCCATCGATCTGGTATGGAACAAACGAACCCCGCCCGGCGTCGCCGGAAGCTGGCTGCGCCAGTACTTGCAGGACGCACGATAATCCTGTGACTAAACTCACTAATTTTAAACATTTGCGTCAATTGTTGATAACAATCCTCTACTATCGTCATGTCATTTTGCACAGAGGTCGTGATGAAAGATGTCGTTATAGTGGGTGCGTTACGTACGGCTATCGGCTGTTTTCAGGGAGCGCTTGCGCGTCACTCTGCGGTTGATCTCGGCAGCGTGGTGGTAAGAGCGCTGGTGGAACGCAGCGGGATTGCCGCACATGAAATTGATGAGGTGATCCTTGGCCAGGTGCTGACCGCTGGCGCGGGACAAAACCCTGCACGCCAGGCAGCGCTGAAGGGGGGCCTGCCCAATACCGTTTCGGCAATTACCATCAACGACGTCTGTGGTTCAGGTTTGAAAGCGCTCCATCTTGCGACGCAGGCCATCCAGTGCGGTGAAGCGGACGTGGTTATTGCCGGCGGGCAGGAGAATATGAGCCGCGCCCCGCACGTCCTGACCGACAGCCGGACCGGCGCGCAGCTCGGGAACAGTCAGCTGCTTGACAGTCTGGTTCACGACGGGCTGTGGGACGCCTTCAACGACTACCATATGGGCGTAACGGCGGAAAACCTGGCGCGGGAATACGGTATCAGCCGCGAGCTTCAGGATGCATATGCCCTCAGCTCACAGCAAAAAGCGCGTGCAGCGATCGACTCCGGGCGTTTTCGCGATGAAATTGTCCCGGTCAGTACCCAGCGCCAGAACGGCGAAGCGCTCATCGTCGATACCGACGAGCAGCCGCGCACCGATGCCAGCGCAGAAGGGCTGGCAAAACTCGATCCGGCCTTTGAAACGCTCGGTTCTGTAACGGCAGGCAACGCCTCATCCATTAACGACGGTGCGGCGGCGGTGATGATGATGAGTGAAAGCAAAGCCCAGGAGCTGGCGCTGCCGGTGCTGGCGCGCATCAAAGCGTTTGCCAGCGTGGGTGTTGATCCTGCGTTAATGGGGATCGCCCCGGTCTATGCCACGCGCCGCTGCCTGGAGCGGGCGGGCTGGGAGCTGAGCGATGTGGATCTGATTGAGGTCAACGAAGCCTTTGCTGCACAGGCGATCTCGGTCGGGAAAATGCTGGAATGGGATCCGCTGCGGGTCAACGTCAACGGCGGTGCAATTGCGCTGGGTCATCCCATTGGCGCCTCCGGCTGCCGCATTCTGGTGTCGCTGGTCCACGAAATGAAAAAGCGTAACGCCCGAAAAGGGATCGCAACGCTCTGTATTGGCGGAGGGCAGGGGGTGGCCCTGGCTATCGAACGGTAGTTTCCCCTCTCTGTGCACAGAAAACCTCCCACGGGAGGTTTTTTTGTGTCCGCAGAATCCTTTTTTAACACTTCTGCGTTCTTTCTGAAGCCCGCAATAATTATTGCGCGGTTAATTATTTGCTTTGTGAAGTGCTTAATGTGATCTTCCCCCTGAAATTTACGGTTAATGCCCTTTTTTTGTTGATGGGGTTCACGTCGATCTTTGCCAAAAAAAATGAAACAAATAATTTCGATCCTTGTCACTAAAATAACGGTGCATAAAAAATAAACTCAAGTTTCATAAAAACGAAACGTTATTTTAATTGAGGGTTTTTTCATGTTTAAGAAATCTCTGCTCCTTGCTTCCCTTATTAGTGCCTCTTTTGCGGCTAGCGCCGTTACCGTCGATCTGCGTCACGAATATATTGACAGCGGCTCGAATGCCGACCGTGTTGCCGTCTCGCACCGCTTTGATAATGGCTTCGGTTTTTCAGTCGAGGCGAAGTGGAAATCAGGCGGGGACAAGGCAGATCAGCCATTCGCGGATGTAGTGGGGAACGGTCACGAAGATCAGATTAGCTGGCGCTGGAAAGCGACAGACAATATCGCCCTGACCCCTGCGTTTACGATTGAAAGCACAGACAGTCGCACCATTTATAAACCGAATCTGCATGTGCAATATAGCTTCGATAATGGCTTCTACGTGGCTGCGCGTTACCGTTACGAATATACTCGCTACCCGTCAAGCTCAAATAAGGACGATGATAAAGTTAACCGAGGCGATGCGTGGGTCGGTTGGGTATTAGGTGACTGGCGTACCGAGCTGAACTATGTTTACGCGAAAAGTTCTGAAGGCGTGGCCCGAAATAATAATAAAGATTATTCCAACGAATATAACGCCAAACTGGCCTACAAATGGGATAAAAACTGGGCACCGTATGTGGAGGTGGGGAACGTGGGGGTTAAAGACACGGACGAACGCCAGACCCGTTTCCGTTTAGGTGTGGCGTACTCCTTCTGATAATTCAGTTCCTTCGCTAAAAACCGCCGGGTGGCGCTAACGCTTACC
Organism: Enterobacter sp. MGH 38; assembly: GCF_000492855.1. Lineage (NCBI taxonomy): Bacteria > Pseudomonadati > Pseudomonadota > Gammaproteobacteria > Enterobacterales > Enterobacteriaceae > Enterobacter > Enterobacter sp. MGH 38. The sequence goes on along the minus strand of NZ_KI535607.1, from coordinate 323,798 downwards.
CGGCCTACACATTCTTTCCAATCCATTTTTTCGTAGGCCGGGTAAGCGAAGCGCCACCCGGCAAAAAGCGCCGCGCAATCACCCAAAAAAAAGCCCTCCGAATCGGAGGGCAAGGCCAGTTACAGAAACACTAACTCATTCAGGCATGCAACATTTCAGGTTGCTCGGGGAGTTTCGCGATATAGAGAGCCGGTTTGCCGTCTTTATCGGAACTGTACAGCACCGCTTTTTCGTCGGGCGTGAAGGACGGATGCGGGTGGGTTACCTGGCGGCTGTTCGCCACCGTAGCCCATGAGGTGTCATGACGGGCGATGCGGTAATAAGCTTTCTTCGCCACGTCAAAGGCATACAGATAAGGATCGTTATCAATGGTGTAGCCGCCGGTGTCTTTCACGTCAACAGGCGTACCGGAACCGTCGCCAACCAGCATGCTGCCGTCAACGTTGCTCATCAGATGCGAACAGGCGGGCATGTTCATTACCGCTTCATTCACGCCGGTGTCCGGGTTGAAGCGGGAGATGGTACGCCCTTGCTGACCTTTCAGATAAGAGACGTAGATCAGCGCGGACCCGTCCGGCACCCAAAATTCATGTGTACAGCTTTCACCTTCCGCGTGCGTTTTCACTTTCCGCACGTTGCTGCCATCTTCGTTGATCAGCCACATGCGGGCGTCGACCAGGTCGTGCGGCCCTTCATGACAGAAGGCCACGGTATTGTCATCGAACGGGCGATAAATCGGATGTCCCAGCCAGATCTTCTCGTCATGAATGGTGGTGCTTTCACCCGTTTTCAGATCAACGCGCAGCAGGCGGCAGTGCGGCCCTTTGTGGAAGAAGTCGTGGAAAATTTTCCAGTCGTTGAGTGGCGTCCAGTCACGTCTGGCAATCTCAATACCCACCAGTTTGGTGCAGTCGCTGTTCGCGACCCAGGTGCCGTAGCCGACCCACTCTTCCGGAACGCGGTACACTTCGCGCTCTGCCAGCGTCTGTAAATCCACCTCCAGCAGGGTGCGATCGTTCTTCACATAGTAGAGGGATTTATCGTCCGGAGAGAGGAACCCGCCAAAGGTATTATCGCCCGCGCCTTCGGTCAACTGTACCGCTTCGGCGTTTTTCAGATCCAACAGGTAATAGTTCCAGTGACCGTCGAACTCCCCGGCGAACAGCAGGTGGCTGCCATCGTTAAAGAAGCACTTCTGGTAAAAGTAGTTGCGATGACAGGTTACTTCCGGTGGGGTCAGGCGGGTGACTTCCACGCCTGTATCCGGATCGCGGCTGACCTCATAGTTCAGCTTGACCCGCATACCTTTAGCCATAATGCACTCCTTTGAACGCGTAATGTAGGTTGAAAACTAGGTGATAAATTATCAAAACGTTGTTTCATTATGTGTGACTGACAGCGCACTTTCTCATTTTCATTAACCAGATTGAGGGTCTTAAAGATTTATCGTGATCGAAACTCCATTTCTGGCATAAACAGGCAGAAAAAATGAAGCGTTGTTTTAAATGCAATTGAAAACCCCGTTGTCAGGGGATAATATGTGTTCATCACGAAAACGGAACATTGTTTCGTTATTTATCTTTGCCTTCGGGCACGATCAATTCTGGAGGTTTACGTGGACGTCAGACAAAGCATCCACAGTGCGCACGCTAAAATGCTGGATACTCAGGGGCTGCGCAGTGAGTTTTTAGTTGAGCAAGTGTTCGAAGCCGACAAGTACACCATGGTCTACAGCCATATTGACCGCATTATTGTGGGCGGGATTATGCCGGTGGCGAAAACCGTCTCCGTGGGCGGTGAAGTGGGCAAACAGCTGGGCGTGAGCTACTTCCTCGAACGCCGTGAACTGGGCGTGATTAACATCGGCGGGCCGGGCACCATTACCGTCGATGGCCAGTGCTACGAAATTGGTCACCGCGACGCGCTGTACGTCGGCAAAGGCGCGAAAGAGGTGGTGTTCGCCAGCATTGATGCCAGCAAACCGGCGAAGTTTTACTACAACTGCGCCCCGGCTCATACGACTTACCCAACCAAAAAAGTCACGCCAGCGGACGTTGCCCCGGTGACCCTTGGCGATAACCTCACCAGCAACCGTCGCACCATCAACAAATACTTTGTTCCGGATGTGCTGGAAACCTGCCAGCTCAGCATGGGGCTGACCGAGCTTGCGCCGGGCAACCTGTGGAACACCATGCCGTGCCATACCCACGAGCGCCGCATGGAAGTCTACTTCTATTTCAACATGGATGAAGACGCCTGCGTGTTCCACATGATGGGACAGCCGCAGGAGACGCGCCATATCGTTATGCACAACGAGCAGGCAGTCATTTCGCCGAGCTGGTCCATCCACTCTGGCGTGGGAACGAAAGCCTATACCTTTATCTGGGGGATGGTCGGTGAAAACCAGGTCTTTGATGACATGGACCACGTCGCTGTTAAGGATCTGCGCTAGTCGCAGGCAGTTAAGCATACATCTGCCTGTTGCTGACAGGCGCTGAACGATTAAGGAACAAACATGATTCTGGATGCATTTTCTCTGCAAGGTAAAGTGGCTGTGGTTTCCGGTTGTGACACCGGGCTGGGGCAGGGTATGGCGTTAGGTCTGGCGGAAGCGGGCTGCGATATCGTCGGGATTAACATCGTTGAGCCAACGGAAACCATCGAGCGCGTCACCGCGCTGGGCCGCCGTTTCCTGAGCCTGACCGCGGACCTGCGCAAAATCGATGCGATCCCTGAGCTGCTGGATCGCGCGGTGGCGGAGTTTGGGCATATCGATATTCTGGTCAACAACGCCGGCCTGATCCGTCGTGAAGACGCGATTAACTTCAGCGAAACGGACTGGGACGACGTGATGAATCTGAACATCAAGAGCGTGTTCTTTATGTCCCAGGCGGCTGCGAAGCACTTCATTGCTCAGGGGAAAGGTGGCAAGATCATTAATATTGCCTCCATGCTCTCTTTCCAGGGCGGCATCCGCGTGCCGTCTTACACCGCATCGAAGAGTGCCGTGATGGGCGTGACCCGTCTGCTGGCGAACGAGTGGGCGCAGCACAACATCAACGTCAACGCGATTGCGCCGGGCTACATGGCCACCAACAATACCCAGCAGCTGCGTGCGGATGAAGAGCGCAGCGCGGCAATCCTGGAGCGTATTCCAGCGGGTCGCTGGGGTCTGCCGAGCGATCTGATGGGCCCGGTTGTATTCCTGGCGTCCCCGGCTTCGGACTACATTAACGGCTACACCGTTGCCGTAGACGGCGGCTGGCTGGCACGTTAAGTCAGCCCGAATAAAGAACCTCTGCCCTCGGGTAGAGGTTTTTTTTGCGCCAAAATTGGCTTTATCCATATCCTTAAAGATGAAAAATCCATACTGAAAAGGAATGAATGACGAGTGTCACACATTTATTGCTTAAATATTAACTAATTAATCAAAAATAAGGTTAAACCATCCTGATTTGAAATTGTAATGTCCATCACAGATCGGTGTGTCGTAGCGAAATAATCCATATCTTCACCATTTCCGGCCTGACACTTTCTCCCGGTATCTCGTAATTTCACTTAACGAATTTCGCTGTTGAGGCAGGAAACAATGACATCTGTAAATGACTCTACCCTTATGCCCGCTGCGCTGCGCGATACCCGACGCATGAACCAGTTTGTTTCTGTTGCGGCCGCCGTAGCCGGTTTACTGTTTGGTCTGGATATCGGCGTTATCGCGGGCGCACTGCCCTTTATTACCGACCACTTTACGTTAAGCAACCGCCTGCAAGAGTGGGTGGTGAGCAGCATGATGCTGGGTGCGGCCATCGGCGCACTGTTTAACGGCTGGCTGTCGTTCCGTCTCGGGCGCAAATACAGCCTGATGGTCGGGGCGATCCTGTTTGTTGCTGGCTCTCTTGGTTCGGCGTTTGCCACCAACGTTGAAGTGCTGCTGCTTTCTCGCGTGCTGCTGGGCGTGGCGGTAGGTATCGCGTCCTACACCGCGCCGCTTTACCTCTCCGAAATGGCGAGCGAGAACGTGCGCGGTAAAATGATCAGCATGTACCAGCTGATGGTGACGCTCGGGATCGTGCTGGCATTCCTGTCGGATACGTACTTCAGCTACAGCGGCAACTGGCGGGCAATGCTTGGCGTGCTGGCGCTGCCTGCGGTGCTGCTGATTGTGTTAGTCATTTTCCTGCCGAACAGCCCGCGCTGGCTGGCGCAAAAAGGGCGTCACGTGGAGGCGGAAGAGGTGCTGCGCATGCTGCGCGACACGTCTGAAAAAGCGCGTGAAGAGCTGAACGAAATCCGCGAAAGCCTGAAGCTGAAGCAGGGCGGCTGGTCCCTGTTTAAGGCGAACCGCAACGTGCGCCGCGCGGTGTTCCTCGGCATGCTGTTACAGGCGATGCAGCAGTTCACGGGGATGAACATCATCATGTATTACGCCCCACGCATCTTTAAAATGGCTGGTTTTACCACCACCGAACAGCAGATGATCGCCACGCTGGTGGTGGGGCTGACCTTTATGTTCGCCACCTTTATCGCGGTGTTCACCGTCGATAAGGCCGGACGTAAACCGGCCCTGAAAATTGGCTTTAGCGTAATGGCGCTCGGCACCTTGATCCTTGGTTACTGCCTGATGCAGTTCGATAACGGCACGGCGTCAAGCGGCCTCTCCTGGCTCTCCGTTGGCATGACCATGATGTGCATCGCCGGTTACGCGATGAGCGCCGCACCGGTGGTGTGGATCCTGTGCTCTGAAATTCAGCCGCTGAAATGCCGCGACTTTGGTATCACCTGTTCCACCACCACCAACTGGGTGTCGAATATGATCATTGGCGCGACCTTCCTGACGCTGCTGGATGCGATTGGCGCGGCAGGCACCTTCTGGCTGTATACGGTGCTGAACGTGGCGTTTATCGGCGTGACGTTCTGGCTGATCCCGGAAACCAAAGGCGTGACCCTGGAGCATATTGAACGCAAGCTGATGAAAGGGGAGAAACTACGTAATATCGGCGTGTAATGTCATTGCCCGGTGGCGCTTCGCTTACCGGGCCTACGATACCGTGTAGGCCGGGTAAGCGAAGCGCCACCCGGCTTTGTTTTTACCGCATCGCACGTCTCAAAATACGCTCCGCCTGACGCTGGAAGTCAGCGGCCGTCTCTTCCACGGTTTTCTGCCCGTAGTCGATATACTGCAAAGAGGTACCGAACTGCGCCACAATCTGTGGGTCGTCAAAGTATGGCGAGACGGTGAGTTTCGCCGGCAGCGACTGCGCCAGGCGCAGGCCCGCCACGGAAGGATCGTCCTCTTTAATGGTGCCGTCTTCGGTCAGATACTGCACCGCCACTTTGCTCAGCGGCACGCCGCGCTCAAGACCCAGCGTATCGACCCCTTCTTTGCTGTTGAGCAGGAAGTTAATCAGCTTCGCTGCCGCCTCTGGGTTTTTGGTCGTCTTACCAATCGACAGCATCTGCGCCGGTTTGAAGAACAGACCTGCGTCGGTGGCGCCCGGCAGCATTGGGTAGTTGCCCAGCTCCAGTTTCGCCGGTGGCTTCAGGTTGTCGGAATATTTGTTGATGGTGGAGTTCCACATGTAGGTGCCGCCCCATTCACCCTGGATCCACGGCTTCATTTCATACATGTTGCTCTTACCGAACGAGGCATAGTATTTGGTGTCTGGCATGACGTGGCTGTCGATCAGCTTTTTGTAGGTCTGGAAAAACTCTACCCACTGTTCCTTTGTGTAGCTGAACTTTTTGGTTTTCTCATCCACCGCAGGAATGTTGTACTTCTGGATCATGTACGAATTCAGCAGCGCCAGCGTATCCTGATGCTCCAGGATCACCGGATAGTATTGCTTGCCGAGCTTGCTCTCGAAGGTTTTACCGGCCGCCATCAGCTCGTCCCAGGTTTTCGGGTACGCAATACCCGCTTTTTTCCAGGTTTCGTCATTGAAGTAGAACACGCGCGCCGTCACCGAGATCGGAATGCCGTTCAGCTTGCCGTCCACGGTGGTGGTTTGCAGCTCTTTGGGATCGAACTGCGACAGGTCAATCACGTCCTTCATCTTGTTCAGATCGTAGAAGCCGTCACCGGTTTTCGAGAAGATCGGCAGCCAGTTCCAGTTCGTCTGCATTACGTCCGGCTCGGTGCCGCCCGCAATCTGGGTGGTCAGACGGGAGAGGTGACCATCCCAGCCGGTGTATTCCGCTTTCACGTTGATGTCCGGGTTCTGCTTATGGAACTCTTCCAGCGCTTTCAGGGTGACCTGGTGACGGCCGTTGCCGCCCCACCAGGACATCCGTAAATCCACATTCTGCGCCATCGATGGCAAAGCGGTAAGACCCAGGGTCGCGGAGATTGCTGCGCTTAAAAGCACTTTTTTCATTTTTATCACTCCATCAGAGAGAGAGGTTCTGTTCAGTTTTTGCGTCAAAAATATGACACTTGTTCATCTCAAACGTGAAATACACCTTACGATGAAGCCCCTTATCAATCATTGGTTTAGCTTCATCGGACGGGATTCGGGCGGTCAGTTCGTAGTCCGCGACCTTCAGGTACACAAAGAATTCGTGGCCCATGTTCTCAACGCGCACCATCTCCCCGCTACAGCCGCCGTTCGGGAAGGGCTCATCAGAGAGCGACACAAATTCCGGACGCACGCCGTAGTAAATCTCCTGACCCGCGTAGGCCGCGACTTTCTCCTGCTTCTCCGCGTTCAGCGGCATGGTTTCATCGCCAATGGCGATGTGCAGCTGGCCCGCTTTTTCGACCAGCACGCTTTTGCGTATATTCATCTCCGGCGCGCCGATAAAGCCCGCCACGAACATGTTCCTCGGCCTGTGGTAGAGGTTGTCCGGCGTATCCACCTGCATGATATGGCCGAGCTTCATCACGCAGATGCGGTCGCCCATGGTCATCGCTTCGGTCTGGTCGTGTGTCACGTAAACGGTGGTCGCCGGTTTTCCGGATTTCTTCAGCTGCTTGTGCAGGTCGGAAATACGAATACGCATCGAAGCGCGCAGTTTGGCGTCGAGGTTTGAAAGCGGCTCATCGAACAGGAATACATCCGGTTTTTTCACAATCGCACGGCCTACCGCCACGCGCTGCGCCTGGCCGCCGGAAAGCTGGCGCGGCAGGCGGTCGAGCAGCTCTTCCAGTTCAAGAATTTTGGCAGCTTCATTCACCTGAGACTCAATCTGATCTTTCGGCAGTTTGCTCAGCTTGAGACCAAAGGCCAGATTCTCGCGCACCGTCATGTGCGGATAGAGAGCATAGTTCTGGAACACCATTGCAATACCGCGCTCTTTCGGCGCGAGGTTGTTCACGATCTTGTCGCCAATGCGCACCTCGCCGCCGCTGATGGTTTCGAGCCCCGCCAGCATGCGCAGTGTCGTGGATTTGGCGCAGCCGGATGGGCCGACGATCACCATGAATTCCCCTTCAGCAATTTTAAGATCGATAGCGTGTACCGCTTTAAAGCCGTTGGAGTAGACCTTTTCCAGCTTGTTGAAAATAACTTCAGCCATGGTATTTCCCTCTTAACCTTTAATTCCGCTGCTGGTGACGCCCTGTACGAAGTAGCGCTGTGCCAGGAAGAAGACAATGATGGATGGCAGAATGGAGATGCTCGCCATTGCCAGAATTTCGTTCCACGGCGCGCCTTCGGTGACATCGATGGACATTTTCAGCGCCAGTGCGATGGGGTATTTATCCACGCTGTAGACGTAAATCAGCGGCCCGATAAAGTCGTTCATGGACCACATGAACTGGAACAGGGCGACGGAGATAATGGCCGGTTTCAGGATCGGCACTACCACGTACCACAGCACCTGAATGGAGTTACAGCCGTCAATCTGCGCCGCCTCTTCCATGTCACGCGGGACGCCGCGCAGGAACTGGATCAGCATGAAGACGAAGAACCCCTGAGTGGCGAAGGCCAGCGGCAGGTACAGCGGCATATAGCTGTTGAGCATGCCCATTTCACGGAACATCAGGTACTGCGGGATCAGCAGCACGGTGCTGGGCAGCAGCATGGTGGTGATGAGCGTGGCGAACCAGAACTTCTTCCACGGGATCTCGAAGCGGGCAAAGCCGTACGCCACGATGGTGGAGGAGATAATGGTCAGGATCACTTTCGGGATCACATACTTAAAGGTGTTCAGCATGTAATGGCCGAAGTTGTACTCGGTGCCGGTTTTCCAGCCGTTTACGAAACCATCCCAGGTGGCGTGGGCAGGCCACAGGCTCAGTGTGGTGAAGATCTCGTGGTTCGGTTTGAACGACGCGGAGAACATCCACACCAGCGGGTAAAGCATCAGCAGGCCGACAACCAGCAGAATCACATAGCGAACGGAGGCGTTGATTTTCTCTCTGCGCAGCGTGCGGGCCACTTCGCGTTCGGCGACGCTTCTTGCCGTGGAGAGTTGTTGAATATCAGCCATTTTTGCCTCCTTTATCGGCGGAGTAGAACACCCAGTATTTCGACGACTTAAAGGCGATACCGGCGAAGACGGCCACCACCAGGAACAGGATCCACGCCAGCGCCGCGCCATAGCCCATATCGAAATACTTAAAGGCGGTGTCGTAGATGTAGAGCGAGAACAGATAGGTCGAATAGGTTGGCCCGCCGCCGGTAATCACGTACGGCCCGGTAAATTCCTGGAACGCCTGCGTGGTCTGCATGATGAAGTTGAAGAAGATCACCGGCGTAATCAGTGGCACGGTCACCTTCATGAACATCTGCCATTTCGATGCGCCATCGATCATTGCCGCTTCATACTGGGACTGCGGTACGTTTTGCAGCGCGGCCAGGAAGATGACCATCGCGGAACCGAACTGCCAGACGCGCAGCAGGGTAACGGACATCAGCGCCAGCGACGGCTCGCCCAGCCAGTTCACCGGATCAAAGCCAAAAACGCCGATAAAGCTGTTCAGCAGGCCATCGATGGCAAATAAGGCGCGCCACAATACGGCAATGGCGACGGAGCTGCCGAGGATCGACGGAATATAGTAGGCCGTTCGGAAAAAGCCGATGCCGCGTAATTTAAAGTTCAGGACAAAGGCAATTCCTAATGCAAAGGCGAGCTTTAGCGGGATGGTTAAAAATACATAGGCAAAGGTCACGCCCATGGATTTCCAGAAGAGCGTGTCTTCGGTAAACATGTAGCGATAGTTTTCGATGCCGTTAAACACCGGCGGACTCATCAAATCGTAATCCGTAAAGCTGAGGAAAAACGATGAGACGAAGGGGAATGCCGTAAAGAGTATCAGCCCGATGATATAGGGTGATATCCATGCGAGCCCCAGCAGCTTGTTTTCATTCATACATACCTACCTGGCAATCAATGGTTTAATACGAAATCTGCTTTGTTACATTTTCCCAGGCCTGCGATGCGCGGCATGGGAGCTGAAATTCAGGGTGCAACGTCTGGCAACGGCAAAACCTACGTTTGTTTTTTAACGCTTTTTTGTCTTTCGTCGTGGTGTAAGCGCTTCGGGTTTCAAAAGAGCTGAACCGGTGTTCTTGTATACTAAAACATCGTTTTATTTTATATTATTGCGATTTATTTCTGCGTCATTCGCTTAATGGTGGAAATGTGATCAGCGTCGAAACGCTGTTTCAATATAGTGAGGGAGGTGGCATTTTTGACTTTCCACGGACGTTCGCCGCGGCCCATGAGGAAGAGATAATGAAGCAAAAGGGGAGCAGGAATAACAATAGTCACGCAGCGTGGCTAACTACCAGATCTGATAGCAGGTCTACAGATGTACCAATTCGTCATTCAGATAATTCTTACATTCTTGTATGATTTGTTACACCGGAACCAGTCAGGCAGAATTTCACTGCATCCTTAAAAGAAGAACAGTTATGTCAGCGATGGATTTCAAAAAACATACGGATCTCAATTTTCCTCACTATGCTCCCCCGGCGGTCAGCGCTAAAGAAATAGATCTTCTGGGTCTGCTGGACGTCCTGCTGGCAGCAAAAAAACGCATCATCACCATTGTCTTTGCATTTGCACTGGTCGGCCTGGCAATCGCCTTTCTGATACCGCAAAAATGGACCAGTAAAGCGGTCATTACGCCCGCGGAACAGACGCAGTGGAGTTCGCTGCGCCAGATGATGGTGGCGCTCCAGGTGCTTGATGTCGACGTGAAAATTACCCGTGCGGATGTGTTTAATCTGTTTATCAAAAAGTTTCAGTCCCAGTCTCTGCTTGAAGAGTACATGAAGAGCTCACCTTACGTGATGGCTCAGCTCGATGGCGCTGAGGTTGACCCGCTGGAGCTGCACCGCGCGGTGGTCAATATTGCCGAAAAGATGAAGGCTGTTGATAACACGCAGGAAAAAAATGCCGATAAAGCACCATACCTCTCCTGGACGTTAAGCTTCACAGCCCCAACGGCAGAGGATGCGCAGAAAGTGTTGAATGGTTACATTCAGTACATCTCCCGCATCGTCGAGCAGGAGACCATGCAAAACATTCGCGATCAGCTGATCCTGAGAACCAAAACGGTACAGCAGCAGCTGGAGTTGGATCGGGTCCGTCTGACCAATATCCACAATACCAACCTGCAACGCCTGAACTACTCGCTGGAAGTGGCGAACGCGGCTGGGATCAAAAAGCCGGTTTACAGCAATGGACAGGCGGTGAAAGACGATCCGGATTATTCCGTCGCCCTCGGTGCGGACGGGATTGCGCAGAAATTGCAGATTGAAAAAAATCTCAAGGACGTTTCTGAGCTGAACGCCGATTTCCAGAACCGCGAATACTATCTGGCACAGCTGCAAAAACTCTCCTTCGAAGATGTGAGCCTGGAGCCGTTCAAATACCAGCTTTCACCTTCTATGCCGGTGAAAAAAGATGGCCCGGGCAAAGCCCTCATCGTGCTGCTGGCGTGTATTCTGGGTGGACTGTTCGCCTGTGGCAGCGTGCTGCTGCGCGAGGCTATGAGCACCCGCAACCCGCTGCCGGAACAACTTCCTGAGCCGGTAACGGAATAACATCAAAAAAGGCGCTCAACTGAGCGCCTTTTTTTATTTCAGGAAATCTTCGCGTACCGGCGTAAAGGTATCCAGCAGGGTGCCGGGTTTCAGGCAAACGCAGCCGTGCATCACGTGCGGCGCTTTATAGAGGGTGTCGCCCGCGGTCACCACATGCTTCTCCTCGCCAATGGTGAACTCAAATTCCCCCGAGAGAACGTAGGTGAGTTGCTCATGCGGGTGGTTATGCATCGGGCCAATCGCGCCTTCCTCGAAATTCACTTCCACCGCCATCATCCTGCCGTCGTGCGCCAGAATACGACGCGTCACGCCGTTGCCCAGATCCTCAAGCGTGGTCTCTTTATGGAAAATAAACATATTTTCGCCCTGTTATGTAATGAAACATTGTTTCAATTAACTTATCTCACCCGCCGAGAAAAGGAAACGTTTAGCCAAATAACTGGAAAGGCGATCACAAGTTTGCTTCACTGGGTGAAACGCACAGGAGGAAAGATGAAAACGATCGGTCTGTTAGGGGGCATGAGCTGGGAATCAACGATCCCGTACTACCGCCTGATTAATGAAGGCGTTAAACAGCGTATGGGCGGTCTGCATTCGGCCAGCCTGCTGCTGCACAGCGTGGATTTCCATGAAATAGAAGCCTGCCAGTCGAGCGGGGAGTGGGACAAAGCGGGGCAGATACTGGCGGACGCCGCGCTCGGGCTGGAGCGTGCGGGCGCGCAGGGTATTCTGCTGTGTACCAACACCATGCATAAGGTGGCGTCGCACATTGAAGACCGCTGTTCGCTGCCGTTCTTACATATCGCGGATGCCACCGGGCGTGCCATACGTACCGCCGGCATGACGCGCGTGGCGCTGCTGGGGACGCGCTACACCATGGAACAGGATTTTTACCGCGGGCGGCTGAGCAGCCAGTTCGGGATTGAAAGCCTGATCCCGGAGGAGGCTGACCGGGCGCGCATTAACCAGATTATTTTTGATGAGCTGTGTCTGGGCACCTTCAGCGAAGCTTCGCGCGCCTGGTACGTCAGCGTGATAGAGAAACTGGCGCAGCAGGGAGCGGAAGGGGTCATCTTCGGCTGTACCGAAATCGGTCTGCTGGTGCCGGCAGACCGAAGCCCGATACCGGTCTTCGATACCGCCGCCATCCATGCCGCGGATGCGGTGGAGTTTATGCTGTCATAAAGGTTTTTGCAGGTCAGGTAAGCGAAGCGCCACCTGACGCGCGTGCGCAATCAGATGTTCACTAAAGGCATCAACCAGCGCTGAGGCGGGCCGGTGCAGCGGGCGGATCAGGCTCACGGTAAAGGGAACGGAAACGCTAAAACGGCGCAGAACCACGCCGCTGCTGGCGTAGTCCATGGCCGTGAGCGGGTTCACCACCGAAATACCCACGCCCGCGCGCACCATCGCGCAAATTGACGCCGCACTGTGCGTTTCCATCACCATCCGCCGCTTCACCTGATGTTCGGCAAACAGGCCATCCAGAAGCTGCCGGTAGCTGTCGGTCTGCGACAGGCTGATATAGTTCTCACCGTGAAAATCCGCCGGTGTCAGCACCGTTTTGTGGGCAAGCGGGTGGCTGGCAGGCAGCACGCAGACCTCATCCAGCGACAGCAGCTCCGTGCGTTCCGTTCCCGCTGGCGTGACGAGGGTTTCGGTCAGACCCATATCGTGGCGCTGGGCCGAAAGCCACTCCTCCAGCAGCGGCGACTCCTGCGGCACGATGGTCAGGCTGACCTCCGGATAGCGGGCCAGAAACGGCTGTAACAGTACCGGCAGGAATGACTGGGAAAAGACCGGCAGGCAGACGATGGACAGTTCGCCCTGGCGGAACTCCCTCAGGCTCTCTGCCGCGCTCACGATCCTGTCCAGCCCGTACCAGGAGCGCTGAACCTCCTCAAACAGACGTAAACCCTGCACCGTTGGATGCAGCCTGCCGCGGGTGCGTTCAAACAGCTTCAGCCCCAGCACTTTCTCAAAACGCGCCAGCTCGCGGCTGACCGTCGGCTGCGAGGTGTGCAGCATGTGCGCGGCTTCAGTGAGATTGCCGGTGGTCATCACCGCATGAAAAATCTCGATATGGCGTAGGTTAACGGCGGGCATAGGGCACCTGATGGCTGAGCGTGTTCCATATCATTTTTGCATAGACTCACGATAAAACGATATTTTTTATTCTCTTCAGGCTATGGCGTAATGATAAAAAACAGATTTCCGGAGACGACCATGCCACGCCCGCTCAACCAGACCGAAACCGATTTAAACGCCGATAACCTGCTGCGCCTGCCTGCCGAATTCGGCTGTCCGGTGTGGGTTTACGATGCGCAGATTGTCCGCGAGAAGATCGCCGCGCTGCATCAGTTTGACGTGGTGCGTTTTGCGCAGAAGGCCTGCTCCAATATTCATATTCTGCGCCTGATGCGCGAGCAGGGCGTGAAGGTTGACTCCGTATCGCTGGGTGAGATCGAACGTGCGCTGGCGGCCGGGTTTGATCCGAAAGCCGACAGCGACGCGATCGTCTTCACCGCTGACCTGATAGACGACGCCACGCTGGCGCGCGTGCACGAGCTGCAAATCCCGGTCAATGCTGGTTCGGTGGATATGCTGGAACAGCTTGGGCAGGTCTCTCCTGGCCATCGCGTCTGGCTGCGCGTCAACCCGGGCTTTGGTCACGGCCACAGTCAGAAAACCAACACCGGGGGCGAAAACAGTAAACACGGGATCTGGTATGCCGATATGCCTGCGGCGCTGGAGGTTTTACAACGCTACAACCTCAAGCTGGTGGGCATTCACATGCATATCGGGTCCGGCGTGGATTATGGCCATCTTGAGCAGGTCTGTGGCGCAATGGTGCGTCAGGTTATCGATTTTGGTCAGGATCTGGAGGCGATCTCCGCCGGGGGAGGGCTTTCGATCCCTTACCGCGAAGGAGAAGAGGCGATCGACACGGATCACTATTACGGCCTGTGGAGCGCCGCGCGTGACAGGATCGCTGCCCATCTGGGCCATGCGGTGAAGCTGGAGATTGAGCCGGGTCGTTTCCTGGTCGCCGAAGCTGGCGTGCTGGTGGCGCAGGTGCGGAGCGTGAAGGAGATGGGAAGCCGTCACTTTGTGCTGATTGATGCTGGCTTCAACGACCTGATGCGCCCGTCCATGTACGGCAGCTATCATCACATTACCGCGCTTGCCGCCGATGGCCGCGATCTGGTCAACGCGCCGCGCATCGAGACCGTTGTTGCCGGCCCGCTGTGTGAATCCGGTGACGTCTTTACTCAGCAGGAAGGCGGGAAAGTCGAAACCCGTTCGCTGCCAGAGGTAAAACCGGGAGATTATCTGGTGCTGCATGATACCGGTGCGTACGGGGCGTCTATGTCTTCCAACTACAATAGCCGCCCGCTGCTGCCGGAAGTGCTGTTTGATAACGGCGTGGCGCGGCTGATTCGCCGTCGCCAGACCATTCAGGAGCTGCTGGCGTTAGAGCTGGTCTGATTAAACCACGGCCCTGTTGTCACCGAATCGCGTAACACCAGCGTGCCGGTGAACGGCGGGATCGCTTCAACCGGCTGGTTTTTTGCCAGCCGGATCGCCTGGTCGATTGCCGTGACGATCATGTTGTCGATCGGCAAATATACCGACGACAGGGCAGGCTCCAGCCACTTTGCGCTGGGGGCATCGTCAAAACCAAACAGCGAAATATCCTGCGGGATCTTCAGCCCGGCCTGGTGTAATGCTTTGGAGGCGCCCAGGGCCATATCATCATTACAGGCAAACAGGGCGCTGAACGATGTCTTTTCCGCAATCAGCTCCTTGCACAGCTCGTAACCCCGCGTCATGCCTGCATCGCCGTATTTAATCCGCCGCTCGTCGAGACGAATACCGTGCTTCTCCAGCGCCTTACGGTAGCCCATCAGCCGCGCTTTACCCGTTGGGGTGTGGATCGGGACGGTGATACAGGCGATCTCCCGATGACCCTGGCTTATCAGGTAATCCACCGCTTTGAAGGCCGCGTCCTGCTGTTCAAAGAAGACGCAGCGATCCGCCGCCTGGCTCACTTCACGGTTAATGATCACCAGCGGCGTCTGCACGCTGTTGATCAGCTTCAGGATCGTCTTTTCGCTCATGTATCGCGTGTACAGCACGATGGCGTCGCACTTGCGGTCGGCGAGCATCTGCACCGCCTGTTCTTCCTGTTCAGGGGCGTCGTGACCGTCGGTAACAATCAGCTGTTTTCCGTGCTTTTCGGTCTGCCGTGACGCCTGCTGTAGCAAACGACCAAAGTAAAAACCGTCGAACGTCGAGACGACAAGACCAATGCTGTTGCTGGTCTGGTTAGCCAGCGAACGCGCGAGAAAGTTCGGACGATAGCCCAGCTCCTCCATCGCGCGAAATACCTGCTGACGCGTGCTCTCTTTAACCTGACCTGTGCCGTTCAGCACGCGCGAAACGGTGGCCTTCGACACGCCCGCACGCAGTGAGACATCCAGCATTGTTGCCATTCGAAATTCCTGTTTCCACGTAATGGTTTGCAGTTTAACACAGACCATCCGGCGCATAAGCGACGTGGGAAGGGCAAAACCCCATAACGATCACGCTTTTCGGTAACGATCCTCGCCAGCGGGATAAATGCCTGTCATTGGCATGCCAAAATGGTGATAAATCGCAATCTGGAATACCTCTTACCTCATTGAGAGCTTAATCACAGAACAAAGCGCCTGTGGGCGCTATTTTTGGCATACCAATAGTATCCGGCTGTCCATCTTATTCAATAAAAGCCCTTTTACTGAGGTATTACCCTATGGCATTTCAGGAAAAACTGATCGACGCTCTGGGCAGTTTTGCCACCACGTTCAACAGCTATCGCTATATCCAGGCGATCAAGTCTGCGTTTATTACCTTAATGCCGGTCATCATTGTGGGGGCGTTCTCGGTACTGATCTCCAATATGGTGCTGGATCCGAAAAACGGCCTGGCGAGCTTTCAGTCGCTGTCGTTTCTGGCGGCGTTAAAGCCGATCACCAGCGCGCTCAACTATGCCACGCTTAACTTTCTCAACATCGGTGCGGTGTTTTTAATCGGCATTGAGCTGGGGCGTATTAACGGCATTAAGTCCCTGTTCCCCGGCCTGCTGGCGGTGATCTGCTTTATCTGCGTGACGCCAACCACGGTGGAAATGCTGGTGGACGGCGAGATGCACGTGGTGAAAGACGTGCTGCTGCGCCAGTTCTCCGATACCCGCAGCCTGTTCCTCGGCATGTTTATCGCCATCCTGTCAGTGGAGATTTACTGCTGGCTGGAAAACCGCAAGGGGCTGAAAATCAGGATGCCGGACACGGTGCCGCCGAACGTCGCCGCGTCGTTCTCTGCGCTGATCCCGGCCATTATCACCACCACTGCCATCGCCACCTTTGGCTTCGTGTTTCATCAGATTACCGGCATGTATCTCTACGACGCGGTTTACCAGGTGGTGCAACAGCCGCTGGAGCGCGTGGTGCAAAGCCTGCCGGGGATCCTGCTGCTGATGTTTGTCGCCCAGCTGTTCTGGGTGATTGGTATTCACGGCAACCAGATGATCAAGCCGATCCGCGAGCCGCTGTTGCTGGGGGCAATCACCGTTAACATGAGCGCGTTCGAGCAGGGCAAAGAGGTGCCAAACATCATCACCATGCCGTTCTGGGACGTCTATATGAGCATCGGCGGCTCCGGCCTGACCATCGGCCTGCTGATCGCCGTCATGATTGCCACCAAACGTAAAGAGATGAAGGAGATCGCTAAGCTCTCCATCGGCCCGGGTATTTTTAATATCAACGAGCCGGTGATCTTCGGGATGCCAATCATGCTCAACCCGATCCTGGCTATCCCGTTCATCATCACGCCGCTGGTGACGGGCTCGATTGGCTACTTTGCCACCGTGACCGGATTTGCCGGGAAAGCCGTGGTGATGGTGCCCTGGACCACGCCGCCGCTGATCAACGCCTGGCTGTCAACCGCGGGCTCCATGGGGGCGGTGATCACCCAGTTTATCTGCATCGTGACCGCGGTGATTATCTATCTGCCGTTTGTGAAAATTGCCTCACGCCGCGCAGAGCAGGCCGCGCTGCAACAAGCCACCGATAACGCATGAGGACCGGATGAGCATAAAACAGATAACTATACCGCAGGATTTTATGCTGGGCGCGGCGGCATCGGCCTGGCAGACCGAGGGCTGGAGCGGCAAAAAGCCGGGGCAGGATTCGTGGATCGATCTCTGGTACAAGAACGATCGTCACGTCTGGCACAACGGCTATGGCCCGGCGGTGGCAACCGACTTTATTAATCGCTTCCGTGAAGACGTGGCGCTGATGAAGCAGGCGGGCCTGACGCACTATCGCACCTCGATCAACTGGTCGCGCTTTTTGACCGACTATGAAAACGCCACCGTAGATGAAGAGTACGCCGCCTATTACGACGCGCTGTTCGATGAAATGCACCGTCAGGGCATTGAGCCGATGATCTGCCTGGAACACTACGAATTGCCGGGCGTGCTGCTGGAAACCTACGGCGGCTGGGCGTCGAAGCACGTCGTCGAGCTGTTCGTTCGCTATGCGGAAAAAGTGTTTGAGCGCTTTCACGGCAAAGTCACCCGCTGGTTTACCTTCAACGAGCCGATTGTGGTCCAGACGCGCGTCTACCTTGACGCACTGCGCTGGCCCTATGAGCAGAACACCAGCACCTGGATGCAGTGGAACCACCATAAAGTGCTGGCGACGGCGAAAGTGGTGAAGCTGTTTCGCGAGAAAGGGTATGACGGCTCAGTGGGTTGTATTCTTAACCCGGAAGTGACCTATCCACGCTCGCGCGCACCGCATGACGTGCGAGCGGCAGAGATGTACGATCTGTTCTACAACCGCGTCTTTCTCGACCCACTGGTGCACGGGCGCTATCCGCAGGCGCTCTTTACCCTGCTGGCGCAGCATCAGGTGCAGTGGGACTACACGGCTGACGAGCTGGCGCTGATTGCCGACAACACCGTCGACGAGCTGGGCATTAACCTCTATTACCCGCATCGCGTCAAAGCCCCGTCCCGCGCCTGGCACCCGGAGACGCCGTTCCACCCGGCGTATTACTACGAGCCGTTCGAGCTGCCGGGGCGGAGGATGAACACCTCCCGCGGCTGGGAGATCTTCCCGCGCATTATTTACGACATGGCGATGCGGATTAAAAACGACTATCGCAACATTGACTGGTTTGTAGCGGAAAGCGGGATGGGTGTGGAGAACGAAGCGCAGTTTCGCAATCGCGACGGCATTATCGATGACACGTACCGCATCGCGTTTATCAGCGAACATCTCTACTACACGCTGCTGGCGCGGGAGGCGGGGGCAAACTGTCACGGTTATATGCTGTGGGCCTTCACCGACAATGTCTCGCCGATGAACGCGTTCAAAAACCGCTACGGGCTTATTGAGATCGACCTTGAAAACCATCGCGCACGGCGGGCAAAGAAATCGGCGTCCTGGTTCCGCCAGCTGCGCGATGAGCGTGTGCTGACGCTCAGGGTAGACGATGAATGGAAGTAAGCCTTCTGGTAAAATAGCGCACAAACTGGCCGGGAGGACGTCCGGCCCGCGCATTAACTGAAAAACACAGGTGAAAACGTGGATAAGGCTGTCATCCTGCCGGAAAAAAAACAGTACCAGGAGATTGGCGAGGATTTACGGGCGCAGATTATCCAGGGGCATTATCCCGTGGGATCGCGTCTGCCGCCGGAGCGCAACATCGCCGAGACGTATGGCGTGAGCCGCACTATTGTGCGCGAGGCGCTGCTGATGCTTGAGCTTCAGGGGACGGTGGATATTCGCCAGGGGTCTGGCGTGTACGTGATGCGCATTCCGGAGGAGCATGAAAACGAGGAAGAGCGTTTTCTGAACAGTGACGTGGGGCCGTTTGAAATTCTCCAGGCGCGTCAGTTGCTTGAAAGCAACATTGCCGCCTTTGCCGCAAAAATGGCGACGCGGGCGGATATCGACAACCTGCGCCGCATCATCGAGCAGGAGCAACGGGCGATTGCCGCCGACGATCGCAGCCAGGACAACAACAAAATGTTCCACCTGGTACTGGCGGGGGCCACACAAAACCAGATGCTGCTGGCGACCGTTGAAAGCGTCTGGCATCACATGGACAGCAGCCCACTGTGGCAGCAATTCAACGGCCACATCGCCAGCCGCGCATGGCGGCTGAAATGGCTCGGCGACAGGCAAACCATTCTCGCTGCGCTCCGCCGCCGCGACGTGATGGGGGCGTGGCAGGCGATGTTCCAGCATCTTGAAAACGTCAAAAAGAGCCTGCTTGAGCTGTCAGACGAAGACGCACCCGATTTCGACGGCTATCTCTTCGAATCGGTCCCTCTTTTCCAGGGGAAGCTGGTGTGAATATACTGCCGCTTCACGCTGCGCCGCAGTTTACACAGCAGGTGATCGACTGGATCTGGTACGCGTTTGGTGAAGGTATGCCGCGTGCCTTTTTCCAGAGCATTGTCGAGCATAGCCTGACGCCGGGCGAGTTACCGCTCACCTTTATTGCCGTTGAGGATGACCAGCTGCTGGGCACCGTTGGGCTGTGGCGTTGCGATTTAATTTCCCGACAGGATCTCCACCCCTGGCTGGCTGCGCTGTATGTCGATGAAGCCGCCCGGGGAAACGGGCTGGCGGGAAAACTTCAGCAGCATGTTATCGGCTACGCGCGACGCGCCGGGTATCACGAGCTTCATCTCTGGTCTGCCTGCCGCGACTTCTACGAACGTTACGGCTGGCACTACATCGGCGATGCGCTGGAATACCCGGATAAAACCGTCCATCTCTATCGCTGTTCGCTCACGGCTTCCGCGGGCGATACCACCGAGTGACGGCGCACTAAGGTTGGGCTGAACAGGTGGGTAATTTCCGGCGGCGGGCGATGCTCGGCCAGCGCTAACGCCAGTTCTGCCGCCTGCGTTGCCATGGTTACAATCGGGTAACGCACGGTGGTCAGGCGAGGGCGCACGTAGCGCGACACCAGCACATCATCAAAGCCAATCAGCGAAATTTCTGCCGGGACGTCGATCCCGTTATCATTCAGCACGCCCATTGCGCCGGCGGCCATGGAGTCGTTATAGCTGGCCACGGCGGTGAAATTCCGCCCGCGTCCCAGCAGCTCGGTCATCGCCTGCTCGCCGCCACTCTCATCCGGTTCTCCGTACGCCACAAGACGATCGTTGCAGGGCAGACCGGCTTCGCGCAGCGCGTCGTAATAGCCCTGAAGGCGATCTTCCGCATCGGAAATTGGGTGGTTGGAGCACAGATAACCAATTCGGGTATGGCCCTGCTGGATCAGGTGACGGGTTGCGAGCCATGCGCCGTAACGGTCGTCGAGCGCCACGCAGCGGGTTTCAAAACCGGGAATAATACGGTTGATAATCACCATCCCCGGCATCTGTTTCATCAGATGGATCAGCTCGGCGTCGGGGATCATTTTGGCATGGACCACCAGTGCCGCACAGCGATGACGGATCAGCTGCTCAATGGCCTGGCGCTCTTTCTGTTCATTGTGGTAGCCATTACCAATCAGCAGGAAATTTCCGGTGTGATAAGAGACTTGTTCTACGGCTTTGACCATCGCACCGAAAAACGGATCGGATACATCCCCGACCACCAGCCCGATGGTTTCTGTCGACTGCTGGGCAAGGGCGCGCGCGTTGGCGTTAGGGTGATAATTCAGGTTTTCCATGGCGTCCTGCACGGCCTGGCGCGATGCATCACTCGCTTTAGGGGAGTTGTTGATTACGCGGGAGACGGTCGCGACGGAAACACCGGCCAGACGAGCCACATCCTTAATTGTCGCCATTCAATACCTTCTTATAGGGGTAAGCGTTTACACACTAACTAGTGTTGCGGAAAAGCGGCGCGCATTCAAGGGGAGCGGGTGAGCGTCCTCTGCAAACGTGAAGCAGAACATCCCTCGCGGTGTAATCGTTACACGGCCAGTCATGTCTGAATAATGGTAATCTGAACCTTTAGTTACACTTTGCCTCAGGCTGTTGCGATTGTCCGTTAGCAACGATGCGTTATGAATTGCTAGAGTCGAGATCCCAGAGGTATTGATAGGTGGAATCAACTTCGGTTGATTAACACGATTTACACCAACCTGCGTTTTACGCAGGTTTTTTTTTGCCTGTAAGTTCAACCTGTAACAGCAAAAGAGAATATTCACACCTGGTTGCACTTCGGCTCATTCCCTTGCGTTTTCCCGCTGGCGAAGCCTGTCGCCGGAGGCCACAATCAAGATCCCAGAGGTATTGATTGGTGAGAATTCCTGGTACGTTTTCGTACTCTTCTCTTGCACCAACCTGCGCGGATGCGCAGGTTTTTTTTCGCCTCTGTTTTTGCTATCGCTCCCTCACTACTTCTCGTGTAATCTGCCACCATTTATACCTTTCACACTGGCTGGCAAAGGGAGTTGAAATGCTTTTTGGGTTCTTCCGCACACTGTTTCGTGTCCTGTTTCGCATCCGCGTGACTGGCGATACGCAGGCACTCTATGGCGAGCGTGTTCTTATCACACCGAATCACGTCTCTTTTCTTGATGGCGTATTGCTGGCGCTGTTTTTGCCCGTGCGGCCCGTCTTCGCGGTGTACAGCTCCATCAGTGAAAAATGGTACATGCGCTGGCTCAAACCGCTGATTGATTTTGTCCCGCTCGATCCAACCAAACCGATGATGATTAAACATCTGGTGCGTCTGATTGGGCAGGGGCGTCCGGTGGTTATCTTCCCGGAAGGGCGGATTTCAGTGACGGGCTCCCTGATGAAAATTTACGATGGGGCCGGTTTTGTCGCGGCGAAGTCTCAGGCCACCGTCGTGCCGCTACGCATCGACGGGGCTGAGCTGACCTTTTTCAGTCGTCTGAAAGGGCTGGTGAAGCAGCGTCTGTTCCCGAAAATTACGCTGCATATATTACCGCCGACGTCACTGCCGATGCCCGAGGCGCCGCGTGCGCGCGACCGCCGTAAAATCGCCGGGGAAATGCTGCACCAGATTATGATGGAAGCGCGCATGGCCGTTCGCCCGCGCGAGACGCTGTATGAATCGTTGCTGTCGGCCCAGTATCGCTACGGTGCGAAGAAAAACTGCATTGAAGACATCAACTTTACGCCGGATACCTACCGTAAGCTGTTGACCAAAACGCTGTTTGTCGGGCGTATCCTGGAAAAATACAGCAAACAGGGTGAAAAGATCGGCCTGATGCTGCCAAACGCGGGTATCAGCGCGGCGGTGATCTTTGGTGCCGTCTCCCGGGGCCGCATTCCGGCGATGATGAACTACACGGCGGGCGTGAAAGGGCTCTCCAGCGCGATTACCGCGGCGCAAATCAACACCGTCTTTACCTCCCGCCAGTTCCTGGATAAAGGCAAGCTGTGGCACCTGCCGGAACAGCTGACGCAGGTGCGCTGGGTGTTCCTGGAAGATCTGAAAGCAGACGTCACGACCGCCGACAAGCTGTGGATTTTCGCGCACCTGCTGATGCCGCGTCTGGCGCAGGTTAAGCAGCAGCCGGAGGATGATGCCATTATCCTCTTTACCTCCGGCTCTGAAGGCAACCCGAAAGGTGTGGTTCACAGTCACAAAAGCATTCTGGCGAACGTCGAACAGATTAAAACCATTGCTGACTTTACCGCCAACGATCGCTTTATGTCGGCGCTGCCGCTGTTCCACTCATTTGGTCTGACCGTGGGGCTCTTTACGCCGCTGCTGACCGGTGCCGAGGTGTTCCTCTACCCAAGCCCGCTGCACTACCGCATTGTGCCGGAACTGGTTTATGACCGTAACTGCACGGTGCTGTTCGGGACGTCCACCTTCCTCGGAAACTACGCGCGCTTCGCCAACCCGTATGATTTCTTCCGCGTGCGCTACGTGGTGGCGGGGGCAGAAAAACTCCAGGACAGCACGCGCCAAATCTGGCAGGACAAGTTTGGCCTGCGCATTCTGGAAGGCTATGGCGTGACGGAGTGCGCGCCGGTGGTCTCCATCAACGTTCCGATGGCGGCAAAACCCGGAACGGTTGGCCGCATTCTGCCGGGGCTGGACGCGCGTCTGCTGGCGGTGCCGGGTATTGAAGACGGCGGACGTCTTCAGCTGAAAGGGCCGAACGTCATGAACGGCTATTTGCGTGTGGAAAACCCGGGGGTGCTTGAGGCGCCGACGGCTGAGAACGTCAATGGCGAGGTTGAAACGGGCTGGTACGACACGGGCGATATCGTGCGCTTCGACGATCAGGGCTTCGTGCAGATCCAGGGACGCGCAAAACGCTTCGCCAAAATCGCCGGGGAAATGGTCTCTCTTGAAATGGTCGAGACGCTGGCGACCGCAGTCTCAGCAGAGAAAATGCATGCGACCGTGGTGAAAAGTGATGCCAGTAAAGGCGAGGCGCTGGTGCTCTTCACGACAGACGGTGAACTGAAGCGTGACGCGCTGCTCAGGTATGCACGCGAACACGGTATCCCCGAGCTGGCGGTCCCCCGCGATATTCGTTACCTCAAACAGTTACCGGTGCTGGGCAGCGGTAAACCCGATTTCGTGACCCTGAAGGGCATGGTTGAAGAGGCAGAACAGCAAAATGCGTGAGTCAGTGCACACTAACACTTCAATCTGGTCGAAAGGCATGATGGCGGTTATCGCCGCCCAGTTTCTTTCCGCGTTCGGCGATAACGCGTTGCTGTTTGCCACGCTGGCATTGCTGAAAGCTGAGTTTTATCCCGACTGGAGCCAGCCGATCCTACAGATGGTGTTTGTGGGTGCTTACATCGTATTTGCGCCGTTTGTCGGCCAGGTGGCGGA
This sequence comes from Enterobacter sp. MGH 38, assembly GCF_000492855.1. Taxonomy (NCBI): domain Bacteria; kingdom Pseudomonadati; phylum Pseudomonadota; class Gammaproteobacteria; order Enterobacterales; family Enterobacteriaceae; genus Enterobacter; species Enterobacter sp. MGH 38. Next base: position 299,956 of record NZ_KI535607.1, on the reverse strand, counting down.
CAGCTTCCCGAAAGGTCGTGTCATGATGTTTGCCAACAGCCTTAAGCTTCTGGGCGCGGCAAGTATCTGCTTTGGTATCAACCCGTTTGTCGGCTACACACTGGTGGGCATTGGTGCGGCAGCCTACTCCCCGGCGAAGTACGGTATTCTGGGTGAGCTCACCACCGGTGATAAGCTGGTGAAGGCCAACGGCCTGATGGAGTCCTCCACCATTGCGGCTATTCTGCTGGGTTCGGTGGCGGGTGGCGTACTGGCAGACTGGCATGTGCTCGCCGCGCTTGGCATCTGCGCCCTGATGTACGGTGGCGCGGTGATCGCCAACCTGTTTATCCCCAAACTGGCCGTGGCGCGTCCGGGGCAATCCTGGCGCTTCGGGCCCATGACCGGCAGCTTCTTCAACGCCTGCCGCGTACTGTGGCGTAACGGTGAAACACGCTTCTCGCTGATGGGCACCAGCATGTTCTGGGGGGCCGGCGTTACGCTGCGTTTCCTGCTGGTGCTGTGGGTGCCGGTGGCGCTGGGCATTACTGACAACGCCACGCCGACTTATCTGAATGCCATGGTCGCCGTCGGGATTGTTGTCGGGGCCGGGGCTGCGGCAAAACTGGTGACGCTGGAAACCGTCGCGCGCTGCATGCCTGCGGGGATCCTGATTGGCGTCGGCGTTCTGTTCTTCTCCCTGCAACATGCCCTATTGCCTGCCTATGCCCTGCTGTTGCTGATCGGCATGTTAGGCGGTTTCTTTGTGGTGCCGCTAAACGCGCTGTTGCAGGAGCGCGGCAAGCAGACCGTTGGGGCGGGTAACGCCATTGCGGTGCAAAACCTTGGTGAAAACATGGCGATGTTGCTGATGCTGGGGATTTACTCGCTGGCGGTAAAAGCAGGTGCGCCGGTCGTGGCAATCGGGGTAGGATTCGGCGCGCTGTTCGCGCTGGCGATTAGCGGGCTGTGGGTCTGGCAGCGTCGTCGTTGAATTGTGCTACCTGATGCCCTCACCCCGGCCCTCTCCCACAGAGAGAGGGTGAAAACCCTAAAAACGGCAACGTGCGTTGCCGTTTTGCTTTTATTACGGTGCCGGGTAGGTATAAACCTGATGCACCGCTTCTATCTCCGCTAATACCTCTTCACTCAGGTTCAGATTGAAACTCTCAATATTGGTTTTCAACTGATCCATCGTCGTTGCGCCGAGCAGGGTACTCCCCACAAATGGCTGACGACGCACGAAGGCCAGCGCCATCTGCGCCGGATCGAGTCCGTGGCGTTTCGCGATATCCACGTAGGCCGCAACGGCTTTTTGCGTCTGCTCGCCGCTATAGCGGGTGAAGCGGCTGAAAAGCGTGTTACGCGCGCCAGCCGGTTTCGCGCCGTTCAGGTATTTGCCCGTCAGGGTACCGAAGCCCAGACAGGAGTAGGCGAGCAACTCCACCTCTTCGTACTGCGTCACCTCCGCCAGACCCACTTCATAACTGCGGTTCAGCAGGCTGTACGGGTTCTGAATGGTCACGATGCGCGGCAGATCGTGTTTATCGGCCAGATGCAGATAGCGCATCACGCCAAACGCCGTCTCGTTGGAAACGCCGATGTAGCGGATCTTACCCGCCCGCTGGCACTCCGTGAGCGCTTCCAGCGTTTCCAGCAGGGTAACGGCCGGAGCACTTTCGTTCCAGGTGTAGCCAAGCTTACCGAAGCAGTTCGTCGGACGCTGCGGCCAGTGCACCTGATAAAGATCGAGATAGTCGGTTTGCAGGCGCTTGAGGCTTGCATCCAGCGCCGCACGGATATTCTTGCGATCGAGGATCTGATTAGGGCGGATCCCGGCATCGTTATTACGGGAAGGTCCGCTGACTTTGGAGGCGATGACCAGCTTTTCGCGATTGCCGCGTTTCGCCAGCCAGTTGCCGACATACGTTTCAGTAAGACCTTGTGTTTCCGGGCGGGGAGGAACGGGGTACATCTCCGCCACGTCAATCAGGTTAATGCCCTGGCTGACGGCGTAATCGAGTTGTGCATGGGCATCGGCTTCGCTGTTTTGTTCACCAAATGTCATGGTGCCCAACCCCAGTTGGCTGATCTCCAGAGCGCTGTGGGGGATACGATGATAATGCATAGCCGGTTTCCTTTTTTAGACATACAGACTGCGTCAGGAGCCTCCCGACAAAGGAATATAAACATGGCAGAGGGAAGGCAAAAGGGGAAGGAAAAAATCAAAAAGGCCAGCAAGCTACTGACCTTTATCTGTTTAACGCTCGATGATCTGGGAGACTTCGTCGCGATTAATCTGCATTTGATTGCCTTCGCGATCGCGGTAACTCACCAGACCGGTATCGTCGTCGACTTCGGGTTTGCCATCGGTCAGGATCATACGACCATCTTTCGTTGACATGACATAGTCGCTGCTACAACCCGATACCGCAAACGCTAAACCGACTGCTGAGATAATTACTGCCCATTTTTTCATCGTTCTCATCCTCACCTGGCTCGTATCAAATCATAGTGTAGTAATAACCTGATATTACGACAGGTGAAAGGGGGGAAATCTTAAAAAGGAGGAGATTATGTTAGCCGGAGCGCAAAATTAGTAAAAAACTATGTTTTCAACAGGAAGTGGCGTGCCAGCAGTGCCCCGGTGAAATTCTTTTTAAGATAGAAACCGCGCGGCAGCGTCAGGATCGGTTCGCCCTGTGCGCCTACCGCTTCAGTGAGCGCTTTGCTATTGGCGGCTTTAGGACGAAGTTGCAGCACTTCGCCATGCCGGGCGGTGATCCGCTCAACCTGTCCCAGCACAATCATGTCCATCAGCTCTTCCCAGTCCTGGGAAAGCAGTCTCTCCTCTTCATCATTCGGACTCCAGAGCAGCGGGGCGCCAACGCGACGCTCTGCCAGCGGGATCTGCCTGTCGCCCTCAACGGGTACCCACAACACCCGCTTCAGCTTATGCCTGACGTGGCTGGTTTCCCAGGTCACTCCGCTGTTACCCGTGAGCGGCGCAACGCAGACAAAGGTGGTTTCCAGCGGCCGCCCCTGGCTATCGATGGGGATCGTCTTCAGTTCCACCCCCAGCGCCGCAAAATCTTGCTCGGGTTTACTGCCCGCGCTTGCGCCCAGCCAGCGTTCCAGCAACACGCCGATCCAGCCCTTATCACGCTTTAGATCGTTGGGTATCGTCAACCCCGCCATCACGGCCAGCTCGCCCAGTGAATAGCCTGCCAGACGTTGCGCCTGCTGGAGCAACTGGGCTTCACTGACGGGAGGGGAGAGCAGTGGGGCGAGAGAATGCATACTAACAACCTTTTGATTAAAAAATGAGCTGATATTTTATCCCTTGTGGACAGAGTTTACCTTTTTCTGAGTGAATATCCCATGCGTATGATTTATTTCATCTTTTTTAGACTATAGCCCGTCGCGCCGCGGCTAAAAAACAGGTTGTGCAATTCTGGTCACTGACAATAAACAGGATCTTACACCATGTTATCCACAGAAAAATGGGATAACTGGGAATAACTGCCACTACTGTTTCAATTTACAGCCTTGACGTGCGATGAAAATCGAATTTTCACACAAATTGTGCCTAACTTATTGGCACAATCTGTGGATAAAACCGACGCTGTTCGATCTTTCATCAGCAGGAGGATCTTTGATGTGACGATCGTCACGTTAATCGCCTCTGGCACCCTTAATTCCAATATAATATTATGAATTTAAATGATTTATTATTGGCAGGGTAAATTGGCGTTTCGTCGGGTTAAAAGGTTGTTCATCGGTAATTCCGCACTTCTTCACAACTATATCCACAGAAAAGGTGAATAAAAATGGTCTCTGTCGCCCGCATCTGTTTATAACTCCTCACTAAATTGTGAGTTATTCAAATGTTATTAGGTTGCAGGCCTGTAAGAGAGTGGTTTACCGCCTCCCTGTAGTGTGAAACAATCATTCATATATCAGATTTAGTTTGGGGTAGTCCGGTGATTGATGACGATGGCTACCGCCCAAACGTAGGAATAGTAATTTGTAATCGTCAGGGCCAGGTGATGTGGGCCCGGCGATATGGTCAGCACTCCTGGCAGTTCCCGCAAGGCGGGATCAATCCTGGAGAGTCCCCAGAACAAGCGATGTACCGGGAGCTGTTTGAAGAGGTTGGTTTAAGCCGAAAAGATGTTCGTATTCTGGCTTCGACCCGCAACTGGTTGCGTTACAAGTTACCGAAACGTTTGGTGCGTTGGGACACAAAGCCGGTTTGTATCGGCCAGAAACAGAAGTGGTTTCTTTTGCAGTTGGTGGGCAACGATTCAGATATCAATATGCAAACCAGCAGCACGCCAGAGTTTGATGGCTGGCGCTGGGTAAGCTACTGGTATCCGGTTCGTCAGGTCGTGTCATTTAAGCGCGATGTATATCGTAGGGTGATGAAAGAGTTCGCAAGTGTCGTGATGCAGCTTCAGGAGACGCCTCCGAAGCCACAGAGCGCACCTGCCTGGCGACGTAAAAGAGGTTAAGCTACGCAAATCATGCTCACCCGCTTGCGAGAAATAGTTGAAAAGGTTGCCAGTGCGCCTCGCCTCAACGAGGCGCTGAATATTCTGGTGACGGACATCTGTCTTGCGATGGAAACCGAGGTCTGTTCGGTCTACCTGGCCGATCATGACCGACGTTGCTACTACCTGATGGCAACCCGCGGTTTAAAAAAACCACGGGGACGCACCGTCACGCTCGCGTTTGATGAAGGTATTGTTGGCCTGGTCGGGCGACTGGCGGAGCCAATCAACCTTGCCGATGCGCAAAAACACCCCAGCTTCAAATATATCCCTTCCGTCAAAGAGGAGCGGTTCCGCGCTTTCCTTGGCGTGCCTATTATTCAGCGCCGCCAACTGCTTGGCGTGCTTGTTGTCCAGCAACGAGAGTTGCGGCAGTACGACGAAAGCGAGGAGTCTTTCCTCGTCACGCTGGCAACGCAGATGGCTGCTATCCTCTCCCAGTCTCAGCTGGCAGCCCTTTTTGGGCAGTATCGTCATACCCGCATCCGCGCGCTTCCGGCCTCGCCGGGCGTCGCGATTGCCGAAGGCTGGATGGATGCCACGCTCCCGCTGATGGAGCAGGTCTACGAAGCCTCGACGCTGGATGAAGCGCTTGAGCGCGAACGGCTTACCGCTGCGCTGGAAGAGGCGGCGAATGAGTTTCGTCGCTACAGCAAACGCTTTGCCGCTGGCGCGCAAAAAGAGACGGCGGCTATTTTCGATCTCTACTCACACCTGCTTTCCGATGCGCGTTTGCGTCGTGAGTTATTTGCCGAGGTCGATAAAGGTTCGGTGGCAGAATGGGCGGTTAAAAAGGTCATTGAAAAATTTGCTGAGCAGTTTGCGGTGCTGACTGACGGTTATCTGAAAGAGCGCGCCGGCGATTTACGCGCGCTTGGGCAACGTCTGCTGTTCCACCTCGATGATACTATTCAGGGGGCGAACGCCTGGCCGAACCGGTTTGTGCTGGTGGCCGATGAACTCTCAGCGACGACGCTGGCTGAATTACCGCAGGACAGGCTGGCGGGCGTGGTGGTGCGCGATGGCGCTGCTAACTCCCATGCCGCCATTATGGTGCGCGCGCTCGGTATTCCGACCGTGATGGGGGCGGATATTCAGCCCTCCGTACTGCATCGCCGTACGCTGGTGGTGGACGGATATCGTGGTGAGTTGCTGGTGGATCCTGAACCGGTTCTCCTTCAGGAGTACCAGCGTCTTATCAGCGAAGAGAATGAATTAAGCAAGCTGGCGGAAGATGACGTCAACCTGCCCGCGCAGCTCAAGAGCGGTGAGCGGGTGAAGGTGATGCTCAACGCTGGCTTAAGCCCCGAGCATGAAGAGAAGCTCGGCAGCCGCATCGATGGCATCGGCCTCTACCGCACTGAAATACCGTTTATGCTGCAAAGCGGCTTCCCGTCAGAAGAGGAGCAGGTGGCGCAGTATCAGGGCATGTTGCAGATGTTTAATGACAAACCCGTCACGTTGCGCACCCTGGACGTCGGCGCGGATAAGCAACTGCCCTATATGCCCATCAGTGAAGAGAATCCCTGCCTCGGCTGGCGTGGGATCCGCATAACCCTCGATCAGCCGGAAATCTTCCTTATCCAGGTTCGTGCCATGCTGCGTGCCAACGCGGCCACGGGGAATCTCAGCATTTTGCTGCCGATGGTCACCAGTATTGACGAGATCGACGAAGCGCGGCGGTTGATAGAACGTGCAGGGCGCGAAGTGGAAGAGATGATCGGCTATGCGATCCCTAAACCCCGTATCGGCGTGATGCTTGAAGTGCCTTCGATGGTCTTTATGTTGCCGCAGCTGGCGACCCGCGTTGATTTTATCTCCGTTGGTACCAACGACTTAACGCAATACATTCTGGCAGTCGATCGCAACAATACGCGTGTTGCCAGCATCTACGATAGCCTGCACCCGGCGATGCTTCGTGCCCTGGCGATGATCGCCCGCGAAGCCGAGCAGCATAATATCGACCTGCGCCTGTGCGGTGAAATGGCCGGCGATCCGATGTGCGTGGCGATCCTGATTGGTCTCGGTTTCCGTCACCTGTCAATGAACGGACGTTCCGTTGCGCGTGTGAAATACCTGTTACGTCACATCGAACAAGATGAGGCGCGCGAACTGGCCGCGCGTAGCCTGGAAGCACAGCTGGCAGCCGAAGTGCGCCATCAGGTGGCTGCGTTTATGGAGCGACGCGGCATGGGCGGTTTGATCCGCGGCGGCCGCTGATCCCCACAAAATAATGACTGCTCGGACGACCCCTCTCCCTTGAGGGAGAGGGATGGGGTGAGGGAGAACAGCGCGCGTAAAACCCTATACACATCTTTTACATCTCAGGCGCATCCTCCGCGCCTGCCTTATGCTATGATTCGCAACTTTGGAGCACCTGCCAACGGCGGGAATGCAATTCACCCGCTGTCCACTTTCAGCGGAATAACAACATCTTGTGGTGACAGATGAACAGTGGTTATCTGCATTTTCCGGAATTCGATCCGGTTATTTTCTCAATAGGACCTGTAGCGCTGCACTGGTACGGTCTGATGTACCTGGTGGGCTTCGTTTTTGCCATGTGGCTTGCTGGCCGTCGCGCCAGTCGTCCGGGCAGTGGATGGACGAAGAACGAAGTGGAAAACCTGCTTTATGCCGGCTTCCTCGGCGTATTCCTGGGAGGTCGCATCGGTTATGTCCTGTTCTATAATTTCCCGGTATTCCTGAACGACCCGCTCTATCTGTTCCGCGTCTGGGACGGCGGTATGTCCTTCCACGGCGGACTGATTGGTGTGATCCTCGTGATGGTGATCTTCGCCAGACGCACCAAACGCAACTTCTTCCAGGTGGCTGATTTTATTGCGCCGTTAATCCCGTTTGGGCTGGGCGCAGGGCGTCTGGGCAATTTCATCAACGGTGAGCTGTGGGGGCGTGTCGATCCGAGCGTGCCGTTTACCATGCTGTTCCCGGGCTCCCGCGCAGAGGATATCGCGCTGCTGCCTTCGCATCCTGAGTGGCAGTCCATTTTCGATACCTACGGCGTCCTGCCGCGCCATATGTCACAGCTCTATGAGCTGGCGCTGGAAGGCGTGGTGCTGTTCATCATCCTGAATCTTTATATCCGCAAACCGCGTCCAATGGGGGCTGTCTCCGGTCTGTTCCTGATTGGCTACGGCGCGTTTCGTATCATCGTCGAGTTCTTCCGCCAGCCGGATGCGCAGTTTACCGGTGAATGGGTACAGTACATCAGCATGGGGCAGATCCTCTCCATCCCGATGATTGTCGCGGGTGCCATTATGATGATTTGGGCGTATCGTCGTCGTCCACAGCAACAACTTTCCTGAGGAATCATGAAACAGTATCTTGAATTGATGAAAAAAGTGCTCGACGAGGGCACGCCGAAAAACGACCGCACCGGCACCGGTACGCTCTCCATTTTTGGCCACCAGATGCGCTTCAATCTGCAAGAAGGCTTTCCTCTGGTGACAACGAAGCGCTGCCATCTGCGCTCGATCATTCATGAACTGCTCTGGTTCCTGCAAGGCGATACCAACGTTGCTTATCTACATGAAAACAATGTCTCCATCTGGGACGAGTGGGCAGATGAGAACGGCGACCTGGGTCCGGTCTACGGCAAGCAATGGCGCGCGTGGCCTACCCCGGACGGCCGCCATATTGACCAGATCACGACCGTCATAAACCAGCTGAAAAATGATCCGGACTCGCGCCGTATCATTGTCTCTGCCTGGAACGTGGGTGAACTGGATAAAATGGCGCTGGCGCCTTGCCACGCGTTTTTCCAGTTTTACGTGGCGGACGGCAAGCTCTCCTGCCAGCTCTATCAACGCTCCTGCGACGTGTTCCTCGGCCTGCCGTTTAACATCGCCAGCTACGCGCTGTTGGTGCATATGATGGCGCAGCAGTGCGATCTTGAAGTAGGCGATTTTGTCTGGACGGGCGGTGATACCCACCTCTACAGCAATCATATGGAACAGACGCATCTCCAGCTGACGCGCGAACCGCGTGCATTGCCGAAGCTGGTGATCAAACGTAAACCGGACTCGATCTTCGATTACCGTTTTGATGATTTCGAGATTGAGGGTTACGACCCGCATCCCGGCATTAAAGCTCCTGTCGCCATCTGATACGGCAAATCCTGACACAACCGGTGCTCTTTAGCGCCGGTTTTTTTTCACGCCCGTTTTGTTTTTCGAGCCTGTTTCCAGAGATGATGCAACGCGTTGCAACGGGTGAAAATCTCCTGAAAGCGGCTCGTAAAGTTCTGGTTTGACGCTCGCACCGTTTCTGCTATTCCTCCACACTCCCGCCATGAAAAACGAACAAGGCTTTACGCTTATCGAAACCCTTATCGCCGTTTCGCTGGCAGTGATCCTCAGCGCCACAGGACTCTATGGCTGGGACAGCTGGCAGCAGCGGCAGCGGCTTTGGCAAACCGCCTGCCAGGTGCGGGATTACCTGGTGTTTTTGCGCAATGACGCCAACCGTCACAACAGCGAGCACAGGATCGCGCTGTATAACGACGGTGAAAAGAACTGTCTGGCCAGTTCAGCGGTGACCGGTTGTGACAGCGGCGGACCGTTCGTGATGAAGCCGATGTGGCCAGGGGTCACGATAAGCGACATAACACCTGCGCTGGGATTTTACGGTTTAAGAGATACCGCGTGGGCCGGACATATCCGGGTGCAGAGCCGCGCTGGTGGGTGGTGGGTTATTGTCTCAAATGGCGGACGTATCAGGCTGTGTAATGCCGCAGGAGAAGGTGCATGCCAGTAAATCGAAAAGGGTTTTCCCTGCTGGAAGTGCTGATTGCGATGACGATAAGCAGCATTCTGTTACTCAGCACGTCACGTTTTTTACCGGGGCTACAGCGGGGGGTTTTACTGCAATCCGGGCAGCAGGAGCTGGAGGATGAGGTCTGGCAACGTCTGTTCGCGGTCGGTAAACAGTTTCAGAGAGCAGGATACTGTGCAGGGCATTGCCAGGGACAGGGGATGATCATCGGCAGGCAAGGACGATGTGCGATTGTGCAATGGGATGCGAACAGCAACGGCCAGTGGGATAGCACCGCGTCAGAAAACGACAGTACGGGATTTCGGCTTGAGTCCGGATCGCTTGAAACGCTGCGGGGCGCCACATCCTGTGACGGTAAGGGATGGGATAAGCTCACCGACCCGGATCGGGTCCTGATAGAGCAATTTATGGTCACTAAAACCGATCGTGCTGGCTTTGCGCCGGTCATCAGTATCGAGCTGCGTGCCCGCCGTAAAGGTGAACTGACCGCACCCTTTTCAGCTCGCCATACCGTAACGGGGTTTAATCTGTGAATCGTCAGCGGGGCATGTCATCGCTGGCGCTGGTCCTGCTATTGCTGGTGCTCGGCACGCTGATCCTCACCGGATTAAATCAGCAGTTGCAAACCTTTAGCACGCTGGTAAGTGGCGAGAGTTTGTCTGTTCGCCAGCAGGCTGCCGTGCAATCTGCACTGGAGTGGGGGCGCGTTCAGGAATGGGCTTTACAGCCAGAGGTTCAGTGCAAACAGACACAGCGTTTGCGGGTCTGTGTAAGGCTGTTTGGGGAGCGTGTTTTGCTTATTGCCGGCAATGACGATCTGTTGCTATGGCAAGGCGGGGACATCGCGGAAGGGCAGATACGCTTTTCCGCCCACGGCTGGAGTGATTTCTGCCCCCTTAAGGAAAGTACGCTATGTCAGTTACCCTGAGCAGACAAAAAGGATTTAGCATGGTGGAGGTTTTGCTGGCAATGATGTTGCTGGTTGTGGTTGTGACGGCGTTATCCGGATATCATCGCGCGCTGGCAGCCCGGTATGCGGCGCTTAGCCAGTATCGTCAGCTATGGCATCATGCGTGGAATCAATCGCAGATCTCAACATTAACGCTCCCGCCGGGCTGGCAGGTCAGTCGGGGGCAGACAACACAGTCCGGATGTGTCAGCATCACGGTCACACTTATTTCTCCTATGGGGCGGCAGGGCGCGTTAACGCGTCTGCACTGCCCGGTTAGCCGCTAGTCGGGAGCGTTTATGCTAAGGGTTTACCACTCAAATCGTCTGGATGTGCTGGAAGCACTGATGGAGTATATCGTTGAGCAAGAGCGTCTTGACGATCCGTTTGAGCCAGAAATGGTGCTGGTGCAGAGCACCGGTATGGCGCAGTGGCTGCAAATGTCCCTTTCGCAGAAATTTGGCATTGCGGCGAACATCGATTTTCCGCTGCCCGCGAGCTTTATCTGGGAGATGTTTGTTCGCGTCCTGCCGGACATCCCTGAGCAGAGCGCCTTCAACAAACAAAGCATGGCCTGGAAACTGATGACGCTGCTGCCGGACATGCTGGCGCGTGATGAGTTTGCCATGCTGCGGCACTACCTGAATGACGACACCGACAAGCGTAAACTTTTCCAGCTGGCCTCACGTACTGCCGACCTCTATGACCAGTATCTGGTTTACCGTGCAGACTGGCTGATTCGCTGGGAAGCGGGAGAATTAGTCGATGGGTTACCGGAAGCGCAAATCTGGCAGGCGCCGCTCTGGAAAGCGCTGGTCGAGCATACCGGGAAACTCGGTCAGCCTAAGTGGCACCGTGCTAACTTGTACGATCGCTTTATCTCGATACTTGAGAACAGCGCAGAACGGCCAGCCCGTTTGCCGTCACGCGTGTTCATTTGCGGTATCTCCGCGTTGCCGCCTGTCTACCTGAACGCGCTAAAAGCGCTCGGTAAGCACACTGATATCCATATCCTCTTTACCAACCCGTGTCGGCACTATTGGGGGGATATTCAGGATCCGCGCTGGCTTTCACGGCTGGTCACCCGTCAGAGAAAACGTCTCTTTGAAGAACGCGCGGTGCCGCTGTTTAAAGACAGTGAAAACGCGGCGCAGCTTTTTGATGAAGAGGGGATTCAGAACCTGCCGAACCCGCTGCTTGCCTCGTGGGGCAAGCTCGGACGTGACTATATTTATCTGCTTTCAGATATCACCTCCTCGGGAGAAGGGGATGTGGATGCGTTTGCCGATATTACGCCGGATAGCCTGCTGCACAATATTCAGCTTGATATTCTGGATTTAGAGAACCGTGCCGTTGCCGGGATCACTGCCGAGGAGTTTGCGCGAAGCGATAAGAAGCGAAAACTGGATCCTGACGATCGTAGTATCGCGATCCACGTTTGTCACAGCCCACAGCGTGAAGTTGAAATTCTTCATGACCGCCTGCTGGCCATGTTGCAGGACGACCCAACCCTGACACCGCGCGATATCGTGGTGATGGTGGCCGATATCGACAGCTACAGCCCGTTTATTCAGGCGGTATTTGGCAGCGCAACGGGCGACCGCTATCTGCCCTACGCAATCTCTGACCGTCGCGCTCGTCAGTCACACCCGGCGCTACAGGCCTTTATCAGCCTGCTTTCGCTGCCTGATAGCCGGTTTATCTCTGAGGATGTGCTGGCACTGCTGGATGTGCCAGTTCTGGCCGCACGTTTCAACATTAACGAAGAGGGGTTGCGCTATCTGCGCCAGTGGGTCAACGAATCCGGTGTCCGCTGGGGTATCGACGATGATAACGTCCAGGAGTTCGAACTGCCAGCAACCGGCCAGCATACCTGGCAGTTTGGGCTGACGCGCATGCTGCTGGGGTATGCAATGGAGAGCATCCACGGCGAATGGAATGACGTGCTGCCGTACGATGAATCCAGTGGGTTGATCGCGGAACTGGTTGGTCACTTAGCCTCGCTGCTTATGCAGCTCAACCGCTGGCGCCGTGCATTGATGCAGCCCCGCCCGCTCGAAGAGTGGCTGCCAGTTTGCCGCGAAATGCTGAATGATTTCTTCCTGCCGGACAGCGAAACTGAAGCCGCCATGGCGCTTATCGAGAAGCAGTGGCAGGCCATCGTTGATGAAGGGGTTAATTCGCACTATCACGAGGCGGTTCCCCTTTCGCTTCTGCGTGATGAGCTGACGCAACGTCTCGATCAGGAGCGCATCAGCCAGCGCTTCCTTGCGGGGCCGGTGAATATTTGTACCCTGATGCCAATGCGTTCAATCCCGTTCAAAGTGGTCTGTCTGCTTGGCATGAACGACGGTATTTATCCGCGTGCGCTGCCGCCTCTGGGCTTTGATCTTATGAGCGCACAACCGAAGCGGGGTGACCGCAGCCGCCGCGATGATGACCGTTATCTCTTCCTTGAGGCGCTGATGTCTGCGCAAAGCAGGCTTTATATCAGCTATATCGGACGTTCAATTCAGGATAACAGCGAGCGTTTCCCGTCTGTGCTGGTGCAGGAGCTAGTGGACTACATTGGACAGAGCCACTATCTGCCGGGCGATGAAGCCTGCAACTGCGACGAAAGCGAACGTCGGGTGATAGCGCATATCACTTGCCACCATAGCCGTATGCCGTTCGATCCTGTCAACTACGTTCCTGATGAACTGCAAAGCTATGCCCGCGAGTGGCTTCCCGCCGCGAAGAAAGCGGGGACGCCGCAAACCGATTTTATTCAGGCGCTCGAACCGCGCGCTATAGACACCCTCACGTTTGAGCAGCTACAGCGCTTTTGGGCACACCCGGTTCGGGCGTTTTTCCAGCAACGCTTGCAGGTGAATTTCCGCTCTGAAGAGAGCGAAATCCCCGATGCGGAACCGTTTATTCTTGATGGGCTGGAGCGTTTTAAGCTTAATTCCCAGCTTCTGAATGCGCTGGTTGACGAAGAAGACGCCAGTAAACTGTTTCGACGTTACAGGGCGTCGGGATTACTTCCGTATGGTGCATTCGGCGAAATCGTCTGGGATGCCCAGTGCGAGGAGATGCGAGCGCTAGCTGACCGCGTTATCGCGTGTCGGCAGCCGGCGAGCAGCATTGAAATCGATCTCGATTGTAACGGTATGCACCTTAGCGGCTGGCTCACGCACGTGCAGTCTGACGGGCTGCTGCGTTGGCGCCCATCCATGCTCAGCGTTTCACATGGCCTGCAACTCTGGCTCGAACATCTTGTCTACAGTGCGAGTGGTCACGAAGGTGAAAGCCGGTTGTTTGTACGTAAGGACGGCGAATGGCGCTTCCCGCGGATGGAGCCTGAGCAGGCGTTGACGTACCTGTCGCTTTATATTGAAGGTTACCGTCAGGGCATGAACAAACCCCTGCTTTTGCTGCCTGAAAGTGGGGGGGCATGGATAAAAGCCTGTTATGACGCGCAGAATGATGCCATGTTAACGGATGAGGCTTCGCTCCAGAAAGCGCGCAGCAAGTTTTTGCAGGCCTACGAAGGGAACATGATGGTACGTGGCGAAGGTGACGATGTCTGGTATCAACGTTTATGGCGAACGCTGGAGCCAGAATATTTCGACATTATCACCCAGGAGGCGCAACGCTACCTGTTACCGTTATACAAATTTAATCAGTCCTGAGTGCTGTATAAAAATTGCGCAGTATGATGTGTTCATTTATGATGCACCTCTTATCACGGACTGATGTACCCAAAGAAAGAGATGCTGGCGTGTCCAGCACGCACGTTGTTAATGATGTAGCCGTGATAAAGAGGTCGTAATGCCAGGCAGCACCTTGTTCAAAGCGTTTGTTTTGTTTATCGCCCTTTGGGCTCCCGTCACACAGGCCGATTCCGGTTGGCTACCTGTCAAGGAAACAATCCGTAAGAGCGATAAGGACACCCGTCAGTATCAGGCGATTCGTCTTGATAACGGGATGACCGTACTGCTGGTTTCCGATCCTCAGGCGGTGAAATCGCTCTCCGCGCTGGTTGTGCCGGTGGGTTCGCTGGAAGATCCTGACGCCCATCCGGGACTGGCGCACTACCTTGAGCACATGACGCTGATGGGATCTAAAAAATACCCACAGCCTGACAGCCTGTCCGAATTTCTGAAAATGCATGGCGGCAGCCACAACGCTAGTACCGCGCCGTATCGCACCGCGTTTTACCTGGAAGTGGAAAATGATGCGCTTGATGGGGCGGTGGATCGTCTGGCGGATGCCATCGCCGCACCGCTGCTGGATAAAAAATACGCTGACCGTGAACGTAATGCCGTGAACGCCGAACTGACGATGGCGCGCACGCGAGACGGTATGCGCATGGCGCAGGTTAGTGCTGAAACCATCAATCCGGCGCACCCGGGTTCGCGCTTCTCAGGCGGCAACCTTGAAACGCTGAGCGACAAGCCAGGTAGCCCGGTGCTCGATGCGCTGCATGCGTTTCGTGAAAAATACTATTCCGCCAATCTGATGAAAGCGGTTATCTACAGCAATAAACCGTTGCCGACGCTGGCAAACATGGCCGCGCAGACCTACGGCAGGGTGCCAAATAAAAATATCGATCTGCCGCAGATTAACGTGCCAGTTGTCACGGACGCGCAAAAAGGCATTGTTATTCACTATGTGCCGGCCTTGCCGCGCAAGGTGTTACGCGTTGAATTCCGTATTGATAACAACACGGCGCAGTTCCGCAGCAAAACCGACGAGCTGGTGACGTATCTTATCGGCAACCGCAGCCCGGGTACGCTCTCCGACTGGCTGCAAAAGCAGGGGCTGGTGGAAGGTATTCGCGCTGACTCCGATCCCGTTGTAAATGGGAATAGCGGCGTGCTGGCCATCTCCGCGACGCTGACCGATAAAGGGCTGGCTCACCGGAACGACGTCGTTGCGGCCATTTTCAGTTATCTCTCTCTGCTGCGCGACAAAGGCGTCGATAAACGCTACTTTGACGAGCTGGCGCATGTGCTGGATCTCGATTTCCGCTATCCCTCTATCACGCGTGATATGGACTACGTTGAGTGGCTGGCAGATACCATGATCCGCGTGCCGGTGGAACATACGCTGGATGCGGTAAATATTGCCGACCAGTTTGACGCCGGAGCGCTCAAAGCGCGTCTGGCGATGATGACTCCGCAGAATGCCCGCGTCTGGTATATCAGCCCGAACGAACCGCATAACAAAATGGCCTACTTCGTTGATGCCCCGTATCAGGTTGAAAAAATCAGCGAACAGACCTTCGCGGGCTGGCAGAAAAAGGCGGGGGAAATTGCGCTGAAGTTACCGGAGCTTAACCCCTACATCCCGGACGATTTCTCGCTGATCAAACCCGCAAAGGCGTATCCGCACCCGGAGCTGATTGTTGATGAGCCGACGCTGCGCGTGGTCTACACCCCAAGCCGCTATTTCGCCGACGAGCCAAAAGCGGATGTCAGCGTGGTGCTGCGTAACCCCAAAGCAATGGACAGCGCCAGAAACCAGGTGCTGTTTGCGCTTAATGATTATCTGGCCGGTATTGCCCTCGATCAGCTCAGCAACCAGGCTGCCGTTGGTGGTATCAGTTTCTCCACCAACGCCAATAACGGCCTGATGGTGAATGCCAACGGCTATACCCAGCGTTTGCCGCAGCTGTTCCAGGCGCTGCTGGACGGTTATTTCAGCTATACGCCTACGGAAGAACAGCTCGAGCAGGCTAAGTCCTGGTATGCCCAGATGATGGATTCTGCCGAGAAGGGTAAAGCCTACGATCAGGCGATTATGCCAGCACAGATGCTGTCGCAAATTCCGTACTTCCAGCGCGAAGATCGCCGCGCGATATTGCCCTCAGTCACCTTAAAAGAGGTGCTGGCTTACCGTGATGCGCTGAAAACCAATACCCGTCCGGAGTTCCTGGTTGTAGGGAATATGAGCGAAGATCAGGCTAAAACGCTGGCGCAAAACGTCCGTGCGCAACTGGGTTCAAAAGGCGATGAGTGGTGCCGTAACCAGGATGTGCTGGTAGAGAAAAAGCAGAACGTGATCTTCGAAAAAGCGGGAAGCAGCACGGATTCCGCGCTGGCCGCGGTGTTTGTCCCTGTCGGTTATGACGAATTTACCAGCTCTGCCCAGAGTGCTGTGCTTGGTCAAATTATTCAGCCGTGGTTTTACAACCAGCTGCGCACCGAAGAGCAGCTGGGCTATGCGGTGTTCGCTTTCTCCATGAATGTGGGCCGTCAGTGGGGGCTGGGCTTCCTTCTGCAAAGCAGTGACAAGCAACCCGCTTACCTGTGGCAGCGTTATCAGGCGTTCTTCCCGCAGGCGGAAGCAAAACTGCGCGCCATGAAGCCGGAAGAGTTTGCCCAAATCCAGCAGGCGGTTATCGCCCAGGTGATGCAACCGCCGCAGACGCTGGGTGAAGAGGCCTCGCAGCTGAGCAAAGATTTTGATCGCGGTAATATGAAATTTGATTCGCGTGATAAAATAGTGGCCGAAATAAAACAGCTGACGCCACAAAAGGTTGCCGATTTCTTCCATCAGGCGGTAGTAAAACCGCAGGGTATGGCCATCCTGTCTCAGGTTTCTGGCAGCCAGAACGGGAAAACGGACTACGTAAAATCAAAAGAGTGGACCGTCTGGAAGAGCGTCAGCGCGCTGCAACAAACAATGCCCTGGAGTAAGAAAGAATGACCCATACCGCTGAGCCGCTTGATCCCCTAAGTTTACCTCTACAGGGTGAGCGACTGATTGAAGCCTCAGCGGGAACGGGAAAAACCTATACCATCGCCGCGCTATATCTGCGTCTGCTGTTGGGGCTCGGCGGCAACGCCGCTTTTTCGCGCCCGTTAAGCGTGGAAGAGCTGCTGGTGGTAACCTTCACCGAAGCGGCCACTGCCGAGCTGCGTGGCCGTATTCGCAGCAACATTCATGAGCTGCGCATCGCCTGTCTGCGTCAGACGACGGATAACCCCCTCTACGCGAGCCTGCTGGACGAGATTGCGGATAAGCAACAGGCTGCGCAATGGCTGCTGCTGGCCGAACGGCAAATGGATGAAGCGTCCGTCTTCACCATTCACGGTTTTTGTCAGCGCATGCTGAGCCTGAATGCGTTTGAATCCGGCATGCTCTTTGAGCAGCAGCTTATTGAAGATGAATCCGAGCTTCGCTATCAGGCCTGTGCGGATTTCTGGCGTCGACACTGTTATCCGTTGCAGCGCGACATTGCCGAAGCGGTTCACGCCCTGTGGAAAGGTCCGGAAGAGCTTCTTCGCGCCATCGACCGTTACCTGCAAGGCGAGGCGCCGGTCATTAAATCTCCTCCGCCTGCCGATGAAACGCTGGCCTCGCGCCATGAAAAGATCGTCGCCAAAATTGCCGCGCTTAAGCAGAAGTGGAATGAGTCGGTCGGTGAAATTGATGCAATCATCGAAAACTCAGGCATCGACAGACGCAAGTTCAACCGTGGGAACCAGGGGAAGTGGATCGAAAAGATCAGCGCCTGGGCCCAGGAGGAGACGCGGGGTTACCAGCTTCCGGACGCACTGGAAAAATTTTCGCAACGCTTTTTGACCGAGCGAACCAAAGCCGACGGTATTGTGCCTGAGCATCCCCTGTTTGTGGCGATTGAAGCGCTGCTTGCGGAGCCATTAACGCTCAATGACCTGATGATCACCCGCGCCATGACGGAGATCCGCCAGGCCGTCGCGCGCGAAAAACGTCGCCGGGGCGAGCTGGGGTTTGATGACATGCTGAGCCGCCTGGACGAAGCCCTGTCCAGCGAGAATGGTGAAGCGCTCGCCAGCGCGATCCGTACCCGTTTTCCGGTGGCGATGATTGACGAATTTCAGGACACCGACCCCCAGCAGTACCGCATTTTTCGCCGCATCTGGCGACAGCAGCCCGACACTGCCCTGTTGTTGATTGGCGACCCTAAACAGGCGATTTACGCCTTCCGTGGGGCAGATATCTTCACCTATATGAAAGCCCGTAGTGAAGTTGTCGCGCATTACACGTTAGACACCAACTGGCGTTCCGCTCCGGGGATGGTTGAGAGCGTCAATGCGCTGTTCAGCCGTATGGAGACGGCGTTCATGTTCAAGGAAATCCCTTTTCTGCCGGTGAAATCCGCCCCAAAAAACGCATCCCTGCGCTTCGAAGTCAGTGGCGCGGAGCAGCCCGCCATGACCTTCTGGCTGCTTGAAGGGGAAGGCTATGGCGTTGCTGATTATCAGGCGGCGATGGCCCAGCACTGCGCCGCGCAAATCCGTGACTGGCTGAGCGCAGGCAACCGCGGCGAGGCGCTGCTGTGGAAGGGGGAACAGGCAAATCCTGTTAAAGCCTCTGATATTACCGTGCTGGTGCGCAGTCGTCAGGAAGCGGCGTTAATCCGCGATGCGCTAACATTGCTGGATATTCCGTCAGTGTATCTCTCTAACCGTGACAGCGTGTTCGACACGCTGGAAGCCCAGGAAATGCTCTGGCTGCTTCAGGCGGTACTGGCGCCGGAGCGCGAAAATACGCTTCGAAGCGCGCTGGCCAGCTCTATGCTGGGGTTGAACGCGCGCGATATTGATGAGCTCAACCATGACGAAAACGCATGGGATGCGGTGGTTGAAGAGTTTGTCCATTACCGTGAACGCTGGCAAAAACGCGGCGTCATGGCGATGCTGCGCGAATTGATGACGCGGCGTCAGATTGCCGAAAATATGCTGGCGTCATCCGGCGGTGAAAGGCGTCTTACCGATATTTTACACATCAGCGAACTGTTGCAGGAAGCCGGCACCCAGCTTGAAAGTGAACATGCCCTCGTGCGCTGGCTGGCGCAGCAAATCGCGGATCCAAACAGTAACGCCTCAAGCCAGCAGATGCGTCTTGAGAGCGATAAGCATCTGGTGCAAATCGTCACCATTCACAAATCGAAAGGTCTCGAGTATCCGCTGGTCTGGCTGCCCTTTATCGCCAACTACCGCGTTCAGGATCAGGCCTATTATCATGACCGCGAGACTTTCGATGCGGTGCTCGATCTCAGCAAGGCGGAAACCAGCGTTGAGCTGGCGGAAGCGGAGCGTCTGGCGGAGGATTTGCGCCTGCTTTACGTGGCGCTGACCCGTTCTGTCTGGCATTGCAGCCTGGGCGTCGCGCCGGTTTTCCGCCGTCGCGGGGAAAAAACAGGGGAGAGCGATTTCCATTTAAGCGCCTTAGGGCGGCTTATTCAGCGTGGTGAGCCAAAAGATGCGGCGGGGTTGCGCCTCTGTATTGAGTCGCTTTGCGGAGACGATATCGCCCTGCATATCCCTTCTCTGCCAGACAACAGCCGCTGGGAAATGGCGCAAGAGCCCGTGACCGATCTTAACGCGCGCCAGATCACACGGGTGCTTGCCGACGACTGGCGCGTCACCAGCTATTCTGGCCTGCAACAGCAAGGGCAAAGTATTGCGCAGGATCTCATGCCGAAGCTGGACGTGGATGCCGCAGGGGTAGGCGATGTTCCGGTTGAACCGACGTTAACTCCGCATCAGTTCCCACGCGGCGCGTCGCCGGGCACCTTTTTGCACAGCCTTTTTGAAGAGCTTGATTTCACCCAGCCTGTCAGTGAGGAGTGGGTGCTGAAGATGTTGCAGAGCGGAGGCTATGACGCGCACTGGCAGCCCGTTCTCACTGACTGGATCAACGCCATTTTGCAAGCGCCGCTGACGGCGCAGGGCTTCTCTCTTCGCCAGTTAACGGCCAAAAATAAGCAGGTTGAGATGGAGTTTTATCTGCCCGTCGCAGGCCTGCTTAAGGCCGACGCGCTCGATGCGCTTATCCGTCAGTACGATCCGCTGTCAGCCGGTTGCCCGCCGCTGAACTTCCGTCAGGTGCAGGGCATGCTGAAAGGGTTTATCGACCTGGTCTTCCGTCACGAAGGACGGTACTACCTGCTGGATTACAAATCAAACTGGCTGGGCGAGAACAGCGCAGCCTATACCCAGCAGGCGATGGCGGCCGCCATGCAAATGCATCGCTACGATCTGCAATATCAGCTCTATACCCTGGCGCTGCACCGCTATTTGCGCCACCGTATTGCGGATTACCGCTACGACGATCATTTTGGCGGCGTCATCTACCTGTTTCTGCGCGGGGTTGACGCTGCCGATCCGCGCTCCGGGATCTTCAGCACTCGTCCGGATGCGGAATTGATTAATAAAATGGATAACCTGTTTGCAGCAAACACGGAGGAGATGGCATGACGATGCAGGACTTATTGCTGGATGCGGTAGAGCAACGCGTGCTGCGTCAGCTGGACGTGCAGTTTGCCATGATGATTGCCGCTGACCAGCCCGCCGTGATGCTTGCCGCTGCCCTGTTGAGTAAAGATGCCGGAGAGGGGCATGTGTGTCTGCCGCTCTCGCGTCTGGTGGTTGACGAGAAAATGCCGCCTGTCCTCCAGTCCTGCTTTGCGCTGCTGGGAGATAAGGTGGACTGGCAGAAAATCTTGCGGGAATCGTCAGCCGTTGGGCCGGGAGACAACCAGGCACCGCTGATCCTGACGGGGGAGCGCTTATACCTGAACCGCCTGTGGCGAAATGAACTGACGGTAGCGCGTTTCTTTAGTGAGACCAATGCGCCGCTTCCCTGCGACGAAGCACAGCTTCGCCAGACGCTGGACAGGCTGTTTGACTCCGGTGAGGACACAGACTGGCAGAAAGTGGCGGCGGCCGTCGCCCTGACGCGGCGGATCTCGGTGATATCCGGCGGCCCGGGAACGGGGAAAACAACGACCGTCGCAAAGCTGCTGGCAGCCCTGATACAGCTTTCAGGAGAGCAGCGATGCCGTATTCGTCTGGCGGCGCCCACCGGGAAGGCTGCGGCGCGTCTGACCGAATCACTGGGCGGCGCGATGCAACAGCTGCCGCTCACTCAGGAGCAGCTTGCGCTTTTCCCGGGTGAAGCAAGTACTCTGCACCGTCTGCTCGGCGCGCAGCCGGGTAGCCAGCGGCTGCGCTACCATGCGGGTAATCCGCTGCATCTGGACGTGCTGGTGGTGGATGAAGCCTCCATGATCGACCTGACCATGATGTCGCGCCTGATTGATGCTCTGCCACCCCATGCGCGGGTGGTTTTCCTGGGCGATCGCGACCAGCTCGCCTCTGTAGAAGCCGGGGCGGTGCTGGGAGATATCTGTACCTACGCCAGTTACGGTTATACCGCCGCGCGGGCGCAGGAGCTCGCCCGTCTGACCGGCTGCTCGCTTGAACCCGATCACACGCCGATCGCGGGCGCACTGCGTGACAGCCTGTGCCTGCTGCAAAAAAGCTACCGTTTCGGTAGCGACTCCGGCATCGGCCAGCTGGCTGCGGCGGTCAACCGTGGCGACAGGCACGCCACGCGCACGGTGTTTGACGGTACCTTCACTGACATTGAAAAGAAATCGCTGCAAAGCGGGGAAGAGTATCAGGCTATGCTTGAGGAGGCTCTCCAGGGATACCAGCATTTTCTGAGCTGCGTGCAGCAGCGCAGTCAGCCCGGACAGGTCATCGCCGCATTTGGCGAATACCAGCTTCTGTGCGCATTGCGGGAAGGGCCGTTTGGCGTCACGGGCCTGAACGACAGGCTGGAGCAGTTGCTGGTGCAGAAACGCAAAATTAACCGTCAGCTGCATTCGCGATGGTATGAAGGCCGGCCAGTGATGATCTCCCGCAACGATAGTGCGCTGGGGCTGTTCAACGGGGATATCGGCATTGCGCTCGATCGCGGTAACGGTCTGCGCGTCTGGTTCCAGCTACCGGACGGTAGCGTGAAGTCCGTCCAGCCCAGCCGCCTGCCAGAGCATGAAACGGCATGGGCGATGACGGTACATAAATCTCAGGGCTCCGAGTTCAACCATGCGGCGCTGATCCTGCCGACACAGCTGTCGCCGGTAGTGACCCGCGAACTGGTCTACACCGCCATTACCCGTGCGCGCCAGCGCCTGTCGCTATATGCGGATGAGCGCGTGTTGAGCCAGGCTATTGCCACCCGTACCGAGCGCAGAAGCGGATTAAGCGCGATATTTGAATCTGTCTGAGTGAACGCCCTCTCCAACAGGAGAGGGTGACTGTTATCCCAGGTCCGCCATTAACACCTTCGAGCGGCGCTGGTAGTTGTACATCTCTTTCTTACTTTCCGGCAGGGAATCAATATCCACCGGCGTGAAGCCGCGCTCCTGGAACCAGTGAATGCTGCGCGTGGTGAGCACGAACAGCTTGCTCAGACCCATCTGGCGCGCCTGTGCCGCCACGCGTTCAAGCAGCAGTTCCCCCCGCGAGGAGCTACGGTAATCCGGGTGCACGGCAACGCACGCCATTTCGCCAATCTGCTCTTCCGGGAACGGATAAAGCGCCGCACAGGCAATGGTCAGGTTATCGCGCTGAATGATGGTGAACTTGTCGATCTCCATCTCCAGCTGCTCCCGGGAGCGGCGAACCAGAATGCCCTGTTGTTCCAGCGGACGGATCAGCTCCAGGATGCCGCCGATATCGTTGATGGTGGCACGGCGGATCTGCTCGGCGCTCTCCATGACGATCTGCGTACCGATCCCGTCCCGGGAGAACAGTTCCTGCAACAGCGCACCGTCTTCCTGATAGCTGATCAGGTGGCTGCGGCGCACCCCGCTGCGGCACGCTTTAACGGCGCCGCGTAGAAAACGCACGGTACCGGAATAGTAATCGCCTTCTGCTTCCAGCGCTTCCACGCGCGCCTGGGCTTCATTCGGAAAAAGTTCTGGCACAATCACGCCCTCATCGTTCACGACACCCTGCGAGGAGCAAAAGCCGATCATTTTTTCCGCTTTCAGCTTGATGGCCAGCTGGGTGGCAATCTCTTCTGAGGTCAGATTAAAACTTTCACCCGTTACGGAGACGGCAACGGGCCCCATCAGGACGATCGCGCCATTGTCTAACTGGCGGTGAATGGCGTCTTCATCAATACGGCGGATGCGGCCGCTGTGGCAGTAATCCACGCCATCGTCCACGCCGAGCGGCTGAGCGATGATAAAGTTGCCGCTCACCACGTTAATGTGCGCGCCCTGCAACGGCGTATTATTCAGGCTCATCGACAGGCGGGCGGTGATATCGAGCTGCAACAGACCCGCCGCCTGTTTGACCAGTTCGAGGGTTTTCGCATCCGTCACGCGCGTGTGTTTGTGGTAGATCGGCTCATGGTGATGGGCGGCCAGGTTGGCTTCGATTTGCGGACGTGCGCCATACACCACCACCAGACGGATGCCGAGGCTGTGCAGCAGGCCGATATCATTGACGATGCTGGAAAAGTTTTCATGCTCAATGGCTTCGCCGCCAAGCATGATGACAAACGTTTTTCCCCGATGGGTGTTGATATAGGGAACAGAATGGCGGAATCCCTGGACCAGTTCGGTTCTGCGTTCCTTAACCATGACACAACCCTTAGTGAATGTTTATTCGTAATTTATGTATTTTTATTCGATCGTGGCCGCGTGTGCAAGCCTAAATTTTCTGCGACCCACAGAAAATAATAAGTAATCCGTGCGTTAACCTATGATTGTTTACCCTTTTATAGATGACAGTTTATGCGTCATTCGTTAAAGTTTTCGGTCAATTTGGGCGTTTTGTTCATCAATCAGATTTCTTGCTCGGGAGAAGCATGTCGGGATCCAATTCAGCAATAAGCCGCCGCCGCCTGTTAAAAGGGGCCGGGGCGATGTGGTTGCTTAGCGTCAGCCAGGTGGGTCTTGCCGCCACAAGCCAGGTAGTCGCGGTGCGCGTCTGGCCGTCGTCGACCTATACGCGCGTGACGGTCGAGTCCAATCGCGTGCTGAAATACAAGCAATTTGCCCTCAGCAATCCTGAACGTGTGGTGGTTGATCTCGAAGGTGTGAACCTCAACTCCGTGCTTAAAGGCATGGCAGCACAAATCCGTGGCGACGATCCGTTTATCAAATCGGCGCGCGTCGGGCAGTTCGATCCGCAAACCGTGCGCATGGTGTTTGAGCTGAAGCAGAACGTGAAACCGCAGCTCTTTGCCCTTGCGCCTGTTGCCGCTTTTAAGGAGCGTCTGGTGATGGATCTCTATCCGGCGAATGCGACGGATATTCAGGATCCGCTCCTGGCATTACTTGAGGATTACAACAAAGGCGATCTCGACAGCCAGGTTCCGCCAGCGCAAAGTGGTCCAAAGCCTGGCAAGGCGGGGCGCGATCGCCCGATTGTGATCATGCTCGATCCTGGCCACGGCGGAGAAGATTCCGGCGCCGTCGGGAAATATCGCACCCGCGAAAAAGATGTGGTGCTGCAAATTGCCCGTCGTCTGAAGGCGTTGATCGACAAAGAGGGCAATATGCGCGCCTATATGACGCGCAACGAAGATGTCTTTATTCCGCTGAAGGTCCGCGTGGCAAAAGCGCAAAAGCAGCGCGCGGATCTGTTTGTCTCTATTCATGCGGATGCCTTCACCAGCCGCCAGCCGAGCGGATCCTCAGTGTTTGCCCTGTCAACAAAAGGGGCGACCAGCACCGCGGCGAGATACCTGGCGGACACGCAGAACGCCTCGGATTTAATCGGTGGTGTGAGCAAAAGTGGCGACCGTTACGTCGACCATACGATGTTTGATATGGTGCAGTCGCTGACTATTACCGACAGCCTGAAGTTTGGTAAAGCGGTGCTGGGCAAACTGGGCCGGGTCAACAAGCTGCACAAAAACAGCGTCGAGCAGGCCGGATTTGCGGTACTGAAAGCGCCGGATATTCCTTCCATTCTGGTCGAAACCGCGTTTATCAGTAACGTGGAAGAGGAACGTAAGCTCAAGACGGCTAAATTCCAGCAGGAAGTGGCGGAGTCGATTCTGGCGGGGATTCGGGCCTACTTCTCAGACGGGGAAACGCTGGCGCGGCGGGGGTAGGGCATTAAGCCGGGTATCATGCCCGGCATTTTCACAAACGCCAGATACAAAAAAACACCCTTCAGGGTGTTTATTGTTTTAAGAAGTGTTGGTTGCGGGGGCCGGATTTGAACCGACGACCTTCGGGTTATGAGCCCGACGAGCTACCAGGCTGCTCCACCCCGCGTCCGTCTTTTTGCTTCGTATTTCAAACCACATCTGCGTTGACTTTCCTCGTTCACCTCAGTCACTTACTGGAGTAAGCTCCTAAGGATTCACTGCGTCGTCGCCTTGCTGTGATTCGAACTACTTCGCAAAAACTTCTACAGTCGTAGAAGATACTTCATCAAATTTTAATTGGTTGCGGGGGCCGGATTTGAACCGACGACCTTCGGGTTATGAGCCCGACGAGCTACCAGGCTGCTCCACCCCGCGTCCGTGGAAGCGCACTATACTCGGATAGGTTTGTGATGCAACCCCTTTTTCACATAATTCATTATTTTGTATGCAAAATGAACGGCAAAAGCCACTTTGGACTATTTTTTGTGCAGAATTTGCCAAAGGGAAGGCGATTGCATTTCATTAACACGGTGGGTTTGTTATCTTCATCTCGCGGAATTGGGCAACTAAAAGACGAGATATAATGAAAGGACGTTGGGCGAAGTATCTGATGACAGGCGCAATGGTGGCGATTCTTGCGGCCTGCTCTTCCAAACCGACCGATCGCGGTCAACAGTATAAAGACGGGAAATTATCCCAGCCTTTCTCTTTAGTTAACCAGCCCGATGCCGTGGGTGCTCCAATCAATGCCGGGGATTTCTCCGAGCAGGTGTACCAGATCCGCAAAGCGTCGCCGCGCCTGTATGGCGCACAGAACAACGTTTATAGTGCCGTGCAGGACTGGCTGCGTGCAGGCGGTGATACCCGCAATATGCGCCAGTTTGGTATCGATGCCTGGCAGATGGAGGGGGCGGATAACTACGGTAACGTCCAGTTTACCGGTTACTACACCCCGGTTGTCCAGGCGCGACACACGCGCCAGGGCGAGTTCCAGTATCCCATTTACCGTATGCCGCCGAAACGCGGTCGTCTGCCGTCCCGCGCCGAGATCTACGCCGGCGCGCTGAGCGAAAATTATGTTCTGGCCTACAGCAACTCGCTGATGGACAACTTCATTATGGACGTGCAGGGCAGCGGCTATATTGATTTTGGCGACGGCTCGCCGCTGAACTTCTTTAGCTATGCCGGTAAAAATGGCCATGCCTATCGCAGCATCGGTAAGGTGCTGATCGACCGTGGCGAAGTGAAACGAGAAGATATGTCGATGCAGGCTATCCGCGAATGGGGCGAAAAGCACAGCGAAGCGGAAGTGCGTGAGCTGCTTGAGCAGAACCCATCGTTTGTTTTCTTCAAACCGCAGAACTTTGCGCCGGTGAAAGGGGCGAGCGCCGTCCCGCTGATTGGCCGCGCTTCTGTGGCATCGGATCGTTCGATTATTCCGGCGGGTACCACTCTGCTGGCGGAAGTTCCACTCCTCGACAACAACGGCAAATTCAACGGCAAGTATGAATTACGCCTGATGGTGGCGCTGGACGTGGGTGGGGCGATTAAAGGCCAGCACTTCGACATTTATCAGGGCATCGGCCCGGATGCCGGCCATCGTGCAGGCTGGTATAACCACTACGGACGCGTGTGGGTGCTGAAGACAGCGCCGGGTACCGGAAACGTATTCAGCGGCTGATTGTGGTATTCTGAGCGCAAGACGGATTACGGTTCAGGGTGAGGAATACCTCACCCTTTTTACATCTGAGGTTTTATGTCTGTGGTAATCAGCGATGCCTGGCGCCAGCGTTTCGGCGGCACGGCACGGTTATATGGTGAAAAAGCCCTGCAACTGTTCGCGGATGCGCATGTCTGCGTGGTGGGCATTGGTGGCGTGGGTTCGTGGGCGGCAGAAGCGCTGGCAAGAACCGGCATTGGCGCAATTACGTTGATTGATATGGATGATGTCTGCGTGACTAACACTAACCGTCAGATCCACGCCCTGCGTGATAACGTCGGTCTGGCGAAGTCCGAGGTGATGGCGGAGCGTATTCGTCTCATCAACCCGGAGTGCCGGGTGACGGTGATCGACGACTTTGTGACGGCAGATAACGTCGCGGGGTACATGAGCAGAGGCTACAGCTATGTGATTGACGCCATCGACAGCGTGCGGCCAAAAGCGGCGCTGATCGCTTACTGTCGTCGTTACAAGGTGCCGCTGGTCACGACCGGCGGCGCGGGCGGGCAAATCGATCCGACGCAGATCCAGGTGGCGGATCTGGCGAAAACCATTCAGGATCCGCTGGCTGCCAAGCTGCGTGAACGCCTGAAGAGCGACTTCAATGTGGTGAAGAACAGCAAGGGCAAGCTGGGCGTCGACTGCGTGTTCTCCACCGAAGCGCTGGTCTACCCGCAGGCGGATGGTTCAGTTTGTGCGATGAAAAGCACGGCGGAAGGGCCAAAGCGGATGGATTGTGCCTCTGGGTTTGGAGCGGCCACCATGGTGACCGCCTCCTTCGGCTTTGTGGCGGTCTCTCACGCCCTGAAGAAGATGATGGCGAAGGCGGAACGTCAGGCCTGAGCCTGACGGGCGGCATCCAGCACCGCGTCGTTTAGCGCAATCAGTCCCTGACCGCGCGAGGCGCTAAGCTGCGCGCGAAGTCCCAGCTCATCAAACAGCGCCAGCGGAGAATGCGCCAGCAGCTCTGCGGCGCTTTTCCCTTCGATTGCGGTCAACAGCACCGCCAGCAGACCGCGAACAATGCGTCCCTCGCTGTCGCCGAAGAAATGCAGTTTCTCACCGGATACGCTAAACCCAAGCCAGACGCGGTTCTCGCAGCCTGCGATCTCCTTCGCCTGTAATTTCAGCTCGTCTGACAGTGCAGGCAACTGTTTGCCCAGCAGGATCAGCTGACGATATTTATCTTCCCACTGCGTGAGCGGGACAAAGGTCTGTTTTAACGTCTCTTCAGTAATAACGGTGCCGAACGGGTGTCCGGCTAAAGCTGAACTTGTCATTAATCCACCAGTAATTCCAGGGCGCGGTCGACGGCGGAAACCAGCGCATCGACGTCACTTTTTGTATTGTACGGTGCAAACGAGGCGCGCAGAGTACCGCTCACGCCAATAGCCGCCAGCAGCGGCTGGGCGCAGTGCTGTCCGGCACGCAGGGCAATGCCGTATCCGGCAAGTAGCGTTACCATGTCGCTATGGTGCACGCCCGCGAAATCAAAGGCGAGCAGGCTGGAGTCCTGCACGCGGAACGAGCGAAAACCCGGACGTTTTTTCAGTTCTTCTTCCGCCAGCGTCGCCAGACCCCGGCTCCAGCTTTCAGCCTGAACCACGTCCGTTTCTGTGAGCCATTCGAGCGCCGCGCTCAGGCCAATAACCCCGGCCACGTTCGGTGTACCGGCTTCCAGGCGGTAGGGCACATCCTGCGTTTTAAAACCGTCGAAGGTGACTTCGGTAATCATCTTGCCGCCGCCGAGCCACGGCGTCATCCGGGCCAGCAGTTCAGGTTTGCCGTACAGCGCGCCGATACCGGTTGGCCCGTACAATTTGTGCCCTGAGAAGGCATAGAAGTCGATATCCAGC
This sequence comes from Enterobacter sp. MGH 38, assembly GCF_000492855.1. Taxonomy (NCBI): domain Bacteria; kingdom Pseudomonadati; phylum Pseudomonadota; class Gammaproteobacteria; order Enterobacterales; family Enterobacteriaceae; genus Enterobacter; species Enterobacter sp. MGH 38. The sequence goes on along the minus strand of NZ_KI535607.1, from coordinate 271,171 downwards.
GCCTGCACATCAGCCGGAAAATGCACCACACCCTGCGCACCGTCGACCATCACCACCACGCCGCTGGCATGGGCAATCTCAATGGCACGCGCCAGATCCGGACAGCCGCCGGTGACGTTGGACATCTGCCCCAGCGCCAGAATACGGCTGCGCGGCGTAATCAGCTCAGACAGACGCGCCACGTCAGGCAGGAAGTCCGCACCCAACGGGAGCTTTACAACCTGTGCCCCGGTTTGTTCGGCCACCATTAGCCAGGGCACCAGGTTGGCGTGGTGTTCCGCCTCGCTGACGATAATCTCATCCCCGGGCTGCAACAGCGGACGCGCGTAACATTGCGCCACCATGTTAATGGCCTCGGTGGTGCCCCGCGTCCAGACGATGTTCTTACCGCTGTCAGCATTGATCAGGCGCGCGACCTGATCCCGTGCGGCTTCGTATTGCGCCGTTAAGCGCTGCGCGTCGGCATACTGGCTGCGGTGCACGTTCCCGGCGCTCAGGCTGTAAAACTGGCGGGTTGCCTCAATCACCGCCTGCGGTTTAAGGGCCGTGGCAGCGCTATCAAGATAAATGCCGGCATCGGCCAGCGCGGGAAACTGTGCGCGAAACTGCGCAGGACTGAAAGCGTTCATGGAATTCCTCATATCGATTCTACGATCGTCGCGCAAATTCATCGGCAGGGCAAGGAAGTTGATATCTATCAGATTTGTCTGCTTATCCTGGCGAGTCTGAAAAAGCAGGTTATGCTAAATAGTGTTAGGCGGATGTTTTAGCCTGTTATAAATCGAGGTTTGAATAGCATTAATTGCTAAAGGAGATAATCATGAAAAAGACAGCTGCAATCATTTCTGCCTGTGCGTTGACCTTTGCCCTGAGCGCCTGTTCTGGAAATAACTACGTAATGCATACCAACGATGGTCGATCTATCGTCTCTGAAGGGAAACCGACAACCGATAATGATACCGGGATGATTTCATACAAAGATGCTAACGGGAACAAACAGCAGATCAATCGCACTGACGTGAAAGAGATGAAGGAAATCGAGCATTAACAGTTAGATAAGCGAAAAAAAAGCACCGCAAGTTGGCGGTGCTACATTAATCACTATGGACAGACAGGGTAAATGTACAGGAAGTGAAAAATTGGTAGCGTTGCTACCGTGGTCTGAATCGCAGACCAATTGCAAACACAACAACACAACATCACAACCGTAAGCCAAAAGCCCTTCAGAACACGCATTCCAAAAAAAGCTTTTCGTTCCGGCTCAGGAAGTGCCGCCACTATAGGTATTTGCTGGTAGTTCCTCAACGGACAAATTATAATGGCTCAGATAAAAAAAACTAATAGGTTAAGCGTTGTTTCCTATATGTTAAATCTCGTTAACATCTAAGCCAGATAACCATGTCCAAGCGATTGCCACCCCTTAATGCATTACGTGTTTTTGATGCAGCAGCACGCCACCTCAGCTTCACCCGCGCAGCCGATGAGCTTTTTGTGACACAGGCCGCAGTAAGTCATCAAATCAAGTCTCTGGAGGATTTTCTGGGGCTTAAGCTGTTCCGTCGACGCAACCGTTCGTTGCTGTTGACCGAAGAGGGGCAGAGCTATTTTCAGGATATTAAAGAGATTTTTTCCCAGCTGACGGAAGCCACTCGCAAGCTTCAGGCCCGGAGCGCAAAAGGCGCCCTGACTGTGAGTTTATTGCCCAGTTTTGCCATTCAGTGGCTGGTGCCGCGACTCTCAAGCTTTAACTCAACTTATCCGGGAATTGATGTCCGAATCCAGGCAGTGGACCGTCAGGAAGACAAGCTTGCAGATGATGTGGACGTGGCGATTTTTTACGGTCGCGGTAACTGGCCGGGCTTGCGTGTGGAAAAATTATACGCAGAATATCTGTTGCCGGTCTGTTCACCGCTGCTGCTGACGGGGGATAAAGCGCTCAAAACGCCCGCCGATCTGGCGCAACATACGCTTTTGCACGATGCGTCGCGTCGCGACTGGCAAACTTATACCCGCCAGTTAGGTCTTAATCATATAAACGTGCAGCAGGGGCCCATTTTTAGCCACAGCGCGATGGTGCTACAGGCTGCCATTCACGGGCAGGGCGTGGCGTTGGCAAACAACGTTATGGCGCAGTCCGAAATTGAGGCAGGCCGTCTGGTTTGCCCATTTAACGATGTACTGGTCAGCAAGAATGCATTTTATCTGGTTTGTCATGACAGTCAGGCAGAACTGGGTAAAATAGCCGCTTTCCGGCAGTGGATACTGGCGAAAGCGGCAAGCGAGCAAGAAAAATTCCGCTTCAGGTATGAACAATAACGTTTGTGTGCCGGGCACGCATCAATTCAGGACTTAAACATGACCAGCCGATTCATGCTGATTTTCGCCGCGGTGAGTGGCTTTATTTTTGTAGCTCTGGGCGCGTTTGGCGCGCATGTCTTAAGCAAATCTCTGGGCGTTGTGGAGATGGGGTGGATCCAGACCGGCCTTGAATATCAGGCGTTCCACACGCTGGCAATTTTTGGGCTGGCGGTGGCGATGCAGCGCCGCATCAGCATCTGGTTTTACTGGAGCAGCGTCTTTCTGGCGCTGGGTACCGTACTGTTCAGCGGCAGTCTTTACTGTCTGGCGCTGTCGCATTTACGCCTGTGGGCGTTTGTTACACCTGTCGGCGGCGTCAGCTTCCTGGCGGGTTGGGTGTTAATGTTTATCGGAGCTATCCGTCTGAAACGCAAGGGCGTTGTTCATGAATAAGGTTGTTTTATATTGTCGCCCGGGGTTTGAGAAAGAGTGCGCCGCGGAAATCACCGATAAAGCGGCGAAGCGTGAAGTCTTTGGATTCGCTCGCGTCAAAGAGAACGCGGGCTATGTGGTATTTGAATGCTATCAGCCTGATGATGCCGACAAGCTGGCGCGCGAACTGCCGTTCAGCTCATTGATTTTCGCCCGTCAGATGTTTGTCGCGGGCGAACTGCTGAAAGATCTTCCGCCGGAAGATCGCATCACGCCGATTGTTGGCCTGTTGCAAGGCGTGGTGGAGAAGGGCGGCGATTTGCGCGTGGAAGTGGCCGACACCAACGAAAGCAAAGAGCTGATGAAGTTCTGCCGTAAGTTCACCGTGCCGCTGCGCGCGGCGCTGCGTGATGCGGGTGTGCTGACAAACTACGAAACGCCAAAGCGCCCAGTCGTGCATATCTTCTTTATTGCGCCAGGATGTTGTTACGCAGGCTACTCGTATACCACCAATAACTCGCCGTTCTTTATGGGGATCCCGCGTCTGCGCTTCCCGGCAGATGCGCCGAGCCGTTCAACCCTCAAGCTGGAGGAGGCGTTTCACGTCTTTATCCCGGCGGACGAGTGGGACGAACGGCTGGCAAACGGCATGTATGCCGTCGACCTTGGCGCGTGCCCGGGCGGCTGGACCTATCAGCTGGTGAAACGCAACATGTGGGTATCGTCCGTTGATAACGGCCCAATGGCGCAAAGCCTGATGGACACCGGACAGGTCACCTGGCTGCGTGAAGACGGTTTCCGCTATCGCCCGAACCGCAACAACATCTCCTGGATGGTGTGCGACATGGTTGAGAAACCGGCGAAAGTGGCCGCGCTGATGGCCTCCTGGCTGGTGAACGGCTGGTGTCGCGAGACCATTTTCAACCTCAAGCTGCCGATGAAAAAGCGCTATGAGGAGGTGTCGCAGAACCTGGCCTACATTCAGCAGCAGCTGGATGAACACGGGATTAACGCGGAAATCCAGGCGCGTCAGCTTTATCACGACCGCGAAGAAGTGACGGTGCATATCCGTCGCTGGTGGGCGGCCGTGGGGGGGCGTCGCGACGAGCGATAACGTTTGTAACGCCCGGTGGCGCTGCGCTTACCGGGCCTACAAAATCGTGTAGTTGTTTTAACGCTCTAACCTTAACTGCTGTAAATTCCCGTCCAGTTGTAAATCCGTCTGTAGCGTCGCCACCTCCCGGCAGATAAACGCCATTTCTTTATGCGCCTCCAGCTTTTTGCGCCATTTATCCGGCACCTCGTTCAGCCGGGCGTACATCCCTTCCAGACTCTGAAACTCCGTCAGCAGCTGTGCGGCGCTTTTGGGTCCAATACCGGCGACACCCGGCACTTTAGAGCTGCTGATCCCCGCCAGCCCCCAGTAATCCGGCAGTTGCTCAGGCGATACGCCAAACTCGCTGGCAATGAACGGCGCGTCCAGCCAGCGTTTTTGAAAATAGTCGCGAATACGGATAGTGGGGGAGAGCAGCTGGCAGTAGCCTTTGTCGGTTGAAACGATAGTCGCCTGATGTCCGGCGCTCGCGACTTTAACCGCCAGCGTTGCGGCTAAATCGTCAGCCTCATTACCGTGGGCGCCCCAGCACGGAACGCCGCGCTGCTCAAAGGCCGCGCGGATAGCGGGCATTTCTGCGTGCAGATCGTCCGGCATCGGCGCACGCCCGGCTTTGTAGTCCGGCAGGCGCTGGTGCCGCCAGCCCGTGTTGCGGGCTTCGTCATCAAAAACCGCGACCGCATGGGTGGGTTCACTGTGGCGGATAAGCTGCTCCAGCGCGTGTAAACAGGTGTCCTTGCAGGGTGTGCCCTGTACCGCATGAATACGGCGAATCAGGTTAAGAGCATCGACGATAAGCAAATGAACGGCCACAGATAATCTCCCTTCTGTCTAATGGGTGAAGGGTAACACTGAGCGCAGCATGAAACTATGAATGGTGGGGAAAACAGGAAGAAGCCTCGCAAAACGAGGCTTCCTGAGAGGCTTAATCGCAGGTGACGATCTTCATCGCCAGGCCACCGCGGGAGGTTTCGCGGTATTTGGCGTTCATATCTTTGCCGGTTTCGTACATGGTTTCGATAACCTTGTCGAGGCAGACGCGCGGTTCGCTGGTACGACGCAGCGCCATACGGGCCGCGTTCACTGCTTTCACCGAGGCGATGGCGTTACGTTCGATGCATGGCACCTGGACCTGTCCGCCGACCGGATCGCAGGTCAGCCCCAGGTTATGTTCCATGCCGATTTCCGCCGCGATACAAACCTGCGCAGGGCTTGCGCCCAGCAATTCGGCCAGACCCGCCGCCGCCATAGAGCAGGCTACGCCCACTTCACCCTGACAGCCTACTTCCGCGCCAGAAATTGAGGCGTTCATCTTGTACAGTGAGCCAATCGCACTGGCGACCAGCAGGTAGCGTGCAAGTGAGTTTGCGTTCACTTCGCGGATAAACTTGTCGTAATACGCCAGGACCGCCGGAACAATGCCGCACGCCCCGTTGGTTGGTGCGGTGACGACGCGGCCGCCCGCGGCGTTCTCTTCGTTCACCGCCAGCGCGAACATGTTGATCCAGTCGACGACGGCCATCGGATCGGTGGTGGTTTTGTCGGCGCTGACCAGCATGCGGCGCAGCGCAGCCGCACGACGCGGAACACGCAGTTTACCCGGCAGCACGCCTTCGGTGGTGATCCCGCGCTCAATGCCTCTGCGCATCACTTCCCAGACGTTAGCGAAGTGCTGTTCCAGTTCCTCTTTGCTGTGCAGGGCCAGCTCGTTTTTCATCATCAGGCCGGAGAGAGAAAGCCCTGTCTCCTGGCAGTGACGCTGTAAGTCGGCCGCGTTTTTGTAAGGGTACGGCACATCAACAGCAGAATTGGTGCTTTGACCAAAATGGTCCTCGTCGACGATAAACCCGCCGCCGATGGAGTAATACGTCTGGCTGTAAACCGCTTTGTCGCCGGCCAGCGCGGTAATGCGCATGCCATTCTCGTGCAACGACAGGTTATCCGCATGGAAATTCATGCAGTGATCAACCGGGAATTCAACCTCATGCTCGCCGTTCGCCAGCAGCAAACGACCGTGGGTGTTCACGTCCTGGATAAAGCCAGGTATTGCATCAATATCAACGGTATCCGGCAGATTACCCGCCAGCCCCATGATAATGGCAATATCGGTATGGTGGCCTTTACCGGTCAGGGAAAGGGAACCATATACATCGACAACCACGCGGGTGATGTCGTGCAAAATGCCGCGTGCAATCAAGTCATCCGTGAATTGTTTACCGGCTTTCATTGGTCCGACGGTGTGAGAGCTGGAAGGACCAATACCGATTTTGAAGATATCGAATACGCTAATCATGATGCGTCCATTGCTTCAGTCAGAGGGGAGAAGTGCGCCGTCCGCAGACGGCGCAGGAGGTATTAGCTGAACAGCGAGTAGAAAATAGCGGAGATGGCAATCAGGCCCATCACAACAACGAACACGTTGCTGATATGGCCGCTGTATTTGCGCATCGCAGGCACTTTCTGAATCGCGTACATCGGCATCAGGAACAGGATCATCGCGATAATCGGGCCGCCTAGGGTTTCAATCATGCCCAGAATGCTTGGGTTCAGGGTGGCTACCGCCCAGGTGGTCACCAGCATGAACAGTGCAGTGATTTTGTTCAGACGGTAGATTTCAATGGTCTTGCCTTTACCACGCAGAGATTTAATCACCATGCCGTTGAAGCCTTCACGTGCGCCCAGGTAGTGGCCCAGGAAGGATTTGGTGATGGCGATAATCGCGATGATCGGCGCCATCCACGCAATCAGCGGTGCGTTAAAGTGGTTTGCCAGGTAAGACAGAATAGAGATGTTCTGCTCTTTCGCTGCCGCCAGATCCGCCGGGGAGAGGCTCAGCACGCAGCTGAACACGAAGAACATTACGGTCAGTACCATCATGATGTGCGCGCGAGCCAGGATGCTGGAGCACTTCTTCTCTGCGCCATTGCCGTACTCTTCACGCTTCGCTACTGCGAAGGAAGAGATGATTGGCGAGTGGTTGAAGGAGAACACCATCACCGGGATCGCCAGCCACAGGGTCAGCAGCAGACCGTTGCCGGTCGTGGATGCGCTGCTCAGAGACAGGGTTTCCAGCGCAGCTCCGTTCCACTGTGGGATCAGGTACAGAGCCAGCACCATCAGAGCCGCAACAAACGGGAACACCAGCACGCTCATCGCTTTCACAATCATCTGCTCGCCGAAGCGCACGATGGTCATCATACCGACGATCAGGATCAGGGACAGAATCGCACGCGGCGGCGGGGTCATCTGAAGCTGGTGCATCATAAAGCTTTCAACGGTGTTGGTAATAGCAACGCTGTACACCAGCAGAATCGGGTAAATCGCGAAGAAGTAGAGCAGGGTAATCAGCTTACCTGCGCCGACGCCGAAGTGTTCTTCAACGACTTCAGTGATGTCTTCGCCCGGATTTTTACCGGACAGCACGAAGCGGGTCAGGCCGCGGTGTGCAAAGAAGGTCATCGGGAAAGCGATGAGGGCCATGATGATCAGCGGGATCATACCGCCGACACCTGCGTTGATAGGAAGGAACAGTACACCAGCGCCGATTGCTGTGCCGTACAGGCCAAGCATCCACATGGTATCCGTTTTGCGCCAACCGCTTCGGGATTCAATCGAAGCAACGGTGCTGGTTTGAGTGGTTTCCATCTGTATCTCCTGGAGGAAGCAAATTGTCAGGTTTTTAGTCAAATCCGATGAAAAAGTGCCTGACGGTAATATGAAATTCGTTCAGTGACGGTTTTTTAATAATTTTTGCCCGTAACTATTGGCGGGCGGAAAGATACATTCTAGTTATGAATCTATCAGTGATCGCGATCCCAAATGCAATAATCCACTTGTGATGTGGGTATCTTTAGACCATTTATCTGTTAAAAAAACATCAAAGAGAATTTACGGGCGCGAAGGCTACCATTAACGACATGTTTTCGAAAAGGTCGACCCGCGAGATAGGTGTCTTTCGCTGTAAAGAAATGGGATTTTAGGATTTTCTGGCGGGTAATTTCGATTAAGGCTGATTATTTACGGTTTCAAAATCGAGGTAATCGTTTGCGCAGGCGTCAGATTTGTTAATAACATTGAAGATCGCTATGAATTGCATCACTAATAAAAAAGCCGGATGACGATCCGGCTTGAGAGGAAAGAAATGTCGCTTTACTTGATGATTTCGTAACACGGAATATAGGCAGAGCCTGGAAGCTTCATGCGGTGCTGAGCGACAAAGCCCTGCAACATGTCATCCATGCGGCGCATCATCTCCGGGTCACCGTGGATCTTATACGGCCCGAACTCTTCAATTGCGCGGATCCCTACCTCTTTCACGTTCCCCGCCACGATGCCAGAGAAGGCGCGACGCAGGTCGGCAGCCAGCACTTCCACCGGCTGATCCGGATAGAGTTTGAGGTTCGCCATGTTCTCATGCGACGGCTCGAAGGGTATCTGAAGATCCGGTGCGATACGGATGGACCAGTTAAAACTGTAGGCATCCCCGGTATCACGACGATTCTCTTTCACCAGCGGCATCGCTTTTTTCATCTGACGGGCCACTTCTGCGGCATCGTCAATAATAATGCGGTAGTGACGGCGCGCATCTTCGCCCAACGTATGCACGATAAACTCGTCCAGCACGCGGAAGTAGTCGGCGCTCTCTTTCGGGCCGGTCAGGATCAGCGGCAGAACCTGATCTTTGTTAGCCGGGTTCATCAGGATCCCCAGCAGATAAAGCAGCTCTTCCGCCGTGCCTACGCCGCCCGGGAAGATGATGATGCCGTGCGCGATACGGACAAACGCCTCAAGACGTTTTTCGATATCCGGCATAATAATCAGTTCGTTAACCAGCGGGTTAGGCGGCTCAGCGGCGATGATCGATGGCTCGGTCATGCCGATAAAACGGCCTTCTTTATAGCGTTGCTGTGCGTGTCCTACTGCCGCGCCTTTCATCGGCGCTTCCATCGCGCCAGGACCGCAACCGGTACAGATATTCAGTTCGCGCAGGCCGAGCTGCGTCCCTACGCGGCGGGCATACAGGTATTCGGTTTCGTTAATGGAGTGACCGCCCCAGCAGACGACCATGTTCGGCGCTTCGCCCACGTGCAGGGCACGGGCGTTACGCAGAATGGAGAAGACCAGGTTGGTGATATGAACGGAACTTTCCAGGTCAAGATGCTGGAAACGTCCGGCATTGCTGATCTGTCCGTTAACAAACAGAATGTCGCGCAGCACGGCAAACAGGTTGGCCTGAAGTGAGCGAATAATACGCCCGTCGACAAAAGCGTCTTCCGGCGGGTTGATCACTTCGAGCTTCACCCCGCGCTCGCGGCGCAGCACGTTGATATCAAAACTTTCGAAGCGGGACAGCAGCTCTTTACTGTTGTCGGTCAGGCTTCCGGAGTTCAGTACGGCAAGTGAACAGTTACGAAACAGTTGATAAAGGTCGCTACTGGCGGTGCGTTTAAGCATGTCCACTTCCAGTTGCGACAACATATCCATAGAGCCAAGCGGGCTAATATGTGTAATCAAGTGAGCTCCTTATGGGACGATTATCGTCTTTCCCTGTTGATTACAATAGCCCTGGCTTATGACGTTTCACAACACTTCGGGCGGAATACCGCCCGCATATTGTGAAAATATTTATCTTACTGGCGCACAAGTCGTCCGGTGGCAGGCACAAAATCGGTATTGGTGCGCCACGGGTTGATATCCAGACCGCCGCGACGGGTGTAGCGGGCGTAAACGCTCAGCTTTTCGGGCTGGCAGAAACGCTGGATGTCGTTGAAGATGCGCTCCACGCACTGCTCGTGGAATTCGTTGTGATGACGGAATGACACCAGGTAACGCAGCAGCTTTTCACGGTCAATCTGCGGGCCGCGGTACTGGATCTGTACCGAGCCCCAGTCCGGCTGATGGGTGATAAGGCAGTTGGATTTCAGCAGATGGCTAACCAGCGTCTCGTTGACCACTTTTCCGCCCGCCGCGTTTTCCAGGTAGTCGCTGCTAAATTCATAGCTTTCCACCTCAATGTCCTGATCGTCGATGCAGGTGCCGTGGAAATGGGCGATGGGCTGACCTTCCAGCTCATGCAGACGGTATAACGAGACGGTTACGTTCCCCTGCGCGCACGCGCTTAAATCACGTTCAAGCGTCTGTTGCACCTCGTCCCAGCTGTTAAATTTGGTCTGGTTAAAGCTGTTGAGATAGAGCTTAAAGCTCTTGGATTCGACCAGGTTTACGCTGGCGTAATCCAGCTCAACGTGGCCCACGGCCACCTGCGGCAGACCGCGCGCATTCAGCCAGGAGAGTTCGTACAGCGTCCAGATGTCGCCGCCGACAAACGGCAGCGCGTCAGCGTGCAGCCCGAGCGGATCGCGGTTCAGACTGCGCGGCACGCCCTGCAACAGGCTTGCATCGTAGGTGTCGCGGTAATCGGTCGATTTTCCCAGCGTTAAGCCCGTTAACGCCTGATGATTTTCGTAAGACATGTTTCATAGCCACTTTACAGGTACACTTATGGGCTGAGTTTATCCTGTCTTACAAGAAGAGAGAAATCGGTGGATATCGAAACTGCAAATGCCCTGACGTCCTTCACGACCCGCTATTGCGATGCCTGGCATGAAAAGCGGGGGACGTGGCCGCAAAGTACTGACTTATATGGCGTGCCGTCACCGTGCATTATCGCTTCGCAGGATGATTACGTTATCTGGCAACCGAAACCGTTCATGGGCGAGCAGAATGTAAATGCTGTTGAACGCGCGATGGACCTTGTGATACAACCTGCGCTTCATGCATTTTATACCACGCAGTTTGCCGGGGATATGACTGCATGTTTTGCAGGACAGCCGCTGACGCTGCTGCAAACCTGGAGCGAAGACGATCTGCAACGCGTTCAGGAAAACCTCATTGGTCACCTGGTCACGCAAAAACGGCTTAAGCTCTCTCCGACTCTCTTTATTGCGACGCTCGACAGTGAACTGGACGTCATTTCTGTCTGCAACCTGTCTGGCGAGGTCATTAAAGAGACGCTCGGCACCCGCAATCGCGACGTTCTCGCGCCTTCACTTGCGGATTTCCTTACCCGAATTGAGCCGCTTCTGTAATCCATGATGCTAGTGGGCGTGTGAGAGATCTCTTACACGCGCTGTGAGACATCGCCGAAACAATTAGCATTGTCTTAGGAATTTCAGATTAATATTAACTTCTCTTTCAATAAGTTAGTGGTTTTCTGAAAGGAAATCCCCCGTTTCGCCTGGCTTACATTGCTCACAAGGTGGGTTGTAAGACGAAGCAGAATAGCGGATTCTATCTGTGTCGACAGGATGCCGACACGAGAAACGAACATCAGGATGATGGCGTTTCTTACCAGGGACACGTCAGGATGACGCCGCAGGAAGGCTTCAGGATGAAGCAAAGTGGATCACGCAGGATGCGTAAGGGACACCTCCAGGAAGGAGAACGAGAGCCGGTCAGGATGGTCGGTGGGTCAGGATGGCCAGGACGTTTCAGGATGAAACCTACACATCAGGACGATGTGAGCAGGAAGCAAAAGGTAAAGGGATGACCAGGCCTTCGGGCATCAGGAAAAGTTGTCACGGATGAGCAGGGAGCACGTATTGTAGCTGGAATGCTGCGAAACGAACCGGGAGCACTGTTTTTACAGTGCTCCCTTTTTTATTTCTGTCTTCCGCAATGCTATGCTTCGCGCCATTCCGTTTTTCAGTTGAGGTATATATGTCGCATCATGACAGCGTTCGTGCGCAGTTGCACGCCATCGAAGCCCTTATGCGCCAGCATCAGCTGTGGCAGGATAACGCGCCGCAGCCAGACGCGTTCGCCAGCACCCAACCGTTTTGTCTGGATACGCTGGACCCGTTCGAGTGGCTCCAGTGGGTCTTAATTCCGCGTATGCATGCGCTGCTGGAAGGTGGCCACGCGTTGCCCGCGTCTTTTGCCGTCTCTCCCTATTACGAAATGGCGCTGGAAGCGACCCACCCGGCGCGTACTATGATGCTGGTGGAGCTGGAGAAGCTGGATGCGCTTTTCGCCGGTGACGATGCATGACGCTTGAGATCCTTTATCAGGATGAGTGGTTAGTGGCGGTGAATAAACCGTCCGGCTGGCTGGTGCACCGTAGCTGGCTCGATCGCGATGAGAAAGTGGTGATCATGCAAACCGTGCGCGATCAAATCGGTCAGCACGTTTTTACTGCCCATCGTCTCGATCGGCCAACCTCTGGTGTTCTGCTGATGGGGCTTTCCAGTGAGGCCGGGCGCCTGCTGGCGCAGCAGTTTGAACAGCACCAGATCCAGAAACGCTACCACGCCATCGTGCGTGGCTGGCTGATGGATTCCGCCACGCTTGATTATCCCCTGGTGGAGGAACTGGATAAAATCGCCGATAAATTTGCCCGCGACGATAAAGGCCCGCAGCCAGCGGTGACCGACTATCGTGGTATGGCGACCACAGAACTGCCGGTGGCGACCAGCAAATTTCCGACCACGCGATACAGTCTGGTGGAGCTTTTGCCCAAAACCGGGCGCAAGCACCAGCTTCGCCGTCACCTTGCACATCTGCGCCACCCCATTATCGGCGACAGCAAGCACGGCGATCTGCGCCAGAACCGCAGCGCGGCCGAGCACTTTGGCTGTAACCGGCTGATGCTGCACGCCAGCGAGCTACGCCTGACGCACCCGTTTACCGGCGAACCGCTGACTATTCGCGCGGGGCTGGACAAGGTCTGGATGCAGGCGCTGTCACAGTTTGGCTGGCTGGGACAACTCCCCGAAAATGAAAGGGTTGAGTTTGCCGCAGGCAACGTTCAGGATGAACAGCAAGCGCAATAATTACGGGAGCAAAGCATGGCTGAAGTAGGCATTTTTGTCGGCACAATGTACGGCAACTCGCTGCTGGTGGCGGAGGAAGCGGAAGCAATCCTCGTAAACCAGGGCCATAAAGCAACGGTCTATGAAGATCCGGAGCTGGCGGACTGGGAAAAGTATAAAGATAAATACATCCTGGTGGTGACCTCCACCACCGGGCAGGGCGATCTACCGGACAGCATCGTCCCGCTTTTCCAGGGCATTAAAGACCAGCTTGGTTATCAGCCAGATGTTCACTATGGCATCATTGCCCTCGGCGATAGCTCTTACGCCAATTTCTGCGGCGGCGGTAAGCAGTTCGACGCGCTGTTGCAGGAACAGAGCGCTCAGCGCGTCGGAGAGATGTTGCTGATTGATGCAGGTGAACACCCTGAGCCAGAAAGCGAGTCAAATCCCTGGGTTGAACACTGGGCCACGCTCCTGAACTAACCCTGTACTAAACGAACGCCAGGCCGGGTAAGGCGAAGCCGCCACCCGGCAACGAAGCCGCATCCTATCCTCAATTCCGTGAAGTATCTTCCACCACTTTGGGCTTATGCCCCAAACCACGTTCCCCACGCCCGTCAATGTTGTGTTCCTGCACGGTGAGAGAACCGGTCACTCCTTCATATACTTTTCACGTCACTATAAAACGGCTTCTGGCCGTACCAAAACCAAACACAAATCTCTCATTCTGATTACCCTACAGGTGCTGTACAGAATGAACCAGGCGAAAGCTATGTTTCAGGAGTGCAACAATGAGTACATTAAGCCACGCGGCGAGCAGCGCTGAGAAGCGCACCAACGCCCGCTACTGGATAGTGGTGATGCTGTTTATCGTCACCTCTTTCAACTACGGCGACCGTGCCACGTTATCCATTGCCGGCTCTGAGATGGCAAAGGACATCGGACTTGATCCGGTGGGTATGGGGTATGTTTTCTCCGCATTTTCATGGGCCTACGTAATCGGCCAAATCCCTGGCGGCTGGCTGCTGGACCGCTTTGGCTCAAAACGGGTCTATTTCTGGTCCATTTTCATCTGGTCGATGTTTACCCTGTTACAGGGCTTCGTGGATATCTTTAGCGGCTTCGGCATTATCATTGCGCTCTTTACCCTCCGCTTCCTGGTGGGCTTAGCGGAAGCGCCATCGTTCCCTGGCAACAGCCGTATTGTGGCCGCCTGGTTCCCGGCGCAGGAGAGGGGAACGGCGGTAGCGATCTTTAACTCGGCGCAATACTTTGCGACGGTTATTTTCGCGCCAATCATGGGCTGGCTGACGCATGAGGTGGGCTGGTCACACGTCTTCTTCTTCATGGGCGGGCTGGGGATCGTCATCAGCTTCATCTGGCTGAAAGTGATCCACGAACCAAACCAGCATCCGGGCGTGAACAAGAAAGAGCTGGACTACATTGCTGAAGGCGGGGCGCTGATCAACATGGATCAGAAAACCCAGAAAGCTAAGGTCCCGTTCAGCCAGAAATGGGGGCAGATCAAACAACTCGTCGGCTCACGAATGATGATCGGTATCTATCTCGGCCAGTATTGCATTAACGCCTTAACCTACTTCTTCATCACCTGGTTCCCGGTTTACCTGGTGCAGGCGCGCGGCATGTCGATTCTGAAGGCGGGGTTTGTCGCCTCCGTGCCGGCCATCTGCGGCTTCGTGGGTGGGGTGCTTGGCGGGGTCATCTCCGACTGGTTGATGCGTCGTACCGGTTCGCTGAATATTGCGCGTAAAACGCCAATCGTGCTCGGCATGCTGCTCTCCATGACCATGGTGTTCTGTAACTACGTCAGCGCGGAGTGGATGATTATCGGCTTTATGGCGATGGCCTTCTTCGGTAAAGGCATTGGCGCACTGGGCTGGGCGGTGATGGCAGATACCGCGCCGAAAGAGATCAGCGGCCTGAGCGGCGGTCTGTTCAACATGTTTGGCAACATTTCCGGCATTGTCACCCCAATCGCTATCGGTTACATCGTCGGCACCACCGGCTCCTTCAATGGTGCGCTGATTTATGTAGGCGTCCATGCGCTGGTGGCGGTACTCAGTTACCTGGTGCTGGTGGGTGACATCAAACGAATCGAACTGAAACCTGTTGGGGAGCGCGGATGATGACAACGCAATCAAGCCCGATCGTGACGGAGATGAAGGTCATCCCGGTGGCGGGGCAGGACAGCATGCTGCTCAACATTGGTGGCGCGCATAACGCCTGGTTCACCCGCAACATTGTGGTGCTGACCGACAGCGCAGGCAACACCGGCGTCGGGGAAGCGCCTGGCGGAGAGGTGATTTACCAGACGCTGGTCGACGCCATCCCGCAGGTGGTTGGGCAGGAGGTCGCCCGTCTCAACAAGGTGGTTCAGCGGGTGCATAAGGGCAACCAGTCGGCGGATTTTGATACCTTCGGCAAAGGTGCCTGGACGTTTGAACTGCGCGTTAACGCGGTGGCGGCGCTGGAGGCGGCTCTCCTCGATTTACTGGGCAAGGCGCTGAACGTGCCGGTCTGCGAACTGCTGGGGCCAGGCAAACAGCGTGATGCGGTAACGGTGCTGGGCTATCTGTTCTACGTTGGCGACCGGACTAAAACCGATCTGCCGTATCTGGAACGCTCGCCGGGTAGCCACGAGTGGTATCACCTGCGTCATCAGGAGGCGCTCTCTGGCGAGGCGGTGGTACGCCTGGCAGAGGCGGCGCAGGATCGCTACGGCTTTAAAGACTTCAAGCTGAAAGGCGGCGTTCTGCCGGGCGAGCAGGAGATTGACAGCGTGCGCGCGTTGAAAAAACGCTTCCCGGAGGCACGCATCACCGTCGATCCGAACGGCGCCTGGCTGCTGGATGAAGCTATCGCGCTGTGCAAAGGGCTGGGCGACGTGCTGACCTACGCGGAAGATCCGTGCGGTGCCGAGCAGGGCTTTTCTGGCCGCGAGGTGATGGCCGAATTCCGCCGCGCTACCGGGCTGCCGGTTGCGACCAACATGATCGCCACCAACTGGCGCGAAATGGGCCATGCGGTGATGCTGAATGCGGTGGACATACCGCTGGCGGACCCGCACTTCTGGACCCTTTCCGGCGCGGTGCGCGTGGCGCAGCTGTGCGATGACTGGGGCCTCACCTGGGGCTGCCACTCCAATAATCATTTCGACATTTCGCTGGCGATGTTTACCCACGTTGGCGCGGCGGCGCCGGGCAACCCGACCGCCATCGATACGCACTGGATCTGGCAGGAAGGCGAAGCGCGCCTGACCAAAAATCCACTTGAAATCAAAAACGGCACAATTGCCGTACCGGATGCGCCGGGGCTGGGCGTGGAGCTTGACTGGGATCAGATCCACAAGGCGCATGAAGCGTATAAAAAACTGCCGGGCGGCGCGCGCAACGACGCAGGCCCGATGCAGTACCTTATCCCCGGCTGGACATTTGACCGTAAGCGCCCTGTATTTGGACGTCACTGATAAAAGGATCGAACGATGAGCACATTTTCTACCCCTGTAGTTACCTCCATGCAGATCATTCCTGTCGCGGGACATGACAGCATGCTGATGAACCTGAGCGGCGCCCATGCGCCGTTCTTCACCCGTAATATTGTGGTGATCAAGGACAACTCAGGGCATACCGGTGTCGGTGAAATCCCGGGCGGGGAGAAGATCCGTAAAACGCTGGAGGACGCCATTCCGCTGGTGGTGGGTAAAACGCTGGGCGAGTACAAAAATGTGCTGACTCGCGTGCGCACGACCTTTGCCGATCGTGATGCGGGTGGCCGTGGTCTGCAAACGTTTGATCTGCGCACCACTATCCATGTGGTCACGGGCATTGAAGCCGCGATGCTGGATCTGCTGGGCCAGCATCTGGGCGTCAATGTCGCCTCCCTGCTGGGCGACGGCCAACAGCGCAGCGAAGTGGAAATGCTCGGCTACCTGTTCTTTATCGGCAACCGCAAACTCACCCCGCTGCCGTACCAGAGCCAGCCGGACGAAAAATGCGACTGGTATCGTGTGCGTCACGATGAAGCGATGACCCCGGACGCGGTGGTGCGCCTGGCGGAAGCCGCGTATGAAAAATATGGCTTTAATGACTTCAAGCTGAAAGGCGGCGTACTGGCGGGTGAAGAAGAAGCTGAGGCGATCGCCGCGCTGGCGAAGCGCTTCCCGCAGGCGCGCGTCACGCTGGATCCGAACGGTGCCTGGTCGCTTGATGAGGCGATAAAAATCGGTAAGCAGCTTAAAGGCGTGCTGGCCTATGCGGAAGATCCGTGCGGTGCAGAGCAGGGGTTCTCCGGACGTGAAGTGATGGCGGAGTTCCGTCGCGCCACCGGGCTGCCAACCGCCACCAACATGATCGCGACCGACTGGCGTCAGATGGGGCACACGCTCTCGCTGCAATCGGTGGACATTCCGCTGGCAGACCCGCACTTCTGGACGATGCAGGGCTCGGTTCGCGTGGCGCAGATGTGCCATGAGTTCGGCCTGACCTGGGGCTCCCACTCCAACAACCACTTCGACATCTCGCTGGCGATGTTCACCCACGTGGCGGCCGCTGCGCCGGGCAACATTACCGCCATCGACACCCACTGGATCTGGCAGGAGGGCAACCAGCGCCTGACCAAACAGCCGTTTGAAATCAAAGGCGGCATGGTGCAAGTTCCTGCTACGCCGGGGCTGGGCGTTGAGCTGGATATGGACCAGGTCATGAAAGCGCATGAGCTTTACCAGAAACACGGCCTGGGCGCGCGTGATGACGCGCTGGCGATGCAATACCTGATCCCAGAGTGGAGATTCGACAATAAACGTCCGTGCATGGTACGATAAGTTCATTGGGACCGCTCCCATGAGTGGTCCCTTACGTGGTGTATGCTTAACGTAACTAACATGCGTAAGGATGGCTTATGAAAATTGTTATCGCTCCGGACTCGTATAAGGAAAGCTTGAGCGCGCTGGAGGTGGCGACAGCGATAGAGGTCGGTTTTCGCGAAATTTTCCCGTCAGCGGACTATGTCAAATTACCGGTTGCCGATGGTGGCGAAGGGACGGTGGAAGCGATGGTGGCAGCCACGCATGGGCGTCTTGTCCATGTTCCTGTTACCGGGCCTTTGGGTGAACGCGTGGAAGGGTTTTTCGGGTTATCCGGAGACGGGAAAAGCGCCTTTATCGAGATGGCGGCAGCGAGCGGTCTGGAGCTTGTTGCTCCTGCAAAGCGTAACCCGTTAATCACCACCTCCTGGGGAACCGGGGAACTGATCCGTCATGCGCTGGATGCGGGCGTTAAGCATATCATTATTGGCATTGGAGGCAGCGCGACCAATGACGGTGGCGCAGGCATGGTGCAGGCGCTGGGCGTAAAACTGCTGGATGCGAAAGCGCAGCCCGTTGGGCCGGGCGGCGGCGAACTGGCAAGCCTTGCGCATATCGATCTTAGCGGGCTGGACAAGCGGCTGGCAGCCTGTCGAATTGAAGTGGCCTGCGATGTGACCAACCCCCTGATCGGCGAGACAGGTGCTTCTGCGGTATTTGGTCCGCAGAAAGGGGCGACGCCGGAGATGGTCAGGACGCTGGACAACGCGCTTGCGCATTACGCAAAAATTATCGCCCGGGATATGGATATTGACGTCTTAAACCTGGCGGGCGGTGGTGCGGCCGGCGGAATGGGGGCGGCGCTGTATGCATTTTGCGGCGCACAGCTCCGTCAGGGGATTGAGATTGTCACCGATGCCCTGCATCTCGATGAACAGGTCGCGGACGCCGATCTGGTGATCACGGGCGAAGGGCGTATCGACAGCCAGACGATCCACGGAAAAGTGCCCGTTGGCGTGGCGAGAGTCGCGAAACGCTATAACAAGCCGGTTATTGGCATTGCCGGCAGCCTGACGGCGGATGTTGGCGTGGTGCATGAGCACGGACTGGATGCCGTATTCAGCGTGATTTACACCATCTGCTCGCTGGAGGATGCGCTGGAAAATGCGCAACAGAATGTACAGATGGCCGCAAGGAATATTGCGGCGGTGATAAAGATGGGGCAGGGGATGTCGCGTTAACGTTCGTGCTCCTGTAGGCCCGGTAAGCGAAGCGCCACCGGGCTTTGGTCTTAGCTCCCCAACACCTTCATTGCTTCCCGCGTCACGTTGTCCATCTCGTCCAGCAGCTCCAGGAACTCCGGTTCGAGATCGGATTCTGGCGTACCCGCGCGAAGCTGCTGTTCAAGCAGCTGGCAGAGATTTTTCAACCGCGGTACGCCGCTGTAGCCGCAGCTGCCGTGCAGTTTATGGATAGCCTCCAGCAGCCCTTCAGGGTTTTCACCCACCAGCTGTTCTTCAACCTTGTTACGGATCTCAGGCAGGAAGTCCACCAGCATTTGCAGCATATCGCGGGCCAGATCGGGTTTGCCTGCCGCCTGGCGCAGCGCCAGTTGCCAGTCAAACGTGGCATTCTGGTTAACGCTGATCTCCGGCGATTCAGCTGTAATGGTGTATGTCCCGCCAATGTGCCCCGGCTTGTAGCGCAGCAGCAGGCTGTGCAGCTTCTCTTCGTCGATCGGTTTCGCCAGATAATCGTTCATGCCCGCACCCAGCAGTTTCTCCTTTTGCCCCGCCATCGCGTGCGCCGTCACGGCAATCACCGGCGTCTGCTGCTGGTGCGGAAGCTGGCGAATCAACTCGCAGGCGCGGATGCCATCCATGCCCGGCATCTGAATATCCATCAGGATCAGGTCGAACTGCATCTGTTTGGCTTGTTCCACGGCTTCGGCGCCGCTGGTACACAGCTCAACATGCTGAACCTGATCCTCAAGCAGCACGCCAATCAGCTTCAGGTTCGCCGGGTTATCGTCCACGGCCATCACCGTCATCGGCAGCTTATGTTCGTCGTTTTCCAGCGGCAGGGACTGATGCGTCAGACGGCAATATTCGGTCAACGCAGGTAACAGCCGTGTGGCGGTGAGGGGTTTCAGCAGACACGCCGCCGCTCCGTCGTTTTTCAGCTCTTCGGCGTTGATTTGGGCGTGGCACGGCAGCGCCAGCAGCAGGTAGTCCGTCATTGAGGCCGCCTTCGCCAGGCGTTCCTGCTGCATGGTCAGTTCTCCGGTAAACGTCACCGGAATCCCCAACAACAGGATATCGTAATGATCGTTCGCCAGCGCGGAGAAGGTCGGGCTGTAGATGACCTCCAGCGGCGTGCTGCTTAATACATCAAGCGTACACTGCGCTGCCGCGGCGTTCGGTTCCACATAGGCCAGACGCATCCCCTTCAGGCACCCGGTGACCGGGCCGTCGGTCTGCACGTTCGGGTTAAGATCAAGGTTGATATGGAACCAGAAGGTTGAGCCCCGGTTAGGCTGGCTGTGGAAGGAGATATCGCCTCCCATCTCTTTCACCAGCTTTTGGGTGATCACCAGCCCCAGGCCCGTTCCGCCGTGACGACGGGAAATGCTCGCATCGGCCTGGCGGAAAGCCTGGAACAGACGCGTCTGATCGCGCTCCGGAATACCGATGCCGGTATCCCGGATCTGCACTTCAATCTGGACTTTGTTATTACTGAGCGCCCTTTTTTCGACCAGAATGTCGATGTTGCCGCTCTCGGTGAACTTAATCGCGTTGCCCACCAGATTGGTAATGACCTGTTGCAGGCGCAGCGGGTCGCCAATGACGTTATCCGGCACATCATTTTTAATATTGAGCGTCAGTTCCAGCCCCTTATCATGCGATGAGTGGGCAAGAAGCGTGACCACGTCATCCAGCGTGCTGCGCAGCGGGAAGGGGATACTCTCCAGAATCAGCTTGCCCGCTTCCAGCTTCGAGAAGTCCAGTACGTCGTTAATAATGGTCAGCAGGTTGTTGGCTGAGCGTTCAATGGTATGCAGATGGTCACGCTGGGTTGGGTTAAGCTCGCTTTTGAGCGTCAGACGGGTAAAGCCAATCACCCCGTTCAGCGGCGTGCGCAGCTCGTGCGACATGTTCGCCAGGAATTCAGACTTAATACGCGCCGCCTCCTGAGCACGTTTTTTCGCCAGATCCAGCTCCACGTTCTGGATCTCCATCTGCTCCAGCGTTTCGCGCAGGTCAGAGGTGGCCTGGTCAACGTTGTGCTGCATCTCTTCGTGATAAGCCGCCAGCGACATCGCCATTGAGTTGATGCCGTTTTTCAGCATATCCAGCTCGCCGAGCATAAAGCCTTCCACGCGGCTGTCGAGCTGACCCCGGCGGATCCGGTCAACGGTATTCACCATGTTGCGGATAGGCCCCGTGACGTCGCGCATCAGTCGCCAGCCGAAGATCAGCGCGATGCCAATACAGAACAGCATCATCACGCCGGAGATGAATATTTCTTTGTACTGCTGGAGCCGTACCGACTTAAGATCCAGCTCCAGCGCCACATATCCAAGCATATTATTGCTGGACTTCGCATCGGACTGGGCAGATTCGTCGGGTGAATAGCTTTCGGAGATAATCGGCGTGCGCAGGATCATGATATCGCCTCGCCGCAACACCGTAAGATGACGCGGGAAGGGGGTACCATTCGGGATTTTCAGCGACGTGGGATCCAGATGGAAATTCGAGGTGACGAACAGACGGTTATGCTCATCATAAACGGAAATGGCGCGTACGATCTCTGAATGACGGCGGTGCAATACGCTGATTAACTGACCAATGGATTCACGGTTTTGCAGGTTCATGCCGTACTCGCTGGAGACGGCCAGCGGTTCGATAATACTGGCCCCGGCATCTTCAAGCTGTCTCTGCAAATCGTTATAGCGATGCACCACAAAGAAAATGCTCAGCAGCAAACCGATGAGAACGGTAGGAGCGAGGATCAAAATCATCATGCGCGCGCGCAGGCTGTAGTTGGTCATGGAGTTCCGTTATGGGACAATCAGGCTAATTATGTTTATTTGAGAACAATCTCGGCGATGGCGCAATTCTACTCTGCAAAACGACGCGTGACGACGCGTCAGATCATAACTGTTGAAGCCTCTGACCTCGATCCTTTTGGACAGGGGGTGGCGCGTCACAAGGGTAAAACACTGTTTATCACAGGTTTGCTGCCAGGAGAACGTGCAGATATTACGCTGACGGAAGACAAACGTCAGTATGCGCGCGGTCAGGTCAAGCGCCGTCTTAATGATAGCCCGGAGCGCGTGACGCCTCGCTGCCCCCATTTTGGCGTCTGCGGTGGCTGCCAGCAACAGCATGCCAGCACGGAATTACAGCAAAAAAGTAAAAGCAGCGCGCTGGCCCGCCTGGTCGGGCACGACGTGAATGACATCATTGCCGATCGGCCCTGGGGCTACCGTCGCCGCGCTCGCCTGAGCCTCAGCTACCAGCCCAAAACCGAGCGGCTGGAGATGGGGTTTCGCAAAGCCGGCTCCAGCGATATCGTCTCTGTCACGCAGTGCCCTGTTTTGGTGCCCCATCTTGAGGCATTGCTCCCGGACGTGCACCACTGTCTTGCATCGCTGGATGGCGTGCGTTCGCTCGGCCATGTCGAACTGGTGCTGGCCAACAGTGGCCCGCTGATGGTGCTGCGCCACACCGCGCCGCTGTCAAAGACGGATCGCGAAAAACTGGAACGCTTTTCGCATTCTCATGAGCTTGCGCTTTTCCTCGCGCCGCAAAGCGAGATACTTGAGCAGGTCAGCGGAGAAGCGCCCTGGTATGCGTCAGACGGGCTACGCTTAACGTTCAGCCCGCGGGATTTTATCCAGGTCAACGACGGCGTGAACCAACAGATGGTGGCGAATGCGCTGGAATGGCTCGACGTACAGCCCACTGACCGGGTGCTCGATCTGTTCTGCGGCATGGGGAACTTTACCCTGCCGCTGGCCCGCAGAGCAGCAAGCGTGGTCGGAGTGGAAGGCGTTGAGGCGCTGGTGGCGAAAGGCCAGGAGAACGCCCAACAGAACGGTTTGCAAAATGTGACATTCTTTCATCAAAATCTTGAGGATGATGTCACTCAGCAACCGTGGGCTAAGCAGGGCTTTGATAAGATCCTGCTCGATCCGGCGCGCGCAGGTGCGCCGGGCGTGATGCAGCATATAATTAAACTCGCGCCTGAACGCGTGGTCTATGTTTCCTGTAACCCGGCGACGCTTGCCCGTGACAGCGAAGCATTATTGAGCGGGGGTTACCAGATTCGGCGTCTGGCAATGCTGGACATGTTCCCGCACACTGGTCATCTGGAATCGATGGTGTTGTTCGAGCACATCTAATGAGTTTGGCTTGTCGACTTCGACAGGCCCTTGTCCCTAAAGGAGAGGACGATGGTTGCGGTAAGAAGTGCACATTTAAATAAAGCTGGTGAGTTTGACCCTCAAAAATGGATCGCAAGTCTGGGGATTTCCAGCCAGCAGTCGTGTGAACGCTTAACCGAAACCTGGGCCTATTGTTTACGCACAACGCAGGGGCATCCGGACGCTGAACTGCTGTTGTGGCGCGGCGTGGAGATGGTTGAAATTCTCTCCATGCTGAACATGGACATCGAAACGCTACAGGCCGCACTGCTGTTCCCCCTGGCGGACGCCGACGTGGTGACGGAAGACGTCCTGCGTGAAAGCGTCGGCCAGTCCGTCGTGGCGCTCATCCACGGCGTGCGTGATATGGCAGCCATTCGTCAGCTTAAAGCCGCGCAAACTGACTCTGTCTCTTCCGAGCAGGTGGATAACGTTCGTCGTATGCTGTTGGCGATGGTAGATGATTTCCGCTGCGTGGTGATCAAGCTGGCCGAACGGGTTGCCCATCTGCGTGAAGTGAAGGATGCGCCGGAAGACGAGCGCGTCCTGGCCGCTAAAGAGTGTACGAATATCTATGCGCCGCTGGCGAACCGTCTGGGTATCGGGCAACTGAAGTGGGAGCTGGAAGATTACTGCTTCCGCTACCTGCATCCGGCGGAATACAAACGCATTGCAAAATTGCTGCACGAACGCCGCATTGACCGCGAGCACTATATCGAGGAATTTGTCAGCGGGCTGCGCCAGTCGATGAAAGAGGAGAATGTGCGCGCCGAGGTCTACGGGCGTCCAAAGCACATCTACAGCATCTGGCGCAAAATGCAGAAGAAACATCTCGCCTTTGACGAGCTGTTTGACGTGCGCGCCGTACGTATCGTGGCAGAGCGTCTCCAGGACTGCTATGCCGCGCTGGGGATAGTGCATACTCACTTCCGCCATCTGCCGGATGAGTTCGATGACTACGTCGCCAACCCGAAACCAAACGGCTACCAGTCTATTCATACCGTGGTGCTCGGCCCTGGCGGCAAAACGGTGGAAATTCAGATCCGTACCAAACAGATGCACGAAGACGCCGAGCTGGGCGTGGCGGCGCACTGGAAATACAAAGAGGGTACCTCCGGCGGCGGTCGCTCCGGTCACGAGGACCGTATCGCCTGGCTGCGTAAGCTGATTGCGTGGCAGGAAGAGATGGCCGACTCCGGCGAAATGCTCGACGAAGTGCGCAGTCAGGTCTTCGACGATCGCGTCTACGTCTTTACCCCGAAAGGGGACGTGGTTGATTTGCCGGCAGGCTCCACGCCGCTCGATTTCGCCTACCACATCCACAGCGATGTGGGGCACCGTTGCATCGGGGCGAAGATCGGCGGACGTATCGTACCGTTTACCTACCAGCTACAGATGGGCGATCAGATTGAAATCATCACCCAGAAGCAGCCAAACCCAAGCCGCGACTGGCTGAACCCAAACCTCGGTTACGTTACCACCAGCCGTGGGCGCTCAAAAATTCACGCATGGTTCCGCAAGCAGGATCGTGACAAGAACATCCTTGCCGGTCGCCAGATCCTGGACGACGAGCTGGAACATATTGGCATTAGCCTGAAAGAAGCGGAGAAGTTCCTGCTGCCGCGCTACAACTTCAACGAGCTCGACGAACTGTTAGCGGCGATTGGCGGCGGTGATATCCGCCTGAACCAGATGGTGAACTTCCTGCAAGCGCAGTTCAACAAGCCAAGCGCGGCAGAGCAGGATGCGGCAGCCCTGAAACAGCTCCAGCAGAAAACCTACGCTCCGCAGCAGCGCAGCAAGGACAATGGCCGCGTGGTGGTTGAAGGGGTGGGTAACCTCATGCACCATATTGCCCGCTGCTGCCAGCCGATCCCGGGAGACGATATTGTCGGCTTTATCACCCAGGGGCGTGGGATCTCGATTCACCGCTCCGACTGCGATCAGCTTGCAGAGCTGCAATCGCATGCGCCGGAACGTATCGTGGAAGCCGTCTGGGGGGAGAGCTACTCGGCGGGTTACTCGCTGGTGGTGCGCGTCACTGCCAACGACCGCAGCGGCCTGCTGCGCGACATCACCACCATTCTCGCCAACGAGAAGGTCAACGTGCTGGGCGTTGCCAGCCGCAGCGATACCCGCGAGCAGCTTGCCACCATCGATATGACTATCGAAATCTATAACCTTCAGGTGCTGGGCCGCGTACTCGGCAAACTGAACCAGGTGCCGGATGTGATTGACGCGCGTCGTCTGCACGGCGGCTAAACATCCTCTTCTGTAGGCCGGGTAAGGCAACGCCGCCACCCGGCTCAGGCATTTAATGGAATCTGTTATGACTCAAATCGACCGCCTGCTCGGCATCATGAAACGCCTGCGCGACCCGGAAAACGGCTGCCCGTGGGATAAAGAGCAGACTTTCGCCACCATTGCGCCTTACACGCTGGAAGAGACCTACGAAGTGCTGGACGCCATTTCGCGAGAGGATTTCGACGATCTGCGCGGTGAGCTGGGCGACCTGCTGTTCCAGGTGGTGTTCTACGCGCAGATGGCGCAGGAAGAGGGGCGCTTTAACTTTGACGATATCTGCGCCGCTATCAGCGACAAGCTGGAGCGTCGTCATCCGCATATCTTTGGTGATGCCTCCGCAGGTAACAGTGTGGAAGTGCTGGCGCGCTGGGAGCAGATAAAAAGCGCTGAACGCGCTGAAAAATCCCAGCACTCGGCGCTGGACGACATTCCCCTGAACCTTCCCGCGCTGATGCGCGCGCACAAAATTCAAAAGCGCTGCTCGGCGGTAGGGTTTGACTGGACCTCTCTCGGCCCGGTGCTGGAAAAAGTACACGAAGAGATCGACGAAGTGATGCATGAAGCGCAGCAGGCCGTTGTGGATGAAGCAAAGCTGGAAGAGGAGATGGGCGATCTGCTGTTTGCAACCGTCAACCTTTCACGCCACCTCGGTGTAAAAGCGGAAACCGCCCTGCAAAAAGCGAACATTAAATTCGAACGACGCTTTCGCGAAGTTGAGCGGATTGTGGCCTCGCGCGGCCTGGAAATGAGCGGGATTGACCTCGACGCGATGGAAGAAGTCTGGCAGGAAGTAAAACGCCAGGAACATGATCTCTAACGAGATTTTGCGATCAAGCGCAATTTGTGTGATTTTTTAAATGACAAGCGCTTGATTTGCGTCAAAAACATTTACCCAAAAGGGGCTATTTTCTCACTCCTTATGTTTGTCATGGCCTGGAATGGAGACGGAGAATGAAAGTTTGTGGCGCTCGTCGTGTTCGGGTATACTACTTTCCCGTCCTGGTTATTCCATCGTTTCACCCTAACTTCTCAGGTTCAGCATGACAACGAACTATATTTTTGTGACCGGCGGGGTCGTATCCTCTCTGGGTAAAGGCATTGCCGCAGCCTCCCTCGCAGCCATTCTTGAAGCCCGTGGCCTCAATGTGACCATGATGAAACTGGATCCGTACATCAACGTCGATCCTGGCACCATGAGCCCAACCCAACACGGGGAAGTGTTCGTTACTGAAGACGGCGCTGAAACCGATCTGGATCTTGGCCACTACGAGCGTTTCATCCGTACCAAAATGACTCGTCGTAACAACTTTACGACTGGCCGTATCTACTCTGACGTTCTGCGTAAAGAGCGCCGTGGTGACTACCTGGGCGCGACCGTGCAGGTCATCCCGCACATCACTAACGCCATCAAAGAGCGTGTCCTTGCCGGTGGCGAAGGGCATGACGTTGTGCTGGTTGAAATCGGCGGTACCGTGGGGGATATCGAATCCCTGCCGTTCCTCGAAGCGATTCGTCAGCTGGCGGTAGATATTGGTCGTGAGCACGCGCTGTTCATGCACCTGACGCTGGTGCCTTACATGGCGGCAGCTGGTGAAGTGAAAACCAAACCGACTCAGCACTCTGTTAAAGAGCTGCTCTCCATCGGTATTCAGCCTGACATCCTGGTTTGCCGTTCCGATCGCGCGATTCCGGCGAACGAACGTGCGAAAATTGCATTGTTCTGTAACGTGCCTGAAAAAGCCGTTATTTCAATGAAAGATGTCGATTCCATTTATAAAATCCCGGGCCTGTTGAAATCACAGGGTCTGGACGATTATATTTGTAAACGATTCAGCTTGAACTGTCCGGAAGCTAACCTGTCTGAATGGGAGCAGGTGATTTACGAAGAAGCCAATCCGGGCGGCGAAGTGACTATCGGTATGGTCGGCAAGTACATCGAACTGCCAGATGCCTATAAGTCAGTTATCGAAGCGCTGAAACACGGTGGTCTGAAGAATCGCGTCTCTGTGAACATCAAGCTGATTGATTCGCAGGATGTGGAGACGCGCGGCGTCGAAATTCTCAAAGATCTGGATGCGATTCTCATCCCTGGCGGCTTCGGCTACCGTGGTGTTGAAGGCAAGATCGCCACTGCACGCTATGCGCGTGAAAACAATATTCCATACCTCGGTATCTGCCTGGGTATGCAGGTTGCGCTGATTGAATTTGCGCGCAACGTAGCGGGAATGGAAAACGCGAACTCTACGGAATTTGTGCCAGACTGTAAGTACCCTGTTGTGGCGCTGATTACGGAATGGCGCGACGAAGACGGTAACGTCGAAGTCCGTACCGAGAAGAGCGATCTGGGTGGCACCATGCGTCTTGGCGCACAGGCCTGCCAGCTGTCCGACGATAGCGTGGTACGCAAGCTGTACGGCGAGCCGGTCATCACCGAGCGCCATCGTCACCGCTATGAAGTCAACAACATGTTGTTGAAACAAATTGAAGCTGCGGGTCTGCGTGTTGCGGGCCGTTCCGGGGATGATCAGTTAGTCGAGATCATCGAAGTGCCTAACCATCCGTGGTTCGTGGCCTGCCAATTCCACCCGGAATTTACTTCAACGCCGCGTGACGGGCATCCGCTGTTTGCAGGCTTCGTGAAAGCCGCCAGCGAGTACCAGAAGCGTCAGGCGAAGTAAAAAAAGTTAGAACGGCAACGCGTACCTTTGGTACGCGTTGTTTGTCTGGAGTTTTAGTTTAACTTGTACTGAGGAAAATCTAATGTCCAAAATCGTTAAAGTCATCGGTCGTGAAATCATCGACTCCCGTGGTAACCCGACCGTTGAAGCTGAAGTTCATCTGGAAGGTGGTTTCGTCGGTATGGCAGCGGCTCCATCAGGTGCTTCTACAGGTTCCCGCGAAGCGCTGGAACTGCGTGATGGCGACAAATCCCGTTTCATGGGCAAAGGCGTACTGAAAGCGGTTGGCGCTGTTAACGGTCCTATTGCTCAGGCTATCGTTGGCAAAGATGCTAAAGATCAGGCTGGCATCGACAAGATCATGATCGATCTGGACGGTACTGAAAACAAATCTAACTTCGGTGCGAACGCAATCCTGGCGGTTTCCCTGGCGAACGCCAAAGCGGCGGCAGCAGCTAAAGGCATGCCACTGTTCGAGCACATCGCTGAACTGAACGGCACCCCAGGCAAATACTCTATGCCTGTACCAATGATGAACATCATCAACGGTGGTGAGCACGCAGACAACAACGTTGATATTCAGGAATTCATGATTCAGCCAGTTGGCGCGAAAACCCTGAAAGAAGCGGTACGTATGGGTTCTGAAGTGTTCCACAACCTGGCTAAAGTTCTGAAAGCTAAAGGTATGAACACGGCTGTTGGTGACGAAGGCGGCTACGCGCCAAACCTGGGTTCTAACGCAGAAGCACTGGCTGTTATCGCTGAAGCGGTTAAAGCAGCAGGCTACGAGCTGGGCAAAGACATCACCCTGGCGATGGACTGCGCAGCATCTGAATTCTACAAAGACGGTAAATACGTTCTGGCTGGCGAAGGCAACAAAGCGTTCACCTCTGAAGAGTTCACCCACTTCCTGGAAGACCTGACCAAACAGTACCCAATCGTTTCTATCGAAGACGGTCTGGACGAGTCTGACTGGGATGGTTTCGCATACCAGACCAAAGTACTGGGCGACAAAATCCAGCTGGTTGGTGACGATCTGTTCGTAACCAACACCAAGATCCTGAAAGAAGGCATCGAGAAAGGTATCGTTAACTCCATCCTGATCAAATTCAACCAGATCGGTTCTCTGACCGAAACGCTGGCTGCGATCAAAATGGCGAAAGACGCTGGCTACACCGCGGTTATCTCTCACCGTTCTGGCGAAACTGAAGATGCTACCATCGCTGACCTGGCTGTTGGTACCGCTGCTGGCCAGATCAAAACCGGTTCTATGAGCCGTTCTGACCGTGTTGCTAAATACAACCAGCTGATTCGTATCGAAGAAGCGCTGGGCGAAAAAGCACCTTACAACGGTCGTAAAGAGATCAAAGGCCAGGCATAAGCCTGAACCTTCGTTCTTATGAAAAAACCCGCTTCGGCGGGTTTTTTGTTTTCTATAGCAGAAGCGGCAACGTGGCGCTTGCCGTTTGCTGGCTAACGTCACCGTAATGGCTGTCTACTGCAATAAGGGAAGTGGTTAGCAGTTCAACCAGCAGCATCACGCCAACCTTGGCATTGAGCGCACCCGCGCTCAGCGGTCCCTCGGGTTTGGCTGCAACCAGCTGTAAATCGCTCAGGGAGGCCAGCGGGCTGCGAGGCGTATTGCTGAGCGCCAGTACCTTAACGCCCCTCTTGCGGGCGAGTTTCACCACGTGAAGCAGATCCCGTGTAGAGCCGGAACTTGAGATGGCCACCACCAGCGTCTCTTTCGAGAGCGTCGTCGCATTCATGGCGGCGCGATGCATATCGCTAAACAGCTGCGCGGGTTTGCCGAGTCGCAGCAGCTTGTAATGCAAATATTCCCCCAGAATCGCGCTGGCCGCCACTCCGTAAATTTGCACTGACTGCGCCTGATGCAGGGCCAGTGTCGCCTGTTCAAGCTGGGCCCGGTCGAGGAGTTTTGCGGTATCTTGCAGCGCCTGGACAGACTCATCCACCACGTTATCTATTGCATCTCCTGCCTGACGCTCAGGCAAACCCTGCTGAATATCCAGCGCAAGCGCCATTTTAAATTCGTTATACCCCTTACAGCCCAGCGTGCGGCAAAGGCGTGTGACGCTGGCCTCGCTGGTGCCGCTTTCACGCGCCAGCTCGGTGATCGTCAGGTAGAGCACCCTGGCAGGATCGTTGAGGACAAACTCCCCCAGTTTTTGTTGCGTTGGGCTGTACCCGGAAGCCTCCTGGCGTAGCTTCAGCAGCAGGTTTTCATGGTCCGACATGCTAGATCCTTAATGCGTTTCTCTGCCAACTAGTGTGGCGGAAAGCGGGGGAGAGATGCCAGTCATTTCGAAAAAGTATGATCGGTGTCCTGGTTTTTGGTGGTAATTTTCACAATTAAAAATATATATGGTAAAAATTTTCATCAATAACCAAGGGGATAAAAAAATGATGCAAATGTTCAGCGGAGCGTCTTCCGGCGGATGGTTTGAAAAAGCGCAGCGCTTCGGCAAATCCTTTATGTTACCCATCGCCATACTGCCCGCAGCAGGTCTGTTGCTGGGGATCGGCGGGGCGCTATCGAATCCGAATACGCTTACCGCGTATCCATTTTTAGACGTTGGCTGGCTACAGGCCATCTTTACCATCATGAGCAGCGCAGGCTCGATTGTGTTTGCAAACCTGTCGGTACTGTTTGCTGTTGGGGTCGCCGTTGGGCTGGCGAAAAATGATAAAGGCACGGCAGGGCTGGCGGCGTTGCTCGCTTATCTGGTGATGAATGCCACTATCAATGCGCTGCTGATCCTGACCGGAAAACTGGCGCATGAGAACCCGGGCGCCGTAGGGCAGGGCATGACGCTGGGTATTCAGACGCTTGAAACGGGCGTGTTTGGTGGGGTAGTTATTGGGCTGGTGACCTGCGCACTGCATCATCGATTTAATAAAATCGCGCTTCCGCAATTCCTGGGCTTTTTTGGCGGCTCGCGCTTTGTTCCGATTATCAGCTCGCTGGCGGCGATACTCGTCGGGGCGCTCATGACCGTTGTTTGGCCGCACTTCCAGAAGCTGATCTTTGGCCTCGGCGGTCTGGTGGACGCCACCGGCTATCTGGGCACCCTGCTGTACGGTTTTATCCTGCGCATGCTTGGCCCGTTTGGTTTGCACCACATCTTCTATCTTCCGTTCTGGACCACCGCGCTTGGCGGCAGTGAAATTGTTAACGGTCACCTGGTTGAGGGCACACAGCGGATCTTCTTCGCCCAGCTCGCCGACCCGAACACGCAGCATTTCTATGAGGGCACGTCGCGCTTCATGTCCGGGCGCTTTATTACCATGATGTTTGGTCTGCTGGGCGCCTGCCTTGCGATGTACCACACGGCCAGGCCGGAGAACAAAAAGCGGGTTGCCGGGCTGCTGCTCTCTGCGGCGTTAACCTCATTCCTGACGGGAATTACCGAGCCCATAGAGTTCTCATTCCTGTTTATTGCCCCGGTGCTGTACGTCATTCATGCGCTGTTTGACGGGCTGGCGTTCATGCTCGCGCACATGCTGCACATCACCATCGGACAAACATTCTCCGGCGGGTTTATTGATTTCGTGCTGTTCGGCATTTTGCAGGGGGAAGCGAAAACTAACTGGATGTTCGTCCCGCTGGTGGGCGTACCGTGGTTCTTCCTTTACTACTGTACCTTCCGCTATCTGATCAAACGTTTTGATTTTGCCACGCCGGGCCGTGAAAAGGAGGCGTTGGCTGACGAGGCTACCCTGCCGCAAAGCGAGCGCGCCGCGGCGGTGATCGCCGGGCTGGGAGGAAAAGACAATCTGGATGACGTTGACTGCTGCGCCACGCGCCTTCGCGTCACGGTGAAAGACGGTAGCAAAGTCAATGAATCTGCACTGAATGCGACCGGCGCGCGCGGCGTCATCGTGCGCGGTAACGGGGTTCAGGTTATCTATGGCCCGCACGTCACCATTATCAAAAACGAAGTGGAAGAGATCTTATCGTAATGAAAACTGTACTGGATAACCTGAAAGGAAAACTGGTCGTCTCCTGCCAGGCGCTGGAAAACGAACCGCTGCACAGCTCGTTTATTATGTCGCGAATGGCGCTGGCGGCGGCCCAGGGCGGTGCCGCTGCGATCCGCGCCAATAGCGTGGTGGATATCGAGGCTATCAAAGGGCTGGTCTCACTGCCGGTCATCGGCATCATCAAACGAGACTATCCGGACAGCGAGGTGTTCATCACCGCGACGCTCAAAGAAGTGGATGAGCTGATGGCGGTCGCCCCGGAGATCGTTGCGCTGGATGCGACCGCCCGGAAACGGCCCGGTGGCGTATCGCTGGACATGCTGATCGCGCAGATCCGCACCCGTTACCCTTCGCTGCTGCTGATGGCGGATATTGCCACCGTGCAGGAGGCCGTGACCGCGCAGGCGCTGGGGTTTGATTGTGTCGGAACCACCCTTTACGGTTATACGGCGGAGACCGCGGGCCATTCGCTACCGGAAAATGACTGCGCGTTTTTGAAAGAGGTGCTGTCTGCCGTCACGATCCCCGTGATTGCCGAAGGTAACGTGAATACCCCCGATCGCGCGGCCAGGTGTCTGGCGCTGGGGGCGCACACGGTTGTCGTCGGCGGGGCGATCACCCGACCGCAGCAAATTACGGAACGGTTTATGGCGGCAATTGGCGCGCAAAGCACCGATGGAGCATGATCATCTGACGGGGATCTGCGATACTTATCGTTTATCCCCTTAACAGAGTTGACTATGCAGTACCCGATTAACGAGATGTTCCAGACCCTTCAAGGCGAGGGTTACTTTACCGGCGTTCCCGCTATCTTTATTCGTTTACAGGGATGCCCGGTTGGCTGCGCCTGGTGTGATACCAAACATACGTGGGATAAGCTCGCAGATCGGGAAGTGTCGCTGTTCAGCATTCTGGCGAAAACCAAAGAGAGCGATAAATGGGGCGCGGGCAGCGCGGAAGATCTGCTTGCCATTATTGGTCGTCAGGGCTGGACGGCGCGGCACGTGGTGATCACCGGCGGGGAACCCTGCATTCACGATCTGATGCCGCTCACCGAACTGCTCGAGAAGAACGGCTATAGCTGTCAGATTGAAACCAGCGGTACCCATGAAGTGCGCTGCTCCCATTCAACGTGGGTAACGGTTTCACCGAAAGTGAATATGCGCGGCGGGTATGACGTACTATCGCAGGCGCTTGAGCGTGCTGATGAGATCAAACATCCGGTGGGGCGCGTGCGTGACATCGAAGCGCTGGACGAACTGCTGGCGACGCTGACGGACGAAAAGCAGCGCGTGATCGCGCTACAGCCTATCAGCCAGAAAGACGATGCAACCCGTCTGTGCATTGAAACCTGTATCGCCCGCAACTGGCGCCTGTCGATGCAGACGCACAAATATCTGAACATTGCCTGATACTTTTGTGGCCCCGCTTAACGCGGGGCTTTTGTTGTTGGCAGTAAAGCCCAGGTCACGACTGCCGACCCAAGGCAAATCGCACTGTTGAAAAGCAAGGCATACTGCGCGGCACTGGCCGTTCCCATCGGCAGCCATAGCGCGTACAGCGATGCGGTGACCGCGATCCCCATTGCGCCGCCCAGGGAACTGCCCATCTTATAGATCCCTGAAGCCACCCCCACTTTGTTTTCAGGGGCATTCATTACCGCCGTGTCCGTTGAGGGCGTGGCGTAACATCCGAGCCCCAGCCCGAATAAAATATTGCTCAGAAAGACGGTGACAATGTAGACCTCTTTGCTTAAGAAGGTGCATGAAATCAGCGTAATACCTGTTGCGGTCAGCAGCGGGCCGGTCATCATCGGCAGCCTGGCGCCATAGCGCTGAAGCAGTTTTTCTCCCACCCGGATCATCGCCAGTACGGTAACCAGATACCCCAGCGTCATCATGCCGGTCTGTAGCGGTGACAGATGATGGCCTTGCTGCAACCAGATGCTGGCGATCATCATGGTGCCAATGCAGCCGTTGAGCAGGAAATTTGAGAATACCGAGGCGCTATAGGCCCGGTTTTTAAACAGGGCGAAATCGATCAGTGCCGCATCGCCTTTCCGTCGTCCGGTAACGACAAAACACATCAGTGCAATCACGGCTCCACACAGTACAAGAAGCGATAAACTGCTGCTCCAGCCCCAGCTGTGTCCTTTGCTGATAAACAGATTGAACAGCACCAGCATAAGGACAAAACTCACCAGGCCGCTGATATCCAGTTTGTGTCGACACGCATCAGGGCTGCGGCTTTCCGGGGTGGCGCGGATAAGCAATAGCGCGGCCAGAGCCACCACCATGGAGAAAATAAATATCCAGCGCCAGCCCAGCGTGGTGGCGATGGCGCCTCCCACAAACGAGCTCAGGCCACTGCCGCCCCAGGAGCCGATAACCCAAAAGCTGATGGCGCGCTGGCGTGCTTTACCGTCATACCAGGTCTTAATCAGCGCCAGCGTGGCGGGCATGATGCAGGCCGCTGATAGCCCCTGTATCGCTCTTCCCAACAGAAACAGGACGGGCTCCCATGAAATGAACAGCAGACCACTCCCGATCATGCTCAGGATCAGGCCAATCATGGTCAGTCGCATGCGCCCAAACTTATCGGCAAACCCACCGCAGGCAACGACAAAACAGCCGCTGAACAATGCGCTCAGGCTGACGGCCAGCGTAAGGGTTTCGAGGGCAATATCGAGGCTATTCTGCATGGCCGGAACCACGTTGATAACCGACTGGGCAAACAGCCAGAATGTCAGAACGCTCATGACGATACCCGCCAGCAGCCGATCGTTACCGGCGTAGGCGGATGCGCCTGTCAGGGAAACGGTACTCATAGTGCAGCCCTCCCGGGAAGGTGCGAATCAGCGCAGATAGTGTTCGGTCAGTGCGGCCCACAGCGCCGCGCCGGTGAGGAGAATGTTGTCGTTAAAGTCGTAACCCGGGTTATGTACCATGCAGCGGTCCGGCTCATCGCCGGCGCCAAGGGTGAAATAGCATCCATTGGGATTTTTCTCGAGCATGAAAGCAAAGTCTTCGCTGCCCATAAACGCATTCACCTCCGCGACGGAATCCTGACCGAACAGATCGGTGGCGACGTTGCGCACCATCTCATTGGCTTGCGGATTGTTTTTCAGTACCGGGCTGCCGTTAATGTGTCGAATGGTGGCCGTCGCATTGAAACTTTCCGCCTGTGCAACGGCGATATCATGGATACGCTGTAGCACGGTTTGCCGCACGCGTTCATCCAGCGTGCGCACGGTAAGTTTCATCAATACTTTGTCGTTGATAATGTTGGGGGCGTGCCCGGCCTGAATGCTGCCTACGGTAACGACGGCTGGCTGGAAGGGGGTAATGTTGCGCGAAACAATCGACTGCAACGCGATAGTGATATGACAGGCAACCAGGGTGGCGTCAACGGTATGTTCTGGCACCGCGCCGTGACCCCCCACGCCGTTAACCTCAATATGAAGAGTGTCGGAAGAGGCCATCATGGCGCCATCGCGCAGACCAATTTTTCCGAGGGGCTGTGACGGCATATTGTGCAGACCAAAGATGTGGTCGCAGGGGAACAGGTCAAACAAACCGTCCTCTACCATAACGCGTCCGCCATACAGAAGTTCTTCCGCGGGCTGAAAAATAAGGTGCAGCGTGCCGTTAAAATTGCGGGTGCGTGCCAGGTACTCCGCTGCATACAGGAGCGTTGTGGTGTGGCCGTCATGACCGCAGCCGTGAAATTTACCCTCAACGGTACTACTCCACGCCTTGCCGTTGTTTTCCTGCATTGGCAGCGCATCCATATCGGCGCGCAGGCCCAGGCGTTTATGCCCGTTACCCACCTTCAGTGTGCCGACCACACCGGTTTTCGCCAGCCCGCGATGAACCTCATATCCCCATTCCTGAAGCAGCGCTGCAACGCGATCGCTCGTATTGTGCTCCTCAAAACCAATTTCAGGATGCTGATGAAAATAGCGCCGTAATTCAGTGAACCGAGCTTCGTTGCCACGCAGAGCTTCGATAATTGGATGTGTCATTTTTGTTATCCTTTTTCTGCCAAACGATGATAATTTCGAGTCTATGACGATCGTACTGCCTGAAAATGCAATTTTTTGTTGTAAAGCGACGGCTTTGTTTTGATTGTTTTTCATACAATTCAGTTATGACAAAAAAGAGCAGGTCATTATTTGTCTTTGGTGAGGGGTAAGATGGCGCAACGGGGAGATGAGTTTTGGATAGAGATTCAGGACATTCGCCACTGCGTGGAGGATGAAGGCGATACGCTAACGTTGCTCTGGGTGCTGGAAGGGCGGGCAGAGCTGAACACCGATGCGAGACGTGACATCCTGGAGGCCAATACCCTTGCCATCATCAACCGTCATCGGCGCTGGCAGTTCACGAGCGAAACGGCAAATGTCACCCTGCGCGTAACCCTTTCCGGGCGCTGGGTCGTCCAGCTCTGCAATGATTTTTTTGCCCATGATTATGCTGTACCGACAGAAGCCGGAGGCGTCTGGCCCCAGTGCGATGCGCTTCGCGATCTGCTGCGCCAGCTTCTTGTGGTCACCCTCATCAACGACCCGCACCGCTACCGGCTGGAGGCGTACCGCTGGCTGAGCGAGATTTTGCTGTTGCTGACCAGCCGCTTTCAACAGCCCGCCCGTATGCTGTCCCGGGAACTTTCCTCAGCGCACAGCAAACGCATCGCCCGGGTGATAGAGCGGATCAATGCCAGTTATTCCCGCCGTATTACGCTTGCGGAAATCGCCGCGAGTGAATATGTTTCTGAAGCCTGGCTCTCTCGTCTCTTTCGCAAGGAGGTGGGGATCAGTTTCATGCAGTACATCACCCACCTGCGGCTGGAAAAGGCGGCCGACGCTCTCCGGCTGACGAACCGACCGCTGCACCAGATTGCGCTTGAGCAGGGTTTCGCCAGCACGCGTATGATGAGCGATCGGTTCAGGCGTGTTCACAATATGTCTCCGGGTGAGTTTCGTAAGGCCCGACGCCAGCACCCGGAGGCGGCACGTATTCGGACGGACAGGCGTGAGCAGCGCTATCCGGTCGCCGTGGACAAGCTGTTTAGCCTGCTCAATGAACCGGTGGCGCGCGGTTGGGGAGCCTCGCCGCTCATCGTTCACCCGCAGCAGGAGCAGAGACTGGATCTTGAGCAGCTCAATCCTCTTTCTGCCTCGCTGCGCCGTATGCGGGTGGTCATTACCCTGCGTGAGCTCGACGATTTGCTCCGTGAGGACGTTCGACAAAATCTGGAGGCGATAAATGAGGCCATTCCCATTGAGGGAATTGATATCGCCGAACCTTTTCTCAGCAGTCGTCTGTTTGCTACCGGGTGGGATGACCCCCAGATGGCGGGCTACGCCTGCTGGTACAATCTGCATCAGCTCTTCACCTGGCTGGCAAAAAAGCAGTGGACGGTGCTACTGCACACCGGCGTAACGACCCGCCGCGATCTTCTCACCCGCTTTTTACAACAGTCGGTTAATCATTTTGCGCCAGAGATCACCGCGGGCTGGCACTTCGTCATGCACTGGTCAACACAGGCGAGTGAGGAGACCCGGGAGCAGGTTTGGCTGGCCCAGCAAAAGGCAATACGAACTTATCTTCCGCAGGCAAAGTTTGGTTTATGGCACCGATTTGCCCCCGTCAGCGCGGGCGTAAGCGACGATACCCTGTTCAGTTCAGCCATCCTGATGCAGGCCGATTTTCTTGCCTGCTCTGCCGATGCCAATGAACTTCTCGATCCCGCGCAGCTGGAGGTAACCCCTCTCTCCTCAACGGAAAATTATCCGATACTGAAGGTCCGCCAGATCCTCGCTGCCCTTCGCCTGCGAAAATGTTCGCTTCCCGTCTGGCTTCTCTCCTGGAATACCCTCACCGGCAACACGCGGGCGACAAACGGCTGGTTTTTTCGTGGGGCGCTGCTGATGCAGAACCTGCTCGGGCTTTCGGAGCAGGTCTGGCTGGCGGGATTCTGGCTCAATTCGGGCCTTCAGGGAGAAGCCCGTGCGAACAACACCATCGATACCTCAAGCCTTGCGCTACAGTATAACCATGGTCTGCCGCGTCCGGTTTATTGGGTACTCTGGCTCTGGCAACGTCTGCGGGGCGAGGTGCTGGTCAATGATAAGCGTGTCCTGCTTACGCGCCATCGCAATGGTTATCAGCTGTTGCTGCGTAATGTGGTGGTTTTTAATCCGCTCCTATCCAGTGAAGAAGCCTTCATCCAGCGTTTTCGCCAGCAGTATCATTTACACCTGAAGGGAATGCGCGGTAAATGGCGAATTAAATGCCATCTGTTTGATCAGCACAACGGCGCGCTCTATCCGTTGCTTGAAGGGGTTGGCAGCGAAAGCGGCCCTGATGAAGAGATGTGGCGCTGGATAGCGCATAAAGCGCGTCCAACGCTTTCCGTACGCGATGAACGCCTTTATGACGGCTGGCAATTGAGTGAATCACTGGAGAGTAATGCGCTGGTGCTCTACGAGTTTACGCCGCTCGTGCCTCGTGAGGCCGCAACGGAGGAGATTCACTCCCCGCGGTAGACGCAGCCTGCCGTGCAGGTCTCTTTGATCATCACCGCGCTCAGCAGCGGGACCAGCGGTTTCATCTGATCCCAAATCCATTTCGCCAGCACCTCGCTGGTCGGGTTTTCAAGGCCCGGAATATCATTCAGATAGTAGTGATCGAGACGATCGTAGGTCGGCTTAAACGCGGCCTTCAGTTCGGCAAAGTCCATGATCCAGCCCGTATGGGGATCGACTTCACCGGTGATTTCAAGACGCACCATAAACGAGTGTCCATGCAGGCGGCCACATTTGTGCCCGGCAGGAACGTGTGGAAGGTGGTGTGCGGCTTCGAAGGTGAAATCTTTAAACAGTGTGGTGGACATCATAGCTCTCAGGAATGCGGAAAAAACCGCCGCATAGTACCGGAAAGCACAATTTTTATCATTAACTAAAACGGCTCTGAACTGTCGCCGCCTCGTATTCATGGTGTTTATCGACTTTTGTTGTTTTATTTCAGACAGTTGTTTAATCGCTTTTATCGTTAAGAACGATAACTAAAACAGGTTAGTCCATTTGGTTATTTATTATTTCCATCCCTTCTTTAATTGTTATTATCCCCGCCGTTAACCTTATCTTCAGTTTGGATTTATTCGCTTAAAGTCCGCTTTGCTACTGGAACATAACGACGCATGACAACACAGGCCCCACCTTCAAATTTGCTTCCCCTTAACCCGGAGCAACTGGCGCGCCTCCAGGCCGCGACTTCCGATTTTTCACCCACCCAGCTCGCCTGGGTCTCCGGCTATTTCTGGGGAATGCTGAACCAGCAGCCGGGTGCTGTGGCTGGCGTCCCGCCAACGGCCGTTGAAATTCCTGCCATCACGCTTATCTCCGCTTCGCAAACGGGTAATGCCCGTCGTGTGGCCGAAGCGCTGCGTGATGACCTGCTCGCCGCGAAGCTGAACGTTAACCTGGTCAACGCCGGGGATTATAAATTCAAACAGATCGCGTCAGAAAAACTGCTGGTGGTGGTGGCGTCAACGCAGGGCGAAGGCGAGCCTGCGGAAGAAGCCGTCGCGCTGCATAAGTTCCTGTTCTCGAAAAAAGCGCCAAAGCTCGAGGGCACCGCCTTTGCCGTCTTCGGCCTCGGTGACACGTCCTATGAATTTTTCTGCCAGTCCGGTAAAGATTTCGACAGCAAGCTGGCGGAGCTGGGTGCAGAGCGCCTGCTGGATCGCGTAGACGCTGATGTCGAATACCAGGCCGCCGCCGCCGAATGGCGGGCGCGCATCGTTGAGGTGCTGAAGGCCCGCGTCCCGAAAGAGACGCCAGCGCAGGCCGCCGTTACCGCAGCGGGCACCGTCAACGAAATCCACACCAGCCCTTACACGAAAGAGGCGCCGCTGACGGCGACCCTGTCGGTAAACCAGAAAATCACGGGCCGTGATTCGGAAAAAGACGTGCGCCATATCGAAATCGATCTCGGTGACTCCGGCCTGCGTTATCAGCCTGGCGATGCGCTGGGCGTCTGGTATCAGAACGATCCGGCGCTGGTGAAAGAGCTGGTCGAACTGCTGTGGCTGAAAGGCACGGAGCCGGTCCAGGTGGAGGGTAAAACCTTACCGCTCTCTGAGGCGCTTCAGTGGCATTTCGAGCTGACGGTGAACACCGCCAACATCGTTGAAAACTACGCCACCTTAACCCGCAGCGAATCGCTCCTTCCGCTGGTCGGGGATAAGGCGAAGTTACAGCAATACGCGGCGACAACGCCGATTGTCGATATGGTGCGTTTCTCACCGGCACAGCTGGATGCCGACGCGCTGATCGGCCTGCTGCGTCCACTGACGCCGCGTCTTTACTCCATCGCCTCCTCACAGGCGGAAGTGGAAAACGAAGTCCACATCACCGTTGGCGTGGTGCGTTACGACATCGAAGGCCGCGCGCGGGCGGGCGGGGCCTCGGGCTTCCTGGCCGACCGCGTGGAAGAAGAGGGCGAGGTGCGCGTCTTTATCGAGCACAACGACAACTTCCGTCTGCCGGCGAACCCGGAAACGCCGGTGATCATGATTGGCCCGGGCACCGGCATCGCACCGTTCCGCGCCTTTATGCAGCAGCGTGCAGCGGACGAGGCACCGGGTAAAAACTGGCTGTTCTTCGGCAACCCGCATTTTACCGAGGATTTCCTCTACCAGGTTGAATGGCAGCGCTACGTCAAAGAGGGCGTGCTGACCCGCATCGATCTGGCCTGGTCTCGTGACCAGAAAGAAAAAGTATACGTACAAGACAAACTGCGCGAACAGGGCGCAGAGCTGTGGCGCTGGATCAATGACGGTGCCCACATTTATGTCTGCGGCGACGCCAATCGCATGGCGAAAGACGTTGAGCAGGCACTGCTGGAAGTGATTGCCGAATTCGGCGGTATGGATGCCGAAACGGCGGATGAATTTTTAAGTGAGCTGCGCGTAGAGCGCCGTTATCAGCGAGATGTCTACTAATGAGCGAAAAACATCCTGGCCCACTGGTGGTCGAAGGCAAACTGTCTGATGCCGAGCGCATGAAGGTAGAGAGCAACTACCTGCGCGGTACCATTGCCGAAGATTTAAATGACGGCCTGACCGGCGGTTTCAAAGGCGACAACTTCCTGCTGATCCGTTTCCACGGTATGTACCAGCAGGACGACCGCGATATCCGCGCCGAACGTGCCGAGCAGAAGCTGGAGCCGCGTCACGCGATGCTGCTGCGCTGTCGTCTGCCGGGTGGCATCATCACCACCAAACAGTGGCAGGCGATCGACAAGTTTGCCCATGACAACACGATTTACGGCAGCATTCGTCTGACCAACCGTCAGACCTTCCAGTTCCACGGCATTCTGAAGAAGAACGTCAAGCCGGTTCACCAGATGCTGCACTCCGTGGGTCTGGACGCGCTGGCGACCGCCAACGACATGAACCGTAACGTGCTCTGCACCTCGAATCCGTACGAGTCCGAACTGCACGCCGAAGCGTACGAGTGGGCGAAAAAAATCTCCGAACATCTGCTGCCACGCACGCGTGCCTATGCGGAGATCTGGCTCGATCAGGAGAAAGTCGCCACCACCGATGAAGAGCCGATCCTCGGTCAGACCTACTTGCCGCGTAAGTTCAAAACCACGGTGGTGATCCCGCCGCAGAACGATATCGACCTGCACGCCAACGACATGAACTTCGTGGCGATTGCCGAAAACGGCAAGTTGGTCGGCTTTAACCTGCTGGTGGGCGGCGGTTTGTCCATTGAGCATGGGAACAAGAAAACCTACGCCCGCACCGCGAGCGAGTTCGGCTTCCTGCCGCTGGAGCACACGCTGGCTGTGGCTGAGGCGGTGGTTACTACCCAGCGCGACTGGGGTAACCGTACCGACCGTAAAAATGCGAAAACCAAATACACTCTGGAGCGCGTAGGCGTCGAGACGTTCAAAGAAGAAGTGGAGCGTCGCGCGGGCATCAAGTTTGAGCCGATCCGCCCTTACGAATTTACCGGTCGCGGCGATCGCATCGGCTGGGTTAAAGGTATCGATAATAAATGGCACCTGACGCTGTTTATCGAAAACGGCCGTATTCTTGATTATCCGGGCCGTCCGCTGAAAACCGGCCTGCTGGAAATCGCGAAGATCCACAAAGGCGAGTTCCGTATCACCGCTAACCAGAACCTGATCGTCGCCAGCGTGCCGGAAAGCGAAAAGGCGAGAATTGAAGAGCTGGCCCGCGAGCACGGGTTGATGAATGCGGTGAGCGCGCAGCGTGAAAACTCGATGGCCTGCGTGTCGTTCCCGACCTGTCCGCTGGCGATGGCCGAAGCCGAGCGTTTCCTGCCGTCCTTCACTGATAAAGTGGAAGCGATTCTGGAAAAACATGGTATTCCGGACGAGCATATTGTTATGCGCGTGACGGGCTGCCCGAACGGCTGCGGTCGCGCGATGCTGGCCGAACTCGGTCTGGTAGGGAAAGCGCCGGGTCGCTATAACCTGCACCTGGGCGGTAACCGTATCGGGACGCGTATTCCGCGTATGTTCCGCGAGAACATCACCGAGCCGGAAATTCTCGATTCCCTCGACGTGCTTATCG
Source organism: Enterobacter sp. MGH 38 (assembly GCF_000492855.1). Lineage (NCBI taxonomy): Bacteria > Pseudomonadati > Pseudomonadota > Gammaproteobacteria > Enterobacterales > Enterobacteriaceae > Enterobacter > Enterobacter sp. MGH 38. Next base: position 228,663 of record NZ_KI535607.1, on the reverse strand, counting down.
GACGCTGGGCGAAAGAGCGCGAAGCGGGTGAAGGCTTCGGCGACTTTACGGTACGTGCGGGCATCATTCGCCCGGTGCTCGATCCCGCAAGGGATTTCTGGGAGTAACCACGAGAGGTATTTATGTCCGTACTCGATCTAAACGCGCTTAACGCATTGCCAAAAGTCGAACGCATTCTGGCACTCGCAGAAACTAACGCCCAACTGGAAAAGCTGGACGCCGAAGGGCGCGTGGCGTGGGCGCTGGAAAACCTGCCGGGAGACTATGTGCTTTCGTCGAGCTTTGGCATTCAGGCGGCGGTCAGTCTGCATCTGGTGAATCAGATCCGTCCGGACATTCCGGTGATCCTCACCGATACCGGCTATCTGTTCCCGGAGACCTATCAGTTTATCGACGAGCTGACGGATAAGCTCAGGCTGAACCTGAAAGTCTACCGTGCGACGGAAAGCGCGGCCTGGCAGGAGGCGCGTTACGGCAAGCTGTGGGAGCAGGGCGTTGAGGGCATTGAGAAATACAATGAGATCAACAAGGTCGAGCCGATGAACCGGGCGCTAAAAGAACTGAACGCTCAGACCTGGTTTGCGGGCCTGCGCCGCGAGCAGTCCGGGAGCCGGGCCACGCTGCCGGTGCTGGCGGTGCAGCGCGGCGTGTTCAAAGTGCTGCCGATCATCGACTGGGATAACCGCACGGTGTATCAGTATCTGCAAAAGCACGGGCTGAAGTACCATCCGCTGTGGGATCAAGGCTACCTGTCGGTAGGCGACACCCACACCACGCGTAAATGGGAACCGGGAATGGCGGAAGAAGAGACGCGATTCTTCGGGCTGAAGCGCGAGTGCGGATTGCACGAAGGGTGATAACCTTTTTGCCCGGTGGCGCTGCGCTTACCGGGCCTACAAAGGCTTAATTCTCCCTCTCCCCGTGGGTGGTTCCCCAGTAATTCGAAAGCAAAAGCGATAACGTTGCCTCAGAATAACTGAGGGCTTTCAGCGATGCTTCGGTCCGGCTGTAAATCGCTGAGGCGTTTCCTGTAGGCCGGGGCGAGGCGCAGGGATGCGCCGAGAGGGCGGGCTTTACAGGGATGTTACCTCCGCCCGTCCCCGATAAGCCGGAAGGAATAAGCCGAAGGCACCGCGAAGCGGCGATTTACCGCCGGAAGCCCGGGTCGCCAGGGTGGTGGCGACTGAGCCACCCTGGCACGTTCACCGGTCATGTCGTGACAGAGTAGCAAGGAACATAAAGTGAACGGAATGACCACCAGAGCCGTATGTTCCCCCTCACCCCAGCCCTCTCCCTCAAGGGAGAGGGGGCCGTCTGTGCAGGCATTATTTTGTGGGGAACCCTCAGCCCCGTGGGAGAGGGTTGGGGTGAGGGCATAAGGCCGCACTATGCTTAACGGCCTCAGGCTTTCCCCGCTTTCGCCAGCTCCTTCACCAGCGGCAGCATCACTTTCACGACATCCCGGCTGCGGTGCTCAATCCGCTGCGGCAGCGCTTTATCAATGTGCTGCTGATTATCCAGCCGCACATCATGCCAGCTGGTCCCGTCCGGGAAGGCTTTCGATTTGCTGCGCTGCTGATAGCCATCTTTTTTGCCCAGCGCCCAGTTCGTCGCCTCGACGTACAGCACCGGAATGCCCGCCTTATCAAACACTTCACCGTCATTACAGCAGCCTGTGCCTTTAGGATACTCCGGGTTACCGCCCGGATTTGTCGCGGCATAGACGCCATGCGTGCGGGCAAGCGCCAGCGCGCGGTCGCGGGTGAGTTTACGTACGCTGCTCGGCGTGCTCTGTCCGCTATTAAAATAGAGCTTATCCCCCACGATCAGATTATCGAGGTTAATCACCAGCAACGTATTTTTCTTCTCCTCAGCGCTCATGCGCTTAAGGAGATTCTCAGCGCCGAGTTTACCTTCTTCTTCGCCGCTGGTCGCAACAAAGCGAATGCTGTATTTCGTCGGAATATTCTTCAGGCGTTCGGCCAGCTCAAGCATCACGCCCAGACCCGCCGCATTATCATCCAGTCCCTGAAGCGTCAGCCCGCCGAGATTATTATCGACATCGGCATCGCTCAACGGCGTGTAGGTATCAAGGTGCGCCATAATAATAATCTGCTCAGCCGCCTTTCCTTCGTGCGCCGCAATAACCGTGCTGCCAGTTACGTTATGCCAGTTTTGCGTTTTATTGCGAGTGGTATAGATGTAGCGGCTGTGGAAAGCGCGAATGTCGCTTTCATAGCCCATATCCGCAAACTGCTGACGAATATAGTCTGCCGAGAGCATCTCGGCTGGGGTTCCGGTCATACGGCCCGGAAAGACCGTCGCAATATGCCGCGCCTGCATACTGGCTATTTCACCGTAAGATGGATTTTTTGCCTGAGCCGGAAGGATAAAGCAAACGCCGAGCGCCAGGGCAACGAATCGGTGGCGCATTGCGGAAAACATAGTGAGTCCTTAAAAACAGAGCAAAATTTTAACCCGCATAGTATGAAACTGTGATCGGGTAGACACAATTTGAATTGCTCTTAAATGCCCGAAATTTCGCGTGTTAAGCACTTTTTGATATTTGCTTTTCCACGGCGTTATTCCATTGAGTAACTACTCATTCCAATTCGTAATTTCATTCGTTCTAAGCCGCCCCCTATAGTCCCTTTATTCGTGGTTGTTAGTGAGTTGTTGCCTGTGGACTATCTCCCCCTTTTTGCTGCCTTAAAAGACCGACCGGTATTGGTTGTCGGGACGGGTGAAATTGCCGATCGCAAAATCGCCTTCCTGCAACGCGCCGGGGCGCAGGTGCAGATCGTTGCAGAGGCGGATTTTGCAGAGTCTCAGATCGACAGCGTGGTACTGGTGATTGCGGCAACCGAAGATCGGGCGCTCAACAGCCGAATCTCCGACGCAGCCCAGGCCCGTCACCGCCTGGTGAACGTGGTAGACGACCAGCCGTTATGTTCATTTATCTTCCCGTCGATTGTCGACCGCTCGCCGCTGCTGGTGGCGATCTCCTCCGGCGGCACCGCCCCGGTGCTGGCGCGCGTGCTGAGAGAAAAAATCGAAGCGCTGCTGCCGACCAGCCTCGGACGCATGGCGGAGAAGGCCAGCTACTGGCGCAACCATCTGAAAACGCGTCTGACCAGCGTGACGGAACGCCGTCGCTTCTGGGAGCGTGTGTTTCGCGGCCGCTTTGCCAGCCTGATGCAGGCCGGTAACGAGACGGCGGCGCAACAAATCCTCGAAGACGAACTGGATAACCCCGGCAGTACGGGCGGGGAGATCATTCTGGTGGGCGCCGGGCCGGGCGATGCCGGGCTGCTCACGCTGCGTGGCCTCCAGGTTCTTCAGGATGCGGATGTCGTGTTCTACGACCACCTGGTCACCGACGGTATTCGCGAGCTGATCCGCCGTGACGCGGAGCAAATCTGCGTCGGCAAACGTGCCGGCGAGCACTCCGTGCCACAGCACGACACCAATCAAATGCTGATTGCCGCTGCGAAAGCGGGCAAAACCGTGGTGCGCCTGAAAGGGGGCGATCCGTTTATCTTCGGTCGTGGTGGCGAGGAGTTGCAGGCGGCAGCCGAAGCGGGCGTCCCGTTCCAGGTGGTTCCCGGCATTACGGCGGCGTCTGCCGTCACGGCCTACGCCGGTATTCCGCTGACCCATCGCGATTACGCCCAGAGCGTGACCTTTGTGACCGGGCACTATAAAGCCGACAGTACGCCGTTTGACTGGTCGCATCTCGCCCAGAGCCGGCAAACGCTGGCGATTTATATGGGCACGATGAAAGCGGCAGACATCAGCGAACAGCTTATTCAGCACGGTCGCGATGCGGCGACGCCGGTAGCGGTGATCTCCCGCGGGACACGCGTCGATCAGCATGTCGCCATCGGCACTTTACAAGACCTTGCAACCCTGGCGAAAGACGCCCCAATGCCCGCCCTGATTGTGGTGGGAGAAGTGGTGCAGCTGCACAGCACGCTCGCCTGGTTCCAACACACAACCGACACAGAAGGCTTTGGCGCTTCTGTTATAAATTTGGCTTAAGGAACGGTTATGGACCAAAAACGACTTACTCACCTGCGGCAGCTCGAAGCGGAAAGTATCCACATTATCCGCGAAGTGGCCGCCGAGTTTTCTAACCCGGTGATGATGTACTCCATCGGTAAAGATTCCAGCGTCATGCTGCACCTGGCGCGTAAAGCGTTTTATCCGGGTACGCTGCCGTTCCCGCTGCTGCACGTGGATACCGGCTGGAAATTCCGCGAGATGTACGAGTTTCGTGACCGTACCGCCAAAGCCTACGGCTGCGAGCTGCTGGTGCACAAAAACCCGGAAGGGGTGGCGATGGGTATCAACCCGTTCGTGCACGGCAGCGCCAAGCATACCGACATCATGAAAACCGAAGGGCTGAAGCAGGCGCTGAATAAATACGGTTTTGATGCGGCCTTCGGCGGCGCGCGCCGTGACGAAGAGAAATCCCGCGCCAAAGAGCGTATCTACTCTTTCCGCGACCGCTTCCACCGCTGGGACCCGAAAAACCAGCGTCCGGAGCTGTGGCACAACTACAACGGCCAGATCAACAAGGGCGAAAGCATTCGCGTCTTCCCGCTCTCCAACTGGACCGAGCTGGATATCTGGCAGTATATCTATCTGGAAAATATTGAGATCGTTCCGCTGTATCTGGCGGCCGAGCGCCCGGTGCTGGAGCGCGACGGCATGCTGATGATGATCGACGACGATCGCATTGATTTACAGCCGGGCGAAGTGATCAAAAAACAGATGGTCCGTTTCCGTACTCTCGGCTGCTGGCCGTTGACCGGCGCGGTGGAATCCAGTGCGCAGACGCTGCCGGAGATCATCGAGGAGATGCTGGTGTCGACTACCAGTGAGCGACAGGGGCGCGTGATTGACCGCGACCAGGCAGGCTCCATGGAGCTGAAGAAACGTCAGGGTTATTTCTAAGGAGCCGCCATGAATACGACTATTGCCCAACAAATTGCCGATGAAGGCGGCGTAGAAGCTTATCTGCACGCCCAGCAGTACAAAAGTCTGCTGCGTTTCCTGACCTGCGGCAGCGTGGATGACGGGAAAAGTACCCTGATAGGACGTCTGCTGCACGACACGCGCCAGATCTACGAAGATCAGCTCTCTTCCCTGCACAATGACAGTAAACGCCACGGCACCCAGGGCGAAAAACTCGACCTGGCGCTGCTGGTAGACGGCTTGCAGGCGGAGCGCGAGCAGGGCATTACCATTGATGTCGCCTATCGCTACTTCTCTACCGAAAAGCGCAAATTTATTATCGCCGACACCCCGGGGCACGAGCAGTACACCCGTAACATGGCGACCGGCGCGTCCACCTGTGATCTGGCGATCCTGCTGATTGACGCCCGTAAAGGTGTGCTGGATCAGACTCGTCGTCACAGCTTTATCTCTACGCTGCTGGGGATCAAACATCTGGTGGTGGCGGTGAACAAAATGGATCTGGTGGACTACAGCGAAGCGCGATTCGACGAGATCCGTCAGAGCTACCTGACCTTTGCTGAACAGCTGCCGGGCAACCTCGATATTCGCTTTGTGCCGCTGTCGGCGCTGGAAGGGGATAACGTCGCCTCTCAGAGCGGGAACATGCCGTGGTACAGCGGCCCGACGCTGCTGGAAGTGCTGGAAACCGTTGAAATTCAGCGCGTGGTTGATACCCAGCCGATGCGCTTCCCGGTGCAGTACGTGAACCGTCCGAACCTCGATTTCCGCGGCTTCTCGGGCACCATTGCGTCCGGCGCGGTGAAGGTGGGCCAGCGCGTGAAGGTGCTGCCGTCCGGTGTGGAATCGGCCATTGCCCGAATCGTCACCTTTGATGGCGATCTGGACGAAGCCGGAGCAGGTGAAGCGGTAACCCTGGTACTGAAAGACGAAATTGATATCAGCCGCGGCGACCTGCTGGTCGACGCGCAGGAAACTCTGGCGGCGGTGCAGGGCGCATCCGTGGACGTGGTGTGGATGGCGGAACAGCCGCTGACCGCAGGCCAGAGCTATGACATTAAAATCGCCGGCAAGAAAACCCGCGCCCGCGTGGACGGCATTCAGTTCCAGGTGGACATCAACAACCTGACCCACCGTGACGTGAGCGAGCTGCCGCTGAACGGCATCGGTCTGGTGGATATGACCTTCGACGAGCCGCTGGTGCTGGATCCGTATCAGCAGAATCCTGTTACGGGCGGGCTCATCTTCATTGACCGCCTGACGAACGTTACCGTCGGTGCCGGCATGGTGCGCGAGCCTGACGCGCAGGCGAGCGTGACGTCTGAGTTCAGCGCCTTCGAGCTGGAACTGAACGCGCTGGTGCGTAAGCACTTCCCGCACTGGGGCGCACGCGATCTGCTGGGAGGCAAGTGATGGCCACCCATGATGAGAACGTCGTCTGGCATCCTCATCCGGTCACCGTCGCCCAGCGCGAACAGCTCCATGGTCACCGTGGGGTTGTGCTGTGGTTTACCGGGCTGTCTGGCTCCGGTAAATCCACGGTGGCAGGCGCACTGGAAGAGGCGCTGCATCAGCAGGGGGTGAGCACCTACCTGCTGGACGGCGACAACGTGCGTCACGGCCTGTGCAGCGATTTAGGGTTCAGCGATGAAGATCGTAAAGAGAACATTCGTCGGGTGGGGGAAGTCGCCAGCCTGATGGCGGATGCCGGGCTGGTGGTGCTGACGGCGTTTATCTCACCGCACCGCGCCGAACGTCAGATGGTGCGTGAGCGCGTGGGGCAGAATCGCTTTATTGAAGTGTTTGTGGATACCCCGCTGGCAATCTGCGAAGCGCGCGATCCTAAAGGGCTGTACAAAAAAGCCCGCGCGGGAGAGCTGCGAAACTTCACCGGCATTGACTCCGTTTACGAAGCGCCTGAATCCCCTGAGATTCATCTGGAAGGTCAACAATTGGTAACAAATTTAGTAAGCCAATTATTAGACCTGCTCAGACGGGACGATATTATCAGATCCTGAGACGGTATCGTTCGGGAGCTGTCTTCCCGAGCGATGAGTCACGGTCACAGGATTAGCTATGCGCAACAGTGAAAACTACATGATTACCACCGGGTCGGAACCGTTAACGACCGACGACGAGACGACCTGGTCCTTCCCTGGGGCGATAGTCGGCTTCGTATCGTGGCTACTGGCGCTGGGTATCCCGTTTTTGATCTACGGTGGTAACACCCTCTTTTTCTTCCTCTATACCTGGCCTTTCTTTTTGGCGCTGATGCCCGTTGCGGTGGTTGTGGGCGTGGCGCTGCACTCCCTTTTCAACGGCAAGCTTCTGTATAGTACGCTCATCACTATCGCCACCGTTGTGGTCATCTTTGGCCTGCTGTTTTTATGGCTGATGGGCTAACTTACGGCATAATTAGAACCCCGCAGTAGAGTCCAGCGGAAAGTTATGGGATGATGATGCCGTTTTTTCAGGGGGCAGGATGGGTAAACTAACGCTGCTGTTGCTGGCTTTGCTGGTCTGGCTGCAATATTCGCTGTGGTTCGGCAAAAACGGACTGCACGACTACAGCCGGGTGAGCGATGACGTCGCGGCACAGCAGGCGACAAACGCCAAACTTAAAGCGCGTAACGATCAACTTTTTGCTGAAATTGATGACCTCAATGGCGGCCAGGAGGCGATTGAGGAGCGCGCGCGCAATGAACTCAGTATGACTAAGCCGGGCGAAACGTTTTATCGCCTGGTTCCGGATGCGTCTAAACGCAATCAGGGCTCCGCACAAAACAATCGATAATCAGGCCCAGGATTACGACATGGCAGCAACTTTTTCGGACGTCTGTGCCGTGGTGCCGGCCGCAGGTTTTGGCCGGCGCATGCAGACAGAATGTCCTAAGCAGTACCTCTCAATTGGCGATAAAACGATCCTCGAGCACGCCGTGGCGGCGCTGCTGGCGCATTCTCGGGTGAAACGCGTTGTTATTGCCATCAGCCCCGGCGATGCACGTTTTGCTCAGCTCCCGCTGGCGAATCACCCTCAGATTACCGTCGTTGACGGCGGCGCAGAGCGGGCTGACTCCGTTCTGGCGGGCATTCAGGCTGCCGGGAACGCGCAGTGGGTGCTGGTGCACGATGCCGCGCGTCCCTGTCTGCATCACGACGATCTGTCACGTCTGCTGGCCCTGAGCGAAACCAGTAACGTGGGCGGCATTCTGGCCGCCCCGGTGCGTGACACCATGAAGCGTGCCGAACCGGGTAAACCGGCGATTGCCCACACCGTCGAGCGCGTCGATCTATGGCACGCGCTGACGCCACAATTTTTTCCCCGCGAATTACTCCACGACTGCTTAACGCGTGCGCTTAAAGAAGGTGCGACCATTACGGACGAAGCCTCGGCGCTGGAGTATTGCGGTTTCCACCCCACGCTTGTTGAAGGGCGCGCTGATAATATAAAAGTGACGCGCCCGGAAGACTTACAGCTCGCGGAATTTTATCTTACCCGTACGACCCCTCAGGAGAAGGCATAATGCGTATTGGACACGGTTTTGATGTACACGCCTTTGGCGGCGTTGGCCCAATTATCATTGGCGGCGTGCGCATTCCATACGAAAAAGGTCTGCTGGCGCATTCTGATGGCGACGTGGCGCTGCATGCGCTGACCGACGCGCTGCTGGGTGCCGCCGCGCTGGGCGACATTGGCAAACTGTTCCCGGACACCGATCCTGCTTTTAAAGGCGCAGACAGCCGCGAACTGCTGCGCGAAGCCTGGCGTCGTATTCAGGCCAAAGGCTACACCCTTGGCAACGTTGATGTGACGATCATTGCTCAGGCACCGAAGATGCTGCCGCACATCCCTCAGATGCGCGTGTTTATCGCTGAAGATCTGGGTTGCCATATGGACGACGTCAACGTCAAAGCGACCACCACGGAGAAGCTGGGCTTTACCGGTCGTGGCGAAGGCATTGCCTGTGAAGCCGTGGCGCTGCTGGTGAAGGCGGCCAAATGACGGATTTCGACAACCTGACGTATCTGCACGGTGAACCGCAGGGCAAGGGGCTGCTGAAAGCCAACCCTGAAGATTTCGTGGTAGTGGAAGATCTCGGTTTTGAGCCGGACGGCGAAGGCGAGCACATCCTGGTGCGCATTCTGAAAAACGGCTGCAACACCCGCTTCGTGGCGGACGCGCTGGCAAAATTCCTCAATATTCACGCCCGCGAAGTGAGCTTTGCCGGTCAAAAAGATAAACATGCCGTGACCGAACAGTGGCTTTGCGCCCGCGTGCCCGGCAACGGCATGCCCGATTTAAGCAAATTTGAGCTTGAGGGCTGTAAGGTACTGGAGTACGCCCGCCATAAACGCAAATTGCGTCTGGGAGCGTTAAAAGGCAATGCCTTTACTCTGGTGTTGCGCGAAGTGACCGAACGCGAAGACGTTGAAAAACGCCTGAAGGCCATTAACGAACGCGGCGTGCCAAACTATTTCGGCGCACAGCGCTTTGGCATTGGTGGCAGCAACCTGCTTGGCGCGCTGCGCTGGGCGCAAAGCGGTGCACCGGTGCGCGATCGTAATAAACGCAGTTTTTGGTTGTCGGCGGCCCGCAGTGCGTTGTTTAATCAGATTGTGAGCGAACGGCTGAAAAAACCGGACGCGAATCAAGTTGTTGTCGGCGATGCGCTACAATTAGCGGGACGCGGAAGCTGGTTTGTGGCAACGGCCGATGAGATGGCCGATGTCCAGTCGCGCGTGGACGCTAAAACGCTGATGATTACCGCCGCCTTGCCGGGTTCAGGCGACTGGGGAACCCAGGGCGAGGCGCTGGCCGCTGAGCAGTCAGCGGTGGCGGATGCGCCAGAATTACAATCGTTGCTGGTGCGGGAAAAGGTCGAGGCGGCGCGCCGTGCGATGCTCCTCTACCCGCAACAGCTGAGCTGGAACTGGTGGGATGACGTAACCGTCGAGTTACGCTTCTGGCTGCCGGCAGGTAGCTTTGCCACCAGTGTTGTCAGGGAACTTATCAACACGTCGGGTGATTATGCGAATATTGCTGAGTAACGATGACGGGATCCATGCGCCAGGTATTCAGACGCTGGCGAAACACCTCCGCGAATTTGCGGATGTGCAGGTCGTGGCTCCCGATCGTAACCGCAGTGGCGCGTCTAACTCATTGACGCTGGAGTCTTCACTTCGCACCTTTACCTTTGAGAATGGCGATATTGCCGTCCAGATGGGGACGCCGACCGACTGCGTGTTTCTGGGCGTAAATGCGCTGATGCGCCCTCGGCCGGATGTTGTGGTCTCCGGCATCAATGCCGGACCAAATCTTGGCGATGATGTGATTTACTCCGGCACCGTGGCCGCGGCGATGGAAGGGCGTCACCTGGGTTTCCCGGCGCTGGCGGTCTCGTTAAACGGCCACACCCACTATGACACTGCCGCCGCGGTGACCTGCTCCATTCTCCGTGCGCTTGGCCGCGAGCCACTGCGTACCGGACGTATCCTTAATATTAACGTGCCGGATCTCCCACTGGACGAGATTAAAGGGATCCGCGTGACGCGCTGCGGCAGTCGCCACCCGGCCGATCAGGTTATTCCCCAGCAGGATCCGCGTGGCAATACCCTGTACTGGATCGGCCCGCCGGGAGATAAATGCGATGCCGGGCCAGACACCGACTTCGCTGCGGTGGATGAGGGTTACGTTTCCGTAACGCCGTTGCACGTAGATTTAACCGCTTATAGCGCGCATGATGTGGTGTCGGACTGGTTAGATCGGGTCGGAGTGAACGCGCAATGGTAAGTAAACGTGTACAAACTCTTCTGGAACAATTACGCGCACAGGGGATTGCCAACGAGCAGGTGCTGGATGCGCTTGCCCAGGTTCCCCGTGAGAAGTTTGTAGATGAGGCGTTTGAACACAAAGCGTGGGAAAACGTGGCGCTGCCCATCGGGCAAGGCCAGACGATTTCGCAGCCCTACATGGTGGCGCGTATGACGGAGCTTCTGGAGTTAACGCCAGACTCCCGGGTGCTGGAAATTGGCACCGGTTCAGGGTATCAGACCGCGATCCTGGCCCACCTTGTGCACCATGTCTGTTCCGTGGAACGGATTAAAGGGTTGCAGTGGCAGGCGCGCCGTCGCCTGAAACAGCTTGATTTACATAATGTATCGACACGCCACGGCGATGGATGGCAGGGTTGGCAGGCTCGCGCCCCGTTTGACGCCATCATTGTCACGGCAGCGCCACCTGAAATCCCCGCTGCACTTCTCTCGCAGCTGGACGAGGGCGGCATTCTTGTTTTGCCCGTCGGCGATGAGCAGCAGCTTTTAAAGCGCGTTCGTCGACGCGGCGGCGAGTTTATTATCGATACCGTGGAAGCCGTACGCTTTGTGCCCCTGGTTAAGGGCGAGCTGGCCTGAGACTCGGATTTTTCCAGGGTTATTAAGGCAAATTCAGCGTATGGTGTGGCGCGATAGGTTCGTGCCATCACGGTTATTTTTAAGTCACTGGTAGTTAACACATTCCTGGGGGATAAATGAGCGCGGGAAGCCCAAAATTCACCATCAGCCGTGTTGCGGCATTATCACTGGTTTCGCTCTGGCTGGCAGGCTGTACAAGTTCAAATAACGCGCCTGCGCCCGTCAGTTCCGTTAATGGAACCAGCGGCTCGGGTAACACGTCCAGCGGAATGTTGATCACCCCTCCGCCTAAAATGGGCACCTCAACGGCGCAGCAAACGCCGCAGATCCAGCCGGTTCAGCGTCCAGTTACGCAGCCTACGCAGATACAGCCAGTGGAACAGCCTGTTCAGACTGAAAATGGCCGCATAGTGTATAACCGTAAGTATGGGAACATTCCGAAAGGTAGCTATACCGGCGGCAGTACCTATACCGTGAAGCGCGGCGATACGCTGTTCTATATTGCCTGGATCACCGGGAACGATTTCCGCGATCTGGCACAGCGAAACAACGTCCAGGCCCCGTATGCTCTGGAAGTCGGGCAAACGCTTCAGGTTGGCAACGCGACGGGGACACCGCTTACGCCAGGCAACACCGTTTCAGCAGCCGACGTAACTGCGCAAAATAACAGCGTCACCCCTGCACAAAAAACCACCGCGGTGGTTGCTTCACAACCTGTAATTACGTATTCTGAGGATTCAGGTGATCAGAGTGCTAACAAAATGTTGCCGAATAATAAAGGTACTGCGACTGTTGTCACAGCACCGACTACGGCACCTGTGGTTAGCTCTACTGTACCGACTGCAAGCAGTCAGAATGCCAGCTCGTCAATTACCACCTGGCGTTGGCCAACTGACGGCAAGATCATCGAGAACTTCGCTACCTCTGAGGGGGGCAACAAAGGGATCGATATCGCAGGCAGTAAAGGACAGGCAATCATCGCGACCGCAGACGGACGCGTTGTCTATGCCGGTAACGCACTGCGCGGTTACGGTAATCTTATTATCATCAAACATAATGATGATTACCTGAGTGCCTACGCCCATAACGACACAATGCTGGTCCGGGAACAACAAGAAGTTAAGGCGGGGCAAAAAATCGCTACCATGGGTAGCACCGGAACCAGTTCTACACGCTTGCATTTTGAAATTCGTTACAAGGGGAAATCCGTAAACCCGCTGCAATATTTACCGCAGCGATAAATTGACGGGGCATGCCAGCCAGGGTGTCTCGTCCAGGGATCACGGGTAGGAGCCACCTTATGAGTCAGAATACGCTGAAAGTTCATGATTTAAATGAAGACGCGGAATTTGATGAGAACGGAGCAGAGGCTTTTGACGAAAAAGCCTTAGTAGAAGAGGAACCCAGTGATAACGATTTGGCTGAAGAAGAGCTGTTATCGCAGGGTGCCACACAGCGTGTGCTGGACGCGACTCAGCTTTACCTTGGGGAGATTGGTTACTCCCCACTGCTAACGGCCGAAGAAGAAGTCTATTTCGCACGTCGTGCTTTGCGTGGTGATGTTGCCTCGCGTCGTCGCATGATCGAAAGTAACCTGCGACTGGTCGTGAAAATTGCCCGCCGTTACGGCAATCGTGGTCTGGCTCTGCTGGATCTGATTGAAGAGGGCAACTTAGGTCTCATCCGCGCAGTTGAGAAGTTTGACCCGGAACGCGGGTTCCGTTTCTCAACCTACGCGACCTGGTGGATTCGTCAGACCATCGAACGGGCTATTATGAACCAGACCCGTACGATTCGACTGCCGATCCACATCGTCAAAGAGTTGAATGTTTATCTGCGTACCGCGCGCGAGTTGTCCCATAAACTGGACCACGAGCCAAGTGCGGAAGAGATTGCAGAGCAACTCGACAAACCGGTTGATGACGTAAGCCGTATGCTGCGTCTCAACGAGCGCATTACCTCGGTTGACACCCCGCTGGGTGGCGACTCCGAAAAAGCGCTGCTGGACATCCTGGCCGATGAAAAAGACAACGGCCCGGAAGACACCACGCAGGACGATGACATGAAACAGAGCATCGTCAAATGGCTGTTCGAACTGAACGCCAAACAGCGTGAAGTGCTGGCACGTCGTTTCGGTTTACTGGGGTATGAAGCTGCGACACTGGAAGATGTCGGCCGTGAGATTGGCCTGACCCGTGAACGTGTTCGTCAGATTCAGGTTGAAGGCCTACGCCGCCTGCGTGAAATCCTGCAAGGGCAAGGTCTGAATATCGAAGCGCTGTTCCGCGAGTAAGCAACCATTCGTCAGAAAAGGCCCGTCGTGAGACGGGCCTTTTTTATGCCTTACGGCTGCGCCGTTTCGTGCAGCAAACGCCAGGTGATGTTATCCCCTTCCTGATTAAGCACCGCGGTTGACCAGCGCACGTTGACGGGCTGGCCTGGCCGGGTTTGCGTCTCCCGGTAATGGAGCACCGCGCCGTTGTCCCATGTCTGAAGCGTTGTTAACGCGTCAATACCGATCCTGAGCCCGGGTCGGGTTCCCCGCTGCGCATATAAAAATTGGGCAAGCGCGTGATGATCTAACGGGTTGCCACTCGGTGGAACCATCAGAAAATCCGGACGGAAACGGGCGAGCAGGGCGTCCCGATTGCCTTCGCCTGCACCTAACCAGTTTTCAAGGGCGACGTGAATGTCGAGGATCTCTTGTTCGAAATGGGTCATGGTTGCTCCTGTTGCAGTTGCGCAAGTAACTGCGTGTTGTTAAGACGGTAGACGTACAGTACGGGCAGTAGAGTGATGACTGCGGCAAAAACAAACATCCCGTGCCAGGCGGCCAGCGGCGAGAGATAAGCCTGCATGAAGCTCAGCGCCTGCGCCAGCAGCAGAGCGCCCGCAAAAAAGCTCAACTGACGATTGAGATTCCATAGCGCGCTGGCATCGGGCATATCTTCCGGTCGCATCGTCAAAAACGCGCTGCTCTGAGCCGTACTGCTGCAAAGGCTTCCCCCCGCGCCCATCAGCGCAAACGCAACGGCAGGTAGCAGCATTGCCGGGCCGACGTTAACTAAAAGCAGAATGCCCGTCGCCTGCAAAAGGCAACCGATGACCACCAGCGGCCGGGGGCCGATACGGTTGAAATAGCGTCCTGTCGCGGTGATAGCCAAAAACGAAGCCACAGACCACGGCAGCATAAGCATGCCCGTTGCGGCGGGTGTCATATTGGCCTCGCTCTGGAGGTAATACATGCCCGTTACGTTCACGCCGATAAAAATGCCGGGTACGCACACATAGATAAGCATGGATAAGCGCAACAGCGGATCCGTCAGCAAAGACAGGTTTACTGTCCTGGTGGGGGTTATCGGCGACGGTTCTGTTTTAAGCCACGCGCAGGCCAAAGCAAAGGTGACAATGACGACGGGCAGGGTGGCAAAAAATATCCAGCGCCAGCTGAATGTCTGAACCAGCATACCGCCCACAGCCGGTGAGCACGCGGGGGCAAGCAGTGCGACCAGCATCACCGCCGAGGAGAGTCTGGCCCGCTCATGAGGCTTAAACTGTTGCCAGGTCAGCGCCTGACCAACCGGGATCAGTAACCCCCCTCCGGCGCCCTGCACGACTCGCCAGGCAATCAGACTTTCCAGCGAAGATGAGAGACCCGCCGCAACGGAGGCCGCGCTAAAGAGAAGCAGTGAGAGCAGGATAACGCGCTTCGGCCCGACGCGGCGCATCAGGATACTGCTGAAAGGGATGACTAGCGTCAGCCCGGCAATGTATCCGTTACTTACCCAGGCAAGCGCGGAAGGTGTGGTATTGAAAGCGCGAGCCATCGCCGGAAAGGCGACGCTGGCAATAAACATGTTTATCAAATCAAGGAAAAAGCCGAGCAGAAAGACGACGGCGATTTTGCTGCGATACGTCATGGAAGTTCCTCCGGTGAGGTGGCGTATCGTATCGGCCCGCGCGTTACGGATAAACGCGACAAAGCACGATATACTGTCAACATTATTTTGACAGTTAACCAGGCAAGCGATGCTTAATTTACAGCGTACGGCAATGTTTATCGCCGTAGCGGAAACCGGCAGTTTCACCGCCGCGGCGGAGGCGATGGGGCTGACAAAAGCGGTGGTCAGCTTTCATATTCGTCAGCTTGAAGAGGAGCTGGGCGTCACCCTGTTGCTGCGAACCACCCGACGCCTGACGCTGACCGAGGCGGGGAAGCTCTTTCATCAACGAAGCGTGATGCTGTTACGGGATGCAGAGCGATTGCAGGATGACGTTCGCGCCAACCACGCCGGGCTGACGGGAGAACTGCGGATCACCACCACGCCCGAATATGGCTCGCAGGTGGTGGTGCCTTTGCTGGCTGAATTTAGCCAGTTGCACCCGGACCTTCGCGTGCGGCATGTCTCGTCCTCTTTGCATGCCGATCTTATCGCCGAGCGCTTCGATGTCGCTATCCGGCTCGGCACGCTTGCAGATTCGCGCTACCACGCCGCGTTGATGACCTCCTTCACCATCCTACCCGTGGCAACGCCAGGCTGGCTGGCAAACCATCCGGTTGACTCGCTGGAACAACTGGCGGAAGCGGACTGGATCATTCACGAGCGTTTAACGTCGCCGCTGCGCTGGCAGGTAAGAGGTGTTGATGGGCATCCGGTTTCCTTTGAGATCAAGAAAGCGCCGCGCCTGTATGCAGACAGCGCCCAGGCGCTGATGGCTTTTGCCCTCGCGGGATGTGGAGTGGCGCTGCTGCCGGAGTGGCTGGTGCGTAACGCACTGGATGCGGGGGAACTGGTCTCGCTGTTACCGGCGTACACGTTTGCTCAGCAGGGCATCTATGCCGTTTATCCCGATGCCCGGCATGTGCCCGCGAAAGTGCGAACATTTATTGATTTTATGCGCGTCAGGGTGACTTAACCCTGCATCATCTTTTTAATGAGCGCTGAAAATTGCTCTCGTTCCGCGCCGTTAAGGCGCCCCAGAAATGCCTCATCCACCTCATTTCCAATCGGTTTACTGCTCTCAAGCAGGGCCTCTCCTTCGGCAGTCAGAAAGACAAACCGACGGCGTTTGTCTGCCGGATCGTGCTCGCGCCTGACCAGGCCGCGTGCTTCCATGCGGCTCAGCATTTCTGCCAGCGTCGCTTTGGTGCTCACCGCGACTTCAGTCAGGGCAACCTGCTCAATACCAGGATTTTCAGCAATTGACCGCATCACCGCATATTGTGGCTTGGTCAGTTCAGGCAATGCGTGCTGCCACTGGGCGGTATGCTGTTGAAAAAGCTGACGTAGCAGGTGGAAAGCTTCTTGTCTTAACTCCATGGACACTCCGACGGAAAAATACTCCCTCTATGATAGCCGCTCTTGGGCTGAATTTTAACGCGAGAGTTTTTTAGCGATTAGTGTGATCGTATGCGAACGATCTTGTCAGCAGCAGGATCAAGGCGTAGTTTAATTAATTTGTTCGTATACGAACAAATTAATTGAGGTGCTGAATGAGATTGATTGTGGGAATGACGGGCGCGACGGGTGCGCCATTAGGCGTGGCGTTGTTACAGGCGCTGCGGGAAATGCCGGAGGTGGAAACGCACCTGGTGATGTCGAAGTGGGCAAAAACCACGATTGAGCTGGAAACGCCCTTCACTGCGCATGACGTTGCTGCACTGGCGGATGTCGTCCATAGCCCGGCCGATCAGGCTGCCACCATCTCCTCCGGCTCATTTCGCACCGACGGCATGATCGTCATCCCGTGCAGCATGAAAACGCTGGCGGGTATCCGCGCGGGCTACGCCGAAGGGCTGGTAGGGCGTGCGGCAGACGTAGTGTTGAAAGAGGGGCGCAAGCTGGTGCTGATTCCCCGTGAGACGCCGCTCAGCACCATCCATCTCGAGAACATGCTTGCTCTTTCCCGTATGGGCGTGGCGATGGTGCCGCCTATGCCTGCGTACTACAACCACCCGCAAACCGCCGATGACATTACCCAGCATATCGTGACCCGTGTTCTCGACCAGTTTGGTCTGGAGCATAAAAAAGCCCGACGCTGGGAAGGTTTGCAGGCAGCGAAACATTTTTCACAGGAGAATAAAGATGGCATTTGATGATTTGAGAAGCTTCCTGCAGGCGCTCGATGAGCAAGGGCAACTGCTGAAAATTGAGGAAGAGGTTAACGCCGAGCCGGATCTGGCGGCGGCCGCCAACGCGACCGGACGCATTGGCGATGGTGCGCCTGCGCTGTGGTTCGATAATATTCGCGGCTTCACCGATGCCCGTGTGGTGATGAACACTATCGGCTCGTGGCAAAACCACGCTATTTCGATGGGGCTGCCAGCGAATACCCCGGTGAAAAAACAGATCGACGAGTTTATTCGTCGCTGGGACAAATTCCCCGTCTCGCCAGAGCGTCGTGCAAATCCGGCCTGGGCGCAGAACACGGTGGACGGGGAAGACATCAACCTGTTCGACATTCTGCCGCTGTTCCGCCTGAACGACGGTGACGGAGGCTTTTATCTCGATAAAGCGTGCGTTGTCTCCCGCGATCCGCTCGACCCCGATCACTTCGGCAAACAGAACGTCGGGATCTACCGTATGGAAGTGAAGGGCAAGCGTAAGCTCGGCCTGCAACCGGTGCCGATGCATGATATCGCGCTGCATCTGCATAAGGCAGAAGAGCGCGGCGAAGACCTGCCTATTGCCATTACGCTGGGTAACGATCCGATCATCACCCTGATGGGCGCCACGCCGCTGAAATACGATCAATCCGAGTATGAGATGGCCGGTGCGCTACGCGAAAGCCCGTATCCGATTGCGACGGCTCCACTGACCGGTTTCGATGTGCCGTGGGGGTCGGAAGTGATCCTCGAAGGGGTGATTGAAGGCCGGAAACGTGAAATTGAAGGGCCATTCGGTGAGTTTACCGGACACTACTCCGGCGGACGCAATATGACGGTTGTACGCATTGATAAAGTCTCTTACCGCACCAAACCCATTTTCGAATCCCTTTACCTCGGCATGCCGTGGACCGAGATTGATTATCTGATGGGGCCCGCCACCTGCGTACCGCTCTATCAGCAGCTAAAGTCGGAATTCCCGGAAGTGCAGGCGGTAAACGCCATGTACACCCACGGTCTGCTGGCGATTATCTCCACTAAAAAGCGTTACGGCGGTTTTGCCCGTGCGGTCGGCCTCCGCGCCATGACCACGCCACACGGTCTGGGTTACGTGAAAATGGTGATTATGGTGGATGAAGACGTCGATCCGTTTAACCTGCCGCAGGTGATGTGGGCGCTGTCATCAAAGGTCAATCCGGCAGGCGATCTGGTGCAGCTACCGAATATGTCTGTGCTCGAGCTTGACCCCGGCTCCAGCCCGGCGGGGATCACTGACAAGCTGATCATTGATGCCACCACCCCGGTTGCCCCGGACAACCGTGGTCACTACAGCCAGCCGGTACAGGATCTCCCTGAAACCAAAACCTGGGCCGAAAAACTGACCGCGATGCTGGCGGCACGTCAATAAGGAGGAAAAAATGATTTGTCCACGTTGTGCCGATGAACATATTGAAGTGATGGCAACATCACCGGTGAAAGGTGTCTGGACGGTATATCAGTGTCAGCACTGTCTGTATACCTGGCGCGATACCGAACCGCTGCGCCGTACCAGCCGCGAGCATTACCCGGAAGCGTTCCGCATGACGCAGAAGGATATTGATGAAGCACCGCAGGTGCCGACGATCCCGCCGCTGCTGTAAAAAAAGCCCGGTGGCGCTACGCTTACCGGTCCTACGGGTTTTGTAGGCCGGGTAAGGCGAAGCCGCCACCCGGCAAAAGACCGCAGAAAACTAAACCAGACTCTTCAACCGATAAATCCACTCCAGCGCCTGACGCGGCGTCAGCGAATCCGGGTCGAGATTTTCCAGCGCTTCCACGGCCGGAGAGGTCTCTTCCGGGACCGCCAGCAGTGACATCTGCGTACCATCTATCTGCGTCGCCGCCGCATTCGGTGACAAACTTTCCAGTTCACGCAATTTCTGACGCGCGCGCTTGATCACCTCTTTTGGCACGCCCGCCAGCGCCGCGACGGCCAGGCCATAACTCTTGCTTGCCGCGCCGTCCTGCACCGTGTGCATAAAGGCGATGGTGTCGCCGTGCTCAAGCGCATCAAGGTGGACGTTAGCCACGCCTTCCATTTTCTCTGGCAGCTGTGTCAGTTCGAAATAGTGCGTTGCGAACAGCGTCAGCGCTTTGATTTTATTTGCCAGACTTTCCGCGCACGCCCAGGCCAGAGACAGGCCGTCATAGGTGGAGGTACCGCGTCCTACTTCGTCCATCAACACCAGACTGTTCTCTGTCGCGTTATGCAGAATGTTGGCGGTTTCGGTCATCTCGACCATAAAGGTAGAGCGACCGCTCGCCAGATCGTCCGCCGCACCCACACGGGTGAAGATACGGTCGATAGGGCCAATCTCAACCTTCTGCGCCGGAACGTAGCTGCCGATGTAGGCGAGCAGAGCGATAAGGGCTGTCTGGCGCATATAGGTGCTTTTACCGCCCATGTTGGGGCCGGTAATGATCAGCATTCTTCGCTGCGGTGACAGGTTCAACGGGTTGGCAATAAACGGCTCGTTCAGCACCTGCTCAACCACCGGGTGGCGGCCTTCGGTAATGCGAATGCCGGGTTTGTCAGTAAAGGTCGGACAGGTGTAATTCAGCGTGTCGGCGCGCTCAGCCAGGTTTACCAGGACATCCAGCTCGGCCAGCGCAGCGGCGCTCAGTTGCAGGTCAGCCAGGTGCGGCATCAGGATGTCGAACAGCTCGTCATACAGCTGTTTCTCCAGCGCCAGCGCTTTACCTTTCGACGTGAGCACTTTGTCTTCGTACTCTTTCAGCTCGGGTATAATGTAGCGCTCGGCATTTTTCAGCGTCTGGCGGCGAACGTAGTGAATCGGGGCCAGGTGGCTCTGCCCACGGCTGATCTGGATATAGTAACCGTGTACCGCGTTGTAGCCGACTTTCAGGGTGTCGAGCCCCAGACGTTCACGCTCGCGGATTTCCAGCTTATCCAGATAATCCGTCGCGCCATCGGCCAGCGCACGCCATTCGTCCAGCTCTTCGTTGTAACCCGGAGCAATAACCCCGCCATCCCGCACCAGAACAGGCGGCGCATCAATGATGGCGCGTTCCAGCAGTTCGCGAAGCTCGGTAAATTCGCCCATGGTTTCGCGCAGCTTTTGCACTGGCGCGCTGTCGATCTCTCCCAGCTGAGCGCGCAGTTCCGGCAACTGCTGGAACGCGTGCCGCATACGGGCGAGATCGCGTGGACGCGCGGTGCGCAAGGCCAGGCGCGCCAGGATACGCTCAAGATCACCCACCTGACGCAGCACCGGCTGCAATTCGGTGTAACGATCCTGCAATGCGGCAATGGTTTGCTGGCGGCCAGTCAGCGTTTCGGTATTGCGGATCGGCATATGCAGCCAGCGTTTGAGCATACGGCTTCCCATGGGGGTAACCGTGCTGTCAAGAACCGACGCCAGCGTATTTTCCATGCCGCCAGCGAGGTTCTGCGTGATCTCCAGGTTGCGGCGCGTGGCGGCATCCATGATGATGCTGTCCTGCTGACGCTCCATGGTGATGGAACGAATATGGGGCAGGGCGGTACGTTGCGTATCCTTAACGTACTGCAACAGGCAGCCTGCGGCACACAGCCCGCGCGGGGCGTTTTCCACGCCAAAGCCAATCAAATCGCGCGTGCCAAATTGCAGGTTTAACTGCTGGCGCGCGGTATCAATTTCGAACTCCCACAGTGGACGACGACGCAGGCCGCGGCGACCTTCAATCAGCGCCATCTCGGCGAAATCCTCTGCATAAAGCAGTTCTGCCGGATTAGTGCGCTGTAGTTCAGCCGCCATGGTTTCACGGTCAGCCGGTTCACTCAGGCGAAAACGACCGGAGCTGATATCCAGCGTGGCGTAGCCAAACCCTTTACCATCCTGCCAGATCGCCGCCAGCAGGTTATCCTGGCGCTCCTGAAGCAGGGCCTCATCGCTGATGGTTCCCGGCGTGACGATGCGTACGACCTTGCGCTCAACGGGGCCTTTCGATGTGGCCGGGTCACCAATTTGTTCGCAGATAGCGACAGACTCGCCCTGGTTCACCAGCTTCGCCAGATAGTTTTCAACCGCGTGATGCGGGATACCCGCCATCGGGATGGGCTCGCCTGCCGACGCGCCACGTTTCGTCAGGGAAATGTCGAGCAGCTGAGACGCACGTTTCGCATCGTCATAAAAAAGCTCATAAAAATCGCCCATACGGTAAAAGAGCAGGATTTCCGGATGCTGCGCTTTCAGCTTCAGGTACTGCTGCATCATTGGCGTGTGGGCGTCAAAATTCTCAAGTGTGCTCATAAAATCCTGGTGTCCATGTTCTTAAATTTCAATGAGTTGTATTTTTTTGTTGTCTGGTTACATATCCGCTCATTGGAACTCATGAATCCTGCGTTTCATTCATCGATGTATGGCGACCATGATAACGAAGTCTGTATGGCAGGAAAACAGCAGGAAAGGGCTCTTTCTGTAAAATGCGTACCTCATTCCATCCTTGTAGCTAATCCGGCACTCAAGGTGCTGTCGCGCTGTACAGCGTTAATCCACGCATACATCGCATTTAGCGTCCGTTACTCGTTATTACGTTCATCCCGCGGGTGAATATACTTTAAAAAGAGGCCCGACTATTAAATATTGCGATTGACTGTAAATCTGGTCCTTATCCGCGGCATTAATGTTCTGTCGGAACAGGTAAATGCGGAAGGAAAAAGTGATAACCCCCTGCTTTGACAAGGGTTGATCGCAGAGTATAATTACACTTCACCCCGGCAGTTAACTATTCTGTTTATCGTAAGCGAGCGGCATATGTTCTGGATAATTAACGATAAAATTAAATTTTGTCCAGAGAGGAATTTGCTGATTTCGTTGACCCGTCCTGACTTAAATGTAATTCTGACAACCCCTGCCAGCCGTTGTCTGAACCTTCTTTTAGAATCATTTCCAGAAGTCGTTACGCAGAAATACTTCTTTGATAAAGTCTGGGGCGAGGACGGCATGCTGGTTCCGGCAAATACGCTTTATCAGAATATCTCTATAATTCGACGCGGGCTCCGGACCACAGGAGAGACGGACGATACGCTGGTGGCGACGGTGCCGAGAAAAGGATTCCAGATAGAGAAAAATGTCAGGGTAACCCGCGTTGACACGGACTGTGTTGATGACGGAAAAAAAGCGACAGCGACGGGAGTGGAAACCTCTCCGGTTGAAACAAAGGATAAACCTGTCGAAAATATTCCCGTAATGCCGGGTGGGAGGAAAAAACAGCGTCAATTACGCCAGTATATTTTCTCGACAGCTTTAATGATAATCGCGTTTTGTGCCGGTTTCTTTGCGTTTCAATACCTTTTACATGATAACCCGGAAAAAGATTTTTTCAGGGATTATCCAATTACTCTTACACAGAACGGCTGTCATTTTTCCTCGCAAAACGATGATATTCGTGGCGTCGGCAACTTCAGGCGATTTATAAAAATCATTTTAGACACGGGGCTTGATTGTAAAAAATATCCGTGGGTCTATTTTTCCTCATCCAGCCATGCTCCGGCGCTTTCCGTTCTTGCTTGCAGAGAACCCTTTGAAATAAAAGCAAATGCCGGATGTATTTCGCTCTATTTTAGAGGACATCTCTGATGACCAAAAAGGCAACCGTTCTGTTGTTTCTGGTATTCTTCCTCGCTGGCGCACTGGCCGCATGGCTATACCGTCTACACCAGCAAAACAGTGAAAATACGGAGGCCTGTTCAGCGTCAATCGTCGTCTATCATGAGGATATTCGCGCTAACCTGACGATGGACTTCATGTACACGATGAAGAAGCAGACTGGCGTCATTGCGCTAAGCGGAGCCTATTATAAAAATGATAAACTTGCTGGCGTTATCCGCAGAGATGTCTCCTATGTATGGACAGAAAATAAAGACTCATTCCATTTTACATCGGTAAATATACATGACATTAATGGTCAGCAAACCGCACCAAATGAGATTATGAATGAAATTCTCCCTGACTTCTTTCTGTATCCGAAGAAAAACCTGAATTATTCCATTACGCAGCAGGGGCCCCGTGGGTTTATGTTTTCTGTCGGAAAACGCCCTATTTTTTACTGCTCTCGCTGAACGACATGGCCGGGATGTCCATCATCCGGCTCTTTAATGAGTTCGATAATTATTTTACCCGGCCCGACCTCCACCCGAACCTGCGAATGGGTTAAAAAGCCTGCTTTTTCGAGCCAGTCCCCTTTCAGATTCAGGGCTGCGTGTACGCTGTAACGCGTTGGGATCTTGGTTTTACGATCTTCATGACGCTTTCTGAAATAACCCACTTTTAAGTGACGATACGGTTTGGTGATAGCCATTCCTTGCATAGATCCTCCGGTAACTGTTGGCAACGTGTGTTCAGACTGCCTGTATAAAATAACAGTAAAAACGCGTCAGGAAAGAGCGAAGACTGGAAGGCACCTTCAGAAAACAGATTGCAACGACTGAAATCCCTTTTTTAAAATGGTATTCTGAATGCGTGTTATTGAGGGGGGATGAAAATGGCGGGGAAACGCATTGCGCGCGAAAAAGAGACGATCGCGAAAATGATCGCCCTGTATGAAAAAAACTGTCCGCAGGCGGTAAAGGATGAGGGCCATTATCAGGCGCTGAATGCCTACGCGGATAAGCGCCTGGATAAATGCGTCTTTGGTGAGGAAAAACCCGCCTGCAAACAGTGCCCGGTGCACTGCTATCAGCCCGCCAGACGTGAGGAGATGAAGCAGGTGATGCGCTGGGCGGGGCCACGAATGCTATGGCGTCATCCGATTCTGACTCTTCGCCACCTTATTGACGATCGCCGTCCGGTTCCGGAACTGCCTGAAAAGTATCGACCTAAAAAATAGGCGCTTCAGCGCCGCAGCGGGCGGCAAATCACGCTCAGCGCGACCGCGCTGCACAGTGGAAACACCGCCAGCAGCAGCCACGG
This sequence comes from Enterobacter sp. MGH 38, assembly GCF_000492855.1. Classification (NCBI taxonomy): domain Bacteria; kingdom Pseudomonadati; phylum Pseudomonadota; class Gammaproteobacteria; order Enterobacterales; family Enterobacteriaceae; genus Enterobacter; species Enterobacter sp. MGH 38. The sequence continues at coordinate 204,213 of NZ_KI535607.1, read as the reverse complement.
GTAAATGGCCTCCGTCGAGGGCACCAGCGCCTTGTCCAGCAGGCTGCCTAAACCTAAATTCCCCACCAGCACCGCGATGCCGCCGGCGGTTGAGAGTGCGCCATAGTGCGCTCCAAGCGTTGACTCCTCGGCAAAGCGCGGGATCAAATCTTTAGCCGACGGCACCAGCAGCATTTGTCCGAGCGTCAGCAGCGTGACAAGGCTTGCAGAGGGCAGCAGGCGCAGCCAGCCCTCCGGCGGCTCCGTCGCGGCAAAGAGCGCCACGCTTGCAAATGAGGCGGAGAGCAGCAAAAAGCCCACCGGTAAAATCCTTACCGCGCCAACCTTTCGGGCGAAGCGGGCGAGGGGCAATTGCAGAACAATGATCAGCACCGAGGCCAGCATAAACAGCGGTCCCAGGTCTTTTTCGTTCCCCCCGGCGCGCTGGATCTCCACCGGCAGCGCCAGATAAAGTTGGTTATAGCTTAACAGCCATGAACTGTAGGCAATGATAAAGGCGACGAAACGCGGCTGGCGGAACGTCGACCACCAGGGCAGAATTTTCAGCGGCTTCGTGCTGCGGTGCGCCGCAGGCAGGCAGAAAAAGAGCACAACGAGCGCAACGATAAATATTCCCGCCCCCGCGAGCGCAACCTGACGAAAGCCCAGCCCCGTCAGCAGGGCCCCCATCACCGGGCCAAGAACGGCGCCAAGTTCACCGCACACCGCAAACAGCGCAAACCACTCCGCGCGGCTGCGTTTACCCTTTGCCTCACTTTGCGTTCCCGCTTTTGCCAGCAGGGCTTCTATCGACGGTGAGAACAGCGCGCCGCCGACGCCCGTCAGACAGGCCCCCAGAATGACGGGCCACAGGGATTGTCCAAAGGCCAGCAGCAAATAACCCGCCACACGAACAATGCAGCCGCTGAGGATCACGCTCTTCGCGCCAAACCGGTCTGAAAGCGCGCCGCCGACAATAAACATCCCCTGCTGGGAGAAGGTGCGCAGCCCCAGCACCAGCCCAATCAGCCCGCCGGAGAGCAGCATATCGTCACGTAAGAAGATCGCCAGGAAGGGGACGACCGCGTAAAAGCCGATATTAAACACAAACTGGCTGCCCAGCAGAACGGGCGGCCAGAGCGTGGTGGCAGTGCGAAGAGGCATCGTTTTAACTCACCCCTACACGATAAAATGGATGTGTTTTTTGCCGTGGTACGGCGAGATCTCGATTCTGGTTTTCACCCTGAAGACGTCCCAGAGTAGTTCCTCGGATAAGATTTCCTGCGGCGTTCCGGTCGCCACAATCTGCCCTTGCTGCATCACAATCAGCGAATCGCAGAACATGGATGCGTGGTTAAGATCGTGAATGGCGACGATGCTGGTTACCGGCAGCTCACTGATAAGCTGCATGAGCTGCATCTGATGATGAATGTCCAGATGGTTGGTCGGTTCATCCAGCAGGATCTCGGTGGGCGTTTGCGCCAGCGCGCGGGCGATATGTACCCGCTGACGCTCGCCGCCGGATAAGCTCAGCCAGCCCTGTTCGCTGCGATCCAGCATATCCACGCGTTGCAGGGCGGCGGTGACGGTTTCGTCATCCTGCGCGCTCCAGTTTGAGAAGGGAGAATGGTGCGGAATTCGCCCCAGTTTGACGACGTCACGCACGCGCATATTGGCGTCGGTCATTCCGTGCTGTTCAACAAACGCCACGCGCCGCGCCAGCTGCTTTTTGGCAATGCGGGCAATGTCCTGTCCGTCCAGCGTCACGCACCCGGCATCCGGGCGGCGCAGACCTGCCAGTATGCGCAACAGCGAGGATTTACCGCAGCCGTTAGGGCCAAGCAGGCCCACCGTTTCGCCCCGGGAAACCTTCAGCGAAACATGATTCACAATGATCTTTTTACCTACCTTCCAGGTGATTTTCTCGGCGCAGATGCTCATTACTTATTCCTTGAGCGGTAGATAATCACGGCGAAGAACGGTACGCCCACCAGTGCGGTAACGACGCCAACCGGCAGGCTTTGCGGAGCAATCAGCATCCGCGAGGCGATGTCGGCCAGCACCATCAGGATCGCCCCCGCCAGCGCGCTGGCTATCAGCAGCGTGCGGTGCAGCGGCCCGAACAGGAAACGCATAACGTGCGGCACGACCAGCCCGACAAAACCAATAGAGCCCGCCATGCTGACGATGGTCGCGGTGATCAGGGCGGTGGTGGTAAACAAGGCCAGGCGCACCCAGGGCACGGCAATGCCCAACGAGGCGGCGGCATCATCACCGAACGTAAAGGCGTCCAGCGCACGGGAATAATAAAGACAGACGGCCAGCCCCGCCAGTACCACTACCAGCGCCAGCTGGAATTCCGGCCAGCGTACGCCGCTAAAGCTGCCCAGCAGCCAGAACATCACGTCGCGCGCCTGTTGCGCGCTGGCAGAGGTGCTGATGGTATAGGCGGTAATGGCGTTAAACAGCTGAGAGGCCGCTACGCCCGCCAGGATCGTGCGTTCATTGCCGCCGCGCGCGCCGTTGGTCAGGAAGGCGACGAAGGCAAAGGCGGCGAAGGCTCCGGCAAACGCGCCCGCAGAAAGCGATACTGCGCCGGTGCCGAGACCCAATACGACGACTGACACCGCCCCGGTTGACGCTCCCGCCGACACGCCGAGCACGTAAGGTTCCGCCAGCGCATTCTTCAAAAGGCTCTGCAATACGGCCCCGCAGATGGCCAACCCGGCTCCGCAGCAGGCCGCCACCAGCGCGCGGCTGAGGCGAAAGTCCCAGATGACGCTCTCGTAGATGCGGTTGAGCGGAACGTCAGTCAGCCCCAGCTTATTGCTGATGGCGTAGAACACGTTATTGAGCGGGATAGACAACTCACCGATGCTGACGCCAAGGGCGATCACCAGAAACAACAGCACGAAGGCGAGCAGGCATGACGTGGTCAGGAGCACCCCCTGCCGCATCTGAAGTACGGCGGTGGTCATCAGTTCAGTCCCAGTTTTCTGAGCTGTTCGCCGACCTGCTCAGCACCGTAAAGCGTGCGAATCGTCGGGTTCATGGCCTGGCCGTCCATCACCACAATATGACCCTTCTTCACCGCCTCCATCTGGCTGACGGCTGGATCGCTTTTCAGGAATTTGATTTTTTCTTCGGCGTTGTCCAGCGCCCAGCGGTTACGATCCAGGCTGGAGACCACAATCACGTCCGGATTAGCGGCAATAATACTTTCCCAGCCCACGGTCGGCCATTCGGTCTCAGAGGTAATGGCGTTATGGCCGCCCAGCACGTTAGCAATAAAGCCAGAGGCGCTGTTTTTGCCGCCGACATAGGCATCAGCCGAAGGTGAGGAGCTTGAGAACCAGAAAACAAAGGAGAGGTCTTTGTTGTTTTTGCCAAACTCCTGGCGCAGGTCGGCTTCACGTTTTTTGAAGTCGGCGATAACGGCCTGACCGCGCGCTTCCACGTTGAAAATCTTGGCGAAATCCTCAATCTCTTGATAAAGGTAGGTCATGTCCCACAGCGTCTGGCGGCTGCCGTACATGTCCCCTGCGGCTTTTTTGGTGGCGCACATGCCCGGAGATAAATAGCTGTTTACCCCAACGGTGGCCAGGTCTTCGCGTTTTGCGACCTTACTTTCCGGTCCGAGCAGCAGCGGCAGCTGTGCAGGAACAAAATCAGGGTTTTGCGCAAGAATGGATTCAAGCGTCGGAATTTCGACGGTCAGGGTTTTGATTTTTGCATTCTGCTCAGCCAGCTGCGGCAATACTTTGGTCGGCCAGAACGCGCTGGCTTTCACCTTATCTTCCAGACCCAGCAGAAGCAGGATCTCGACGGTATTCTGCCCCAGGGCCACAACGCGTTCCGGCGCTTTGGTGAAGGTTTCTTTATACCCGCAGTTTTCTATCGTGAGCGGGTACGTGGTAGCCAGAGCTGTACTCATTGATGCAACCGCCAGGCCTAACGCGCAGAGAACCTTTTTCATTAAACGCTACCTTCATTAAAATTATTTTGATGCAAATGAAACGCATTATTAAGGCGGAATTTTATACAGAGGAAAATATATTGTGTCAATGTGAGACAATTACGCAGAGTGATGAAAGGCGGCGCCATATACGGCGCCGGAATGACGGGTTAATTCAGGCTCTCTTTATCGATTCCCAGACGCTTCATGCGCGAGAGCAGGGTGGTACGCTTCAGCCCCAGCCGTTGCGCCGCGCCTTTCGGCCCGGCCACCACGCCGTTGGTCTCCCTGAGCACGCGCAAAATGAGCTGATATTCATCCTCTCCATCCTTCGCAACCTCGGTTGCGGCCACGGTCGTTTCCGCAAGAGAAACCTCCGGCAGGGACAGCTGAAGCACGTTCCCGCGCGTCAGCAGCACCGCGCGCTCGATGACGTTTTCCAGCTCGCGCACGTTCCCCGGCCACTCCATCGCCGAGAGTGTGCGTAGCGTTTCGGCAGGAATACTGTCGATATTTCGCCCCATCCGGCGGGCAATCTTCGCGGTAAAGGCTTTCACCAGCAGCGGAATATCTTCCGGGCGCTCGCGCAGCGGCGGCAGGCAGATCGGGAATACGTTCAGGCGATAGTAGAGATCGCTTCTGAACTCACGGTCTGCGACCATTTTTTTCAGATCGCGGTTGGTGGCGGCAATCAGACGCACGTCGGTCTGGATCAGCTTGTTGCTGCCGAGGCGCTCAAACTCCTGCTCCTGCAGCACGCGCAGCAGCTTGGGCTGGAGCTCCAGCGGCATATCGCCCACTTCGTCGAGGAACAAAGAGCTTTTATCCGCCAGCTCAAAACGGCCCAGCCGCTGGCTGCTGGCGCCGGTAAAGGCACCGCGCTCGTGGCCGAACAGGTCGCTTTCCAGTAAGCCAGCAGGCATCGCCGCGCAGTTCATCTTCACCATCCGGCGGCTGTTGCGGTTGCTCAGGTTGTGGATCGCCCGGGCAATCAGCTCTTTCCCGGTACCGGTTTCACCGAGGATCAGCACCGTGCTGTCGCTTTGCGCCACCATCTCCACCTGCTTGAGCACGCTGTACATGGCATCGCTGCGCCCGATGATTTCGCCAAACTCGCTGTCCACGTTGTTGAGCTGCTCGGTCAGCGCCAGGTTTTCGTCCACCAGCCGCTCCTTCAGGCGGTGGATCTCCTGATAGGCGAGGGCGTTATCCAGCGCGATGGAGATGCGCTCGGCGATCTGGCGCAGCAGCTTCAGGTTGGCGGTGGTAAATACGGCTTCATCGCACTGCGCCAGTTTGAGCACGCCGAGCATGGTGTTGCCGGACATCAGCGGCAGCAGGCACAGGGTCTGGATCTTGTTGCCCCAGGTGTTGAAGAGCATCCGCTCGTAGGGGGCTACCGGATCCTGTTCATTGAGATTGAGCAGCAGGATCTCTTTGCTTTTAAATACCCGCTCGGACAGCGTTCCCGCTTCGTCCACTTCGCTCTGCTCGTGCGCCGGGTTAGCTTCATCAAGGTAGTGGGTGGAGTAGATGTTCAGCTTGCCTTTCCGGTTGCCGCGTAGCGCAATGCTGATGGCATCGATTTTAAAATAGTGATGGATCTCTTTTGATACTTCGCTGACCAGCTCATCCATGTCCAGGCGGGAGAGCACGGCGTTGGTGATGGCAACCAGAATGCGGAAGTTATCGCGCTCGCGGCTCAGCAGGTCGTAGTCCACGTTATTGGTGACGCGGCTTTGGATCTGCTCCGCGACAACGGCCACAATCTGGGTAAAGGTGTGCAGGCGTTCGTACTCCGCCTCGCTCCAGGGCTGGTCGGTATCGCGGATAAACTCGCAGCCGCCAAAAATTTGCCCTTCCACCGCCAGCGGCAGCATGCTGTAGTGGCCGAAAGGGTGGTAAAGGTTGCTCTCTGCCAGCTTCGGCCAGGCCTGGCGAAACTGGTCAAAATTGCAGTGCAGCGCTTCCGGGCGGGAGAGAATACGCCGCACCGGGCCGTGGGCAAGAAACGTTTCATCTTCATATTCGAAGATTTTGCCGTTATCACGCGTTGAGAAATAGCTCGCGCGGTGGGTTGCGCTATGCCAGAGCACAATGGCGGCGCTGTCCGCCAGCGCAGATTGCCTGACCAGCCGCGTCAGGGCATCGCTCAGTGCGCCGAGGTCGGGCTGTTGTAAAAGTGTGCGCGTGATGTCAAACAGGCCCTGCTGTCCAAGATCGCTCATCGGTGTATACGGCATTGTTGCTTTCCAATAGAAACTGGCAAAAAGAGAAATTCAGCGCTGACCGCTTTTGGCGCGGTCTAGCAAATTCGGGGTAACGGTTCAGCGTGCGGCAGATCCAGCGTACGCTTCACGCCGTAAAGCCCGGTCAGGCGCACCCCTTTGCGCTCAACCACGTCGCCGATGATGGCCGCGTCTTTCCCTAATGGATGCGCGCGCAGCTGTGCAAGTACGGCTTCGGCAGCCTGGCGCTCCACGCCGATCAGCAGCTTGCCCTCGTTGGCAAAGTTCAGCGGGTCGAGCCCCAGCAGTTCGCACAGGCCACGAACGGCAGGTCTGACGGGCAGGCTGCGCTCGTTAAGCTCAATACCACAGCCACTGCTGGCGGCAAACTCATGCACCACGGCATTCACGCCGCCGCGGGTGGCATCGCGCAGCGCTTTCACGCCGGGAACGGTACGCAGCGTCTGGATCAGCGGCGTGAGTACCGCGCAGTCACTGCGCAGTTCCCCGTCCAGCCCCAGGCCTTCGCGCAGGTTCAGGATGGTTGCCCCGTGGCAGCCCAGCGTGCCGCTGACAATCAGCACGTCGCCTGCGCAAAGCTGTTGAGCGCCCCAGTGAATATCGGCGGGGATCGCCCCCATCCCGGCGGTGTTGATAAAAAGCTTATCCGCCGCGCCGCGCTGCACCACCTTGGTATCCCCGGTGACGATAGCGATCCCCGCCTCGCGGGCGGTGTGCGCCATGCTGTTGACCACCGCCGTGAGCGTTTCCATCGGTAACCCTTCTTCGAGGATAAACCCGCAGGAGAGGTAGCGGGGGATCGCGCCGCTGACGGCGACGTCGTTTGCCGTGCCGCAGACGGCGAGCTTGCCGATATCGCCGCCCGGGAAGAACAGCGGGTCAATCACGTAGCTGTCGGTAGAGAACGCCAGCCTGTCACCGTGTGCGGTGAGGGTTGAGAGCGCAATGCGCGCCTGATCTTCCTGCTCGGCGAGCCAGGGATTGTTAAAGGCGTCCATAAACAGCCGGTTAATCAGCTGCTGCATCGCCTGTCCACCGCTTCCGTGCGCCATTTCCACCGTGTTCATGCTTCACACTCCTGGTTGCGATAGTGATACCACGCGGCGCATGCCCCTTCTGAAGAGACCATCAGCGCGCCAAACGCGGTTTGCGGGTTACAGGCGTTGCCAAATAACGGGCAGTGATAAGGTTTGCATTTTCCGGTGAGTACGTCGCCACAGCGGGCGCGGGGATCGTCGCACACCTGCTGCGGCTGCGGTCGGAAATGCGCTTCGGCGTCGAAGGCGCGATACGCGGGCGTCAGGTGTACGCCGGATTCGGCAATCAGCCCCAGTCCGCGCCACTCGCTGTCGCCTTCGACGCTAAACACGTCGGCTATGGCCTGCTGTGCCCGTCTGTTACCTGCATCGGGCACCACGCGGCGATACTGATTTTCCACCGCACTCAGGGCCGCTATTTTCTGCTCAACCAGCATGGTCACGCCTTGCAGTAGATCAAGTGGCTCGAAACCAGCCACCACTAACGGACGATTGTACTGTTCAGCGATAAAACCGTAGGCTTCTGTGCCGATCACCATGCTGACGTGGCCCGGCGCCAGAAACGCGTCGATACCGTTATCTGGCGCTTCCAGCAGGCTGCGCAGCGTGGGAATAAGCGTGATGTGCTGGCAGAAAAAGTAAAAGTTTGTGACGTTGCGGGCTTTCGCCTGCTGGAGGGTAATGGCGGTGGCGGGCATGGTGGTTTCAAAACCCAGCCCGAAAAAGACGACCTTACGCTCAGGATTAGCCATCGCCAGCGTCAGGGCATCCATCGGTGAGTAGACGATCCGCACGTCCGCGCCGCGCGCCTTCGCCTGGAGCAGCGAGCCATTTTTTCCCGGTACACGCATGGCGTCGCCAAAGGTACAAAAAATCACACCGGGGCGGCTGGCGATGTCGAGACAGCTGTCGATGCGCCCCATCGGCAGCACGCACACCGGGCAGCCGGGGCCGTGGATAAATTCGATGTTTTCCGGCAGCAGCTGGTCGAGGCCAAATTTAAAGATGGCGTGGGTGTGTCCGCCGCACACCTCCATGATCCGCAGCGGTTTTTCTTTCGTGTAGTCCAGCAGCGACGCGCGGGAATTCAGGCGATCGATAAGCTGCAACACCTGCTCAGGCGCGCGATATTCATCAACGTAACGCATGTATTATCGTTCCTCCCCATACAGCAGGGCGCCCACGTCCGGCTCGACGTCAAACATATTCTGTAGCGCGTCCAGCGTGTCGCGGGCTTCTTCCTCATTAATCACGCTCATGGCAAAACCCACGTGGACCAGCACCCACTGGCCGAGACGCGATGCGCCGGTCTCATCGTGGCTGCCTACCAGCGTCAGGTCGACATCGCGCAGGATGCCGCATACCTCCACTTTGGCCTGATTGCCGTCGATGGAATGAATTTGTCCGGGGACGCCTATGCACATCGTTCGTTCTCCAGCCAGTTCAGCCAGGCGTCCATCCCGTCGCCGCGCGTGGCGGAAACCAGCAGGATCTCAATGTCCGGGTTCACTTCGCGGGCGTAAGCCAGGCACTTATCCACGTCGAAATTCAGGTACGGCAGCAGGTCGACTTTGTTCAGCAGCATGAGGGAGGCGGCGGCAAACATATGCGGATATTTCAGCGGCTTGTCTTCCCCTTCGGTCACGGAGAGTACCGCCACTTTATGCCGCTCGCCGAGGTCGAAGCTTGCCGGGCAGACCAGGTTGCCGACGTTTTCAATGAACAGGATGCCGTTGTTCGCCAGCGGCAGGCGCGGGGCGGCGTCGGCAATCATCTGCGCGTCCAGATGGCACCCTTTCCCGGTGTTGACCTGAATCGCAGGCGTACCGGTTTCGCGGATGCGCGCGGCGTCGTTTACCGTTTGCTGGTCACCTTCGATAACGGCGCAGGAGACACGTTTATTCAGCCGTTTGAGGGTTTCGGTCAGCAGCGTGGTTTTACCGGAGCCGGGGCTGGAGACCAGGTTCAGCACCAGCTGTTCGCGCGCGGCAAAGCGGGCGCGATTGCGGACGGCGAGCTGGTTGTTTTTATCCAGCACGTTAATCTCCACCTCCAGCATCTGGCGCTGGCTGATGCCCGGCGCGTGGGTGCCCGCTTCGCCGCGGCCGTAATGCAGGTCACCCGCGTCGGAACGCTGCGGCGCGAAGGTGATGCCGGTCAGTGCCGCCGCGGGACGCGGGGCAGGGGAAAAGGGCGCGGAGCGAAACGCGGAGTGGGGGCGGTGTTCATCCCCTTCGATATACAGGTTGCCTTCAGCGCAACCGCAGGTACTACACATACTTTACTCCTTCTCGATTTCGAGGCGTTGGATCTGCATACCGTCATCCGCCACGATGCGCAGCCCGCTGCTCTGGCACTGCGGACAGCGCTGTACCTTCGATGACAACAGCGTGACGTACTCCTGACACTGTTCGCACCAGCACTCCGCCTGCTGCTCCTCGATATGCAGTGCGCAACCTTCCGCCAGCGTGCCGCGGCACACCAGCTCAAAACAGAAGGTGAGGGCGCTGGTCTCGACGCAGGAAAACGCCCCGACCTTCAGCCAGACGCCGGTCACGCGCTTCGCATGGTTCTGCACAGCCTGCTGTTCGATAAGTTCCAGTGCCCGCTGGCAGAGGGTGATTTCGTGCATGACGCCTCCTTAATGAATTGCCCCTTCAATGCAATAACAGTGCCAGCTTGATTTGCGTTACGGCGTGACGATGTCAACGCTGTCGAAATGACACGTCGACACCGCGGCGGTGACAGTACGTATCTTGTTAAAAGATATTTAAATCAACAGATTAAAAACTGGCACGAAAACTGCTTAACAGCCGCTAACTCCATTAACCGGATACCTTTTATGACTATTTGGGAAATTAGCGAAAAAGCGGATTACATCGCGCAACGTCATCAGCAGCTTCAGGATCAGTGGCACCTCTACTGCAACTCTCTGATCCAGGGGATCACCCTGTCAAAAGCCCGTCTGCACCATGCCATGAGCTGCGCGGCGCAGGGGGACATGCGCTTTGTGTTGTTTGGTCACTTCACGATTTTTGTCACCCTGGCGGAGAGCTTCAACAGCCACACCATTGAGTATTACGTTGAGACAAAAGAGGGTGAAAAACAGTGTATTGCGAAAGCTCAACTGATGGCCGACGGCATGGTGGACGGTCACGTCAGCAACCGCGATCGCCAGCAGGTGCTGGAGCACTATCTGGAGAAAATAGCGCCGGTTTATAACAGCCTCTACGCCGCCGTTGAGCACGATCAGCCGATCAACCTGAAACAGCTGATCGACGGAAAATCCTCCGCGAACGTGGCCTGAAAAGCGAGTGTCGAGAAGTGTCGATAAGACAGTTTTTTTTCGTCAAAAATGACCATCACCAGAGGATGACCCGGTGAACCGTTTTGTAATTGCTGACTCGACGGTCTGTATTGGCTGTCGGACCTGTGAGGCGGCGTGCTCGGAAACGCACCGCCTGCACGGGCTACAGTCCATGCCGCGCCTGCGCGTCATGCGTAATGAGAAAGAGTCTGCCCCGCAGCTCTGTCACCACTGTGAAGACGCCCCGTGCGCGGGCGTTTGTCCTGTCAATGCCATCACCCGCGTTGACGGCGCGGTACAGCTGAACGAAAGCCTGTGCGTGAGCTGCAAGCTGTGCGGCATCGCCTGTCCGTTCGGCGCCATTGAGTTTTCCGGCAGCCGTCCGCTGCATATTCCGGCGAATGCCAATACCCCGAAAGCGCCGCCTGCGCCACCGGCTCCGGCACGTGTGAGCACGCTGCTGGACTGGGTGCCGGGCATTCGCGCCGTTGCGGTGAAGTGCGACCTGTGCAGCTTCGATGAGCAGGGTCCGGCCTGCGTGCGGACCTGCCCGACCCGGGCGCTGGTCCTGGTCAACATCCGCGACATCGCTCGCACCAGCAAACGCAAGCGTGAGCTGACCATCAATACCGACGTCGGCGATCTTTCGCTGCTGCGGGCGCTTAACGAGGGGGCGAAATGAACGCGATAGTTATGATGACCAGCGGCGTGGCCTGGTTTGCCGCCGCCGCTGTCCTGGCGCTGCTCCTCGCCTTCCATAAAACGCTGAGCGGCGTGATCGCCGGTATCGGCGGGGCGGTCGGCAGCCTGATGACGCTGGCGGCGGGCGGGGTTGTCCTGATCGACGGGCAATCCGTCGACACCCTCATCCCGCTGATTCACCACGCCGTTGAGCTTACGCCGCTGAACGCCATCTGGCTGATAACCTTTGGCCTGTGCGGGCTGTTTATCAGCCTGTTTAATATCGATTGGCACCGCCATCAGCACACCAAAGCCAACGGCCTGCTGGTTAACCTGTTGATGGCCGCCGCGGTCTGTACCGTTGTCGCCAGCAACCTCGGCGCGCTGGTGGTGATGGCTGAAATCATGGCCCTGTGCGGCGTGTTCCTGACCGGATGCAGCGCCTCCGGCAAGCTGTGGTTTGCGCTCGGACGTCTCGGCACGCTGCTGCTGGCGCTGGCCTGCTGGCTGGTGTGGCAGCGTTTCGGCACGCTGGATTTCGCCGCGCTTAACGGCCAGCCGCTGGGCAACGACGTCTGGCTGTTGAGCGTAGTCGGTTTTGGCCTGCTGGCCGGGATAATCCCGCTGCACGGCTGGGTGCCGCAGGCGCATGCCAATGCCTCAGCCCCGGCCGCTGCGCTGTTCTCCACCGTGGTGATGAAGGTCGGTCTGTTCGGCATCCTGACGATAACCCTGACGGGCGATCAGCCGCCGCTGTGGTGGGGCGTGGCGTTGCTGATTGCGGGGATGATCACCGCGTTCGTCGGTGGCCTCTACGCGCTGATGGAGCACAACATCCAGCGTCTGCTGGCGTACCACACCCTGGAGAACATCGGGATTATCCTGCTCGGCATGGGCGCAGGCGTCACCGGGCTGGCGCTCAACCAGCCGGCGCTGATTGCCGCCGGGTTTATTGGCGGTCTGTATCACCTTATCAACCACAGCTTGTTTAAAAGCACCCTGTTCCTCGGCGCGGGCAGCGTCTGGTTCCGCACCGGGCACCGCGATATTGAGAAGCTCGGCGGGATTGGCAAAAAAATGCCCGTCATTTCGCTGGCGATGCTGGTCGGGCTGATGGCGATGGCTGCGCTGCCGCCGCTGAACGGCTTTGCCGGCGAGTGGGTGATTTATCAATCCTTCTTCGCCCTCGGCCAGAGCGAGGCGTTTATCGGGCGTTTACTCGGCCCGCTGCTGGCGGTGGGCCTGGCGATCACCGGGGCGCTGGCGGTGATGTGTATGGCTAAAGTTTACGGTGTCACCTTCCTGGGCGCGCCGCGCACCCGAGAAGCGGAAAACGCCTGCTGCGCCCCGGTACTGATGACCACCAGCGTGGTCGCGCTGGCGCTGTGCTGCATCGCGGGCGGGGTTGCCGCGCCGTGGCTGCTGCCGCTGCTGGGCCACGCTATTCCGCTGCCGCTGGTCACGGCGCATACCGTCGTTTCCCAGCCGATGATGGCGCTGCTGCTGATTGCCGCGCCGCTCCTGCCGTTCGTGCTGATGCTGTTCTTCAGACGCGACCGTCTCGCCTCCCGCTCGCGCGGCGCGGCGTGGGCCTGCGGCTACGAACACGAGCAGTCGATGGTCATCACCGCCCACGGTTTCGCCATGCCGGTGAAAGAGAACTTTGCCGCCGTGCTGAAGCTGCGCCACTGGCTGAACCCGGTGGGCTGGGTGCCGGGCTGGCAGGGGGCCGCCGTGCCCGTACTGTTCCGCCGCCTGGCGCTGATCGAGCTGGCGGTGCTGGTGGTGATTGTCATTTCACGAGGAGCCTGACATGAGTCTGTTACTGGCAATTCTTCAGGCGCTGGGGCTGTTCGCCGCCGCGCCGCTGCTGTCGGGCATCACGCGCGTGGCGCGCGCCCGGCTGCACAACCGTCGCGGACCTGGCGTGCTCCAGGAGTACCGCGATCTCTTCAAACTGCTCTCCCGTCAGAGCGTCGCGCCGGATGCCGCGGGCTGGGTGTTCCGCCTGACGCCGTTTGTGATGGTGGGCGTGATGCTGACCATCGCCACCGCGCTGCCGGTGGTGACGGTGGCGTCGCCGCTGCCGGTGCTGGGCGATCTGATTACGCTGATCTACCTCTTCGCCATCGCGCGTTTCTTCTTTGCGATTGCGGGCCTGGACACCGGCAGCCCGTTTACGGGTATCGGCGCCAGCCGCGAGGCGATGCTCGGCGTGCTGGTTGAGCCAATTCTGCTGCTGGGGCTGTGGGTCGCCGCGCAGGTTGCAGGCTCGACCCACATCAGTTTCATCACCGACACCGTTTACCACTGGCCGGTTTCACGTTCGCTCCCGCTGGTGCTGGCGCTCTGCGCCTGCGCGTTCGCCACGTTTATCGAGATGGGCAAGCTGCCGTTCGATCTCGCGGAAGCGGAGCAGGAATTACAGGAGGGGCCGCTCACCGAGTACAGCGGCTACGGCTTTGCGGTGCTGAAGTGGGGCATCAGTCTCAAGCAGCTGGTGGTGTTGCAGATGTTCGTCGGCGTTTTCTTCCCGTGGGGGCAGATGACGCACTTCTCTGCGGGCGGCCTGCTGCTGGCCGTGGTGGTGGCTGTGCTCAAGCTGCTTATCGGCGTGCTGGTCATTGCCCTGTTTGAAAACAGCATGGCGCGCCTGCGTTTTGTCGAAACGTCACGCATTACCTGGGCTGGTTTTGGTTTTGCATTTTTAGCGTTCGTCTCCTTGCTGGTGGCGTGATTAAAGAGAGTGTTTATGTCTGAAGAAAAGAAAGGTCAGCAGTATCTCGCCGCGTTGCATCAGGCTTTCCCGGGCGTGGTGCTGGAGGAGTCCTGGCAAACCAAAGACCAGATCACCGTCACCATTAAGGTGAACTATCTGCCGGAAGTGGTGGAGTTTCTCTACTACCAGCAGGGCGGCTGGCTGTCGGTGTTGTTCGGTAACGACGAGCGCCAGCTGTGCGGCAGTTACGCGGTGTACTACGTGATGTCAATGGAGCAGGGCGAGAAGTGCTGGATCACCGTGCGCGTCGAAGTCGACCCGAATAAACCGGAATACCCGTCCGTCACGCCGCGCGTGCCCGCCGCCGTCTGGGGCGAGCGCGAAGTGCGCGACATGTACGGCCTGGTGCCGGTTGGCCTGCCTGACGAGCGTCGCCTGGTGCTGCCGGACGACTGGCCGGATGAACTCTATCCGCTGCGCAAGGACAGCATGGACTACCGCCAGCGCCCGGCCCCGACCACCGACAGCGAAACCTACGAGTTCATCAACGAGCTGGGCAGCAAGAAGAATAACGTGGTGCCGATTGGCCCGCTGCACGTTACCTCTGACGAACCGGGCCACTTCCGCCTGTTCGTCGACGGCGAGAACATTATCGACGCCGACTACCGCCTGTTCTACGTCCACCGCGGCATGGAGAAGCTGGCGGAGACCCGCATGGGCTACAACGAAGTCACGTTTCTTTCTGACCGCGTGTGCGGCATCTGCGGCTTTGCCCACAGCACCGCCTACACCACCTCGGTGGAAAACGGCATGGGGATCGTGGTGCCGGAACGCGCGCAGATGATCCGCGCCATTCTGCTGGAGGTGGAGCGCCTGCACTCGCACCTGCTGAACCTCGGCCTGGCCTGCCATTTCGTCGGATTTGACTCCGGGTTTATGCAGTTCTTCCGCGTGCGCGAGGCGTCGATGAAGATGGCGGAGATCCTCACCGGGGCGCGTAAAACCTACGGCCTGAATCTGATCGGCGGGATCCGCCGCGACCTGCTGAAAGACGACATGATCCAGACCCGCCAGCTGGCGCAGCAGATGCGCCGGGACGTGCAGGAGCTGGTGGATATGCTGCTCAGCACGCCCAACATTGAGCAGCGCACCGTCGGGATTGGTCGTCTTGACCCGGAAATCGCCCGCGACTTCAGTAACGTTGGTCCGATGGTGCGCGCCAGCGGCCACGCCCGCGATACCCGCGCCGATCACCCGTTCGTCGGCTACGGCCTGCTGCCGATGACCGTGCACAGCGAGCAGGGCTGCGACGTCATCTCCCGTCTGAAGGTGCGCATCAACGAGGTATTCACCGCGCTGAACATGATCGACTACGGCCTCGATAACCTGCCGGGCGGCCCGCTGATGGTGGAAGGCTTCACCTACATTCCAAACCGCTTTGCCCTCGGCTTTGCCGAAGCGCCGCGCGGGGACGACATCCACTGGAGCATGACCGGCGACAACCAGAAGCTCTACCGCTGGCGCTGCCGTGCGGCGACCTACGCCAACTGGCCAACCCTGCGCTACATGCTGCGCGGCAACACGGTCTCTGACGCGCCGCTGATCATCGGCAGCCTCGACCCGTGTTACTCCTGCACCGACCGCATGACCGTCGTGGACGTGCGCAAGAAGAAAAGCCAGGTGGTGCCGTACAAAGAGCTTGAGCGCTACAGCATCGAACGTAAGAACTCGCCGCTGAAATAAGGATTCGCCATGTTTACCTTTATCAAAAAAGTGATCAAAACCGGCGCGCAGACCAGCAGTTATCCGCTGGAGCCGATCCCGGTTGATAAAAACTTTCGCGGCAAGCCGGAGCACAACCCGCAGCAGTGCATCGGCTGCGCGGCCTGCGTCAACGCCTGCCCGTCGAATGCCTTAACGGTGGAAACGGACCTGAAAACCGGCGAGCTGGCCTGGCAGTTTAACCTCGGGCGCTGCATCTTCTGCGGCCGCTGCGAGGAGGTCTGCCCGACGGTCGCCATTCGCCTGTCTCAGGAGTACGAGCTGGCGGTGTGGAAAAAAGAGGACTTCCTCCAGCAATCGCGCTTTGCGCTGTGCAACTGCCGCGTCTGCAAGCGTCCGTTCGCCGTGCAAAAAGAGATCGACTACGCCATCGCGCTGCTGAAGCACAACGGCGACGTCCGCGCGGAGCATCACCGTGAAAGCTTCGAAACCTGCCCGGAGTGCAAGCGTCAGAAATGCCTGCTGCCGTCTGACCGCATCGATTTAACCCGCCATATGAGAGAGGCCAGCTGATGGAAAACTTACTCGGCCCGCGCGACGCTAACGGCATTCCGGTGCCGCTGACGGTGGAGGAGTCCATCGCCAGCATGAAGGCGTCGCTGCTGAAAAAAATCAAACGCTCGGCCTACGTCTATCGCGTGGACTGCGGTGGCTGCAACGGCTGCGAGATTGAGATCTTCGCTACGCTGTCGCCGCTGTTTGACGCCGAGCGCTTCGGCATCAAGGTGGTGCCGTCCCCGCGCCACGCGGATATCCTGCTGTTCACCGGCGCGGTCACCCGCGCGATGCGCTCGCCTGCGCTACGCGCCTGGCAGTCTGCACCGGATCCGAAAATCTGCATCTCCTACGGTGCCTGCGGCAACAGCGGCGGCATCTTCCACGATCTTTACTGCGTCTGGGGCGGTACCGACAAAATCGTGCCGGTGGACGTCTACATTCCGGGCTGCCCGCCGACGCCCGCCGCCACGCTGTACGGTTTTGCCATGGCGCTCGGCCTGCTGGAGCAGAAGATCCACGCCCGCGAGCCAGGCGAGCTGGACAACCAGCCAGCCACTATCCTGCACCCGGACATGGTGCAGCCGCTGCGGGTGAAGATCGACCGCACGGCACGCAGGCTGGCGGGCTACCGCTACGGACGCCAGATTGCCGACGATTATCTGCGTCTGCTCAGCCAGGGCGACCATCAGGTGGCGCGCTGGCTGGAGGCCGAGAACGATCCGCGTCTCAATGAGATCGTGGCGAACCTGAACAACATTGTGGATGAGGCGCGTATCCGATGAGTGAAACGGTGGTGTTCAGCCAGCTGAGCCGTAAGTTTATTGATGAGAACGATGCCACGCCGGATGCGGCGCAGCAGGTGGTCTATTACAGCCTGGCGATTGGGCACCACCTCGGGGTGATCGACTGCCTGGAGGCGGCGTTAACCTGCCCGTGGCCGGAATACCTGGCGTGGATCGCCACGCTGGAGGAGGGCAGTACGGCGCGGCGCAAGATGGAGGGCGTGCCGAAGTATGGCGAGATCGTCATCGACGCCAACCACATTGCGATGCTCGCTAACGCCTTTGACGCGGCGCTGAGCGTACAAACCCCGGCGCAGCAGGCGTGGAGCAAAACGCTGCTCGGCATGCTGCACGATATTCATCAGGAGAGCGCCATCTACCTGATGGTGAGGAGATTACGTGACTGACGTTTTACTGTGTGTCGGCAACAGCATGATGGGCGACGACGGCGCGGGTCCGCTGCTGGCGGAACTGTGCGCCGCAAACCCGCCGGGCAACTGGGTGGTGATTGACGGCGGCAGCGCGCCGGAAAACGACGTGGTCGCCATCCGTGAACTGCATCCGGACAGGCTGTTAATCGTCGATGCCACCGATATGGGGCTTAACCCCGGCGAGATCCGCCTGATTGACCCGGACGACATCGCCGAGATGTTTATGATGACCACCCACAATATGCCGCTGAACTACCTGGTGGATCAGATCAAAGACGACGTGGGCGAGGTGCTGTTTTTGGGCATTCAGCCGGATATTGTCGGGTTTTATTACCCGATGACGCCGCCGGTGAAAGAGGCGGTGGAGGGGGTGTATTCACGGCTTGCAGGGTGGGTTGGGGATGGAGGTTTTTCTCCGCTCTGAGCAGTGCCGGGTGGCGGCTTCGCCTTACCCGGCCTACCAAACCCATCTCCCTCTCCCTGTGGGAGAGGGCTGGGGTGAGGGCAACAGGCTACTCGAGATCCCCCCCGTTACTCGCAATCACCTTCTTATACCATCCGAACGATTTCTTGCGTTTCCGTTCCAGCGTGCCGTTCCCGGCGTCGTCGCGGTCGACGTAGACAAATCCATAGCGCTTGCTCATCTCCCCGGTTGAGGCCGAGACCAGGTCAATGCAGCCCCAGGTGGTGTAGCCCAGCAGCGGAACGCCGTCCTCAATCGCGTCGCCCATCGCGCGGATGTGCTCGCGCAGGTAGCTGATGCGGTAGTCGTCGTTAATCTCACCGTTTTCATCAACGACATCTTTCGCCCCCAGACCGTTTTCCACCAGGAACAGCGGCTTCTGGTAGCGGTCGTACATCATGTTCATAGTGATGCGCAGGCCGAGCGGGTCGATACCCCAGCCCCACTCGCTCACCTGAATGTGCGGGTTGCGCAGGGACTTCACGATGTTCGCCGCGCTGGTGTTGCCCGCGTTCATGTCCGCCGACGCGCAGCGCGAGGCGTAGTAGCTGAACGAGACAAAGTCGACGGTATTTTTCAGCAGTTCGTCATCGCCCGGGTCTTTCACAATCACGACGCCTTTTTCGCGGAACACGCGGGCAGAGTAGGCCGGATAGCTGCCGCGCGCCTGCACGTCGATAAAAAACAGGTTCTCGCGGTCTTTCTCCAGCGCCATCCACACGTCTTCCGGCTTGCAGGAGTAGGGGTAGAAGTTACCGCCCGCCAGCATGCAGCCGACCTGGTTTTCCGGGTTTACCTCGTGGGCAATTTTGGTCGCCAGCGCGCTCGCCACCAGCTCGTGGTGCGCGGCCTGGTATTTCACCTGGTCTTCGTTTTCACCTTCCTCAAACACCAGCCCCGCGCCGGAAAAGGGGCTGTGCAGCATGATGTTGATTTCGTTGAAGGTCAGCCAGTATTTCACCAGCCCGTTAAACTCTTCGAAGCAGGTGCGGGCGTAGCGGGCGAAGAAATCGACCATCTTACGGTTGCGCCAGGAGCCGTACTCCGTCACCAGGTGCATCGGCACGTCGAAGTGGCAGAGGGTCACCAGCGGCTCGATGTTGTACTTTTTGCACTCCTCGAACACCGCGCGGTAGAAGGCAATGCCTTCCTGATTCGGCAGCGGTTCGTCGCCGTTCGGGTAGAGGCGGCTCCAGGCAATCGAGGTGCGGAACACCGTAAAGCCCATCTCCGCCATCAGGGCGATGTCTTCTTTGTAGCGATGGTAAAAATCAATCGCCTCGTGGCTCGGGTAGAATTCGTCGTCCCGCAACGAAAACCGTTTTTCCTTGCCGACTTTTACCGCCAGGCGGTTTGCGCCGTGGGGGATCATATCGACCGTCGTCAGTCCTTTGCCGCCTTCACGGTAAGCCCCTTCACTCTGGTTGGCGGCAAGCGCGCCGCCCCATAAAAATCCTTGTGGAAAAACAGACATTCTTACCTCGCTTTCAGTTTATGCTTCTGCTGCTTTGTTCTGTACCGGTGCGGTTTGCAGGGCGCGTGCTTTTTCGGCTTCGTCTTCTACCGGGATATCCTCAAACCCTAACAGCAGGGTCAGCACAAACGACAGCACCACTGCCAGACCCATCACGCCAAACACCCAGACGATGGTCATCGGGTTGGCCGGGTCGAAGAACTGCACGCTGGTAAACAGCCCCGGCGCCGCCATCGAATGGCTGGCAAGACCGGCCATTCCTGCCACCGCGCCGCAGATAAAGCCGCTGATCAGACTCGCAATCAGCGGACGCTTCAGGCGTACCGCCACGCCGTACAGGGCCGGTTCAGAGATCCCCGCCATGATGGCGGAGGCCGCCGCGGCCAGCGCCGTCTGGCGCAGCTCCGGGTTTTTGGTTTTCCACGCTACCGCCAGCGATGAACCGCCGAGCGACAGGTTGGCGCCGATTTCCGACGGCATCACCATCCCTTCTTTGCCCGTTTCGGCAATGGTCTGGATGATGGTCGGCGTAAACACGCGGTGCATCCCGGTCATCACCAGCAGCGGCCACAGCGCGCCCATAATGGCAACGGAGAGCCAGCCCAGATAGCCGTGAATGGTGTAGACCAGCGCGGAGATGGCGCTGCCGATCCAGATCCCGAGCGGGCCAATCAGTACGATGGCGAGCGGGGCGGCAATCAGCACGATCAGCATCGGCTTGAGGAAGTTTTTCGTCACCGCCGGGGTAATGCGATCCACCCAGCGTTCGATGTACGACAGGCACCAGGTCATCACCAGCGCCGGGATAACGGTATAGGTGTATTTCACCGCCGTCACCGGAATGAACGCGAACTCAACGTGCTCGCCCTGCGCGGCCTTGGCCATCAGCTCGATAAAGCTCGGGTGAACCAGCACGCCCGCGATGGCGATTGCCAGGGACATGTTGGTTTTGAACTTCACCGCTGCGGAAGCCGCCACCATCAGCGGCAGGAAGAAGAACGCGCCGTCGCCGATAACGGTCAGGATCGTCAGTGTCGGGTCGCCTTTGCCCAGCACGCCGGTCATCTCAAGGATCATCGCCAGCAGCTTGACCATCGACCCGCCGATGATCGCCGGGATCAGCGGAGACATGGTGCCGATCAGCGCGTCGAGGATCCCGGCGCCAATCCGGCGCAGCGTGAGCTTCTGTGGACCTTCCGCTACGGCAGGTTGCAGGTTGGCGGGCAGCAGGCTCACCACTTCACGGTATGCCTGGGACACGGTGTTGCCGATGATCACCTGGCACTGGTTGTCGTTGCGCACCACGCCGAGCACGCCGCTGATGCTTTTCAGGCGCGCGGTGTCGGTAAGGCTTTCGTCTTTCAGAACGAAGCGCAGGCGCGTCATGCAGTGGGTGACGGCGACGATGTTCTCTTTACCGCCCAGCGCGCTAACAACGTCGTTTGCCAGCGCAGCGTAATTTTTTGCCATCGGATGTGATCCTGTTATCGTTGTGAGAAGTGTAGGAAACCGGTTTCACATAATCATCATGAGTTTCTTTTAATGAAACAAGACCACTTTTTATGCATTTTTTCGTTTCGTGATGACGATCACTCGTGGCCGTAAAAAGCGTGATAACGTCGCTGCGACAATTTTTCTGCGGTGAAGTACACTGCGGCTCATCGGTTTTGAATGGAATAACACTATGACCACCATGCTGGAAGTGGCGAAGCGGGCAGGCGTGTCGAAAGCGACGGTCTCCCGGGTGCTGTCGGGGAACGGTTACGTCAGCCAGGAGACGAAAGACCGCGTGTTTCAGGCCATCGAAGAAAGCGGGTATCGCCCCAATCTGCTGGCGCGAAACCTGGCGACCAAACGCACCCAGACCCTGGGGCTGGTGGTGACGAACACCCTGTACCATGGGGTCTACTTTAGCGAGCTGCTGTTTAACGCCGCGCGGATGACGGAAGAGAAGGGGCGCCAGCTGATCCTGGCGGACGGCAAGCACAGCGCCGAAGAGGAGCGCGAGGCGATCCAGTACCTGCTCGACATGCGCTGCGACGCGGTGATCATCTACCCGCGTTTTCTGAGCGTGGAAGCGCTGGACGAGATCATTGAGAAATGCGAGCAGCCGATCATGGTGCTCAACCGCCGTTTGCGGAAAAACAGCAGCCACAGCGTCTGGTCCGATCATAAAGCGTCGTGTCAGGACGCGGTATCGCAGCTCATCGCGAAAGGCCACCGGGAGATTGCGTTTATCACCGGTTCGCTGGATTCACCCACCGGGGTGGAGCGTCTTTCCGGTTACAGGGACGCGCTGGCGCAGCACGGGATTGCAGTTCGTGACGCGCTGATCGCCGAAGGGAAGTGGAGCCCGGCCAGCGGCGCGGCGGCGGTCTCTCAGCTGCTCACCCGCGGCGAAGCGTTTACCGCGCTGGTGGCGAGTAACGACGATATGGCGATTGGCGCCATCAGGCAGTTGCACGAGAGCGGCGTCGCCACGCCGGGCGCGGTGTCCGTCATCGGCTTTGACGACGTGGCAATCGCGCCCTATATCGTGCCGTCCCTCTCCAGCGTGCGTATTCCGGTAACGGAGATGATCCAGGAGACCATCAGCCGCCTGATTTTCATGCTCGACGGCGGTGAGTTTAAGCTTCAGCAAACCTTCTCCGGCGAGCTTATCCTGCGCGACTCCGTTATTGACGGCCCGCATCGCTGACGTCGACATCTGTCATCGTCACTAATGACGATGACAGAACTACTTCTTTTTATTTCGCTTTAAAATCAAAGCATTAAATATTGGCACGGTTTATGAATAGCTTCGCGCATAACAGTTATGCCGGAGAAGCAGATGAACCGTTTTATTATGGCCGATGCCAGCAAATGCATTGGTTGCCGTACCTGTGAAGTGGCGTGCGTGGTGTCCCATCAGGCAGAGCAGGATTGCGCCTCTCTCACCCCTGATAACTTCCTGCCGCGCATCCACGTCATTAAAGGCGTGAATATTTCTACCGCCGCTATCTGTCGCCAGTGTGAAGACGCGCCGTGCGCCAACGTCTGTCCGAACGGGGCGATTAAGCGCGAGAAAGGCTTCGTGCATGTGATGCAGGAGCGCTGCATCGGGTGCAAAACCTGTGTGGTGGCGTGTCCGTATGGCGCGATGGAGGTGGTGGTTCGCCCGGTGGTTCGCAACAGCGGTATCGGGCTGAGCGTGCGCGCGGAGAAAGCCGAAGCCAATAAATGTGACCTCTGCTACCACCGCGAAGCCGGTCCGGCGTGTATGGAAGCCTGTCCGACGCATGCGCTGGTTTGCGTCGATCGAGACAAGCTCGAACAGATGAGTGCCGAAAAACGTCGCCGCGCGGCGTTCGACACCTCGTCATCACTGCTGTTCTGAACCGTATGAGCAGCAACGGCGTTCAGCTGCGGGTGCGCGGCAAGGTGCAGGGCGTGGGGTTTCGGCCCTTCGTCTGGCAGCTGGCGCACCGGCTGAAGCTTGTGGGCGATGTCTGCAACGACGGAGAGGGTGTCCTGGTGCGTCTCGCGGGTAATGGGGGGGACTTTACCGCGAGGCTGCATCAGGACTGCCCACCGCTGGCGCGCATCGATCGCGTTGAAACGCAGCCGTACAGCTGGAATACGCTGCCGGACGAGTTTGTCATCCGCCACAGCGAGAGTGGGGCGATGGACACGCAAATCGTCCCGGATGCCGCCACCTGTCCCGCGTGCCTGGCGGAGATGCGCGATCCCCGCGAACGTCGCTACCGCTACCCGTTTATCAACTGCACCCACTGCGGGCCGCGGTTTACCATTATCCGCGCCATGCCCTATGATCGCCCGGCCACGTCAATGGCGCCATTCCCGCTCTGTGTGCCCTGTGAAACGGAGTACCGCAACCCGGCTGATCGGCGTTTTCACGCCCAGCCGGTTGCCTGCCCGGACTGCGGGCCGCAGCTGGAGTGGCGAGCCGGGGAGGCTGCTGCTGCCCGCGAATCGGCGTTAAGCGCGGCGGTGGCGATGCTGGAAGGCGGCGGGATTGTGGCGGTCAAAGGGCTGGGCGGTTTTCACCTGGTCTGCGACGCGCTTAACCCGCAGGCGGTTCGGAAATTACGGGCACGCAAGCAGCGCCCGACCAGGCCGCTGGCGGTGATGATCCCGCATGCGAACGATCTGCCGAAGGCCATCCAGACGCTGTTACGTTCACCCGCTGCGCCGATTATGCTGACGCCAAAAGCCTGCCTTCCAGCGTTTCCTGAGGAGATTGCGCCGGGGCTGAATACGGTCGGCGTGATGTTGCCTGCGAACCCGCTCCAGCATTTGCTGATGTTGGACTGTCAGCGTCCGCTGGTGATGACCTCCGGCAACCTAAGTGGCCATCCACCCGTCATAAACAACCAGCAGGCGCTGGAAGAACTCAGTGACATCGCTGACGGCTTCCTGCTGCACAACCGCGACATCCTGCAACGGATGGATGATTCAGTGATGGACCAGGAGGGCACGATGTTGCGTCGCGCACGCGGTTTTGTGCCGGATGCCATCACATTGCCCGCCGGATTCCGCGACATCCCGCCCATGTTATGCACCGGCGCGGAGATGAAAAATACCTTCTGCCTGGTACGTGGCAACCAGGCGGTGCTGAGCCAGCATTTTGGCGATCTGAGCGACGAGGGCGTAGAGGCGCAGTGGCGCAGCGCGCTCTCGACGATGCAGGAGATCTACGCTTTCCAGCCAGAGCGTGTGGTGTGCGATGCCCATCCGGGATACCACGCCCGACAGTGGGCCCGGACGCAGGCGCTGCCCGTTGAGACCGTGCTGCATCATCATGCGCATGCGGCAGCGTGTCTGGCGGAGAACGGCTGGCCGCTCGACGGCGGGGATGTTATTGCCCTGACGCTGGACGGGATCGGCATGGGCGAGAACGGCGCGCTGTGGGGCGGCGAGTGCCTGCGGGTGAACTATCGCGACTGCGAACGGCTGGGCGGTCTGCCAGCCGTTGCGCTGCCGGGGGGCGATCTGGCGGCAAAACAGCCGTGGCGCAATTTGCTCGCCCACTGTCTGGCGTTCGTACCTGACTGGCAGCAGTACCCGGAAACTGAGGTGGTACAGCGTCAAAACTGGCCGCTGCTGGCAACGGCGGTGTCGCGCGGTATCAATGCGCCGCGGGCCTCCTCCTGTGGTCGTCTGTTCGACGCCGTGGCCTGTGCGCTGGGCATTGAAACGCAACGCTATGAGGGCGAAGCCGCGTGCCGGCTGGAGGCGCTGGCCGAACGCTGTGCAGGGGTTGATCATCCGGTGACGCTCCAGACGGATAACCTTGCGCTGTTCTGGCAGCAGTGGCTGGCCTGGCGGGCGGAGCCCGGCGAGCGCGCCTGGGCCTTTCACGATGCGCTGGCAAAAGGGCTGAGCGAACTGGCGGCAACGCATGCCCGCCGACGGTCGCTCTCTACGGTGTGCTTCAGCGGCGGCGTCCTTCACAACCGCCTGCTGCGCGCGCGCCTTTGTCATTACCTTTCTGATTTCACGCTTCTTTTTCCTTCGCGCCTGCCCGCAGGTGACGGAGCGATCTCCTTCGGGCAGGCGGTGGTTGCTGCCGCCCGATCATGTTTACAAAGGACTTAAAATGTTACGACTGTTACGCAATGAACCTCGTGCAGCGTGCCTGCTGCTGGCTCTCGGGATGGCTAACCTGCTGGCCTGGGGGCTGGCGTGGCACACCTTTAGCGACAGTACGGCGCTGATGGCGGCCAGCCTGCTGGCCTGGTGTTACGGACTGCGTCATGCGGTGGATGCCGACCATATCGCCGCGATTGATACCGTGACGCGTAAGATGATGCAGCAGGGCAAGCGCCCGTCCGGCGTGGGCGCATGGTTTTCTCTCGGACACTCCACCATCGTGGTGCTGGCCTCCATTGCTATCGCCGCTACCGCCACGGCGTTTCAGAAAAACATGGCATGGTTCCACGAAACCGGCAGCCTGATTGGCACCGCCGTCTCCGCCACCTTCCTGCTGGCGATGGCGCTGGTGAATATGGTGATCCTGCGCGGCGTCTGGCGCAGTTTTCAGGCACTGAAACACGGCAGGCCGGCGCAGGGCGACATCACGCTGCCTGCACAGGGTGGCGTCATGAACTGGCTGTTCGGCAAAACCTTCCGCCTCGTCAATAAAAGCTGGCAGATGTACCTGGTCGGTTTCCTGTTTGGCCTCGGCTTTGACACGGCCACCGAAATCGGCGTGCTGGGGATCTCCGCCGCCAGCGCCTCCAGCGGGATGTCGGTGTGGTCGATCATGATCTTCCCGGCGCTCTTCGCCAGCGGCATGGCGCTGGTGGATACGCTCGATAACCTGCTGATGGTGGGTGCCTACGGCTGGGCGTTTAACAAGCCGCAGCGCAAGCTGTACTACAACATGACCATCACCGGCACTTCGGTGGTAGTGGCGCTGTTTATCGGCGGCCTGGAAGCGCTGGGTCTGCTGATGGACAAGTTCTCCCTCAGCGGCGGCGTGTGGGATCTGATTGGCGCGGTGAACGATAACCTGGGCGATGCCGGATTTGTGGTGGTCGGGCTGTTTGTCGCCTGCTGGCTGATCTCGATGGCGAACTACCGCTGGCGCGGTTATGACGCGCTGGTGGTGCGCTCCTGACGCTGAAAGGGTAGCCATAAAAAAAGCCCCGGGACATCGGGGCGGTGGACAATAAAATCCAAAGGTTAAGTAAGCGTGGCAGTACTATAGGCCGGGTAAGCGGAGCGCCGCCCGGCATGACGAGGGTTAAGCAGGTAACGATTTCAGCAGCGCGAAGGCCTCCTTCATTCTGTCTTCGCTGACCACAAAGGCGCGCATCTGACCGGCAGTATCGGTGCCGCGCGCCACCATGCCCTGAGGCGAAAGGGCAATCTGCCAGTCCAGATCCTGACGCTGCGTTTCACCTGCGAGATGCAGCGGTAGTTCCGGCGTTTTTACCTTCACCAGCATGGCGGGTAATTTCACCGGGGCGTTGCCGCCGAGCAGGTTTTTCGCCAGGAACATGGCGCTTAACTGAATCGGTTGCAGGAATGGCAGCACCTGGCCGTTAATTTCTGCGCAGTCGCCCAGGGCATAAATATCCGGCTGGGTGGTTTGCAGGTAGCTGTCCACCTTCACGCCGCGATTGATCTCTGCGCCCGCGCGGTGCGCCAGCGCGGTTTCCGGGCGCAACCCCGTCGCCGCAATAACCACATCCACTTCCACGCTGCGGTTGCGGTCGAGCGTCGCACAAATGCCGGTTTCGGTTTTGCTCAGGCTCTGCAACTGCGATTTCAGCAGCAGATGCACGCCCATGTCGGTCAGACGATGCTGTAAGCGACTGCTTACTTCTGCCGGCATCAGCGCTGACAGAATGCTGGCCGCGTGGTCAACCAGGGTGACGGATTTTCCCGCCCGGCAGAAGTCCATCGCCAGCTCGGTGCCAATCAGCCCGCCGCCGACAATCATCACCCGCGTGGCGTCGCGTAACAGGGTCTCGCTGGCCTGATACTCCAGCTGGCTGTTGAGCGTGACCATTAGTTCGCGGCCCTCAACCGGCGGCACAAACGCCGATGCCCCCGTCGCCAGCACCAGCTTGTCGTAGTGCCAGGTTTTATCTTTCGCGTTCACCACGTGGGCGTCGGCGTCGATATCGGTCACCCAGGTGTACGGAAACAGACGCAGGTTAAACTGTTCTGCAAACTCCCCCGCCGTCTGGCGGGTGAGATCGTCGGCGCGCTGATTCTGGCTAATGACGTGGCTTAAATCAGGCTTGTTGTACTCATCCATGCTGTCGGCGGCGATTACCGTCAACGGCACGTTAGCATCCTGTTTGCGGATATTTTTCACCAGCTGGCGGGCGGCAAAGCCCGAGCCGATAATGACGATGCCGTGGCTCATTTTGCCTCCGTTGCCAGTTCATCAAAGACGTCTTTCCCGAGGGAACATTCCGGGCAGAGGAAGTTGTCCGGCACCTCGCTCCATGGCGTACCCGGCGCGACATCCTGCAACGGCTCGCCCAGCTCAGGATCGTAAATCCACTGGCAGACGCTGCACTGCATGCAAGGGCCGAGGTCGGCAGCGGCAGGAGCGGCTTCTGCTACGGCTTCCGGCGCAACAGCCGCGGCGGGTGCGGTTTCCGGCAGTGGCGCAAGCGCCCACTGGCGGGCAATGTCGCGACCGTGCTGGCGACAGATTTCCAGCGCGTCGAGATCCGGACGCCATTTCGCCTTCAGGCTCAGGGACATCTCAAAACCGGCATCCTGTAAACGGGTGGAGAGACGGTCTACCGCGCCGCCGCTCCAGCCGTGTGAACCAAAGGCGCTGGCGCGTTTGTTACGGAAGCGCAGGCCGGTCATCTCTTCCACCAGTCCGGCAATTTTCGGCATCATCACGTTATTCATGGTGGAGGTACCCACCAGCACGCCTTTGGAGCGGAAGACGTTGGTCAATACCTCATTCTTATCGCTGCGCGCCACGTTGAAGATTTTCACCGCCACGTTCGGGTCAACTTCGTTGATGCCCTGGGCAATGGCGTCCGCCATCATGCGGGTGTTGTTGGACATGGTGTCGTAGAAGATCGTAATGCGGTCTTCCTGATAGTCCGCCGCCCACTTCAGGTACAGTTCGACAATCTGGGTTGGATTTTCACGCCATACCACGCCGTGGGAGGTGGCAATCATATCCACCGGCAGGTTGAAGCCGAGGATCTCGGTGATTTTTGGCGTGACCAGACGGCTGAACGGGGTCAGGATGTTGGCGTAGTAGCGTTGGCACTGTTCGAACAGCTCGGTCTGATCCACTTCGTCGTTGAACAGACGTTCGTCGCAGTAGTGCTGGCCGAAAGCGTCGTTACTGAACAGCACCGCGTCACCGGTCATGTAGGTCATCATGCTGTCCGGCCAGTGCAGCATTGGGGTTTCCACGAAGATCAGCTGTTTGCCGTTGCCGATATCCAGCGTGTCGCCGGTTTTCACAGTGTGGAAGTTCCACTCCGGATGGTGGTGGTGGCCGTTGATGGAGTCAATGGCGTTAGTGGTGCAGTAGATCGGGGTATCCGGAATGTGGGACATCAGCTCGGTCAGCGCCCCGGCATGATCCTCTTCCGCGTGGTTGATGATAATGTAGTCGATCTCATTCAGATCGATTTCGCTGCGCAGGTTCTGCACGAACTCGCGGCTGAATTTGTGATCGACGGTATCGATCAGGACGTTTTTACCTTCACGAATGAGATAGCTGTTGTAGCTGCTACCGCGCAGCGTTTTGTATTCCGTCCCGTGAAAATCACGTACTTCCCAGTCACGTTGACCCACCCAATGAATGTTATTTTTAACCAGAATAGACATAGCAACCTCAACTTAATACGGCGTTTTCAAATAAGATGACTGTCAGATATCAAGTTGCGTGCCAACTTTTTAACTTATTGAAAATAATGGATTTATATTTTGATGCTCCCAAATAGGTAGTCATTTTGACTATCTTAAAAATTGTCAATATGACACTATGTATTGTCAAAATGACAGTGAGGCAGAGATGAGCTTTTCCGTAGATGTGCTGGCGAAGATCGCCATAGAACTGCAAACCGGTATTGGTCATCAGGACCGCTTTCAGCGGCTGATCTCCACGTTGCGTCACGTGCTGGATTGCGATGCCTCGGCGCTGCTGCGTTACGAAGGGCGGCAGTTTATTCCGCTGGCTATCGACGGTCTGGCGAAGGACGTACTCGGGCGGCGCTTTACCCTGGAGGGCCACCCGCGTCTGGAAACCATCGCCCGTGCGGGTGACGTGGTGCGTTTCCCGGCGGACAGCGATCTGCCCGACCCTTACGACGGCCTGATCCCCGGGCAGGAGAGCCTGAAGGTGCACGCCTGTATCGGCCTGCCGCTGTTTGCCGGGCAGAACCTGATTGGTGCGTTAACCCTCGACGGCATGTCGCCGGATCAGTTCGATACCTTCAGCGACGAAGAGCTACGGCTGATTGCTGCGCTGGCGGCCGGGGCGCTGAACAACGCCCTGCTGATAGAACAGCTGGAGAGCCAGAATATTCTTCCGGGTAGCCCGACGGCGTTTGAGCAGGTGGCGCACACCGAAATGATCGGCCTTTCGCCAGGCATGGCGCAGCTCAAAAAAGAGATTGAGATTGTCGCCGCGTCTGATTTGAACGTGCTGATCTTCGGGGAGACCGGCACCGGTAAAGAGCTGGTGGCGAAAGCGATCCACGAAGCCTCGCCCCGTGCGGTGAATCCGCTGGTCTATCTCAACTGCGCGGCGCTGCCGGAAAGCGTGGCGGAAAGTGAGCTGTTCGGACACGTCAAAGGGGCCTTTACCGGGGCGATCAGCAACCGCAGCGGCAAGTTCGAAATGGCCGATAACGGCACGCTGTTTCTCGATGAAATTGGCGAACTCTCCCTTTCGCTCCAGGCCAAACTGCTGCGGGTGTTGCAGTATGGCGATATTCAACGCGTGGGAGACGATCGCAGCTTACGCGTGGATGTGCGCGTGCTGGCGGCGACGAACCGCGATCTGCGCGAAGAGGTGCTGGCGGGGAATTTCCGCGCCGATCTGTTCCACCGTCTGAGCGTGTTCCCGCTCACGGTGCCGCCGCTGCGCGAGCGGGGCGACGACGTGGTGCTGCTGGCGGGCTTTTTCTGCGAACAGTGTCGGCTCAAAATGGGGCTTTCCCGCGTGGTGCTAAGCCCCGGTGCGAGGACGCACCTGCTGAGCTACGGCTGGCCGGGTAACGTGCGTGAACTGGAACATGCGATTCACCGCGCGGTGGTGCTGGCGCGGGCTACGCGTTCGGGGGATGAAGTGGTAATTCATGCGCGCCATTTCGCGCTGCATGAGGAAACGACGCCGTCCGTGAAGCCGGTGATACCTGAGAGCGTGAACGAAAACCTGCGCGAGGCGACGAATGCGTTCCAGCGTCAGATGATCGCCCGCGCGCTGGAGCAGAATAACCGCAGCTGGGCGGCGTGCGCGCGGGCGCTGGAGATGGACGTCGCCAACCTCCACAGGCTGGCGAAACGTCTGGGGCTGAAGGGTTAAATAATCCCCGCCTGGTAGAAGTCTTGCAGGTTGATCGCGCCGCACAGCCTGCCGTGCTCGTCCACCACCGGCGCGGCGGTGATTTTGCGCTTCATCAGCACCTCTTTGGCTTCAATGGCGCGGCTGTCGGCATTCAGCGTCAGTCCGCCCTGGGTCATTGCTTCGGATACCCGCGCATCCAGCTTGCCGCCGCCCACCAGCCAGCGGCGCAGGTCGCCGTCGGTGAAGACGCCCTTCACCTGGCGGTCATTGTCGCATACCGCAACCAGCCCCAGCCCGGTGCGGCTCAGCTCCAGCATGGCGTCCATCACGCTGGTGTCGAGTTTGACCTGAGGAATGGCATCGTCGGTGCGCATCAGGTGGTGAACCTTGTTGAGCAGACGTGCCCCAAGCGCGCCCGCAGGATGGGAGCGGGCGAAATCTTCCTCATTAAAACCGCGCGCCTGCATCACCGCCATTGCCAGCGCGTCGCCCATCATCAGGGTGTTGACGGTGCTGGAGGTCGGTGCCAGGTGCATCGGACAGGCTTCGCGCTCAACGGAAATATCCAGCGTTGCTTTCGCGGCCAGCGCCAGCGGCGATCGGGATTTGCCGGTCATCGCTAACAGGGCCACCGATTTTTCTTGCAGGCGAGGGATGATGAGATCCAGCTCTTTGGCTGAACCGGAGTAGGAGATAAACAGCATCACGTCGCGGCTTTCGATCATCCCCAGATCGCCGTGCAGCGCTTCGGCAGGATGCACAAAGAACGCCGGAGTGCCGGTGCTGGCAAGCGTCGCGGCAATCTTCTTGCCGATATGACCGGATTTACCGATACCCGCCACGATCACTTTACCCTCGCAGTGGATAATGGTGTTGGCTGCACGAACAAAATCCTCACCCAGACGCTCCGGCAGGCGGCTGGCTTCCTGTAGCTCCAGCAGCAGGGTCTGACGGCCTGCGTTTAACAGAAAATCACTCATTTTTCTCTCCGGTTACGATCACGTCGATGCCCTTCGCTTCCAGCGCTTTTTTAAATGCCGGATCGATACCTGCGTCGGTAATCAGCTTATCGACGCTTTCAAGGCTACAGACAATGTTGGGGCTTTTACGGCCAAACTTCGACGAGTCCGCCATCAAAATCACTTCCCGTGCGGCGTTGCACATCGCTTTGCTGACGCTGAACACCTCGTTGAAGGTAGTCACGCCCGCGTTGAGGTCGATGCCGTCGGTGCCCATAAACAGCTTATCGAAGCTGAAGTGGTCGAAGGCATTCTCCGCCAGCTGCCCGTGAAACGACGCCGATTTTTTACGGAAGGTGCCACCGGGCATCAGGATGGTCTGCTCGCTATCGAACTCTGACAGGGCATTGACGATGTGCAGGCTGTTGGTCATCACGGTGATGTTATTAAAGCGGCTGAGCAGCGGGATCATCTGTAGGACAGTACTGCCTGCGTCGAGGATAATGGAATCGCCGTCATGGATAAATTTGACGGCGGCTTCGGCAATCAGCGCTTTCTGGTGAGTATTGATCAGCGTTTTGTGGTCGATAGGCGGGTCGGCTTCGTCTTTATTGAGCACCACGCCGCCGTAGGTACGAATGACGGCGCCGGAGTTTTCGAGCAACACCAGGTCCTTGCGTATTGTCGTGCCGGTGGTGTCAAAGTAGTGGGCCAGATCCTCTACCGAGCACTTTCCCTGCTTTTGCAGATGCTCAAGTATGGCCGCCTGCCGCTGACGTGGTTTCATAGGCGCTTCGCTCCTTACGTTGCGAAATGATAATTCCGCAAGTTTATAACTTTCACAACGAAATTATCCATGTTTCAGATTAAGCGCTAATGATAGTGCATTCTGACAGAGTGAATCATGGGGGAAGATCACATCAGGTTGTAATTCATGCAGCGAAATGCCGTTGATCGCCTGAATTTTGGTCGGACGGGCAAACACCGTTACGCCGCGCATGATGAGGGAATCGCTCACCCGGTTGTGTTCATCCAGCGCAACGGCAACCACCACGCGCGGCTTAAAGCGCCCCCCGGAACGCCCGACGCCGACGCGTCCCTTCTGACACAACGCATCAAAGGCGCGGTTAAACTGGTAGATCTGCCAGCCGCCAAACGCCATCTGGCAGATCCAGGCGAGGGCGGCGACGGTGATGAGTGCGGTTACCATATCGGCTCCTTGTTATATTCCCTCTCCCGGTGGGAGAGGGGGAGGGGGAGGGCATCACCCTGCTCGATCAGAACATCACCTGCCCACCGGTGACGTTAATCGACTGTCCGGTGCAGTACGAGGCTTTCGGGCTGGCGTAAAACAGCAGCATGTTCAGCACGTCCTGATAGTCGCACCCGCGCTTGAGCGGCACTTTGTCGATGTAGTACTGCTCCACTTCTTCAGCTTTGATGCCAAGTTTGGCGGCGTACTGCGGCAGCAGGGACTGGAACATCGGGGATTTCAGCAGGTTACCCAGCATCAGCGCGTGAACGGTAATGCCGTATTCGGCCAGATCCAGCGCCAGAGACTGCGTCAGCCCGACGCCGCCAAACTTCGCCGCGCTGTAGCCGGAGTTGTGCTTGCTGCCCACTTTCCCCGATTTTGAGTTGATCTGAATGATGCGACCCTGAATACCGTCGCGGATCATCAGCCGGGAAAACTCACGGGCGCAGAGGAAATAGCCCACCAGATTCACCTGCAACGAGCGGTCAAAATCCCCCAGCTCGAAATCGCTGATAAACGCCGCTTTCGCAATCCCCGCGCTGTAGACCAGCAGGTCGATACGCCCAAATATCTCGTCCACGCCGCGGGCCAGCGCCATCACGCTCTGCTCGCTGGTGGCGTCGGCACCAAATCCGTACGCCATCCCTTCGCCAAACTCGGTGTTGATGGCGTCCGCTACGCGGGCGGCTTTCTCACTCTGAATATCCACGACCGCCACGCGGTAGCCCTCTGCGGCAAGCCCATGGCAGAGGAACTCGCCTAAGGTTTGTCCCCCACCAATGACAACGGCAACCTGACTCATGTGTCTCTCCTTTATTACGAAATAAATTTTAACGTGCAGCCTGGGGTGACAGCCTGCGGAACCGGGCCCACTACGTGAACCGTACCGGGATACTCCGCCTGCGGCTGGCCGTCGAAACGTAGGGTGATATGCCCCAGCTCGCGCAGGTTTTGCTCGGCGACGTCGCCGACGGCGGTCACGGCATAGCGCGCCTCGCCCAGCTGTAGCTGGCTCCCTGCCTTTAGCTCGCCGTTCAGCTCGCCGTGGCAGTGGATAAAGCAAAACTCTTCGATATCTGCCGGGGCGCCTTCGCGGAAGGTGATCAGCATCTGGTCGCTCAGCGCATCCGCCGCGCTCTGGCCGATGCGGGTAATGGTTGTCTGGTAAATCACAGTCATGGCAGGCACCTCTTATTGATAAATAAAGCCGGAAACAAACCAGGCAATCAGCACCGTCGGCGCGCCCGTCAGGAAGCGGCTGACCAGCACGGACGGCACGCCCACGCGCACGGTCTCCTGGCGTGCTTCCGCCAGCGACAGCCCCACGGGGATAAAGTCGCACGCTGCCTGGGCGTTAATGGCAAACAGGGCGGGCAGGGCGAGGTGCGGAGGAATATTCCCCAGACCAATCTGCACGCCAATCAGCACGCCGATAACCTGAGCAATCACCGCGCCCGGGCCGAGGAACGGCGACAGCAGCGGGAAGGAGCAGATCAGCGCCAGCGTCACCAGGCCGAGCGGGTGGCTGGCAAGCGGGGCGAGGCCGTGGGCAATCCAGTCGCCCAGGCCTGAGGCCATGATGATGCCGATCAGCGCCGAGACGAATGCCATAAACGGCAGAATGGTCTTCAGCACCGTGTCGATGGTGTCGCGCCCGGACTGGAACAGCACCGCCACGGCGGACCCCATCCCCATCCCGACCTTCGCCAGCAGGCCATCGCTCTGCTCGGTGATTTTTTTGCTGGTGTCGTACTCGCGCGGGGCCGCTTTTTGCGGCGCAGATGTGCCATTCACCAGCGTGATGTTGTCTTCCTTCACGCCTGACACATAAATATCTTCAACGATGTACTGCGCCAGCGGGCCGGATTTCCCGGTGGAGTGAATATTTACCGTCGGAATGCGGCGCTTCGGATAGATGCCGCAGCGCAGCGTGCCGCCGCAGTCGATCACCACCACGCCGATTTCCGCTTCCGGCGGTTCGCCTTCCTTGAAGCCGTCGACCGCTTCCCAGCCGGTCAGCTCGCGCAACTTGTCGACGATCGCCGGGCGCGTGCCCGCGGTGATGTACACAATCTTTTTGCCTTCGGTGGCGTCGAACTCCAGCGGGCCGCCCCAGCCGCCCGTGCCTTTCTCAATGCGGATCCGGTTCATGCTGTGGCTCCTGAAAGATGGACTTTCTGTTCAAGCTGGATGCCCATTTTTTTCTCGAAAATGGCGGTGGTGAGGTCAGTCACCCAGCCGCGGAAGAAGTTGGTCACCAGACCGACCAGCAGGTAGCTCACCGCCAGCGGGCCGAGCGGCAGGCCAAGCGTGGTCAGGCCGCTGGCGATCCCGAGATAGACAAACAGTTCGCCGGGGTTGATGTGCGGGAACAGGCCGTTCATGGAATGGCAGCTGTAGGAGGCGGCGGCGTAATAGCTCGGCTTGTACTTCTCTGGCATAAAGCGGCCGAGGCTTAAGGTCATCGGATTGCAGAACACAAAGGTGCCGATGAAGGGCAGTATCAGGTAGCGGGACAGCGGGTTTCCGGCGCAGCGCTGGGCGAAGCGCTCAATGCGCTGCTGGCCGATAAAGTTAATCAGCGCGTTCATGATCACCAGCAGGCTGATCAGCAGGGGCAGGATCCCGGTCACCATGCCAGTAAACACTTCTCCGCCTTTCTGAAACAGCCCGATGAACCACTCGGCGCCATGGGTGATGGTTTCTATCATTCTTCTCTCCTGTAGGGCGTTTGTTTTTGTCTATCTGCGGCTAATAATAATCACTTTGAAAGGTTTTAAAGTGTTAATTAGATCTCACAATGAAAGAAAAATGTATTATTTTGAAAGTTTATTGGTGAGGTGAATAATTTTTGGTGGAAAAAGGCACGGATTTGCGTTGGGGAGGTGCGTACCGCTTCCTTGAGGAGTTGGGGATGCTTTACCATACTGGGTTCTTACCGAACTCGTTAAATGGATGCCACATGTTCAAGCGTCGTTATGCAGCGCTGTTGCCTGCGCTTATTCTCCTGTCCGCCTGTAGTAGCAAACCCAAGACCGAAGCCGTTCAGCCAACGGCGGGCGCGCCTTCCGGAGGATTCCTGCTGGAGCCGCAGCACAATATGATGCAGATGGGCGGCGACTTCGCGAATAACCCTGCGGCCGAACAGTTCATCGATAAAATGGTGAGCAAGCACGGTTTTGATCGCCAGCAGCTTCATGCCATTTTGTCTCAGGCGAAGCGTCTGGACTACGTGCTGCGCCTGATGGACAGGCAGGCGCCGACGGCCCAGGTGCCGACCGGGCCAAACGGGGCGTGGCTGCGTTATCGCAAACAGTTTATTACCCCGGACAACGTGCAAAATGGCGTGGTGTTCTGGAATCAGTATGAAGACGCCCTGAACCGCGCGTGGCAGGTCTATGGCGTGCCGCCGGAGATCATCGTCGGTATTATTGGGGTTGAGACCCGCTGGGGACGCATTATGGGTAAAACCCGCATCCTCGATGCGCTGGCGACGCTCTCCTTCAACTACCCGCGTCGCGCGGAGTATTTCTCTTCCGAGCTGGAAACCTTCCTGCTGATGGCGCGAGACGAACAGGACGATCCGTTAGATCTGAAAGGGTCGTTCGCCGGTGCGATGGGCTACGGCCAGTTTATGCCGTCCTCCTATAAGCAGTACGCGGTAGATTTTAACGGGGATGGTCACATCAACCTGTGGGATCCCGAAGACGCTATTGGCAGCGTGGCCAACTACTTCAAAGCGCATGGCTGGACGCCGGGCGGCCAGGTGGCGGTACAGGCGAACGGCGAAGCGTTTGGTCTGGAAAACGGATTTAAAACCAAATACAGCGTGGCGCAGCTGGCTGCGGCAGGCTTAACGCCGTCTCAGCCGCTGGGCAATGTTGACCAGGTGAGCCTGCTGCGCCTGGATGTCGGAACCGGTTATCAGTACTGGTTCGGGCTGCCGAACTTCTACACCATTACCCGCTACAACCACAGCACGCACTATGCGATGGCGGTGTGGCAGCTGGGGCTGGCGGTGTCTCAGGCGCGTGTGCCAGCAGCGTCACCGTTTAGCCAGTAAGTCCCCTTATGCCTCCCTCTCCCTGTGGGAGAGGGCTGGGGTGAGGGCACCCGCCCGCACCTGTTTCCCGCAGAAACATTTCGCCACACTCCCATTTTACTCCCGCCGTTTACATCTCAATCGCCTTTCATTATTGTTATGTTATAACATTATTGAATTGAGATATCCATGTCCCTGTTTTCTCTCTCATCCTCGCTTCGGCTGCTGCTGGCGCTGGTGCTCATTCTGTTTCTCGGCCTGGCCGTGCGCTGGGCGGTGGCGTTGCCATGATCGTGATGAACGACCTGGTGGCGGGTTACGATCGCCAGCCCGTTACGCGCGCGCTGTCCGGCGTGATTGAACGCGGGAGCATGACCGCCATCGTCGGGGCCAACGGCTGCGGCAAATCCACGCTGCTGAAAACGCTCGCTGGCTTTATTCCGCCCGTCAGCGGTACGTTTCGCTGGCAGGGGAGACGTCCGGTGGTGGGCTGGCTGGCGCAGCGTCACGCGCTGGAGGCGCAATTTCCTCTGACCGTGCAGGACGTGGTGAGCATGGGCTGCTGGCCAGCAATCTCTCTGTTTGCCGGTTTTCGTCGGGATGCCCGCATGCGCATTGCCGGCGCGCTGGAGCGCGTGGGGCTGGAGTCCATGGCGTTCTCCACTATTGATGAACTTTCCGGCGGGCAATTCCAGCGCATGCTGTTTGCCCGCGTTTTAGTGCAGCAGGCACCGCTGGTGATGCTGGACGAACCCTTCACTGGCGTCGATGAAGCGACCTGCAACGTGCTGATGGATCTGATGCTGGAGATGTATATGCAGGGGCAGACTCTGCTGGCGGTACTGCACGACAGCGAACGCGTCTCGCGCCACTTCCCACAAACGTTGCGGCTGGACGCTGATACGCCGCACTGGAAAACCGAGCGGGTGAGGGTGGCATGATCTGGCATCTCTTCTTCCAGCCGTTTATTGAGTACGGCTTTATGCGGCGCGCGCTGGTGGTTTGCCTGGCGCTCTCCGTCAGCACCACTGCGCTGGGTGTATTCCTTCAGCTGCGTCGGATGAGCCTGATGGGGGACGCCCTTTCTCACGCCATTTTGCCGGGTGTCGCGGTGGGCTATCTGCTCAGCGGAATGTCGCTGCTGGCAATGACTGTCGGCGGGTTTATTGCCGGTATCGCCGTTGCGCTGGTGGCCGGGCTGGTCAGCCGCCGTACACCTCTTAAAGAAGATGCCAGCTTCGCGGGGTTTTACCTGGGTTCCCTGGCGCTGGGCGTCACGCTGGTGTCGCTGCGCGGTTCAAATGTCGATCTGCTTCATCTTCTGTTTGGCTCCATTCTCGCCGTGGATAGCGTGTCAGCCCTGTTCGTGACGGGGGTCTGCATGTTCACGCTCCTCACGCTGGCGATTTTTTATCGTGGGCTGGTCAGTGAAGCGTTCGATACTGCGTGGTTGCAGGTG
Source organism: Enterobacter sp. MGH 38 (assembly GCF_000492855.1). Taxonomy (NCBI): domain Bacteria; kingdom Pseudomonadati; phylum Pseudomonadota; class Gammaproteobacteria; order Enterobacterales; family Enterobacteriaceae; genus Enterobacter; species Enterobacter sp. MGH 38. Next base: position 166,130 of record NZ_KI535607.1, on the reverse strand, counting down.
AACGCGCGCTGGCTGCCCGGGATGTTACACGGTCTGTTTCTGGCGCTGCTGGTTCTCAACCTGGTGGCCGGTTTTCAGGTACTCGGCACGTTGATGGCCGTCGGGCTGATGATGTTACCCGCCGTGGCGGCACGCTGCTGGGTGCGCACACTGCCAGGGTTACTTTTGATGGCGGGTATCAGCGGTATTTTTTGCGCGTGGCTGGGCTTAAGTCTTTCCTGGGCAGTGAGTCTGCCCGCCGGGCCCTCCATTGTGCTGACCGCCAGCGCATTGTTCTTTATTTCAGTTTTATTTGGCACGCGCAGCAGGCTGGCGGATAGCCTGCGGGCGCTTTTTTAACGCAAGGGGAAACGATGAAACGTACAGGGTTAGCCGTGGCGCTCGCGCTCGGCATGATGACGCACGACGTAATGGCGAAATCGCTTAATGTGGTGACCAGCTTTTCCATCCTGGGAGACATTACGCAGCAGGTTGGCGGCGATCGTGTGAAGGTGACGACGCTGGTGGGGCCAGACGGTGATCCCCATACTTTCGAACCCTCGCCCAAAGACAGCGCGGCGCTGAGTAAAGCTGACGTGGTGGTGGTCAATGGGCTGGGGCTGGAGGGTTGGCTCGACCGTCTGGTGAAAGCCTCCGGATTCAAAGGCCAGCTGGTGGTTGCTTCGGACGGCGTGAAAACGCACACGCTGGAAGAGGACGGTAAAACCGTGACCGATCCGCACGCGTGGAACAGCGCGGCGAACGGCGCGCTGTATGCGCAAAATATTCTCTCAGGGCTGGTGAAGGCCGATTCTGAAGATACGGCGGCGCTTGAAGCTACCGGTAAACCCTATATTGCGCAGCTCTCTCAGCTGGACGGTTGGGCTAAAAAGCGTTTCAGCGACATTCCACAGGCGAAGCGCAAAGTGCTGACCAGCCACGACGCCTTCGGCTATTTCAGCCGCGCCTACGGCGTGATGTTTATGGCGCCGCAGGGGCTGTCGTCTGAGAGTGAAGCCAGCGCGGCGCAGGTAGCGGAGATCATCAACCAGATTAAAGCTGACGGCGTGAAAACCTGGTTCATGGAAAACCAGCTTGACCCGCGCCTGGTGAAGCAGATTGTGACCGCCACGGGCGCCCAGCCGGGCGGTGAACTTTACCCGGAAGCGCTGTCCGCGAAGGGCGGCGTGGCGGACACCTACGTCAAGGCGTTTCGCCACAATGTGGACACCCTCGCTAACAGCATGAAATAAGCGTCTCTCTGGCCGGTGCGCCCGCATCGGCTTTTTTCTGAAGCCCCCTCGTAAAACCCGACGCGCATCCCCATATTTGATGAGAAAGTGCTATCTTGTGCTGCATGTTTTTCTAAGGCCTGGAGCGAGAATGACTGACCATGAATTGATGCAGCTAAGCGAAGTGGTGGGGCTGGCGCTGAAACAGCGCGGCGCGACTCTCACGACCGCAGAATCCTGCACCGGCGGCTGGGTGGCGAAAGCAATTACCGATATTGCTGGCAGTTCCGCCTGGTTTGAACGCGGCTTTGTGACCTACAGTAACGAGGCTAAAGCGCAGATGATTGGCGTGCGTGAAGCCACGCTTGAGCAGCATGGCGCGGTCAGCGAACCGGTGGTGATCGAGATGGCGATTGGCGCGCTGAAAGAGGCGCGCGCAGATTACGCTATCTCCATCAGCGGTATCGCGGGGCCGGACGGCGGCAGCGACGTGAAGCCTGTCGGCACCGTCTGGTTTGGCTTTGCCACCTCAAAAGGTGAAGGGATCACCCGCCGGGAATGCTTCAGCGGCGATCGCGAAAGCGTGCGTCGTCAGGCAACGGAATACGCGTTAAAAACGCTCTGGCAACAATTTCTACAAAACACTTGATACTGTATGACTATACAGTATAATTGCCTCAACAGAACAGAAGTCCATGGTGAAGCGCAGTTGCTTCTCCCGGCATGACAGGAGTAATAATGGCTATCGACGAAAACAAACAGAAAGCGTTGGCGGCAGCACTGGGCCAGATCGAAAAGCAATTCGGTAAAGGCTCCATCATGCGCCTGGGTGAAGACCGTTCCATGGATGTGGAAACTATCTCCACTGGTTCGCTTTCTCTTGATATCGCACTGGGCGCTGGCGGTTTGCCGATGGGCCGTATCGTAGAAATCTACGGTCCGGAATCCTCGGGTAAAACCACCCTGACGTTGCAGGTTGTTGCGGCGGCACAGCGCGAAGGTAAAACCTGTGCGTTTATCGATGCCGAGCACGCGCTGGACCCGGTCTATGCCCGTAAACTGGGCGTTGATATCGACAACCTGCTGTGCTCCCAGCCGGACACCGGCGAGCAGGCACTGGAAATTTGTGACGCGCTGGCGCGCTCAGGTGCGGTTGATGTGATCATCGTCGACTCCGTTGCGGCGCTGACGCCAAAAGCGGAAATTGAAGGTGAAATCGGTGACTCTCACATGGGCCTCGCGGCACGTATGATGAGCCAGGCGATGCGTAAGCTGGCGGGTAACCTGAAGCAGTCCAATACGCTGCTGATCTTCATCAACCAGATCCGTATGAAAATTGGTGTAATGTTCGGTAACCCGGAAACTACCACCGGCGGTAACGCTCTGAAATTCTACGCTTCTGTCCGTCTGGATATCCGCCGTATCGGCGCGGTGAAAGAGGGGGATAACGTAGTCGGTAGCGAAACCCGCGTGAAGGTTGTGAAGAACAAAATCGCAGCACCGTTCAAACAGGCTGAGTTCCAGATCCTCTACGGCGAAGGTATCAACTTCCTCGGCGAGCTGGTTGACCTGGGCGTGAAAGAGAAGCTGATTGAAAAAGCGGGCGCATGGTACAGCTACAACGGTGACAAGATTGGTCAGGGTAAAGCGAATGCTATCTCCTGGCTGAAAGAGAACCCGGCGGCGGCGAAAGAGATTGAGAAGAAGGTGCGTGAACTCCTGCTGAACAACCAGGACTCTAAACCTGATTTCGTGGTCGACGGCGCGGATGCTGAAGAAACCAACGAAGACTTTTAATCCTCTCGGATAAAAATGAAGGGCTGCTGATGCGGCCCTTTTTGCATTTCTGAATCGACAGGTTTTTTATGAGTGAACCGACATCACGCCGACCAGCCTACTCACGCTTGCTGGATCGGGCCGTGCGTATTCTTGCCGTGCGTGACCATAGCGAACAGGAGCTGCGGCGGAAACTGTCAGCGCCCGTCATGAGCAAAAACGGTCCGGAAGACATTGATGCCACCGCGGAAGATTATGACCGCGTGGTTGCCTGGTGCTACGAGCATCACTATCTGGATGACGGCCGTTTTGCCGCTCGCTTTCTTGCCAGTCGTGGTCGTAAAGGCTATGGGCCAGCACGTATCCGCCAGGAGCTGAACCAGAAAGGCGTTGCCCGTGAATCGATTGAAAAAGCCATGCGCGAAAGTGAAATTGACTGGTGCGAACTGGCGCGTGAGCAGGCGGTACGAAAGTACGGTGAGCCGCTGCCGCGTGAATTTTCAGAAAAAGTTAAAATCCAGCGCTTTTTGCTCTACCGCGGCTTCCTGATGGAAGATATTCAGGATATCTGGCGTAATTTTACCGATTGAACGCATGCGGGATTTTACTTCCCACTAAAGAAAACTTATCTTATTCCCACTTTTTCCAGTAGCTGGTCCGTCCAACTGTTTACAGATACAGATCTGCTGCGACATTTCGTTAGCTTGATTTCAGGATAATTATGAGCAAGAGCACCGCTGAGATCCGTCAGGCGTTTCTCGATTTTTTCCATAGTAAGGGACACCAGGTTGTTGCCAGCAGCTCCCTGGTACCGAACAATGACCCGACTCTGCTGTTTACCAACGCCGGGATGAACCAGTTCAAGGATGTGTTCCTTGGTCTCGACAAGCGTAATTATTCCCGCGCCACAACCTCACAGCGTTGCGTGCGTGCGGGCGGTAAACACAACGATCTGGAAAACGTCGGTTACACCGCGCGCCACCACACCTTCTTCGAAATGCTGGGTAACTTCAGCTTCGGCGACTACTTCAAACACGACGCCATTCAATACGCGTGGGAACTGCTGACCGGTGAAAACTGGTTCAATCTGCCGAAAGAGCGTCTGTGGGTGACCGTGTATGAGACCGATGACGAAGCGTTCGACATCTGGGAAAAAGAAGTGGGTATCCCTCGCGAACGTATCATCCGTATCGGTGACAACAAAGGCGCGCCTTACGCGTCTGATAACTTCTGGCAGATGGGCGACACCGGCCCTTGCGGTCCGTGCACCGAGATCTTCTACGATCATGGCGACCACATCTGGGGCGGCCCTCCGGGAAGCGCGGAAGAAGATGGCGATCGCTATATTGAGATCTGGAACATCGTCTTCATGCAGTTCAACCGTCAGGCCGACGGCACCATGGAGCCGCTGCCAAAACCGTCCGTAGATACCGGTATGGGCCTTGAGCGTATCGCGGCCGTTCTGCAACACGTTAACTCCAACTATGAGATTGACCTGTTCAGCACCCTGATCAAAGCCGTTGCTGAGGTAACGGGCGCAACCGATCTGAGCAACAAATCACTGCGCGTTATCGCAGACCATATTCGTTCCTGTGCGTTCCTGATTGCTGACGGCGTTATCCCGTCAAATGAAAACCGTGGCTATGTGCTGCGTCGTATCATTCGTCGTGCGATCCGCCATGGCAACATGCTGGGCGCGAAGGACACCTTCTTCTATAAACTCGTTGGGCCACTGATTGGCGTGATGGGCTCTGCCGGCGACGAGCTGAAACGCCAGCAGGCGCAGGTTGAACAGGTTCTGAAAACCGAAGAAGAGCAGTTTGCCCGTACGCTGGAGCGCGGTCTGGCGCTGCTGGACGACGAGCTGGCGAAACTCAAGGGCGACACGCTGGATGGCGAAACCGCTTTCCGCCTGTACGACACCTACGGCTTCCCGGTTGACCTGACGGCGGACGTTTGCCGCGAGCGCAACATCAAAGTTGACGAAGCAGGCTTTGAAGCCGCAATGGAAGAGCAGCGTCGTCGTGCGCGTGAATCCAGCGGTTTTGGCGCAGACTACAACGCGATGATCCGCGTTGATAGCGCGTCTGAATTTAAAGGCTACGAAGAGCTGGCCCTGACCAGCAACGTAACCGCGCTGTTTGTTGACGGTAAAGCCGTAGACAGCATTAGCGCGGGTCAGGACGCGGTTGTTATCCTGGATAAAACGCCGTTCTATGCGGAATCGGGCGGTCAGGTTGGCGATAAAGGCGAACTGAAAGGCAATGGCTTCAGCTTCAGCGTAAGCGATACCCAGAAATACGGTCAGGCGATTGGTCACCAGGGCAAACTGGTTTCCGGTTCTCTGAAAGTGGGCGAGGGCGTTCAGGCCAACGTTGACGAAGCTCGCCGCGCGCGCATTCGTCTGAACCACTCGGCAACCCACCTGATGCACGCAGCCCTGCGCGAAGTGCTGGGTACGCACGTTGCACAGAAAGGTTCTCTGGTTAATGACAAAGTGCTGCGTTTCGACTTCTCACATTTTGAAGCGATGAAGCCATCTGAAATTCGTGCGGTGGAAGACCTGGTGAATGCCCAGATCCGCCGTAACCTGCCAATCGAAACCCACATCATGGATCTCGAGGCAGCGAAGAAGAAAGGTGCGATGGCGCTGTTTGGCGAGAAATATGACGACCGCGTTCGCGTGCTGAGCATGGGCGACTTCTCTACCGAACTGTGTGGCGGTACTCACGCATCCCGCACCGGTGACATCGGCTTGTTCCGCATCGTTTCCGAGTCGGGGACGGCGGCAGGCGTGCGTCGTATTGAGGCGGTGACCGGGGAAGGCGCAATTGCCAGCCTGCATGCGCAGAGCGACCAGCTACACGAGATCGCGCAGCTGCTGAAAGGCGATAGCCAGAACCTGGGCGAAAAAGTGCGTGTCGCGCTGGATCGTACCCGTCAGCTGGAAAAAGAACTCCAGCAGCTGAAAGAACAGGCTGCGGCGCAGGAGAGCGCAAACCTCTCCAGCAAAGCGGTAGACATTAAGGGCGTCAAACTGCTGGTCAGCGATCTGGCGGGCGTTGAGCCTAAGATGCTGCGTACCATGGTCGACGATCTGAAGAACCAGCTTGGTTCGACGGTTATCGTGCTGGCAACGGTCGCAGAGGGTAAGGTTTCTCTGATTGCGGGCGTCTCTAAGGATGTGACGGATCGTGTCAAAGCAGGGGAACTGATTGGCATGGTCGCCCAGCAGGTGGGTGGCAAAGGTGGCGGTCGTCCGGACATGGCGCAAGCCGGTGGAACGGATGCGGCGGCACTTCCCGCGGCATTAGCCAGCGTTGAAAGCTGGGTAAGCGCGAAACTGTAATAACTACAAAGCACAAGCAGACGCCATAGCGGTAACGTTATGGCGTCTTGCTCACTGCGCTATCGATAACGATAAAGTCAGGTTGAGTTTGTGTATATCGGCTAAACTTACGTTTAACAGAATGTGATGCCGTGACTGCTTACACTTTACGTGTTTGTCATCGCTTACTTTTTGGCGTTATATGATGGATAATGCCGGGATACAAGAGACCCGACTCTTTTAATCTTTCAAGGAGCAAAGAATGCTGATTCTGACTCGTCGAGTTGGTGAGACCCTCATGATTGGGGATGAGGTCACCGTGACAGTTTTAGGGGTAAAGGGTAACCAGGTACGTATTGGTGTTAACGCTCCTAAAGAAGTATCTGTCCACCGTGAAGAGATCTACCAGCGTATCCAGGCTGAAAAATCCCAGCAGTCCAGTTACTGATATTGTCGCGTCTCGCTGTCGGGCGAGACGCAACCCTCCTGTTATTTTTCCTGCATAAAGTTACCGTTCTATTTCAAACGCTTCGTTTTTGACCACTCTCATAACCTTATCTCATCCAAATGACGCCCTTCTCTCAACAGAATTCTGTGAAGATGCCTGCAAAATCCGCTTATAAAACACTCTCTTTGCGGCTTTTACATGCGAATTGCGTGCGAATTGTGCAAACGAAAAAAGCATGTGGAAAATTGTTTGACTTATAAGTCCCAGAAAGTAATATATGCGCCACGCAGCGACGAGAAGCTCTTAACGAGTTGCTCGAAGCACTCGAAAGAGGCGTTGTGTGGTGAGGTGGCCGAGAGGCTGAAGGCGCTCCCCTGCTAAGGGAGTATGCGGTCAAAAGCTGCATCCGGGGTTCGAATCCCCGCCTCACCGCCATTTTGCATCCGTAGCTCAGCTGGATAGAGTACTCGGCTACGAACCGAGCGGTCGGAGGTTCGAATCCTCCCGGATGCACCATATTCTCCTGGATAACAGCGATGCTGTTGTTTTAAGGTATGCGAGTTAATCGCAAGCACCAGGGAGGATAACGTTGCTTTAGCAACGGCCCGCAGGGCGAGGCGTAAGCCGAGTAATCCTCCCGGATGCACCATCTTCTCCCCCCTTTGTTTATTCCTTCGACGTTCCGTCAGCAATCACGCTCTCTGTCAGCGACAAAAATCCCCTTTTACGATAAAGTAATGCTTTGTTAATCGTTTAGCGAGAGCACGATGTACGCACAGTATGACGGTTTGATCTTCGACATGGACGGCACCCTCCTGGATACCGAACCCACGCATCGTCAGGCCTGGACCGAAGTCCTGGGCCGTTACGGTATGCGTTTCGATTTACAGGCGATGATTGCCCTCAACGGATCGCCCACCTGGCGTATCGCACAGGCCGTGATTGAGCTGAATCAGGCCGATCTCGACCCTCATCAGCTCGCGCGTGAAAAAACCGACGCGGTAAAAGCCATACTGTTAGACACCGTGCAGCCTTTACCACTCATTGACGTCGTCAAGGAGTGGCACGGCCGTCGTCCTATGTCTGTCGGTACGGGCAGCGAGAGCGCGATTGCTGAAGCGCTACTCAATCACCTTGGCCTGCGCCACTATTTTTCTGCCGTCGTTGCCGCCGATCATGTTAAACATCACAAACCCGCACCGGATACCTTCCTGCTCTGTGCAGAATTAATGGGTGTTCCACCTGCAAAATGCGTGGTGTTCGAAGATGCTGATTTTGGCATTCAGGCCGCGCGTGATGCCGGAATGGCGGCGGTGGACGTTCGCTTACTGTGAGTGACGCGCTGTCACTCGCTTCATTATTCGCCAGCAGTTTTTTAAGCTCCACCCTCTTACCGGGGAATTCGGAAGTGGTGCTGGTGGCGATGCTGTTGTCCGGCGTAAGTCAGCCCTGGTTGCTGGTCTTAATAGCAACAATGGGTAATAGCCTTGGAGGGCTGACTAACGTTATTCTTGGACGTTTCTTTCCGCTACGCGAAAAATCTCGCTGGCAGGAAAAGGCAGTGGGCTGGCTAAAACGCTATGGCGCTGCCACGCTGTTATTAAGCTGGATGCCTGTAATAGGCGATTTACTGTGTCTGCTGGCGGGATGGATGCGCATCTCCTGGGGACCGGTGCTCTTTTTTTTGTGCCTTGGCAAGGCGTTACGCTATGTTTTACTGGCATGGGTAACACTACAGGGTATGACGTGGTGGCACTAATTGGTGGAATGAATTCGCGACCTTCAATCGTCAACCATTACAATTATGCTGAGTGACAATTTTTTGACAGGCGGGAGGTCAAATTGATCCCGGACGTATCACAGGCGCTGGCCTGGCTGGAAAATCACCCTCAGGCACTGAAGGGGATTCAGCGTGGGCTTGAGCGCGAAACGCTGCGCGTAAATGCGGATGGTAGCTTAGCGACTACGGGACACCCGAAGGCGTTAGGCTCGGCGCTGACACATAAATGGATCACAACCGATTTCGCCGAAGCGCTGCTGGAGTTCATCACGCCAGTAGACGGTGATATTGATCATATGCTGACGATCATGCGCGACGTGCATCGCTTCACCGCCCGCAACCTCGGCGACGAGCGTATGTGGCCGCTCAGCATGCCGTGCTATATCGAGCAGGGGCAGGATATCGAGCTGGCGCAGTACGGTACCTCGAATATTGGTCGGCTGAAAACGCTGTATCGCGAAGGACTGAAAAACCGCTACGGCGCACTGATGCAGACGATCTCTGGCGTGCACTACAACTTTTCTCTGCCGATGGCGTTCTGGCAGGCGAAGTGCGGTGAAACGGATAAAGAAGCGATCTCCGCGGGCTACTTCCGCCTGATCCGCAACTACTACCGTTTTGGCTGGGTTATTCCGTATCTGTTCGGCGCGTCCCCGGCTATCTGTTCATCGTTCCTGCAAGGGAAACCGACCACGCTACCGTTCGAGAAGACCGAATGTGGCATGTATTACCTGCCATACGCGACCTCCCTGCGCCTGAGCGACCTTGGCTATACCAATAAATCGCAAAGCAATCTCGGAATTACGTTTAACGATCTGCACGAATATGTGGCAGGCTTGAAGCGGGCGATAAAAACCCCGTCGGAAGAGTACGAAAAAATCGGCCTCGAAAAAGACGGCAAACGCCTGCAAATTAACACCAACGTGTTGCAGATTGAAAATGAACTGTATGCGCCGATTCGTCCGAAGCGCGTGACGCGCAGCGGTGAAACGCCGTCGGATGCGCTACAGCGCGGCGGGATCGAATACATTGAAGTGCGCTCGCTGGATATCAACCCGTTCTCACCGATTGGCGTTGACGAGCAGCAGGTTCGTTTCCTTGACCTGTTTATGGTCTGGTGCGTACTGGCGGATGCGCCGGAAATGAGTTCCGACGAACTGCTGTGTACCCGTGCCAACTGGAATCGCGTGATTCTGGAAGGGCGCAAGCCGGGCCTGACGTTAGGTATTGGCTGTGAAACGGCTCAGTTCCCACTGTCTAAGGTAGGGAAGGATCTGTTCCATGACCTGAAGCGCGTAGCCCAGACGCTGGATAGCGTGTACGGCGGCGAAGCTTACCAGAAGGTCTGCGACGAACTGGTTGAAAGCTTTGATAACCCGGAACTGACATTCTCAGCACGTATTCTGCGTTCTATGATTGAGCAGGGAATTGGTGGCACAGGGCGTTCACTCTCAGCGGAGTACCGTGAGATGCTGATGCAGGAGCCGTTAGAGATCCTGAGCGAAGCGGATTTTGTGGCAGAGCGCGATGCGTCCGTTGTGCGTCAGAAAGAGGTCGAAGCGGCGGATACGGAGTCGTTTGAGGCGTTTCTGGCGAAGCAGGCCTGAACCAAAAGAAAAAGGCCACATCGCTGTGGCCAAAATATACATCTCTGAATTCAGGGATGATGATAACAAATGCGCGTCTTTCATATACTCAGACGCGCATTCTGTAGAAGAGTTCAGTTTATTTTAAAAAAAATCACTATCGGAGGTGACGTATGCCGTTATTAGATAGCTTTACTGTCGACCATACCCGTATGGAAGCACCAGCAGTCCGCGTGGCGAAGACCATGAACACGCCGCACGGCGACACGATCACCGTTTTCGACCTGCGCTTCTGCGTGCCGAATAAAGAAGTGATGCCAGAGAAAGGCATTCACACGCTGGAACACCTGTTCGCCGGATTCATGCGCGACCACCTGAACGGCAACGGCGTGGAGATCATCGATATCTCTCCGATGGGCTGCCGAACCGGTTTCTACATGAGCCTGATTGGTCAGCCTGAAGAGAAACGCGTCGCGGATGCGTGGAAAGCGGCGATGGAAGACGTGCTGAAGGTGAAAGAGCAGAACCAGATCCCTGAGCTGAACGTTTACCAGTGCGGCACTTACCAGATGCACTCTCTGGAAGAAGCTCAGGAGATTGCCCGTCATATCATCGAACGTGATGTTCGTGTAAACAGCAACGACGAGCTGGCCCTGCCAAAAGAAAAACTTCAGGAACTGCACATTTAGTATCGTGCCTGTGGATGCCCGGTGGCGCTTCGCTGACCGGGCCTACAATCCTGATGACGACAACCACCACCTTCTCCTTTACCCATCGCCCGCTTGTGCCGTTTTCGCATGATTATGCTCATGGCGACAGCGAGCCGTGGCATCAGCACGACTGCGCGCAGCTCCTGCACAGCCTCACCGGCGTCGTGCGGGTGGATACCGCATCCGGCTGCTGGGTGGTGCCGCTCGGTCGCGGCGTCTGGCTACCTGCGGGTACGCAGCACGCCCTGCGCATCACCGGCAACGTTGCCGCCCGCACGCTGTTTATCGACCCGCTGGCGCGCGCCGATCTCCCGGCGACCTGCCAGATCGTGCAGATCTCGCCCCTGCTGCGCGAGCTGATCCTGACCTCCCTTACGCTTCCTGAATCTTACGCACCCGGAAGCCGCGATGAACGTGTTTATGAGCTGATCCTCGATGAAATTCGTCTCATGCCGGTGCTGCCGTTTCACCTGCCCGAGCCGGAAAGCGAAGCGCTGCGCCATCTCTGCCAGCAGATTCGAATGGCCCGAGGAGAAAGCTGGAGCAGCGCCCAGGCCGCAGGTATTGTGGGGATGAGCGAACGCACGCTGAACCGTCATTTTCAGCAGCAGACAGGCCTGAGCTACGGCGAGTGGGTGAGAAGGGCGCGACTGCTGGAAGCCTTAGTGCGGCTGGCGCAGGGCCAGCCGGTATTACGCGTGGCGCTGGATCTGGGGTATGGCAGCCACAGCGCCTTTACGGCAATGTTTCGCCGGGTAATGGGTCTCTCCACCCAGCGATTACTTCAGGAACGACTGACCGCGTTAAAAAGCGCCTGAATCGACGCGCGTGCCACGTCGCTGTCGATGCCCACGCCCCAGCGGCTGGTCCCATCCTGGAACAGGCAGCGGATATAGGCCACCGAGCGGCTGTCGCTGCGTTCGCCTAACGTATGTTCGTGATAATCCTTGATCACAAACGACGCGTTGATCCAGCGGCTTAAGCCGTGAGCGGCGGCGGAGAGCAAACCGTTTCCCTGGCCTTCCAGCTGGCGGGTGCCCCCATGCGTGGCGACGCTTGCCGTCAGCCGCAGCTGGCCGTCCTGCTGGCTGTCGCTGCGGTACGATTGCAGCGCTAATGGCGGGCTCGCCACCAGGCCGTAACGGGCGCGGAACAGCTGCCAGAGCGCATTCTGCGTAATCTCTTTTCCATGGTTATCCGTTTCCTGCTGCACGTGCTGGCTAAAATCCTGTTGCAGGGCGCGAGGCAATTTCAGGCCGTGGTTTTGCTCAATAAGCCAGGCGCTTCCGCTTTTTCCTGACTGGCTGTTCACGCGGATCACCGCTTCATAGGTACAGCCAATATCCTGCGGGTCGACGGGCAGATAGGGCATCTCCCAACGTTCGCCAGGCTTACGGGCATCGAAACCTTTCTTGATGGCATCCTGGTGCGAGCCGGAGAAGGCGGTGTAAGCCAGACGACCCGCCCACGGATGGCGCGGATGGACGGGCAGCTGGTTGCAGGTTTCTACCGTTTCAACCACCCGATTCATATCGCTGAAATCCAGATTCGGGCTAATGCCCTGGCTGTAGAGGTTCATCGCCAGCGTCACCAGGCAGACGTTGCCCGTGCGCTCACCGTTGCCAAACAGGCAGCCCTCCACGCGGTCAGCCCCGGCCATGACGGCCAGCTCCGCGCTGGCGACGCCCGTTCCGCGATCGTTATGCGGATGTACGCTGATACAGACGTCACTGCGGCGGCTGAAGTGGCGGCAGAAATACTCGATCTGGTCAGCATAGACGTTCGGCGTGCTCACTTCGACGGTAGCGGGCAGGTTGACGATCATCGGACGCGCCGCGCACGGCTGCCAGATCTCCGCCACGGCTTCACAAATCTCCAGCGCAAACTCCGGTTCGGTAAAGCAGAAGGTTTCCGGGGAGTACTCGTACTGCCAGCGGGTGTCAGGGTTCTCTTCACACAGCTGACGAATCAGGCGCGTCGCGCGCGTCGCCAGCTCGACGATTTGCGCTTTCTCCATGCCGAATACCAGACGGCGGAACAGCGGGGCGGTAGCGTTATACAGGTGAACGGTGGCCTGCTTCGCGCCGCGCAGGGAGTCGAAAGTGCGATGGATAAGATCGTCCCGCGCCTGCGTTAACACCTGAATGGTGACGTCATCCGGGATGCGGTTCTCCTCAATCAGCTGACGTACAAAATTAAAGTCCGTCTGCGAGGCGGACGGGAAGGCGACTTCTATTTCTTTAAACCCGCAGGTCAGCAGCAGATCCCAGAATTGCAGCTTGCGCGCGCTGTCCATCGGCTCGGCCAGCGCCTGGTTACCGTCGCGTAAGTCGGTCGAGAGCCAACGCGGGGCGCAGGTGATAATCTGCTCCGGCCAGCGGCGGTCGGGCAACGAAAGGGTGGGGTAAGGCTGGTATTTGTCGGCGGGTGTGTTCAGCATGGTGCGCTCCTGTTGTCTTTTCACTATCGTGAATCGATTTCAGGCGCGCTGCTTTATCGGAACTGACAATCGCTGTCGCGTTTTGGACAACCGTAGAAGTTGCCCGGTGGCGCTGCGCTTACCGGGCCTACGATCGTAGGCCGGGTAAGGCGTCCTGTAATGAGGGCTAATGCGCCCCACCGCCCCCGCTACCGGCCCCAAACGGTGGTTTGGCAAACCACACCAGCCCCAGCAGGACGATAAAGATCCCCGCCGATATCCAGAAAATCTCGTTTGCCGAGATAATCAGCCCCTGGTTGGTGATCTGCTGGGCAAGCCAGCCGGACGCCTGCTGCTCCGTCATCCCCATCCCCTCAAGCTGGCTATACATCTGCTGAGCGTTAGGGTTGAACGGGTTCACCGCTTCGGTGAGTTGAGCATGGTGCATCGATTCCCGGTTGGTCCACAGCGTGGTGGTGATCGATGTCCCGATGGAGCCCGCCAGCGTACGGGTGAAGTTCGACAGGCTCGATGCCGCCGCCATCCGCTCAGGCGGCAAGCCGGAAAGCGTAATGGTGGTCAGCGGCATGAAGAAGCACGCTACGGCGAAGCCCTGAATAAACTGTGGCCACGCGGAGGCGCCAAAGTCCATTCCCGGTTCAAACGTATACGCGCGCCAGTAGAAGCACACGGCGTACATGATGAAGCTGAACGTCACCAGCCTGCGCATGTCGAGCTTATGGGCGAAACGGCCAATAATCGGCGACAGCAGAACCGGAATTAACCCCACCGGCGCGGAGGCCAGCCCCGCCCAAGTTGCGGTATAGCCGTACACCTCCTGCAACAGCTGCGGCAGCAGAACAATCGCGCCGAAGTAGAGCATATAGGCGAGGCTGATACACAGGCAGCCGATGGTGAAGTTTCGCGATTTAAACAACGAGAGGTCGACTATCGGGTTGTCGTCCGTCAGCTCCCAGACAATCAGGAAGCTGATGGCCACCACAGCGACCACCGTCAGCACGATGATTTCCGTAGAGGCGAACCAGTCCAGCTCTTTGCCGCGGTCGAGCATGATTTGCAGGCTACCGATGCCGACAACCAGCAGTGCCAGCCCGATGCCGTCGATCCGCCGCTGTTCAGTCCGCGTTTCGCGACCACGCAAAGACTGTAGCGTCATCAGTACCACCAGCGCACCGATGGGTACGTTGATGAAGAAGATCCAGCCCCAGTGATAGTTATCGCTGATATAGCCGCCGAGGATTGGCCCGCAAATTGGGGCGACAATCACCGTCATCGACCACAGCGCGAGCGCGATGGAGCGTTTGGCGGGCGGATAGTTGTTCAGCAGCAAACTCTGCGACAGCGGAATCAACGGCCCGGCGACAATCCCCTGGATGACGCGGAAGAAAATCAGCATCGTCAGGCTACTGGACATGCCGCAGGCCCAGGAGGCCAGCACGAACAGGATCGTCGACCAAAGGAACAGCTTCACTTCACCGACGCGCTTCGCCAGCCAGCCGGTGATGGGAATGGAGATGGCGTTCGCCACCCCGAACGAGGTAATGACCCAGGTCCCCTGGCTCAGCGATGAGCCAAGGTTCCCGGCGATCGTAGGGATCGCCACGTTTGCGATGGTGGAGTCCAGCACCTGCATGAATGTCGCCAGCGACAGCGCAATGGTCATAATGACCAGTTGCGCCCCCTCCAGCGGTTTTTGCGGCTTTTGCTGTTGCATAACGCTCACCTTCGGCTTAACCGGCGTTTGCCTTCACGATGTCATCGATCAGCTTATTGACCGGATCGAGGCTAATTTCACGGGCGTTACTTTCATAAGCTGGCGTACTGCGCACCTGGCTTGCGAGGATCTGACCGTCGCGGTTGGCGGTATCGACCGTCACCAGCGTGGAAAGGCCAATTCGCAGCGGATGGTCTGCCAGCTGCTTAGGATCCAGTTCGATACGCACAGGCAAGCGCTGTACCACTTTGATCCAGTTGCCGGTGGCGTTCTGTGCAGGCAGCAGGCTAAACGCGCTGCCGGTCCCCATGTCCAGACCGACCACTTTCCCGGTGTACTTGATGTCATCGCCGTAAATATCGCTGACCACAGTTGCGGTTTGGCCGATACGCATATGCGCCAGCTGGGTCTCTTTGAAGTTCGCATCGACCCACAGATTGTTCGCCGGAACTACCGCCATCAGCGGCGTGGTGGTGCTAATCTGCGCCCCTGGCTGTACGGAACGACGGGAAACGTAGCCGGTCATCGGGCTGACGATTTTGGTACGTTGCAGGGCAAGCCATGCGTTACGCACTTCGGTCGCCGCCTGTTTCACCGCCGGCTGGTTTTCCAGAGAAGTACCCAGCACCATCGCCTGATTAGCGTTGTACTGTTGGATCGCCACGTCCAGCTGCGCCTGTGCGCTGGCCACCGCATCGCGGGCGTGCTGCAACTCTTCACGGCCAATCAGGTTGGCGGTGCCGAGAGGAACACGACGATTGAGGTCGCTCTGCGCCTGAGCCAGCGCCGTTTTCTGCACGTCGATATTGGCCTGAAGCTGCTTGCTGTTGATCATCAGCTGGCGGGTCTGGCGAACGCTGGAGGCCAGCGCCGTCTGTGCTTTTTCAAAAGCCTGTTGGGCGTCGGTAGGATCGAGCGTGACCAGCACATCGCCTTTTTTCACAAAGTCGGTGTTATCAGCCCAGACTTTCGTCACGCTGCCTGACACCTGGGCCATGATTTGAACCTGATTCCCTGCCACGTATGCATCGTCTGTCTCTTCAACATGACGCAAGACTAAAAACCAATAGATCCCATATGCCACGGCAATAATAATAAAGAGCAAGGTCAGCAGAATAAGGGCGCTCTTACGTTTGCCCTTTTTGTTGACCGGTTGCTGCGGGGGGGTGTTCTCCGCATTTGCGCTCATTGTTGTTCTCCACGATCTTTTTATTTTCACATCGGCTGAGCCGACCTGTTGTCAGAAAGGCCAGCAGTTTCACGTGCTGGCCTGTCAGTTTTTCTTTTTAGCAATCTGGAATGTTGAGCGGATCGTCGCGTTAGCGCAGCGCCTCAAGGATGACGCCATCTTCATCCATCTGGTCCAGACGGGTGAGCAGCTTGCGAGTAATATGCTCAAGCTGGTCGCGCTCGGCGGTGCTGAGGGCAGACCAGAGCTGGTGCAGGCAGTTGTGCTGCGGTGGCAGCACTTCGCGCAAGAATTCGTGACCTTTCTCGGTCAGTTGCAGATGCAGGCAGCGGCGATCGTTATCGCTTTCACGGCGTTCAATCCAGCCGCGCTTTTCCAGTTCATCCGCGATACGGGTTGCATTGGTACGGGATGACCCCAGCGCACAGCTCAGTTCCGATGGCTGAATGCTGTGATTTTCCTGAGACTCCAGCGTAATCAACGCCATAAACAACGTCTCGTTAATCCCTTGCGCTTTCAGCATCTTGTTACGATTTTCCAGCAGCTTACCCTGCATGTGCATGCACAGGCGGGTCAGCAGAATTTCCTGATACGGGAAGTCCTCATGACGACTGGCGCGGAACTTAAGCATTTGTTCAATGGGCGTAAACGAACTATCCATTTTGGGCATAACCTCATTAATTACAGCCGATATAGTAACGACAGTGACAAATAATGTAAATGAATTATTTGTGCGGTTATATCCGCCAAACGTATGTCACCATCAGAAAGCGCCGGGTAAATCCGTGACCCGGTGAGCACAGAGAGTGTGGGGTGTGTACCCGCGAAAGAGGGGATGTGAGGACAGGGGTCTGAACTATTCATGCCGGTAGTAAATATGTCACCCACAGTAAAATTTCTGGGATAAATGATTGCTGTTACCTTAACAGATGCAGGCCCCCTTTACACCCCAGGGGACCCAAAGCAATGTAAAACTTAGTGAATTGCTTCCTGACGGTGATAGCCGCGCCACCATACCAGCAGATTTATCGCCGCGACGATGGCGCCGATGGCGCACACTCCCGTCCAGCCCGCATACTGCCAGGCGGAGGCTGAGATGAGCGAGCCCGCCGCGCCGCCGATAAAGTAGCTGGTCATGTACCCGGCCGTCAGACGGTTACGGGCGTCCGGCTTCACGCGGTAAATCACGGTCTGGTTGGTGATGTGTACGCCCTGCACGGTGAGGTCTAGCACCAGAATACCGACAATCAGCGCCAGCACGGAGACGTGTCCGTACCAGATGGCCGCCCAGGAGAGGAGGAGTAAAACCAGCCCTGCGGAGGTGGTCATATGAGATTTACCTTTATCGGCCAGCCCACCCGCCGGGCGCGCGCCCAGTGCGCCAGCCGCGCCTGCCAGCCCGAACAGGCCAATCACGCCTTCTGAGTAGTTAAACGGTGGCGCGGCGAGCAGAAACGCCATCGACGTCCATAAGATGCTGAAGTTGGCGAAGGTGAGACACCCCAGAATGGCGCGCGTGCGCAGGAGTTTATCCCGGGTGAAAAGGCTGAAAACGGAGGCGAGGAGCTGCGGATAGTTCAGGTGATTTTCCTGCTTCACCTTTGGCAGGCCGCGCCACAGGGCCAGCGCCATGATAAGCATCAGCACGCTCGCCACCCAGTAAACGGTGCGCCAGCCGCCGAGGCTCGCCAGCAGCCCGGCAACGGTTCGCGCCAGCAGGATGCCCAGCAGCAGGCCGCTCATGATAGTACCGACCACTTTGCCGCGTTTTTCCGGGGAAGCCAGCGTCGCGGCGAGGGGAACCAGAATTTGCGCCACCACCGAGAACAGCCCCGTCAGCGCGGTGCCGATAATCATCATCGTTAACGACTGGCTGCTGGCGGTGATCAACATTCCGCCCGCCGCCAGCAGCGTCATGGAGACGATAAGCATCCGGCGCTCAAACATATCGCCTAATGGCACCAGGAACAGCAGCCCGGCCGCATAGCCGAGCTGTGCTGCGGTGACAATAAAGCCGGCGGAGCTGGCTGAAAGATCGAAGGCGCGTGCGATGGTGTCGAGCAGTGGTTGTGCGTAATAGTTGCTGGCGACGGCCAGACCCGTTGCCACGGACATTAAAAGGATGAGTGCGGGGCTAAGCCCTTGAGTTGTTTTTGTCATTAGTTTCAGGAATCGTGAGTTAAGTGATTATTTTTCCGGAAACATAATAACCAATGATGGTGAATGTTGGGGAATTGTTATGTGTGTGTTTGTGCGGTTAAGCCCCTCACCCTAACCCTCTCCTGAAGGGAGAGGGAACGCTAACACCCCCTCCCTTCGGGAGAGTGCTGGGGTGAGGGGAAAGTACTTTACTTCTGCGCCTCAAGCGCCTCTTTCACCCAGCCATCGAACTGCTGCTGGTGGGCTTTGATCCAGCCATCCACGTGGCCTTTGATATCTGCTTCGGATGATTTACCCGCGTGCATCATCGCGTTCTGGGCGTTAATGTCAGCCAGCGGCAGTTTCATCACCGAGAACAGCTTCGCCGCCGCAGGGTTTTTCTCGGCCCAGGCTTTGTTCGCCACGATATGCATGGTATTCACCGGGAAGCCATAGTTCATGCCATTTGGCAGTTTGGTGTCGATATCTTTCTGCTCGCCCGGCAGGGAAGAGAAGGGCACCTGCAACCACACCACGTCTTTGCCCGGCTTCAGCACGTCGCTCACCCAGTACGGCGTCCAGGTGTAGTAGATCACTGGCTTGCCTTCTTTAAAGCGGGCGATGGTGTCGGCCATCATCGCAGAGTAATTGCCGTGGCTCACGTCGACGGTCTTCGCCAGATCGAAGGCTTTGTTCTGGTGGTTAATCACCGCTTCACAGCCCCAGCCCGGCGAGCAGCCCATCATGTCGGCTTTACCGTCACCGTTGGTATCAAACAGTTTGGCGATCTTCGGATCTTTCAGCTGTTCAATATTGGTGATGTGATACTTATCGGCGGTTTTCTTGTCGATCAAATATCCCTGCGCAGCGCCGGTCACAAAGGTGCCTTCACGGTAGAATTTCTTGTCACCGCCTGCGGCGGCATACATATCGTCGTGCAGCGGCTGCCAGTTCACGGCGGTAAAGGTGGCATCGCCGGAGGCAATGGAGGTATAGCCCACGTTGTAATCCACTTCGCTGGCGGTATTCACCGTATAGCCCAGTTTCTCCAGCGCACGGCTGACAATCTGGGTCTGGAAGGACTCTTCCGAAATGGTGCTCTGCACCGGCTGCACGGTAATGCCTTTGCCCGGCAGGTCAGCGGCAACTGCGCTGGTGGAGACAAGGGTCGCAAACGCTGTGGCAAAAAGTACGTTATGTCGCATCGTTGTTCCTTATTTTGTGAATGGGCGGGTGAGTAACCCGACAGGGCCGGTGGTGTACCAGCGACGGTTGCCGCGACTGCGTGAATCACGACCGACAGCCTGGGTCAGGCGGTCAAGAATGATGGCGAGGATCACAATCCCGACGCCGCCGACGGTCGCCAGCCCCATATCGAGACGGCCAATGCCGCGCAGTACCATCTGACCTAACCCGCCAACGGCAATCATTGAGGCGATCACCACCATCGACAGCGCCAGCATCAGCGTCTGGTTAACACCTGCCATAATGGTCGGCATCGCCAGCGGAAGCTGAACCTTAAACAGCATCTGACGCGGGCTGGCGCCGAACGAGCGCGATGCCTCTATCAGATCCGCAGGCACCTGGTTAATGCCCAGAATGGTCAGACGAATAATTGGCGGAAGGGCGAAGATAATGGTCACGACCACCCCCGGTACGTTACCGATGCCGAACAGCATCACGATAGGCACCAGGTAAACGAACGCTGGCGTGGTCTGCATCGCATCCAGCAGCGGGCGGATAATTTTCGCGGCCCGGGGGCTGCGCGCCAGCCAGATCCCCATCGGCAGGCCGATCACCACGCAGAACAGCAGGGCGGTCAGCACCAGCGCCAGGGTGATCATCGCCTGAGACCACGCGCCAATCGCGCCGATGGCAATCAGGGAGATCAGCGTGGCGATCCCCATACCCGCGCTGCCGAACTGCCATGCGATCAGCGAGAACAGGATAATCGCCACCGGCGCGGGCATGCCCAGCATCAGCTGCTGGAAGCCGTTCAGGATGTAATCCACCGGGATGCGGATCCCCTGGAACACCGGACGGAAGTGGGTAACGACCCAGTCGATCCCCTCCGTTACCCAGCTATCCAGCGGGATCAGCGTCTTGTGGAACGGATCCATAATATTGAAATGCTCTGGGGCAGGCGCTGGTGCGCTGTTGAGCCAGTCTGCCGCGCCGCCGCCATCGGCAGGCGCAGGCGTCGAACCCCACGCATCGGCAGATTGCGCCGCGCTGTCCGCTGCTTCAGTGGTGCCCCATGGGTTTGATTGATCAGCCATTGTTTGTCCCCTCGCGATCTAAAGCCTGTAGCAGCATCCGTTTTGAGATGATGCCAACGTACTGTTGTTCTTCACCGACAACCGGCACGGCGCACGGCGCCTGACCCACGTGAGAGAGCAACTCGCTGAGCGGCGTTTCGGCGTCCACGGCAAGCGGAGCGTCAATCAACGCCGCATCGATTCCCTGGTTTTCGCTCAGGGCGGTTTTCAGGGAGTCGATGGAGACAACGCCGACAAATTTATTGCCGCGTTCAACCAGATAACCGTATTCACGGTCTTCGTCCTGCAACAGCTTCAGCGCGGAGCGCGGACCAAAACCTGGCGTTTTACGAATAATGCCGTTTGGTGTTCGACGGGCAATATCTTTCGCACTGAATACGTGGCTAATATCCACGCCGCGGAAGAAGGTGCGCACATAATCATTCGCCGGATTATTGAGAATTTCATCCGGTGTGCCGACCTGCACCACTTCACCATTTTGCATAATGGCGATACGGTCACCAATACGCATGGCTTCATCCAAATCGTGAGAAATAAAAACAATGGTGCGCTGATGTTTGGCCTGTAATTTTACCAGCTCATCCTGCATCTCGGTGCGAATTAAGGGATCGAGCGCCGAGAAGGCTTCGTCCATTAATAAAATATCCGGATTAATCGCTAATGCGCGCGCTAATCCCACACGCTGACGCATACCGCCGGAGAGTTCATCCGGATACGCATGAGCATAATTTTCCAGCCCGACCTGACGCAGTGCATCAAGGGCTTTTTCCTGACGTTCCTGAGCGGGGATACCGGCTAACTCCATGCCAAAGGCGGTATTATCGAGTACCGTCATGTGCGGCATCAGTGCAAATGACTGAAACACCATCGCAATTTTCTTTCTGCGCACCTCGCGGAGTTCCGCGTCTGATATTCTGGCGATATCAACGCCGTCAATCAGCACCTGTCCGCGGGTGGGTTCAATCAGGCGATTGAGAAGGCGAACCATAGTGGATTTACCCGAGCCGGATAATCCCATGATGACAAAAATCTCGCCTTCTTCAATGGCCAGACTGGCGTCTTTAACGCCAAGCGATAGCCCGGTTTTTTCCAGAATTTGCTCTTTAGAAAGGCCTTTCTCAATATATTTGAAAGCACGCTGCGGGTGCTCGCCAAATACTTTATAAAGATTTTTCACTTCTAATTTAATTGCCATGCAATAGAGAGTGTCCTGTTATTTGTTTATGTCGATATGATTACCATGGTAAATAGTTAACTGGCATTACCCTAACATACTCAGAATCTGAGACAACCCTGGGCCGGCCGGAGGCCGGAATTTTGCCGCAAGCGAAACGGCTGAATTTCCCATGAATAAAGGGCTGAGGGCGGTTTGAATTTTTCTCAATTTTTTGCTGCTGCATGGGGAAATTTCGCCTGAATCGGTGTGTTTCAGGCGAATATGACGGGGAAATTACAGTGTAGTACCTGGTGGAATATTTGGCTGGAAATAATGAAATGCAGAGTTAATTAATGAACGTTAATTCATTCATTAAAAATCCCAGTCCTCGTCTTGCGTCTCCACCGCTTTACCCATCACGTACGACGAGCCGGACCCGGAAAAGAAGTCGTGGTTTTCATCGGCGTTGGGCGACAGCGCCGCGAGGATCGCCGGGTTCACTTCCGCCATTTCCGGTGGGAATAACGCTTCGTAGCCCAGGTTCATCAGCGCCTTGTTGGCGTTGTAGCAGAGGAAGGCTTTTACGTCCTCTTCCCAGCCCGTTCCGGCGTACAGCTCCTCGGTATAACTCAGCTCGTTGTCATACAGATCCATCAGTAAATCGAGGGCAAAACCTTTGAGTTCCTCGCGTTTTTCCGGGGTGACTTTCTCCAGTCCTTTCTGGTACTTATAGCCGATGTAATACCCGTGTACCGCTTCATCGCGGATGATGAGGCGAATCAAATCGGCGGTGTTGGTGAGCTTGCCCCGGCTCGACCAGTACATAGGCAGCCAGAAGCCGGAATAGAAGAGGAAAGATTCCAGGAATACGCTGGCGATCTTCTTCTTCAGCGGCTCGTCGGCCCGGTAATATTCCAGCACCAGATCTGCCTTGCGCTGCAATGACGCGCTCTCTTCACTCCAGGCGTAGGCGGCGTCCACGTCCCTGGTCTGGCACAGAGTGGAGAAAATCGAGCTGTAAGAGCGGGCATGCACCGCCTCCATAAAGCTGATATTCGACATTACCGCCTCCTCGTGCGGGGTCAGCGCATCACTCATCAGCGCGGGCGCACCCACGGTATTCTGAATGGTGTCCAGCAGCGTCAGGCCGGTGAAGACGCGGATTGTCAGCTGCTGCTCGGCATGGCTCAGAGTTTGCCAGGCCGGAATATCGTTGGAGAGCGGCACCTTTTCCGGCAGCCAGAAGTTGCTGGTCAGGCGGTTCCATACCTCCAGGTCTTTATCATCCTGAATTTTGTTCCAGTTAACGGCGCTTACGCGTGACAGTTTCATCCATTCTCCTTACAGCGCGCAGGACACGCAGCCTTCAATTTCGGTGCCTTCCAGCGCGAGCTGGCGCAGGCGAATGTAGTACAGCGTTTTGATGCCTTTCTTCCAGGCGTAGATCTGCGCTTTGTTGATATCCCGCGTGGTGGCGGTGTCCGGGAAGAAGAGCGTCAGCGACAGCCCCTGATCCACATGTTTAGTCGCCTCGGCGTAGGTATCAATGATCTTTTCCGGGCCAATTTCATAGGCGTCCTGGTACAGAGCCAGATTCTCATTGGTCATAAACGGGGCAGGGTAGTAGACGCGCCCGGTTTTGCCTTCCTTACGGATTTCAATCTTCGACACGATGGGGTGGATGCTCGACGTGGCGTGATTGATATAGGAAATGGAGCCGGTTGGCGGCACCGCCTGAAGGTTCTGGTTATAAATGCCGTAGCGCATCACCTCTTCACGCAGCTGTTGCCACATCTCACGCGTCGGCAGGGTGATGCCAGCGCGGGCAAACAGCGCGCGTACTTTTTCGGTTTTCGGCTGCCAGTCGCCTTCCAGATACTGGCTGAAATACTCTCCGCTGGCGTAGCGGGACTGCTCAAAGCCTGCGAACCGCTGGTGGCGTTCGCGCGCCAGCATCATCGAGGTATGCACCGCATGCCAGGTGACGGTGTAGAAATAAAGGTTGGTGAAATCCAGCCCTTCGGGGCTGCCGTAGGCGATGCCCTCCCGCGCCAGATAGCCGTGCAGGTTCATCTGCCCAAGGCCGATGGCATGCGACGCGGCGTTGCCCGCTTCAATAGACGGTACGCTGCGGATGTGGCTCATGTCTGATACCGCCGTCAGTCCGCGAATGGCGGTCTCTACCGTGCGGCCAAAATCGGGAGAGTCCATGGTGTGGGCAATATTCAGCGACCCTAGGTTACAGGAGATATCCTTGCCCACGTCCGCGTAGTCGAGGTTCTCGTCGTAGCTGGACGCGCTGTTGACCTGCAAAATCTCCGAGCACAGATTGCTCATGTTGATGCGCCCGCCAATCGGGTTGGCGCGGTTCACCGTATCCTCGTACATGATGTACGGATAACCGGATTCAAACTGAATTTCAGCCAGCGTCTGGAAGAAATCCCGGGCGTTGATGGTTTTTTTACGAATGCGATCGTCGGCCACCAGCTCGTCGTACAGCTCGCTTATCGCCACGTCGCCAAAGGCTTTGCCGTAAATCCGCTCAACATCATACGGTGAGAAGAGCGCCATGTCGGCATTCTCTTTAGCCAGCTTAAACGTGATATCCGGGATCACCACGCCGAGCGACAGGGTTTTAATGCGGATCTTTTCATCGGCGTTTTCACGTTTGGTATCCAGAAAACGCAGAATGTCCGGGTGGTGCGCGTGCAGATAAACCGCACCCGCGCCCTGACGCGCGCCAAGCTGGTTGGCGTACGAAAAGGCATCTTCCAGCATCTTCATCACCGGGATGACGCCGGAGGACTGATTTTCGATGCGCTTAATCGGCGCGCCCGCTTCCCGCAGGTTCGAAAGCAGAAATGCCACACCGCCGCCGCGTTTCGAAAGCTGTAGCGCCGAATTTACCGCACGGCCAATCGACTCCATATTGTCTTCAATACGCAGCAGGAAGCAGGAGACCAGCTCGCCGCGCTGGGCTTTCCCGCAGTTAAGGAACGTTGGCGTGGCGGGCTGGAAGCGGCCGGAGAGGATCTCCTCGGTGAGACTTTCGGCCAGCACTTCATCGCCCTGCGCCAGCGTCAGCGCCACCATCACCACCCGATCTTCAAAGCTTTCTAAATAGCGTTTGCCGTCAAAGGTTTTCAGGGTGTAGCTGGTGTAATACTTCCACGCGCCGAGAAACGTCTGGAAGCGAAAACCGCTGGCGTGCGCCCGTTCAAACAATGCCACCACGAAGGCGCGGTCGTAGCGGGTCAGGACACGCTCTTCGTAATAACCCTCTTTTACCAGCCAGTCGAGACGTTCCTGCTGGCTGCCAAAAACGATGCTGTTCGGGCGCACATGAGCGGCAAAAAAGGCGTCCACCGCCTCACGATCTTTATCAAACTGAATGCGCCCCTCCCGGTCATAGAGGTTTAGCATGGCGTTTAATGCGTGGTAATCCGGCGTTGCCTGAATCACGCGCTCTGCGGTTGTCGTTGCCAAAATTCGTTCACTCCTTTACGCACGTTCTCTACGTCCTGCTGTGTCCCCATCAGTTCAAAACGATAGAGATACGGCACGCCGCATTTTTGAGAGATGACATCCCCGGCGCGGGCAAAGGCCTCGCCGAAGTTGCGATTGCCTGCGGCGATCACGCCGCGAATAAGCTGTCGGTTATGGGGATCGTTCAGAAAGCGGATCACCTGACGAGGCACAGCCCCTGCGGTGCCGCCACCGCCATAGCTGGGCACCACCAGAATGTAGGGTTCGTCTACCTGAATACGCTCCCGCTCGTTCAGCGGAATGCGTATCGCGGGCAGCCCGAGACGCTCCATAAACCGAAGCGTGTTTTCCGAGCTGCTGGAAAAGTAGACCAGCGTGCTCATGCACTGACGCCCTGAGCGGCAAGGCGGTTGATCATGTCCGGACGGAAGCCAGACCAGCTGGTGTCGCCGGCAACCACAACCGGAAGCTGACGGAAACCCTGCGCCCGCAGGGTGTCTGCCGCATCGGGCACCTGATCAATATTGACCATCTCAAATGCCACGCCGCGGCTCTCCATCGCCCGTTTCGTGGCGTGGCACTGAACACAATCGTTACGAGTGTAAATAATAATGCTCATGATTCGCATTTCCATTTAGAATGAGAGGACGGCGCGAGTAAACGCGTCATATTGTGTGTGTCTTACTAAAGGGAATACTAGATGTAGTTTATATAAGTTTCAACCACACAAGATATGGGAAATTCAGATTAATAAGGCCCCGATGATGAGCCTGGCGGGGCAGGGCGGGCTGTACGGTTTTTTCAGGTTGTCAGACAAAGAAAAGCCCCGGCGCCTGAGGCTACCGGGGCTAAGAACGCGCGCTTACTTACGCAGACTAAGCAGGGCGCCGACAAAAATCCCGACCGCCGCGACCGTTCCCAGCGTACAAAGCGGTTTTTCACGTACGAAGGTGGTGGCGCAGCTGGCCATGTCGCAGGCCGCCTGAGTGGTACGTGAGCGGCCGTTCATCCTTGCCCGCGTTTCACGCAGCAGAGACTGAGCCTTACGTTTCGCGGCATCTGCTTCGTCCTTCGCGTCAGAGCCCCAGGATTTCAATACGGCTTCCAGCGTGTCCGCTAATTGGCTGACATCGTTACGAATATCCTGTGTGTCGTCATTAATATCGTTTCGGTTCGGTCTGTTAAACATACGATCCTCCATAATTTGTGTTCCCGTTTAGTTTAGTCCAGAAATGTAATATCTGAAGCGAGTCACGGCTTATCGGGCAGTTTATGGAATATTCTGAAAGCCCTGCTAATGCTGAATACTGTAAGGTTGCCGGGCAGGAATGATAATGAGGAAAAGATATGTATTTACGACCCGATGAGGTGGCGCGCGTTCTTGAAAAAGAAGGGTTCACCATGGATGAGGTAACATCAAAAGCGTACGGATATCGCCGTGGTGAGAATTATGTTTACGTCAACCGTGAAGCAAGAATGGGGCGTACTGCTCTCATTATTCACCCGACACTCAAAGACAGAAGCCTGTCATTTGCTGAGCCCGCCTCGGATATTAAAACCTGCGATCATTATCAGCAATTTCCGCTCTATTTAGGCGGCGAGACGCATGAACATTATGGTATTCCGCACGGTTTCAGCTCGCGTATGGCGCTGGAGCGATTCCTGAAAGGGCTGTTTGGCGACGTACAATAACTCTGCGACTGGCATGAGCCAGTCGCCTTACCTTACGCTTTTGCCTGGCTATAAGGGCTGACTTTGAACAGGCGGCGGCAGTAGTCAAGAAAGTAACCGTACACCGCACCCATCAGCATGGATACCACGATATTTGAACTTACCGCAGCGGCGATTTGATGCCAGTCTGCGCCCACCGTCAGCAAAATAAACACATACACCGGGGACTGGAACGTCACGTAAGCCAGCACGTCCGCCAGGTTTTTTACCCAACCCGCCGGGCTAATACGCCGGGCTAAACGCATCACTGCATCGCGGTACAGGCCGTACGGCCAGGCGATCATGATATTCACCGGAATGGCCACCAGGCGCGACGAGAGAGATTGCTCAAAGGACATTCCCGACAGGAAAATTTCAATCAGCATATTCACGACGGAACAGTAAACGACCATCGCGAACGTATCCGCTACCGCATGGCGCAGGCGAGACTGCGGTGAGAACATGTCTGAACTCCTCGAACAGGACAAAAAAGTGGCGTTTTACCTGCGGCCTTTAGTGCTTTAGGTTGGTTTGTTTTGAGTGTATAGCGTATCTCTCTGGCTTTTAACTAACAAGTAGTGATTAATTTTTATTTACTGGCGCTTTAGCCATAAAATTCTCTAAAATTGTGCGTTTTTTGCGCGCTTCGTTATTTTCTCTCCTCGCGCCTATTTTAGTGAAATATATCAATGAATTAGATTATCTATGCGCGTGTGAAACCTTTGTTGTGTGGGATTTTGGAGGCGGTTTTTTGAACGGTTTAAAACAGGGTTTTTTGGCCTGGGGAAGGGCGGTATATTACGCTTTAAAACAGACATATATTTCAGGGTTATATTAACGGGATATTCTAAAACATTTACAATAATGTCAAAACGTCACGGTGGGTAGATATCAGAACCAAAATCAATTATTCTGTTGCCTGATTTATGTTATACACAAGAAGAAAGGTTTTTCATTATTATGGCTTTAACGTTACAGAATCTTAATAATATTCGTACCCTCCGGGCGCTGGCACGTGAATTATCCATGGATGTTCTGGAAGAAGTGCTGGAAAAATTCCGGATTGTCACTGAAGAAAAACGCAGCGAGCAGGCTGAATTAGAGCGTCAACGCGCTGAACAGCAGGATAAAATTAATGCTCTGCTGGAACTGATGAAAGCTGACGGTATTTCTCCGAGCGATCTGTTAGGCAGTGACCTGGCGCAGGCGGGTCAGCCGACGAAAAAACGTAAAGCGCGTGCGGCGAAATATCGTTTTATTGACGCGAACGGTGAAGAAAAAACCTGGACCGGTCAGGGACGTACGCCAAAGCCAATTGCGACCGCACTGGCAAACGGTAAATCGCTGGACGATTTCCTGATCTGATGATTATTCGGGCGGTGTATTCCGCCCGATTATTGACTTAGCAGACGCCAAAGTCACCTTCTTCGGAGTACAGAACTACGTCCGCCGCTTTCAGGTGATATTTCTCGCCCTGCTCATCGCTGGCCTGCACGGCCACAATGTTTTCACCATTCACTTCGAGCACTTTCAGTTTCGGACCGCCCTGACGCGGTTGGACATAATCACCGACAGAAAACATAGCACCTCCTAATCATTGTCATGATCTTCACCATAGCCCACGTCCGGGACGGGGTACAGCCTAATCTTTCAGATACTCCTTATCAGGTACGTCGGTTCCACGGCATCACTTTCAGAAGTCGCGCCATACCGCAAAAACCTGTCACTCCGGCGAACAGCAGCCCGGCGCCCACAAAACCGCTCAGCAGGAAAAAACCGCTGGAGACGCTGTAACCCAACACCACGCCGCAGAGGATCAGCAGCCCGGCAGCGATCTGCACCTGACGCATCAGCGGAAGCGGCTGCGATCGATCTTCAACGGTCAGCAGCCCGGCCTGTTTCCAGCCCTGAATGCCTCCCTCAACCACACAGGCGTTCGCAGGGGATGCTGCCTGCGCCAGACGAGCAGCATTGTTTGAGGTTCGTGCGCCGGACTGACAGTGGAAAATCACCGTTTCTCCCGGCGCCGCGTTAAGCCCGCCGGGTAACGAATCCAGCGGAATGGAGTGCGCCACCGGAATATGCTCGCGGGCATACTCGTCGGGGTCGCGAATATCGATAAGTTTGGCGCCTTCAGCAATAAGCGCGTTTGCCTGCTGCGGCGAAATAAGAGGAAGAGACATTATGTTTCCTTACGGTCAATTTCAGAACAGTAGAGCATTTAAGGCCGGGTTTAAGCCAGTGTAAAGAGGGTAAAGGCAGGTAAAAGCGCGAGAGATGAATGGCAGTTACCCTTAAACTGGCTACGCTTAGAGAAGTGTCTTTTATAATTTTCAATTGGTTAGCTTGCACGGAGTTATTTATGGGTTTTTGGCGCGTTCTTTTTACGATTATTCTCCCGCCGCTGGGCGTGCTGCTTGGCAAGGGGCTGGGCTGGGCGTTTATTCTGAATATCCTTCTGACCATCCTGGGCTACTTCCCCGGTCTTATCCACGCATTTTGGGTTCAGACGAAGAGCTAGGTACGCCACAGTAAGTCACTGTAGATCCGGGTCAGCACGCCTTCGGGGCCAAATTGCTGTTTTATCCAGCGCGTGACCTGACCGGTCGCCGCATGCTGCGTGGCGAGCAGCATGCGCGAATCCTGGCGCGGATTATTGATTCGCCGCGTTACCAGCAGCCCATCCTCCACCGCCTCACGCGTCATGTATTCCGGTAAAAATCCAATACCTTCCCCCAGGATCTGACACTGGCATTTCGTGTTGAAGTCCGGCACCAGAATCGCCTCCTGACCGTGAAGCAGCCAGCCCACCTTCTTATTGATGGTATGCGCGGTATCCTCGACCATGATATTGGGATACAGACGCAGCTGACTTTCGGAGATGGGCTCCGGGGCGAACGCCAGCGGATGCGTGGGCGCGATGGCAAATACCCAGCGGATCGCGCCTATCTCGGTATAATCAATGCCGCCGCCGTCCAGCAGCGTATCCGGCGCGCCAATGGCGATATTGGCCTGATTATTAATGATGGAATCCCAGACGCCGTTATACACCTCGGTCGTCACCGTGATCTGGCAGGTGGGAAACTGTTTTTTCAGCACCTGGAGCAAACGCGCGGTATGGCGTGGCGTATACAAAAGCTGATTTATGCAGATGCGCACTCGCGTCTCAATGCCCTGAGAAATGGTATCAATCCCGCGCTTGATGGCATGAAAGTCATTCAGCAGGTCGGTCGCTTTACGATAAAAATAAAAACCGGATTCGGTCAGCTCAATGCTGCGCGTGTTGCGTACAAACAGCACCACGTCCAGGCCGGTCTCCATGCGTTTGATGGTGTAACTGATTGCCGAGGTGGTTACGCCCAGCTCGGCAGCCGCTTTGCTAAAACTGCCAAAACGTGCCGCGGTGGTGAAGGCCAGCAAATTCTCTTCGGTAAAGATGGAATTCATATTATGGCTCCTGGTGACCATCAGTTTTGAACATATTTTAACACTGGCGTTACATCATAGTTGATGTTGGTCACAGTTCTGTATTTTTACGTAGGGCCGCGCTGTGTAAGGCTTTTTCAGCCATAAGGATAATGCAGCCTGAAGCGTGTAAAAGCGGTAAAACATAAGAAAAAGGTTGCACAGACGCACGTTTCTGCCGGACCGTTGAATTTAACTCAACAATGAATTGCGTGTCGATGAATCATTTTTAAGCGGATTCTTTTATGACCAGGCTGTTGCTATTCTCAGGTCATCAGAAGTGAAACATAGGGAGTCTGAATATGTCTGCAACTGCACTGGTTACAGAATTTCTGCTGGCGGCAGAAGAGGGCAATATCGACGCGCTAAAAGCCTGCCTGGAAAAAGGCGTGGATATTAACGTAACCAACCGCCAGAAAAGAACCGCCATTATTATTGCCAGCCTGAAAAAGCATTACGCCTGTGTGGAATTTTTAATTGCCGCCGGGGCGGATATTGATAAACAGGACCAGACCTGTTTTAACCCCTTCCTGATCAGCTGCCTGACCAATGATTTAACCCTGCTGCGCATTCTCCTTCCGGCGGATCCGGATCTCGACCGTCTGACGCGCTTTGGTGGCGTGGGCATTACCCCTGCCAGTGAAAAAGGGCACGTTGAAATCGTGCGTGAGCTGCTGGAAAAAACCGACATCAATGTCAACCACACCAATTTTGTCGGCTGGACGCCGCTGCTGGAGGCCATCGTATTAAACGACGGCGGCGCAAAGCAGCAGGAAATTGTGAAGCTGCTGCTGGATCACGGCGCGAACCCGCACATGACCGATAAATACGGCAAAACCCCGCTCGAACTGGCACGGGAAAAAGGCTTCAACGCGATCGCAGACCTGCTGCTGGCGGCAGGCGCGTAGCGCATTCGGTCAGCCTTCCCCTGGCTGGCCGTTACTGAAAAAACGCATTGTTACCGACGTGCATTTAGCACGACGGCGACCCCCTTTTATCTTAAACAGGTGAAAATAATGCCAACCAAAATCGTCATAAAAAAGAATACGTATTTCGATTCGGTTTCCTTAATGTCGGTTTCCACCAAAGCCAATAAATTGCCGGGCGTCGAGCAGGCGTTTGTGGCGATGGCGACGGAAATGAACAAAGGCGTATTAAAAAACCTCGGGCTATTAACGCCGGAATTAGCGGACGCGAAAAATGGCGACCTGATGATCGTGATTAAAGGCGACGCGGCAAATGATGAAACCCTGGCCGCCATTGAAGCGCTGTTCACGCGTAAAGAGCGCACGGGCTCCCATGAAGCACGCTACGCGTCGATTGCCAGCGCCAAAACCCATCGTCCGGACAGCAACCTGGCGGTGATTTCCGTCAACGGCACCTTCGCCGCCCGGGAAGCGCGTCAGGCGCTGGAAAACGATCTTAACGTGATGCTGTTCTCCGATAACGTATCGCTCGACGACGAGCTGGCGCTGAAGCAGCTGGCGCATGAAAAGGGTCTGCTGATGATGGGGCCAGACTGCGGCACCGCCATTATCAACGGCGCGGGGCTGTGCTTCGCCAACGCGGTGCGTCGCGGGACGATTGGCATCGTTGGCGCCTCCGGTACCGGCAGCCAGGAGCTGAGCGTGCGCATTCATGAGTTCGGCAGCGGCGTGTCGCAGTTGATCGGCACCGGCGGACGCGATCTTAGCGAGAAGATCGGCGGCCTGATGATGCTCGACGCCATCGACATGCTGGAGGCGGACGACGCTACTCGGGTGATAGCGCTCATCTCCAAACCGCCAGCACCCGCGGTGGCTGAGAAGGTGCTGGCCCGGGCACGCGCCTGCCGCAAGCCTGTAGTTGTGTGCTTCCTGGGCCGCAACGAACCGCCTGCCGATGAAGACGGTTTGCAGTTTGCTCGTGGCACCAAAGAGGCGGCCCTGAAAGCGGTGCTGCTTACCGGCATTAAAAAAGACGACCTGGATTTACATCCGCTCAACTGGCCGCTGATCGAAGAGGTACGCACCCGCCTGACGTCGCAGCAGAAGTACATTCGCGGCCTGTTCTGCGGCGGCACCCTGTGCGACGAAGCGATGTTTGCCGCGCTGGAGAAGTTTGACGATGTTTACAGCAACATCCAGCCGGACCCGGCCAGGCGTCTGAAAGATATCAGCGTTAGCCAGGCCCACACCTTCCTTGATTTCGGTGACGATGATTTCACCAACGGCAAGCCACACCCAATGATCGACCCGACCAACCGCATCAGCCGCCTGCTACAGGAGGCGCGCGATCCGCAGGTGGGCGTCATCGTGATGGACTTCGTGCTGGGCTTTGGCGCGCACGACGATCCGGTGGGGGTGATGATCGAGGCGATCAAAAAGGCACAGGCGATCGCGAACGCCGACAACCGTCCGTTGGAAATTCTCGGCTACGTGCTCGGCACCGATCAGGATCCGCAGTCGCTGGCGCAGCAGTGCCAGCTGCTGACCGACGCAGGCGTCATCTGGGCCAGCAGCAGCACCAACACCGGATTACTGGCACGCGAATTTGTCTGCAAAGGGGAGAAAGCATAATGACCACTTTATTCAACCAGCCGCTAAACGTCATTAACGTCGGCATTGCGATGTTCAGCGACGACCTCAAAAAGCAGCACGTTCCCGTGACCCAGCTCGACTGGACGCCGCCGGGGCAGGGCAATATGCAGGTTGTTGAAGCGCTCGACCAGCTGGCGGAAAAACCGCTGGCGGAGAAAATTGCCGCCGCAAACAAAATTGCCCTGGAGCGGATTATTCAGTCCCATCCGGTGCTGGTGGGCTATGACCAGGCCATCAACGTGGTGCCGGGCATGACCCGCACGACCATTCTGCACGCCGGTCCGCCAGTTACCTGGGAAAACATGTGCGGTGCGATGAAAGGTGCGGTTACCGGCGCGCTGGTGTTTGAAGGGCTGGCGACGGATCTGGAGGACGCCGCAAGGCTGGCGGCGTCAGGTGACATCACCTTCTCGCCGTGCCACGAGCACGACTGTGTGGGCTCTATGGCGGGCGTCACCTCCGCGTCGATGTTTATGCACATCGTTGAGAACAAAACTTACGGCAACCGCGCCTTCACCAACCTCAGCGAGCAGATGGCGAAGATCCTGCGTATGGGGGCTAATGACCAGAGCGTGATCGAGCGCCTGAACTGGATGCGCGACGTGCTCGGCCCGATGCTGCGCGACGCGATGAAGATTATCGGCGAAATCGACCTGCGCCTGATGCTGGCCCAGGCGCTGCACATGGGCGACGAGTGCCACAACCGCAACAACGCGGGCACCACGCTGCTTATTCAGGCGCTGACGCCGGGGCTGATCCAGGCGGGCTATCCGGTGGCGCAGCAGCGTGAAGTGTTCGAGTTTGTCGCCAGCAGCGACTACTTCTCCGGTCCGACGTGGATGGCGATGTGTAAGGCCGCGCTGGATGCCGCCCACGGCATTGAGTACAGCACCGTCGTCACCACCATGGCGCGCAACGGCTACGAGTTCGGCCTGCGCGTTTCCGGCCTGCCGGGGCAGTGGTTTACCGGCCCGGCGCAGCAGGTGATCGGCCCGATGTTCGCGGGCTATAAGCCGGAAGACTCCGGGCTGGATATCGGCGACAGCGCGATTACCGAAACCTACGGCATCGGCGGCTTTGCGATGGCGACGGCCCCGGCCATCGTTGCGCTGGTGGGCGGCACGGTGGAGGAAGCCATCGATTTTTCTCGCCAGATGCGCGAAATCACCCTCGGCGAAAACCCGAACGTCACCATTCCGCTGCTCTCCTTTATGGGGATCCCGACCGCCATCGACATCACGAAGGTTGCGGGCAGCGGCATTCTGCCGGTCATTAATACCGCCATTGCCCACAAGGACGCCGGGATCGGCATGATTGGGGCGGGCATCGTTCACCCGCCGTTTAGCTGTTTTGAAAAGGCGCTGTTGACCTTCCGCGATCGCTACGTTCTATAAGGTATGCATCCATGAAAAACATGAAACTGGAGTGGAAAAGAGGTGACTGGGCAGCTTATTTCGGGTTGATGACCAACAACCTGACCAATTTGCTGACCATGATGGGGTTGCTCATTTTTGTCGTCGGCATCCCGAAGGAGATTGTTTATGGACGCATCGCGCCAGCCTTCGGGCTGGCGGTGCTGGTGGCGAGTCTTTGCTATACGTGGTTTGGCCTGCAAATGGCGCGCGCTACCGGACGAACGGACGTCACCGCGTTGCCGTCCGGCCCGAGCGCGCCGTCGATTTTTACCGTGACCTTCCTGGTCTTAATGCCGGTTTACCAGCAAACTGGCGATGCGGATTTCGCGATTCAGATTGGCCTGGTGTGGTGCTTTGTGGAAGCGATGATCCTCGCGGGCGGTTCCTTCCTGGGGGAAACCATCCGCAAGATGATCCCGCGCACCGTGCTGCTGTCGTGCCTGTCCGGTCTTGGCTTGCTGCTGCTGGCGATGAACCCGATGTTGCAGGCGTTCGAAGCGCCGACCGTGTCGTTTATCGTCCTGCTGCTGATCTTCATTAACTGGTTCGGTAAAAAGCCGATTTTCGCCCGTATCCCGACCGGCCTGCTGCTGTTAATTGCCGGTACTCTACTTGCGTGGATCTCCGGCCTGCAAAGCCCGGATGCCATTAAAGCGTCCATGTCATCCTTCGGCTTTAACCCGCCGGAAGTGCACGTGGACAGCTTTATGCAGGGGCTGCCGCACGCGCTGCCTTATCTGGCGTCCGCCGTACCGCTGGGGCTGGCAAACTACATCTTTGACCTGGAGAACATCGAAAGCGCCCACGCGGCGGGGGATGAATACCCGACCCGCAAGGTAATGCTGGCGAACGGTCTGGCCTCGATGCTCGGCTGCCTGATGGGCAATCCGTTCCCGGTCACGGTCTACGTCGGCCATCCTGGCTGGAAAGCGATGGGCGCCAGCATCGGCTACACCCTGGCGTCCGGCGTGACCATGTTCATCGTGCCGCTGTTCGGGCTGGGGGCCTTTATGCT
The DNA here is from genome assembly GCF_000492855.1 of Enterobacter sp. MGH 38. Taxonomy (NCBI): domain Bacteria; kingdom Pseudomonadati; phylum Pseudomonadota; class Gammaproteobacteria; order Enterobacterales; family Enterobacteriaceae; genus Enterobacter; species Enterobacter sp. MGH 38. The sequence continues at coordinate 130,704 of NZ_KI535607.1, read as the reverse complement.
CGCCATCATACCGATGACCGCCATCGTGCCGATTCTGGTGTTTATCGGCGTCGTCACCGCCAACCAGGTGGTGAGGGAAACCCCGAAAGTGGAGGTGCCCGTCATCTTCATCTGCCTGTTCCCGTGGATCGCCAACTGGGCGCTGACCATGATGAACAGCGTGATGAGCGCCGCGGGGACCAGCGCGGCGAAAATCGGCACCGACGTGCTGCACAGCAAGGGGATCTACTACGAAGGCTTGATGCATCTCGGCAACGGCGCGCCGCTCGCCAGCATGCTCTGGGGCTGTATCGCCATCTTCGCCATTATCAACAAACCGCTGCGCGGGGCCGTCGCCGCCGCAGGAGGCGCGCTGCTGGCGCTGTTTGGCGTGATCCACGCCCCGGTGGTGGGCTTTGCCGAGGGCAGTTCCCTGATGTTTGTCACGGCCTACCTGATGATGGGCGGGATGTTTGTGGTGAAGCATGTGCTGGATACCTCTGTTAATCCCCCTCTCCCTGTGGGAGAGGGCCGGGGTGAGGGCACCAGAACGCACCTTCTAAAGGAAACAAAATGAAAGAGCTTATGGTCGTCGCCATCGGCGGCAACAGCATTATCAAAGACAACGCCAGCCAGTCGATTGAGCATCAGGCGCAGGCGGTCAAAGCGGTGGCTGAGTCGGTGCTCGAAATGCTGGCCTCGGACTATGACATCGTGCTCACCCATGGCAATGGCCCGCAGGTGGGGCTGGATCTGCGCCGCGCCGAAATCGCTCACGAGCGGGAAGGGCTGCCGCTGACCCCGCTGGCAAACTGCGTGGCGGATACCCAGGGCGGCATCGGCTACCTGATCCAGCAGGCGCTCAACAACCGCCTGGCGGCGCGTGGCGAGCAAAAGGCGGTCACGGTCGTCACCCAAGTGGAGGTGGATAAAAACGATCCCGGCTTTACGCACCCGACAAAACCGATCGGCGCGTTCTTCAGCGAGGCGCAGCGCGACGAGCTACAGCTCGCGCACCCGGACTGGCATTTTGTCGAGGATTCAGGCCGGGGCTATCGCCGCGTGGTGGCCTCGCCCCAGCCGCGGCGCATCGTCGAGGCGGATGCGATTAAGGCGCTAACGCAGAAAGGTTTTGTGGTCATCGGCGCGGGCGGTGGAGGCATTCCCGTGGTGCGCAGTGAACAGGGCGATTACCAGAGCGTGGATGCGGTTATCGATAAAGATCTCTCCACCGCGCTGCTGGCGCGCGAGATCCGCGCCGACGTGCTGGTGATCACCACCGGCGTGGAGAAAGTGTGCGTGAACTTCGGCAAGCCGAACCAGCAGGCGCTGGATACCGTCAACGTGGCGCAGATGACGCGCTACATGGATGAAGGCCACTTCCCGGCAGGTAGCATGTTGCCAAAAATCGTCGCTTCGCTGGAATTTTTACGCCATGGCGGCAGGCGCGTAATCATCACCTCGCCGGACTGCCTGCCCGCAGCGCTGCGCGGTGAAACGGGTACCCATATTATTAATGAAGGAAGATAAGATGAGTGAGAATAAAAGCCGCCGCGAGTTTATCAGCCAGAGCGGCAAAATGGTTACTGCCTGCGCGCTGTTTGGCGCCACGGGTTCCGTCGCGTATGCTGCCGATTCTGTAAAGGCAACCTGCGAGACGGGTAAACCGATGAACATCACCGCAAAACATTACTATCTCGACAACGTGCTGCTGGAAGCCGGGTTTAACTACGACGGCAGCGTGGCGACAAGCACCCGCACCGAGCTGAAAACGCTGGAGATCAAAGACGGGAAAATCGTCGCCCTGCGCGATAACGGCAGCCACGCCGACGCGACCCTGCCGCACTACGACGCGGGTAAAAAGCTGATGCTTCCGGCGATGCGCGACATGCACATTCACCTGGATAAAACCTTCTACGGCGGCCCGTGGCGCTCCCTGAACCGTCCGGCGGGCACCACCATTCAGGACATGATCCGCCTGGAGCAGAAGCTGCTGCCGGAGTTACAGCCCTACACGCAAGAACGCGCCGAAAAGCTGATCGACCTGATCCAGTCCAAAGGGTCCACCATCGCCCGCAGCCACTGCAACATAGAGCCGGTTTCCGGCCTGAAAAACCTGGAAAATTTGCAGGCGGTACTGGCGCGCCGGGGCGCAGGCTTTGACTGCGAAATCGTTGCCTTCCCGCAGCACGGCCTGCTGCTGTCGAATTCTGAAAAGCTGATGCGCGAGGCGATGCAGGCGGGGGCGCATTATGTGGGCGGGCTGGACCCAACCAGCGTCGACGGCGCGATGGAGAAATCGCTAGATACCATGTTCCAGATTGCGCTGGATTACGACAAAGGGGTGGATATTCACCTGCATGAAACCAGCCCGGCGGGCGTGGCGGCGGTGAACTACATGGTAGAAACCGTGGAGAAAACGCCGGCGCTGAAGGGGAAGCTGACCATCAGCCACGCCTTCGCGCTGGCCACGCTTAACGAACAGCAGGTGGATGAGATCGCCACCCGCATGGCGGCACAGCAGGTAACCATCGCCTCGACCGTGCCGATTGGCACCCTGCACATGCCGCTGAAGCAGTTACGTGATAAAGGCGTGTTTGTCATGACCGGTACCGACAGCGTGATCGACCACTGGTCGCCGTACGGTCTGGGGGACATGCTGGAGAAAGCCAACCTCTACGCCCAGCTCTATATTCGCCCGAACGAGCAGACGCTTTCGCGGGCGCTGGGCATCGCCACCGGCGACGTGCTGCCGCTGAACGACAAAGGTGAGCGCGTGTGGCCTAAAGCGCAGGACGACGCCAGCTTTGTGCTGGTTGACGCCTCCTGTTCCGCCGAGGCGGTGGCGCGCATTTCTCCGCGCACCGCGACGTTCCACAAGGGGAATCTGGTCTGGGGCACGGTCGCCTGACGCCACGTTGGGGTATCGCTACAGGTGATACCCCGACAATCGCAACTCACGGTCAATCCACTCGACGAACTGCTGGATCTTCCACGCGCGTTCGTTCATGTGCGGCATCACCAGATGGTGCGCGTTGATGGCGATACCCATTTCATCAGGCAGCACCTGCACCAGCGAGCCATCCTTCAGGTGATCGGTAGCCATCATTTTGCTCTCCAGAATAAACCCAAGCCCCATGCGCGCCGCTTCAAAGCTCATGTAGGAGCGGTCGAAGCTGAGGCTGAAATTAAGCCAGGGCCTGTCGATATTGTGCCAGGCGAACCATTTCTCCCAGTTCACGAGAGTGCTGGTGGACGAGATAAGCGACTGTTGCAGCAGATCGGCGGGCGTGCTGATGGGATGCTCTTCTGCATAGTCCGGCGAGGCCAATACCACCAGCGTGTCGTTTTTAATGGTCATCACCCGGTAGGCGTCCCAGTCCGGAATACCGTGACGGATATCAATGTCGATATTATCTCTGGCGAACTGTAGGTTCTCATAGGAGCAGGTGAGATTGATGGTGATATCAGGATATTCGGCGCGGAATCTGCCCAGACGGCGCAACAGCCAGGACAGCCCGAAGGTGGGGGAAGAGTGCACGCGAAGCACAGCATTGTCTTTTTCTTTCACGATTTGATCGGTGGCGCGCCCGATGGCGCTCATCGCCGCCGAGACCTCCCGCAGATATTTTTCTCCCGTCGGGGTGAGTTGAACCCCTTTGCCGCTGCGGATAAATAATTTCTTGCCCAGCCACGATTCCAGCGACGCGATCTGGTGGCTTACCGCCGAAGGCGTGACGTTGAGCTGTTCCGCCGCCTGATGGATGCTCAGGGCGTTAGCAACGGCGATAAACGCCTGCAAATTTCTGAGCGAGGGCAGCGATAACGTCTGGCGATCCTGCGCGGACATGGCCTACTCCTTACACGATAATTGATAAAAAACATAACATTGAGACTGCGAGCGGGCAATTTTATCCCGATGTTATTTTTTTGAGCTGTATCGCGAATCAAATTTATCTCAGCAATAAATGAGCTTTATTGAATGGCGTTTCATGGGTGAGCCGATATATTGACGTTGAACGCAATAATAAAACGACTCACGGTGTTCGAATAATGAGGTAAGTTATGTCTCGTATAGAACAAGCTGTCCCCTACATAAAGACTAAAAAAACCAATTACCGTTTCGTTGTGCTGGCATTAATTTTTATTGTTTATGCCATTAACTATGCTGACCGAACAAATATTGGTGCAGTACTGCCGTTTATCATTGACGAATTTCATATCAATAATTTCGAAGCCGGTGCCATCGCCAGCATGTTTTTTTTGGGATACGCCCTGAGCCAAATTCCTGCGGGCTTTTTTATTGCCAAAAAGGGAATTCGCGGCATGGTGGCACTGTCGATATTCGGCTTCTCTGCCTTTACCTGGCTGATGGGCACCGCAACCTCGGTTCTGGGCCTGAAGTGTATCCGCCTGGGGCTGGGGTTAACAGAGGGGCCGTGCCCGGTCGGGCTGGCCTCCACCATCAATAACTGGTTTCCGCCAAAGGAGAAGGCCACGGCCACGGGCGTCTACATCGCCGCCACCATGTTCGCGCCCATCCTCGTGCCGCCGCTGGCAGTGTGGATCGCCATGACCTGGGGCTGGCGCTGGGTCTTCTTCTCCTTTGCGATCCCAGGATTGGTCATTGCCGTCCTGTGGTATCTGCTGGTACGCACCAGGCCGTCCGAGAGCGCATTCGTCTCGAAAGCGGAGCTGGAGACCATTACCGCCGGTCAGGAGACCCCGGACGCCAGACGGGAAAATATCGTGATTTCACCAGGCTTTGCACGCCTCGATCGGCTGATCCGCGTGCGGGAATTAGCCCCGGTAAGCACGGTGAAAGGGCTGTTTACCTCGAAGAATATTCTCGGCGACTGCCTGGCCTATTTTATGATGGTCAGCGTGCTGTACGGACTGTTGACGTGGATCCCGCTCTATCTGGTGAAAGAGAAAGGCTTTACGTTTATGAGCATGGGGCTGGTCGCCAGCATGCCGTGCATCGGTGGATTTATCGGTGCGATTTTTGGCGGCTACGTCTCCGACAAACTGCTCGGCCGCCGACGTAAACCGACCATGATGTTTACCGCCATCAGCACCGTTTTAATGATGGTTATTATGCTGAATATTCCGCAAAGCACCGTCGCGGTTTGCGTCGGGTTATTTTTTGTCGGCCTCTGTCTGAATATCGGCTGGCCCGCTTTTACGGCTTATGGAATGGCTGTTGCGGACAGTAAAACCTATCCGATTGCCGCGTCCATTATCAATAGCGGCGGTAATCTCGGCGGATTTGTTTCCCCGATGCTGGCAGGTTATCTGCTGGATAAAACAGGTAGTTTTAATTCCGTGTTTATTTATTTCGGTATTTGCGCAGCCATTGGCTTAATAATGATTATGCTGCTGGAAGAACCGAAATAAAACATTAAATCTCTCTTGTCCTAATGGAGTAAATGTATGCTACTGAAAAATAAAGTCGCCGTTATTACCGGCGCGGCTTCCGTACGCGGTTTGGGTTTCGCTACGGCGAAATTATATGCTGAACAGGGTGCGAAAGTGGTGATTATCGATTTAAACGCTGAAGCCAGCCGGGCTGCCGCCGCGAGCCTTGGCGACGAACATCTGGGCCTTGCGGCGAACGTCAGCAATGAATTACAGGTTAATGCCGCCATTGAGCAGGTGCTGGGGAAATACGGGCGCATCGATATTCTGGTGAATAACGCCGGCATAACTCAGCCGATCAAGCTGATGGATATCAAACGCGAAAATTACGATGCGGTGCTTGACGTCAGCCTGCGCGGCACGCTGCTAATGTCCCAGGCGGTTATTCCCACTATGCGCGCGCAAAAGTCGGGCAGCATCGTCTGCATTTCATCGGTATCGGCCCAGCGCGGCGGCGGCATCTTTGGCGGCCCACACTACAGCGCTGCAAAAGCGGGTGTGCTGGGGCTGGCAAAAGCCATGGCGCGTGAGCTGGGGCCCGACAATGTGCGCGTAAACTGCATCACGCCGGGTCTTATCCAGACGGACATTACCGCAGGCAAGCTGAGCGATGAGATGAAAACGTCCATTCTGGCGGGCATTCCGCTTAACCGCCTCGGAGACGCGCAGGATATTGCCCGCGCCGCGCTGTTCCTCGGCAGCGACCTCTCTTCTTACTCCACCGGTATCACGCTCGACGTGAACGGCGGGATGCTGATCCATTAAGGAGATACGACGATGACGGATACCACAGTTCAACAGGTTGCCGCCGCGGCCTGGCGCATTCGCCGCTACGCGCTGCGCATGGGCGAAGTGCAGGGGCAGGGCTACATCGGGCAGGCGCTGGGCTATGCCGATGTGCTGGCCACCGCGTTTGCCCACGGGATGAACCTTAAGCCGGGCGAGCCGGAGTGGGAGGGGCGTGACCGTTTTTTGCTCTCTCACGGCCACTACGCCATTGCCTGTTACGCCGCCCTGATTGAAGCGGGGATCGTTCCTGAAGAGGAGCTGGAGACCTACGGCGCGGACGACAGCCGCCTGCCGATGTCCGGCATGGCAACCTACACGCCGGGCATGGAGATCTCCGGCGGTTCGCTGGGGCAGGGCTTAAGCATTGGCGTTGGCATGGCGCTGGGGCTGAAGCGCAAGCAGAGCGCGGCATGGGTCGTTAACTCCATGTCGGACGGCGAGCTGGACGAAGGGTCAACCTGGGAAGCTGCGATGTCGGCGGCACATCACGGCCTGTCGAACCTGATCGTGCTGGTGGACATTAACCGCCAGCAGGCGGATGGCAACTCGCACGCGATCCTCGGCTTTGAGCCGCTGGAAGATAAATGGACCTCCTTCGGCTGGTACGTGCAGCGCGTCAACGGCAACGATGTCCCTTCACTGGTAACGGCGTTTGATAACGCCAAACGCTACCCGGAAAACCAGCCGCGCGTCATTTTGTGCGACACGCTGATGGGCAAGGGCGTGCCGTTCCTCGAAAAGCGTGACAAGAACCATTTTATTCGCGTGGATGCTGACGAGTGGCAAAAGGCACTCGCTGTGCTGGATGCCAACAAACCTGAAGGAGTGCTGTAATGAGCCAGACCACGGAGAAAAAACCGCGTTTAACCACGTCGGCGATGATTGCCTCTATCGCGGAAGAGGGCCAGGAGACGCGAGCCGCACCGTTCGGCCACGCGCTGGTGAAGCTGGCGGAACAGCGACCGGAGGTCGTAGGCATGACTGCGGATCTGTCGAAGTACACCGATCTGCATATTTTCGCTCAGGCCTACCCGGAACGCTTCTTTCAGATGGGCATGGCCGAGCAGTTGTTAATGGGGGCCGCGGGCGGCATGGCGAAAGAGGGTTTTATTCCTTTCGCCACCACCTATGCCGTCTTCGCCACCCGCCGCGCCTACGATTTTATCCATCAGGTGATTGCTGAAGAGCACCTGAACGTGAAGATCTGCGCGGCGCTGCCGGGGCTAACCACCGGTTACGGGCCGAGCCACCAGGCGACGGAAGATATTGCGATTATGCGCGGTATTCCGGGCATGACGATTATCGATCCCTGTGACGCAATCGACACCGAACAGGCGGTGCCGGCGATGGCAGCGCACGATGGCCCTGTCTATATGCGCCTGCTGCGCGGCAAGGTGCCGGTGGTGCTGGACCAGTACAACTACCAGTTTAAGATTGGCAAAGCTGCGCTGCTGGAAGAGGGGAACGATGTCCTGATCGTCGCCTCAGGCCTGATGACCATGCGTGCGCTGGAGGCGGCGAAGCAGCTGCGTAAGGATAACGTCAGCGTGGCGGTGCTGCACTCGCCCACCATTAAGCCGCTGGACGAAGAGACGATCCTGGCGCAGGCTGCGAAGCCGGGACGGCTGGTCATCGTGGCGGAAAACCACAGCAGCGTAGGCGGGTTGTGCGAAGCCGTCGCGTCGCTGTTGATGCGCAACCGCGTGAACGTGGATTTCGATACCGTCGCACTGCCGGACGCGTTCCTTGATGCGGGCGCGTTGCCCACCCTCCATGACCGCTACGGGATCTCAACCACAGCCATGGTGGAGAAAATCCGGCGCAGGCTGTGATTTATAAGACGGATACGTTGTCAACGGGCGAGGGGTGCTTTACCCTCGCCACTGTTGCGATAAAGGAGTCCGTTATGGCACAAAACATCTACGACAACCCGGCATTTTTTGAAGGCTATGCCCAGCTTCCGCGCTCGGTTCAGGGCCTGAACGGCGCGCCGGAGTGGCCCGCGCTCAAGGCAATGCTGCCAGATTTAACCGGTAAAGCGGTTGTCGATCTCGGCTGCGGCTACGGATGGTTCTGTCGCGCAGCGCGCGAGCTGGGCGCGTCTGACGTCACGGGTGTTGATATTTCAGAAAAAATGCTCGCCCGCGCGGCTGAACTGACTGATGACAATCGGATTCACTATCAGCGTAGCGATCTGGAATCTCTGGCGCTGAAAGCGAATAGCCTCGATCTGGTCTACAGCTCGCTGGCGCTGCACTATCTGCCGGAACTGGACACGCTATTCGCCAGGGTGCAGCGCGCGCTTAAACCCGGCGGCAGCCTGGTCTTCTCGATGGAGCACCCGATTTATACCTGCGCCACCCGTCAGGGCTGGCTCACCGACGACAACGGCGAGCGGTTCTGGGGCGTGAACCATTATCAGGACGAAAGCCAGCGCGTCAGCAACTGGCTGGCGGACGGGGTGATTAAATACCACCGCACGCTGGGCACCACGCTTAACGCACTGATCAAAGCGGGGTTAACGATAAGCGAAGTCAATGAGTGGGGACCAACGCAGACGCAGGTTGACGCCTGGCCCGCGCTGGCCGAAGAGGCGGAACGCCCGATGCTGGTGCTGATCGCCGCCCGTAAGGCTTAATAGCCGACTTTATATACCCGCCCGCTCTGTACCCCTTCCACGCTGCGGCGGTAGGCCTGCGCAACGGTCGCAGCGGGAACGCTTTCAAACCCGGGGAAGAAGCCGTCGTACGCTTCGGCGGATTCGGTCAGCACCGTCGGGCTGATCAGATTAATGCGAATGCCGCGCGGCAGTTCACAGGCTGCGGCGCGCACAAACCCTTCCAGCGCCGCATTGACCGTGGTGGCATTGATGCCCTGAGCAATCGGCTCGTGAGCCACAATGCCGCTTATCAGCGTAATCGAGCCGCCTTCGTTCAGGTAGTGCTGGCCGGTCAGCGCCAGACGAATCTGCCCCAGCAGCTTATCCTGCAAGCCCCGGTTGAATTCGCTGTCGGTCATGGTTGCGAGCGGGCCGAAGTGTACCCCACCGCTGGCGGAGACAATCGCATCCACCGGGCCGATCTTTTCGAACAGCGCCTGTACGCTCGCCTGCGAGGTGATATCCACCTGATGGTCGCCCTGCGTGCGACCCACGCTGATCACCTCGTGACGACGGCTTAGCTCTTCTGTCACAGCACGACCGACCGTACCGCTGGCACCAATAATGACGATTTTCATAGCAGACTCCTTATGTTGTGAGCCTTCATTCTTTAATAAATAAAAATTCAGATAAACTGGGTTGATGTTAGAAGATTGCTAACCAGAGGTTCGGAATATGGATAAGCTTCGCGGCATGGAGACGTTCATCGCGGTGGTGGAAAGCGGCAGCTTTACCGGCGCGGCGGCCCGGCTGGAGATGTCGGCGGTGATGGTCGGGAAGTATATTACGCAGCTGGAAACGCAGCTCGGCACGCGGCTGCTGGAGCGCAACACCCGTCGCCAGAGCCTGACCGACGCCGGACGCGTTTATTTCGAAGAGGCCAGGCGCGTGCTGGAGCAGGTCTCGATTGCTGAAAACGCGGTTGAGCGCCTGCGAGCCACACCCGCCGGCACCCTGCGCGTGACAGCGCCCACCTCGTTTGGCGGCTGCGTTATCGCGCCTCTGACGGCCACGTTTTTGCAGCGTTACCCGGAAGTGCGCATCGAACTGGATCTCACCAACCGAATGGTTGATCTGGTCGAGGAAGGGGTCGATCTGGCCATTCGTATCGGTGAGATCCGTAATGAGGACCTGGTGGCGAAATATCTGTGTCCCTACAACATGGTGATCTGCGCCGCGCCGGATTATCTGGCGCGTCACGGTACGCCGCAAACGCCAGCCGATCTGGTGGATCACCTGTGCCTGTCGCACACGGTATGGACGGCGCGTAACGAGTGGCGGCTGCCGGGTGTGGAAGGCGAAGTGCGCTGGAAGCGTGATGCCGTCTTACGATGCAATGACGGCTACGGCTTACGCATGGCGGCGCGAGCCGGGGCGGGACTCCTGCTGCAACCGGAAGTGCTGGTGGCGGAAGAGCTGGCGAGCGGCAGGCTGGTTCGGGTTCTGGAAGCGTTTACGCCCGCGCCGAGGCCGGTGCATTTACTGTGGCGCCAGGATTTGCGGCCGCTGCCTAAGCTAACGGAATTTATTGCCCATATTCTGCTAAGATTGGGCACAATATAAAAAAAGAAGGTAAGTAAAGAATGTCTGCAAACAAACTCGCCAGCAGCGCGCAGGGCCTGCAATCCTCTGCCATCCGTGAATTATTAAAACATAGCAAAATGGCAGGCGTGATTTCGCTGGGTGGCGGTATTCCAAATCCGGACCTGTTCGATCATGAAGGTTTAAAAATCGCCGCTGATGCCGTGCTGTCTCAGCATTTTGGCGAAGCATTCCAGTACGGTCTGACGGAAGGCGTCCCGGGGCTGCGCGAAGAGATCCAACGCATCTCTGAAGGTCGCGGCATTGCCTGTAAAGCCGATGATGTGGTCATTACTTCCGGCTCGCAACAGTCGCTTGACGTGCTGGCGCGGGCGTTAATCAACCCGGGCGATACGGTCGTCGTGGAGCGGCCTACCTACCTCGCCGCGTTGCAGGTCTTTGGCCTGGCGCAGGCGAAATTTGAATCCGTCGGTACCGACGGCGACGGCATGAAAGTGGATGAACTTGAAGCGCTGGTGGCAACTAAAACCATCAAAGCGGTTTATATCGTGCCAACCTTTGGTAACCCGGGCGGCGTGACGCTCTCCGAAGCGCGTCGTAAACAGCTGGTGGAATTATCGAAGCGCTATGACTTCGTGATTATCGAAGACGACCCGTACAGCGAGATCAACTACACCGACGAAGCGTTCCGCCCGCTGATTGCTCATGCCAAAGATATCGGCAATGAGGATAACGTGGTGTACACCTCCACCTTCTCTAAAATCCTCGCGCCGGGCACCCGCGTGGGCTGGGTGCTGGTGCCGGAGTGGCTGAAACGCGCGGTGGTGAACCTCAAGCAAACCACCGATCTGCACACCAGCACGCTGTCGCAGCTGATGACGTACGAGTATCTGAAAACCGGTCGTCTGGCGAATCAGATTAAAATGATCCGCGAAGCCTATCGCCAGAAATACCAGACCTTTGCAACGGAACTGGAAGCGGAGCTGGGCGATGTGATGTCGTTCCACAAGCCAAAGGGCGGCATGTTCCTGTGGGCGAAAATGAACAACGGCATCAATACGACGAAATGGCTGGAAAAAACGTTGAGCAACGGCGTCGTGTTTGTGCCGGGTGAGTTCTTCTACTGCAACGAGCCGGACCATACCACGCTGCGCATGTCTTTCGTTACCCCAACGGATGAGCAGCTTAAAGAAGCGGTTCGACGCCTCAAAATTTCCCTGTAACAGGATGCGCATAATGGCAGATGCCGTTATGCGCCGTTCCCGTGTCGGGTAAGCGTATTGCGTGGCGCGAGCGGATCAGGCAACGTCCGGCTTGCCGGATTTTCGCTTCGCCATGACTTCCGCAACGGTTTTTATCCGGCTTAACTCCTCCTGCGTGCGGGAGTTAGATTGCGCTTCCCAGATATCAACGTTTAGCTGTAAGTTCAGCCAAAATTCAATAGTGGTATTAAAGGCTTTTGCCAGTTTGATCGCCATATCGGCAGTAAGTTTGCGATTGTTATTGACCAACGCGCTTACGGTATTGCGGTGTACATTTAGCATCTCTGCCAGATCGTTGATTTTCAGATTGAGCGGTTCAAGATACTCATACTGCAACACCTCGCCCGGCGTGGTGGGTTTGCGGAGTGCCTGTTGAAGTGTCATAGGTGATGCCTCACTTGTGTTGCGTGTACTTGTGTGGAGAGAGATAGAGATCGTCTGCTTTTCCCTCTGACCAGCGAAATACAAGCCTGTATTGTCTGTTTAACCGGATAGAGGAGTATCCCTTCAACGGAGGACTCAATGCTTCATACATATTGCCCGGTGGCGATCGTAAATCCAGGTGCGACATAGCCGCATTGATGATGTCGAGCTTTCTTGCAAGCGCTGTTTCCAGATTCAAAGGAATAACATTGCTCGATCTCCCGTAGAGAAAAAAATCCTCAAGCCATTGATCCCGAAAATGATTAATCATAATGCTGGTAAGCTCCAGTCCTTGAAGCTGAGTGGATAGTAATGCACTCCTGCACTGTGCGCAAGTGCGTTTTGTCTGCGAGTAATATTACCCTGGTCATGGCTGAAGGGAAGTGTGATGCATGACTAAAGGTTAATTCTTCGAGGCGGATTCCACGTCTTGCGTGCGGATTAATGCCCGGCGGCGCTGCGCTTGCGCGGGCCTGCGAGAATGTAGGCCGGGTAAGGCGCAGCCGCCACCCGGCGTTTGACTACCGCTCCCTCAGCGCCTCCTTCGCCCGGTTAAACGGTTTGATCATATAATCCAGCACCGTTTTCTCTCCGGTCTTAATATCCACCGTCGCTATCATCCCCGGCACGATCGAGAAGTGCCTGCCCGCCTTATTCACCAGATAATCCTGGCTGGTACGGATAAATACCCGGTAATAGAACACCTCCGGCTTCGCTTCGTCCTGAATGGTGTCTGGCGAAATGGTCTCCACCACCCCGTGCAGCCCGCCGTAAATCGCGTAATCGTAGGCGGTGATTTTCACCAGCGCCTCCTGATTAGGGTGGATAAAGGCGATATCCCGCGGCGAGAGGCGGGTTTCAATCAGCAGGTGGTCGTCCACCGGCACAATTTCCATCAGCTCACCGTTGGGCGGGATCACACCGCCAATCGTTGTCACTTTGATGTTTTTCACGATCCCGCGCACCGGAGACTTCACCGTCAGGCGGGTAACGGAATCCTCGCGGCCTTTCAGGATCGCTGACACCATATCCACCTCGGCGTTGGCCTTCGACAGCGCTTCACGGGCCTGCACGTAATACTGGGAACGGACGTCAGTGAGCTTCAGCTCCAGGTCGCTTTTCTGCCGTTGCAGGCGCAGCACTTCCACGTGGCTGGCGGCCCCGGTTTTCACCAGCCGCTGGGTGATCGCCAGTTCTTTGTTCGCGAGATCTAACGCGGCGCGCAACTCCCGCTGGGTATCCTCCAGCTGGGCGCGGCGCGAGTTGTAGAGCCGCGTTTCAGCGGCGGTCAGGTCGGTCCATTTCGCCAGGGACGGCGGGAATTTGAGCGGCAGATCGTTCACCTCGGCATACAGACGCGCGCTGGAGGCCAGCGACGCGCGGTAACGCGCCGCGCTTTCGCCGACGTTAGATTCCGAGCGGGTAGGATCCAGCCGCGCCAGCACCTGTCCGGCCTGCACCTGATCCCCTTCGTGCACGTTCAGCTCGGTGAGGATCCCCCCATCCAGCGACTGCAACACCTGCTCGCGTGAGCTGGGGATCACTTTTCCGGTGCCGGTTGAGACTTCGTCCAGCACGCCGAACCACGCCCAGACGCCGAGCACCACAAACATCACCAGGGAGAAGAAAACAATGCGCCGGGCGCCGGTATAACCGCTTTCGGAGTCGAGCGCGTTATCCAGATCTTCTACTGCGGCAACGTCACGCTGACTGATTTTCATTTTTCCACTCCCGTCCGGTTGCCTGCTGCTGTTGCTGCATACGGCTGTTGTTCAGCGCCTGGGCTTTTGGCGCGTCCATCACCAGCATGCCATCTTTGAGTACCACCACGCGCTCCACCAGCTCCAGCACCGGCACGCGGTGGGTCGCGACAACCAGCGTGCGGTTGCCGAGCCACGCCCCGAGACGTTGAATAAATTCCCGCTCGGTATGTTCATCAAGGGAGGCGGTCGGTTCATCCATCAGCACGATATTCGGGTCGCGCAGCAGCATCCGCGCCAGCAGAATAGACTGCCGCTGCCCGCCGGACAGCCCGACGCCGTTCTCCATAATCGGGTAATCCAGCCCCTTTGGCAGCTTCTGCACAAAGCTGGCCGCGCCGCACATCTCCAGCACCTCGAAGATCTCTTTATCGGTGGCGCGCGGCATGCCGAGCGTGATGTTCTCGCGCAGGGTGCCATAAAACAGCCGGGCGTTTTGGGTCATAAAGCCGACGTTTCTCCGCACGTCAGCCACGTCCAGATGCGGCAGGCTGAGGTTGTCGAGCCGCAGTTCACCACCCGCCAGATCCATCCCGCCCGCCATCGCCTGCAACAGGGTTGATTTGCCCGCGCCGTTGCGCCCGAGGATCGCCACTTTTTCGCCCGCTTTGATCTCCAGGCGGTTAATGCGCAGCGCCATGCGGGGATCTTCCGGGTGATAGCGGAACTGCGCCTGCTCGAAAAGATAGTGGCCGCGCAGCACGTCCTGGCGGATCGGTGTCTCTTCGCGCTGGTTCTCGGTCGGCAGCTGCATAATGCTGTCCAGCCCCTCTTTGGCCGCCTTCACCTGCTGCCAGCGGGCCAGCACGCCGCATAGCGTCGCCATCGGGGCGATCATCCGTGAGGCGAGCATCGAGGCGGCCACCACCGAACCGGTGGTTAAGGTGCCGTCGATCACCATCGGCGCGCCCACCACGATCACCCCGGCATAGACCAGGCTCTGAATGGTCATCCCCCAGCTGATCAGGTTCTGCGTCAGTTCGCGGGTGCGCAGGCCGGATTCGGCGGTGATCTGGATATAGCTGTTCCACTGCTGCAAAAAGCGGTTCTCTGCCTGCATCAGCTTGATGTCCTCCAGCCCCTGCACGCTTTCCACCAGCACCGCGTTGCGCAGGGTTGATTCATGCGCCGACTGCTTCGCCAGCTCCGCCAGCTTCTTTTGCAGCAGCAGGCCAGGCAGGACCATGATCACCGCCGCCACCGGAGCGATCCACGCCAGCTGCGGCGCGATGATCGCCAGCACAATCACAAACAGGATAAAAAACGGCAGATCGACGATGGTGGAGATGGTGGAGGAGGTGACCATCTCGCGGATCTGCTCCAGCTCGCGCAACTGGGAGATAAAGCTGCCGGTGGATCGCGGAATGGCGCTGTGGCGCAGCCGCAGCGCGTGGCCGAACACCCGATCCGAGACGCGCAGATCCGAGCGTTTGCCCAGCAGATCCATAATGTGTCCGCGCGCCACGCGCAGCACAAAGCCAAACAGCGTGGCGATCAGCACCCCGATAGTCAGCACATAGAGCGTCGGATAGGACTGGGCGGGGATCACCCGGTCATACACCTGCATGGAAAAGACGATGCCCGAGAGGGAAAGCACGTTAATGAACAGTGCAGCCAGCATCACCCAGCTGTAAGGGCGAAGGTCGCGCATCACCAGCCGGTAGAGCCAGTCCGGGCGGTATTTTGATATATAGGCATCCACGCGGCTGTCCTTCAGCGCCGCCAGCGGACGCAGGGCGATGACGTGGCGGATGGCAGGCAGCATCGCGCTCATCGACAGGCGGTTGGTGTGCGTGCTGTCGTCGAAAAAGCTGACCTCAAGCGTATCCTCGCCGTCGAAATTGTCGATGACGCCGATTTTACCGTCGTTCAGCTCCACCACCACCGGCAGACGCCAGCTGTTGATAGCGTGCTGATCGGCCGTCAGCAACTGGAATGTCAGCCCGGCTTCACGGGCGAGCTGCGTCAGCGCGGGCACCATCGGTTTGCCTTTCAGCCACGGCGCGCCTGCGACGAGCGAGCCTGGCGAGCAGGCAACGCGATAGCGCGTCGCCACGTAGCCAAACGCCTGCGCCCACTGCTCTAGCGCCTGATCCGTCATGTTTTCACCCTGCGGGATATCGCGTTGCTTCATGGCTGGATCTCCACGGTCTGGATGGTGCGGTTTTCAAGATCGAACGCGTGACGCAGGCGCCCGGTGTTGTACAGACAGTTGAGCTGAAGCTGATGCAGCTGTCCGGCGGTTTGCTGTTGGGTAAAGCGCGCCTGATACACCTCCTGCTCGGCGTTGAGCACGTCGAGCAGCGGGCGGGAACCAAGATCGAGATACTGCTGCTGATACAGCTCGCGGGTGCGGGCGCTGAGCGCTTCCTGACGGCCCTGGATCTGAAGCGTGCTCATCAGGCTCATCACCTGGCTGCGCGCTTCCAGCAGTTTTTGCCGCACCTCAAGACGGGTGCGCTGGATGGTGGACTGGGCGGATTCCACCGCGTGTCCGGCGGCGTTACGCCGGGCGGTGAGGCCGCCACCCTGATAGAGCGGCATTTGCACTTTAACCCACGCGGAGTACTGGGTGCGGTCCCGCGTTTCGTTGCCCGCGTAGCGGTCGTTCAGGTAGTGACGAACTTCCGGCTCCAGAGAAACGGTAGGGGTCATTTGCGCGTTGGCATAATCGAGATTTGCCTGCGCGACGTTGGCCTGCGCCCAGGCCGCTAATACCGAGGGCACCAGACGATCGTCCGGCTCGGCGATGTCGCAGCTGCGGGCCAGGCTTTGCGGAAAGTCATTGCTGACCGCGTTCAGGCTGTCCCAGCCCAGCAAGCTCATCAGCGTGGCGCGCGAGCTGTCGAGGCTCGCCTGATACTGCATCAGCTGCGCACGCGCCCCTTCGATACGGGCATCGGTCTGGACCACGTCAGAGAGTGACGTTGCGCCTTCATCATTACGTTGTTTCGTCAGGGTGCCGATGGAGGACAGGGCATCCAGCTGTTCTTTGGCGGTCTCGACCATCTGCTGCCAGGTCTGCACCTGCACCATGGCGATGGCGGTATCGTGGGCGATGGTGTCGATGCTCACCAGCACGTTGGCCTGCTGCTGGGCGACGCCCGCGTTTTCGGCGCGCACCTGGCTTGCGACTTTGCCGAAGTCGTACAGCATTTGCGAAAGAGAAAGCACCAGCGAGGGGGTAAAGCCATTATCGTCACCGTCGTGGCTATAGCCGTTATCCATGCCAGCGTTAATTTGCGGATAATATTTCGATTTAGCGACGTCCACATTTTCGCTCTGCTGATAAAGTTTGCCGACGGCTTCACTGATGGCCGGATGCCAGGTCACGGCGCGGTTAACCGCTTCATTCAGCTGTAGCGTGCCGGGGGCGGCTTTGCTGGCTACGGGCGCCACGCGGCCATTTAAAGAGGGGAGTTCCTGCGTTTCGCTTAATTGTCCGGTATTAATCATCGCCGCAGGGTTTGCCGCGATAGCGGGCACAGATATCAGGCAGCACGAGAGCCACCAGTAAGGCATCTTCTTTCCCATGTCTTGTCCCTAATAAAAAAGTACTGCTTTTTTGTTTATGCCCGGGCGCTGCGCGCGCCCGGGTCATTTCTTGCAGGTGCTATCAGGTAATGATGTGTTGCTGGTTTACAAGCTCGTCGTAGGTGGTCTGAACATTGTCCAGCGTAACGAGTGTAGATTTAGTGTAGGCGGCTCCCGTGCCGTCACGGTCGATGGAGATCACAGTATTGTTACCGCTTTGTGAAACAGAGACATAGTTCCCCAGCGTCGACGCGCTACCGTTCCACCCCACCAGCAGATCGCCAATGTCGACCTTGTCTCCCTGCGTGAGGGAGAAGTTCGTCCAGTGGTCGCCCGTGCTGTTACCTGCGGTGGCGTTACCCGCCGTGTTGTTCAACACCTGATAAATCAACGTGTCGCCGTAGGCCGTACCGCTAATCACATCGTTATGCTCCGAACTGACAAATTTCGGCGCCATGTCAATGGTCAGCGACGCGGTATCTTTAACACCGTTGGCATCGGTCAGTGTGTAGTTAAAGACCTCCTTGCTGGTAATGGTAGAGAGCGAAATACCCGGGTTGAGGGTGTAGGTGTAACTGCCGTCAGCGGCAATCGCCAGCGTCCCGTAGTGGCCCGTGATGTTTGACATCGTGCTGCCGGTGTACGGATCCAGCGTAGTGGTAACGCCGTCGTAGCCGGTAATGCTCACGCGGGTATCAACCGAGTGGAGCTGGTCCATCGCCCCTGCGGAGTCGGTGCCGTCGAAGATATTGCCGTCAACGGTGTGGGTACCCGTCGCGTCGAACTGCGACAGCGAGTAGCTGGTGCCGGTCACGCTTGGGGTGATGGTGATATTTCCTACCCCCAATGGCCCCATTTTGCCCGTATAGCTCAGCGTATAGGTTCCCGCCTCCAGATCGAGACCCGTCAGGTTGATGGTCGCCGTGCCGCCCAGCAGTAACCCACCGTTAAACGAGCCGGTTCTGACGGTGGTTGCGCCGTTGGACAGCGTCCAGTCCACCGTTAACCCGGTAAGCGTCAGCAGCGAGGCGACGTTAAACGACAGAACCACGTTATGCAGCGCGGTATTAGGATCCACCACGAAGGTCCCGCTCCCGCTGCCCTGGGTTGAGGCAAGCAGCGCAGCGTTCCAGCTCGCCGACCCGACCGTCGTATCGGAATAGGCGGCCGTATGGTGAACCGACGTGACGTCCATCGCGGTGCTGACATCGTTTACCGCATCCATTGGGCGCGCGGTTGGGGTGATGTTCAACGATGCCGTGTCTTTCGAGCCGTCAGGCGCGGTGATGGTGTAAACGAAGGTATCCGGCGTGCTGATATGGTCCGCGCCGACCCCGCTGTTCAGGGTGTAGGTGTACTCTCCGGCCGCGTTGATCCGCAGCGTACCGTACTCGCCGGTGATCTCCGTCAGACCGCTGCTGTTCACCGCCACGCCGTTAACGTCGGAGACTACGGTACCCGCTGGCGCAATATCATCCGCCAGCACATCGCCGGTGGTGCTCTCGCTCACGCTTGCCACGCTGTAGACATGATCCTGCAAGACGTTCAGCGTGTAGGCCGTCAGCGCGGTGATCCCCGCCGCCGTATTGAGCAGGAACAGGTACTCGCCAGCGGGCAGGTTCAATGTCAGCTGCGGGGAGGTTCCGCCCAGCAGCGGCGCGCGCAGCCAGCCGGGTTCAACGCGCATCTGCTCGAAGGTCTGCGTCGCATTGTTGAACTTATAGATGTAAAGGTCGAACACCGAGGCCAGCGCGACGCCGCCCACGGACGCCTGAACGGTCATGGTGCGGGTGGTGCCTTCTTCCACGTTATAGATGATCGGGTTGGCCAGATCGTCCAGCAGGTTCAGCCCCAGCGTATTGCCAAGGTTGATCCCCACCAGGGTAAAGCCGCCCTGCGACGAGGTGCCGTTGTTGATCGCCTCCACGGTGGTATCGAAGGTCAGCGAGGCGGTATCGTCCACGGCCACGATACCGCTGCTGCTGGTGCCTTCGCCCAGCGACAGCACCAGATTTGCCGAGGCGCTGGTGCCGTTGTGGGTGATGGTGTAGGTAAAGTTCTCCGTGCGGCCAATGACGGCGGCGCTGGTGTTGGTCAGGTTATAGGTATAGCTGCCGTCCAGGTTGATGGTCAGCGTGCCGTACTGCCCCTGAATCACTGTGCCGTCAGCCGTAACGCTGGTGGTGGTGCCCTGGGCGTTGGTGACCGCAGTGACGGTGGTGCCCGCCGGGGCGTTGTCGCTGCCTGCGGTTGGATCCACGTCGGTGATGACGTTACCGACAATGTTGGTTTCGCCGGACACGGTGCCTGCGCTGGTCTCTTTCACCGCCACATCGAGGCTGGTGTAAGAACCGGTTGCCAGCAGGTTAGTGTTGTAGCTCAGGACGCGATACTGACCATCCGCCAGACCGGTCAGGTTCAGCGACACCCCCGTCGCGCCGAGGGTCAGCAGGTCAGCGAACTGCGGCTGTCCGGTATCGACCACGGTGGTCCAGGTGTTGTTGGCGGCGTCAAAGCGCTGTACCACCAGCTCAAGGGTATTGAGCAGGGAAAGAACGGCACCCGTGGCGTTGGCGTTCACGGCAATATCCGCACTGCCGCCGTTGCCGACGGTGAAACCTACCTGCGCGGTGTCGTTGCCGAGCAGCGTCAGCACGTTACCTACGGCACCCACCAGCAGGAAACCATAGTCGCTGTACTGCGAGTTGGTCACCGTTGCGGTGGTCGTCAGCGCCAGCTCTTCAACGTTGGTGCTGGCAGAGAGCGGCACCACCGGCGCAAGGGCTGAGCCGGGCAGCGAGACGTTCCCTGCCGCATCGGTGGCGGTGATTTGCAGCGTCTGGCCTTCCGTCTGTTTATTGAGGAAGGTGTAGCTCCAGGATCCGTTGCTGTCTGCCGTGGCGGTGACCGTTGAATTGTCCGCCAGACGGATGGTGACGGTGCTGCCCGCTTCGGCGCTACCGGTCAGTACGCTGCCGTCTGCGTTGAAGGTCCCGGTTGGAGCCGTTGGCGCAGTGAGATCGACAATGACGGTGGTCGACGTGGAAATCGGGCTGGTGCCCGAGCCGTTGCTCGCCGTGGCGGTGAAGGCATGTGGCCCTTCGCTCAGCACCGGTGTGGTGAAGCTCCAGTTGCCGCTGGCATTCGCGGTGACCGTGCCCATCAGCACCCCGTTGTTATAGAGGGTGATGGTCGCGTTCGGCTGCGCCGTGCCGCTCAGGGTTGGCGTAGTGTCATCGGTGGTTTTCCCGTTGGTCAGGTTGCCCGTCACCGTGCCGACGTTATCGTCGATGTTAGCGATAACCGGCGCGTTCGGGATCGTGGTGATCGGGGCAATCACGGAGGTGGTGATACCCGCGTTACCGGCCTTATCGGTAGCAAAGACAATCAGTGACTCCCCGCCGGTCTGTGGAGGGGTGAGGGTGGCGCTGAAGTTTCCGCTGCCGTCCGCAACGGCTGTGCCAAGCACGGTTCCGGTGCTGCTGGTGATGGTGACGGTACTTCCCGCTTCCGCCGTACCGGTAACCTGCGTCCCGTTGGTGATCACCGCCAGCCCGGTTGGGGCTGCTGGCGGCGTCAGGTCAACGTTGATCGTGATAATCGGCGATGGCGCGCTGGTATTGCCCGCGGCATCGGTGGCGGTGGCGGTGAAGCTATGCGCGCCTTCGATCAGCGTGGTGCTGGTTTGCGGCAGCGTCCAGTTGCCGTTGGCATCGGCAGTGACGGTTCCCACCAGCGTCGTGCCGTCGTAAATACGTACGGTGGCATTGGCTTCCGCCGTACCGTTTAAGGTCGGACGGGTGTCGTTGGTTGGGTTGGTGCCGGTGACAGGGCCGGTGACGGTTCCCACATCATCCACAATCGAGGTGATTGCCGGTGCGACAGGGGCGGTGGCATCCACATTGATGGTGTAACCCCCGGTCTGTGCGCTGGCGTTGCCCACGGCGTCGGTGGCGGAGAAGGTCAGATTATGCGGCCCGTCAGCCAGCGGGGTGGACGGCGTAAAGCTCCACGCGCCGCCGGTGGCGACCGCGGTGCCAATCTGTACCCCATTGTCGTAGATGGTTACCGTCGCGCCGGCTTCTGCCGTACCGGTGAGCGTTGGTCGTGCATCGTTGGTTAACCCGCCGTTGGCGACAGGCGTCGCAGCATTACCGACGTCGTCGGTGACACTGGTCAGCACCGGTAGGGCTGGCGGCGTGGTGTCAATGATCAGGCTGAAGTCGGCGGACGGCGCGCCGGTGTTACCCGCCTGATCCGTTGCTTCTGCGGTAAAGGTGTGTGACCCGGTGCCCAGCGGCAAGGTGATATCGACGGTCCAGTTGCCGTTAGCATCGGCAGTACCGGTGCCCACCAGCGTAGTGCCCTCATAGATATTCACGGTGGCCAGCGGCTCGCTGGTCCCCACCAGCCGCGGGAGAGGATCGTTCGTGGTCTGGCCGGAGCCAATCGCCCCGGTGATGGTGCCAACATCGTCTATCGCCTGGGTGATAACCGGCGCGGCAGGCACAGTTGTATCCACAACCAGCGTAAAGCCCGGTGAGGCAGGACTGATGTTGCCCGCGGCATCGGTTGCCGTGGCGGTCCAGGTGTGGCTGCCGTTTGCCAGCGTGCCGGTAGTAAAGCTCCATACGCCGTTGGCATCAGCCACGGCGGTGCCCACCGGCTGACCATTCTCATAGATGGTAATGGTCGCGTTGGCTGCCGCGGTGCCGTTCAGCGTTGGCGTGGTGTCGTCTGTGCTTTGTCCCGAGGCGACCGGGCCCAGCACGGGACCGGCATTGTCGGTGGCAGGGGTAAAGACCGGTGCTTCGGGCACCGACGTATCCACCGTCAGGTTGAACGGTGGCGAGGTGACCCCGGTATTGCCTGCGGCATCGGTGGCGTTAAAGGTAATGGTATGCGGCCCTTCACCCAGCGCGGTGGTCGGCGTGAAGGTCCAGTTACCCTGGGCGTTGACGACCGCCGTGCCGATTTCCACATCATCGACAATAACGTGCACCGTTGCGCCCACTTCCCCCGTACCGTTGAAGGTTGGACGGGTGTCGTTGGTGGAACCGTTGCTGGCGATGATTCCCGTTCCCGGGCTGACATCGTCTATCACCGTGGTGACCACCGGGGCCGCAGGGCCAGTGGTATCCACCGTAAAGGCGAACACTGGCGAGTTGGCGGAGACGTTTCCAACATCATCGCTGGCGTTTACGCGCAGGTTATACGTCCCGTCCGTCAGGACCGGATCCGGCGTAAAGGTCCAGTTACCGTTGCCGTCGACCGTAGTGGTACCAATCTCCACGCCGTTATTCAGAACGTGAATAGTGGTGCCCGCCTGGCCGGTGCCGCTCAGGGTTGGCGTGGTGTCATTGGTCACCTGCCCGGCAGTAAGCGGGCCGGTTACACCACCCGGGGCGTTGTCGCTGACCGTAACGATCGCCGGCACCTGTGGCGCAGTAAGATCGATTTCGACGCTCCAGGCGTTGGACGGCTGGCTGACGTTGCCCTGCGGATCCGTGGCTCTGACGGTAAAGTCATGCGTCCCTTCGCCGAGGGCGGTTTCAGGAGTAAATGTCCAGACGCCGGTACCGTCTGCTGCCACGGTACCAATCTGCGTGGTGCCATCAAAAATGGCGACGACGCTGTTCGGCTCAGCGGTACCGGTCAGGGTTGGCGTGGTGTCGTTGGTTGGATCGCCGCTTGGAACAGGCGTTGCCGCATTGCCTGCGTTATCCGTCACGCTGGTAATCACCGGCGTGGTGGAGACGGTGTCGACCACAATGGTGATCCCGGCCGACGGGGTGCTCTCATTGCCTGCCGGATCGGTGGCGGTCACGGTCAGGGTGTGGCTGCCGTCGTCCAGCGCAGGCGGCGTGTAGCTCCAGGTGCCAGTCGGACCGACAACAACGGTGCCCAGCGGGTCGCCGTCATCGTACACCGTAATGGTGTCCCCGGCCGTGCCTGTCCCGGTCAGGGTAGGACGGTTGTCGTTGGTGCTCTGCCCGTCGGCGATTGGCCCGGTGATCGGACCTACGTCATCGGTCACCGCACCGATGGCTGGCGCTGTCGGGGCGGTAAGGTCGACGGTGACGGTCGCGACAGGCGACTGCCCGCTGGTCGCGCCGGTGGTAGTGTTTGTAGCGGTCACGGCGAAGGTGTGTGGCCCTTCCGTCAGCGGCAACAGAGGCGTGTAGCTCCAGTTGCCGTTTGCATCCGCAACAACGTTGGTCAGCGGAACCAGCACCCCATCCTGATAAATGGCGATCACGCTGCCCGGATCGGCGGTGCCAGTAAGGGTAGGCGTGATGTCATTGGTGGTTTTATCTTTCACATCGCCAGTGACAGGATCGACGTCATCGTTGATCGCCGTAATCACCGGCACCGCAGGCAGATCGAGCGGGGAGTCCGGCACGTCAAAGGTGGTTGACGGGCTGGCATTGCCTGCGGGGTCCGTGGCGATCAGCGTCAGCGTCGCGGCATCCAACTGGGCCGGGGAGAGGGCAATGGAGAAGGAGCCTCCCGTCGCGACCCCGGTCCCGATGATATTGCCGTTGGCGTCACGAACCGTCACCGTGGTTCCGTCATCCGCCGTCCCGGTCAGCGGGGTGCCCTCCGCGGCAATGGTCATATTCGTTGGCGTTGCAGGCGGCAGGGTATCCACCGTCACGCTGAGATCGCCGGAGCTGGCGGAGGTATTCCCCGCCGCGTCACTCGCGACCACTGAGAAGGTATGCGGCCCCTCGTTGAGCGCAGGGTCGGCGGTCCAGGACCATGTCCCGTTCGGCTGAACCTCCACGACCACCGGCGAGGCGACACCATCAACGGAGACGGTGACGCTCGAACCCGGCTCGCCAATCCCGGTGAGGGTTGGCGTACCGTCGCGGGTGTAAAGCACGCTGTTGGTCAGCTGGCTGTCAGAGACGGCGTCAATTTGCGGCACGGTTGGCGCCTGCGTATCAACCTCCACCGTAAAGACCGGACTTACCGGGCTAACGTTACCGGCATCGTCCACCGCGGCGACGGTGATATTCAGCGGGCCGTCGGTTTGTGTCGGCAGGGTATAGGACCATTCATTATTGACGACCTCTACGCGCGCGACTTCCACGCCGTTGTTGTAGATGATCACCGTCTCGCCGGTGGTGCCGGTTCCGCCGATGCCTGGCGTAGTGTCGTTGGTAGACTCGCCATTCTGCACGCCACCAATGGCACTGATAACCGGAGTATCCGGGGCGAGGGTATCGACCGTTATCGTGATACCGGCTGATGGCACAGATTCATTCCCGGCTTCATCGGTGGCGGTCGCCGTGTATTCGTGCGTCCCTTCGCCAATGTTGCTCTCAGGACGCCAGCTCCAGTTACCGTTACCGTCCACCGTAACGCTGCCCACGGCCTGCGGCTCGCCTGTACCCACCTGGTCATAGATGGTAATGACGTCATTCGGCGTACCGGTGCCACTCAGAACCGGACGCGGATCGTTGGTGGATTCGCCATCCAGCACGGGTCCGGTGATCTGGCTTACGCTGTCTGTCACCGTTGGGGTTCCCGGTTGGGCAGGCGCGTCAGTATCAATGGTAATGGTCACCGGCGTGGACGGCGCGCTTTCGTTCCCGGCGCTGTCCTGGTTAGTGACCGTCAGGGAGAGATCGTAGGTGCCGTCAGGGAGCGGATCATCCGGCGTCCAGCTCCAGTTACCGTCGCCATCGATCTCGGCTTCACCAATTTTAGTAGCGCCATCGTAAATGTTCACGATATCCCCCGGCGTGCCCGAGCCGCTCAGGGTTGGCGTGGTATCCCGGGTGGTCTCCCCTGGATTCAGAGCCGTCCCCGGCGTGCCGCCGTCCGGGTTGACGGTGATCTCAGGAATATCCGGCGTTGCAGGCGCGGTCGTGTCGATCGCCAGTTCAAACGGCGGCGAAATGGTGGTGTTACCCGCCTCATCCGTTGCGTGGACCGTCAGCGAGTGCGGGCCGTCCGTCAGCGGCGTGGTTGGCGTAAAGCTCCAGCCGCCGCTGCCGTCGAGCACCGCCGTGCCGAGCAGGGTGGTTCCGTCATAGATCGTGATGGTGGTGCCGTCCGGTGCGGTTCCCTGCAACTGCGGCAGCGTGTCGTCGGTGGTGTCCCCGCTGTTAAGCGGAAGCTGCACGGGCCCCACGTTATCGGAGACGGTGTCAATGGTGGCCGCTGGTGGCGGGGTGGTATCGACGGTAAGGGTAAAGCCGGCTGATGGTGCGCTGGCGTTACCGGCCGCATCGCTCGCGACGACGGTGAACGTATGCTGCCCGTTCACTAATGGGGTAGCAGGTGTGAATGTCCATGCGCCACCGCTGTTAACAACGGCAGTACCAATATCCTGTCCGTCCAGGCGGATCGTCACGGTGGAGCCCGGCTCACCGGTACCGTTCAGCGTCGGGAGCGTGTCGTTGGTAGTTTCATTGGTGTCGAGCGCACCCGTGCGGCCCGGTACGTCATCAATGACCTGCGTAATGGCCGGCGCGCCCGGCGCGGCGGTATCCACCGTGATGCTCCAGGTGTTCGATGTCCCGCTGAGGTTATTATTGGCGTCAACCGCCGTCGCCGTCAGCACGTGCCCGCCGTCCGGTAGCGCGGTTTCCAGCGTGATGGACCACTGACCGTTCGCCGAAACCAGCGCGGTGCCAAGCACGGTAGTACCGCTGTAGAGGGTGATGGTGGTGCCAGGCTCGCCCGTTCCGTTGATGGTTGGCGTGTTGTCGTTGGTGAGACCGTTCTGGCTGACAGGACCGGTGACGCCTGGGGCATCATCCACCACGCCCGTGATGACAGGGGTTTGTGCCGCGGTGATGTCCGGCGCGTCAAACGGCGCGGTCGGGCCGGTGTTTCCGGCGGTATCGGTGGCATCGGCGGTCAGGGCTTCGCCGTTGGCTTTCGGCGGGATCAGTTCAACGCTGAAATTCCCCTGATCGTCGGCGACCGTTTCCCCGACCTTCACGCCATTTTCACGGATGGTGACGGTGCTGCCCGGCTCGGCTGTACCGGTTACGGTGGTGCCGTCGGCAGAGATCACCACGTTTTCCGGTGCCAGCGGTGGGGTGCTGTCTGGCGCGTCGGCAAAGCCAGACGGGCTGGTGTTACCGCTGCCGTCGGTGGCCGTCACTTCAAGGGCTTCGCCGTTGGTCTGGGCTGGCGAAATCGGGATGGTGAAGGTGCCGTCCGGGCCGGCGGTGGCCTGGCCGATGATCGTACCGTCCGGCGCTTTAATGATAATCGTGCTGTTTGGCTCGGCGGTTCCGCTGACGCTGGCCCCGTCTTCCGCCACCACCAGGTTGCCCGGTGCGGCAGGTGGGGTGATATCCGCTGCGTTGACCAGCGCCGGTGAGCTCTGGTTGCCTGCGGCATCGGAGGCGACCACGGAGATAATCTCGCCGTTGGTCTGCGCAGGGTTCAGGTTGACGACATAGTTGCCGTTGCTGTCGGCAGTGGCGGTCCCGATTTGCAGCCCGGCATTGTTGGTGATGACGATTTTACTGCCCGGCTCGGCGGTACCGGTGATCTGGGTGCCTGCGGAGTTGAGCGTCGCAACCGGCATGTCTGGCGGCGTAAGATCGACGGTAAAGTTGATCGGCTGAGACAGACCGCTCTGGTTGCCTGCCGCATCGGTTTCCCGCAGGGTAATCGAGTGTGCGCCTTCTGCCAGTGGACTCGTCGGCGTGATGCTCCAGGTGCCGTTCGGCAGAACGGTGGTGGTGCCGATAACAACGCCGTTATCGTAAACCGTGATCGTGCTGCCCGGTTCGCCTCTGCCCGTCAGACGTGGCTCTGAGGCATCGGTAAACTGCCCGGCACCGATCGCTCCTTTCAGTACGCCCGTGTCGTCGTTAATGATAAACCCGGAAGGCGTTTGCGGCGCGGTGACATCTACCGTTACGGTAAAGACCGGCGAGGCCGGGCCAGTGTTACCGGCGACGTCGGTGGCGCGCACGGTAAGCTGGTGGCTGCCTTCGCTCAGGTTCACCGACGGCGTAAAGCTCCAGCTTCCGTTGCTGCCCACAATCGCTGTGCCAATGGCAATGCCGTTATCATAGATGGTGACCGTCGAGCCCGCTTCCGCCGTACCGGTGAGCTGTGGCCGTGGGTCGTTGGTGCTGCTTCCACTCCCGAGTGTGCCGGTGCCAGGCGCAACATCATCGGTGATGCTGACGATCGCTGGCGCGCCAGGCGCGACGGTATCGACCACGAAGCTTACCGCCGTGGACGCCGGGCTAGTATTGCCTGCGGCATCGGTCGCGGTGGTGGTAATGGCGTGGTTGCCTTCAGACAGGTTGGTCGACGGGGTAAAGCTCCATTTCCCGGTGGCATCGGCTGTGGCGGTACCAATCGGTTTCCCGTTGTCATAGAAGGTAATGACGGTGCCGGCTTCACTGATGCCGCTGAAGGTCGGGCGGGCATCGTCCGTGCGTTGTCCGTTGCTCAGCGGGCCTGTTTCGGCGCCTACGTTATCATTGACGGTGACAATCTCCGGTGCATCCGGCGCGGTTAAATCCGGTGCCGTGACCTGAACGCCCGGGCTGGTATTGCCGGACGGATCGGTGGCGGTAGCGGTGATCTGTTCCCCGTTGGTGAGCGGCGTACCCAGATCAATCGTAAATTTCCCGTCGCTACCCGCTTTGCCCGTTCCGATGGTGTTGCCATCGGCATCTTTCAGGGTAACGGTGCTGCCCGGCTCAGCGGTACCGGTGACGGTTTTGCCGTCAGGGGAGACCTCAAGATTGGCCGGGGCATCCGGTGCGGTGAGATCCGGTGCCGTGGCCTGACCGCCCTGGCTGGTATTGCCGGATGGATCGGTGGCGGTGGCGGTGATCTGTTCCCCGTTGGTGAGTGGCGTACCGAGATCAATCGTAAATTTTCCGTCGCTGCCCGCCTTGCCCGTTCCGATGGTGTTGCCATCGGCATCTTTCAGGGTAATCGTGCTGCCCGGCTCAGCGGTACCGGTGACGGTTTTGCCGTCAGGTGAGACCTGTAGATTGGTGGGGGCATCCGGAGGCGTGGTATCTGGCTCGGAAGGATTTCCCGGATTGCCGGGATTCGGGCTGTTGTTATCGTCATCTCCGCCACCTCCACCGCCAGTTCCCGCCGCAATGGCAATCCCACCTGCGGCGGCCAGGCCACCCAGCACCCAGGGCCACGCAGCGGCGCCGCCGGCATCACTCCCTGACGCCGCCAGTAATGCATCGGTGGAGGCGATGGATTCATAGGTTGCGGCACCGGTTGGATCTTCAATCCACCACAGCGCACCGTCGCTCTCCTCAAGCACCAGCTGGCTCACGCCCTGCGCGTCGGTGACGTAGAAATTCTTGAGGGTAATCACTTCGCCCGAGTTGAGGGTAATCACCAGATCGTTTCCGCTGCGGGAGTAACCTGAGATGTCGGCGCGATCCACGTTAAGTTTAACGATTGAGGAGTGATCGAGTGTTATCTGTGTCCCTTCCGTGGTCGTTTCCACGCCAGTTAATTTAGATATAACAGATATTTGGCTCATACAATTATTACTCCAGCTGAGTGATTGGTTACGGCGTGTAAAACAAAGCCATCGTTTCTGAAGAGACGAACGCGCTCCCGGCGTAAATACTGTTTAATAAACAGGATTTACCGTTACTTTCTTTAGCGCGACCGATGCCCGCCAGGATTAAAAGTGGCAACCTCAGGGCAAAGCTAATTATTTACACAGGAAATAGTTGTTTATTTATATGTTTGCGATTTATAAGCCTTATTATTTGTGCAGGTATTGATTTATTTCGTTATGAAAATGATATAGCTATAAATGTCTGAATATGCAAATTAAGTGTTCGTAAACCCAGTACGGCTATTGCAGGGGCGATTAATTGATAGCGTTAATATATTTCGTTAGCTATGAGGGCGCGTGGGTAAAGGGTTTTGGCGTTAAAGGTGCAACCCTTAAAACGCTGCTGGTGGGGCGATAATAATAATTAAAATGTGCGGTAAATATTTAATTTTGGTTAGGTTTAATTTCTGCTTAATAGTAATTTAAGTTAGGGTGAAATATCTGGTGTATGATATATTTTAAATTCTCTCATTTATAAAATATATTTTTACGTGCGGGTTAATTTCTGCTACTCCAAAAATAACGTGATTTCTTCTCATGTTTAATAAATAAAAGGCCGCAAGCGTGGCCTTTCAGAGGCAATCGGTATTAGCCTAAAGAAATTAAGCCGATTTCCACGAGGGCGGCTAATGTCAAAAGAATAAAGAGGATAACAACTATTGGTCTGTACATTTTTAAGGTTCCATCCTTGTGTGAAGTCCTGCCCATCGTGTCCGTTGTCATTTTCCATGGTAATGACGTGCTGTCGTTGATGCTCATCAAAGGGACGCAGCAGATTGAGGAAAATCTGCATTCAGGGTTGGAACCATTCAACGCTGTGTGGGTTGCGTGGCGGGGAGCTGTCGCCACTGGCGGATGTGCTCGATCAGGGCTCTGAGCTTGGGGGCCATATTGTGGCGCTGGGGAAAATAGAGATAAAAACCAGGAAAAGATGGAAGAAACGCATCCAGTAAGGAAACCAGCTGTCCTGATTCAATGTACGGTGTGAAGGTGTCCTCGGTGGCAAAGGTTATACCACCGCCGGCCAGCGCGAGGCTGAGCATAAGACGCAGATCGTTAGTGGTGATTTGTGGTTCAATTGCCACATCGAAAGGGACGCCTGCTTCCTCAAACTCCCAGCGATAGGGGGCAACGTCCGGGGAAGGGCGCCAGCCGATACACCGATGAGCGACCAGCTCACGGGGATGCGCCGGTGCGCTGTGTGTCGCCAGATAGGAAGGTGAAGCCACCACCCGTTCACGCTGCTGGCCCGTAAGGGGAATCGCGATCATGTCTTTTTCGATAACTTCGCCCAGTCTCACCCCAGCGTCATAGCCCGCTGCCACGATATCGAATTCCTCATCTGACACGAAGACATCAAGCGATACCGCAGGATGCGCTGCCGCAAACGAGGCGAGCAGTGGGCCAGAAAGAAACGCTTCCGCTATTGAGGTGACAGCGATCCTGAGCTGTCCGCGCGGCATGCTGTCCGAGGTGACATCGTCAAAGGCCGCCTCAATGTTGGCGATGGGCCCCAGCAACGATTTATGCAACCGTTCACCCGCTTCGGTGAGCCTTACCGAGCGCGTGGTGCGCATCACCAGCAGGGTCTGAAACCCATCTTCGAGACGTCTTATCCCCTGGCTGACAGCGGAACGGGTGATGCCCAGCCGCCCGGCGGCCGCGCTGAAGCTGCGCTCCTCGGCGACCGCCAGAAAAAGCGGTAACAAATTAAGATCAATTTTCATTGTTTAACATTGCTAACCAGTGAGTCCAGTAAAGGCAGGATACAAGAAACAATGTTGAGACTCTATGATTGCTTTGAACTCAACTGAAGGAGCAAAACATGAACAAAGTGATCTTAATTACCGGTGCCTCCAGCGGTATTGGAGAAGGTATTGCCAGAGAGCTGGGAAAGGCAGGCGCAAAAGTTTTCCTGGGGGCACGCAGGCTGGAGCGCATCCACGCCCTGGCTGATGAAATCCGCAGCGCAGGAGGAGAGGCAGAGGCTCAGGTATTAGACGTTACCAGCCGCCAGTCTATGGCCGCCTTCGTTGAGGCAGCACGGGAAAAGTGGGGCCGCATTGACGTTCTTATTAACAATGCGGGCATTATGCCTCTGTCTCCGCTTTCGGCTGGCAAGCAGGATGAGTGGGAACGCACCATTGACGTGAATATTAAGGGGGTACTGTGGGGAATTGGCGCGGTTCTGCCGATTATGGAAGCCCAGAACTCGGGGCAGATCATTAATATTGGCTCGATCGGTGCCTTGTCCGTCGTGCCCATGGCCGCCGTCTATTGCGCGACCAAATTTGCGGTCCGGGCCATTTCCGATGGTTTGCGTCAGGAAAGTTCAAACATCCGCGTGACCTGCGTCAACCCCGGAGTGGTGGAAAGCGAACTGGCCTCGACCATTACGCACAAAGAAACCATGGCGGTGATGGATGCGTACCGGGCTATTGCTCTCAAACCAGCTGATATCGCTCGCGCCGTGCGCCACATCATCGAGGCGCCTGAGAGTGTCGATACCACCGAAATCACCATCAGACCTACGGCCTCCGCAAACTAACGTAGCGGGTCAGGCATCAGCCTGAACCGCTTCACTCTCTTACCACGGCTGTTCGGGCGGCATAATAAACAGCTCTGCCACGTTCACATGTTCCGGTGCCTGCAACACGTAAGGAATCGAGTCGGCGACATCATCGGCTTTCAGGAACGTCATCTTCTCCTTCAACTGTTCCATCGGTGCACGATAATTTTTGTCACTGATATGCTCGAATAATTCACTTTCAACGGCACCCGGCTGAAGCGAGGTGACGCGAATGTTGAACTGAGGCGCCAGCTCCACGGACGGGGGGGTTATATGCCGCTGCCAATGGTCGAGGAAACTTTCGCAGCGGGAAAACGGGTTACGCTGAACGTGCAGATGCAGCCCGACGTCGGGACCGGTTTTTCCATGCGGGCAGTGCACCTGGAAGAACATGCGCCCGGCCAGGCCAGATGCTGGTTCGTTAACACGCTGAAAGGCTGACATGCCGGGTATCAATAGCATCGTTGGGTAGCCAGCATTCATTGCTCAGGAGGGCTTTCCACTCTCTCATTGCGCTGGTTGGAACCCACGGTGTTACCGGCGCGATCCGAAATCTCATACTCAATGGTAACGTTATGCCTGGTGGTCGGTGTGACGGTGATGTCCTTGATCCTGCTGCCCGAATCGGGGGGAAGCGTGAGGCTTGTATTGCCTTTAGCCAGCACCCGACCATTTTGCTTCACCTGCCACTTCAGACGACACGCCTCACAGGCGGACCAGGTGTCATTGATCGCCCACAGGCGAACCGTTGCTTCGCTTCCCTGACGCCACACCGCCGTCACGGGTTCAATCGACGGCAGAATGGGCTGATAGGCTTTTTGCAGGGCGTAGTAGCCCGCTTTCGGCTTACGCAGATAATCCACGACGCCCCAGTTGATGGAGGGCCAGGTTTCTACAAACATAAAGTGGAAGAGGGCAGTTACCGGCTGGTAGCGCTGCCGACGATAGCTCTCTGCCGCCATTGCCACCAGCTCTGCCTGGTAACGCTGGGTGTTGGCAATCATCTCCTGAATGGTATTGCCCCGCGGAATATTGGCAAATCTAAAGGTCTGGAAGGGCTGGAAGTTATGGTATTTCCAGTGCGTCCAGCCGGGATCGTCGGCGGCGGTGCTTTTCGGCCACATCAGGCGGGCGGGAATGATGGTTTTCAGGGTTGAGAGTCGCGGTAGCGCCTGAGCGCCAAACTCCGTGATGATCGCGGTTTTGGCGGGGCCAAGAAGATCGCGCATGGTGCCAAAGTACCATCCGGCCCAGTAGTGTTCTTCCACCGCAGAAAAACGATGCACTATGCGCGAGGTATCTTGCGAAAGCGCGTCTCCGACGCGTTTCGTCAGCGTCTGGTTCAGGTTTTTATTCCAGTCGGGAAAGCGTTTTTCCATCCACGGTGAATTCCATGGCGGCTCGTTATGACCGCCCCAGACGATAATGGCCGGGGAATTACCAAACTGTTCAACCATCTCGCGGGTCTGTCGCGCGGCATTATCCGCGAAGGCGTCGCTGTTATTGTAACCCCATTGCAGGGGGACATCCTGCCAGATCATCAGCCCCATTTCGTCAGCCACATCGTAAAGTGCCCGGCCTGCCACATGCGAGTGAACGCGTATCGCGTTGGCGTTCATTGCCTGCACCAGCCTGAAATCGCGGCGATATTTTTTGCGTGTCATGGTGCTAAGCCACGGGGAGCCGATGTAATTACTCCCTTTGATAAACAGGCGTTTGTCATTAAAGAGCCAGCCCTTGTTGTCAGGCTGCTTCACTATCTTGCGTAACCCGGTACGGGCAACTGCGGTATCCATCACTCCTTGCTTATCCGTCAGGGTTGCGCGCACTCGGTACAGGTTTGGCCTGCCATAGCCCACTGGCCACCAGAGCCTGGCGCCTTGCATTGGCAGCGTGACGCGAAGCGATTGCGGCTTTCCGTCCGTTCTCGCAAGGTTTACAGGGAATTCCTGCTTTACAGGCGGGCCCGTAAAATTGTCTGGCGTGGCCGACAGGCGCAAAGTTACGTCACCGGCAGACAACGCCCGGTAGCGGATCTCGGCGTGCAGCGCTGGTTTGCTCAGCCCTTCACGCCAGTCCGGACGCAGTATTACCTCGTCGATGGTCACTCCGCGGCTCAAATGTAGCTTTACCGGCGACCAGATCCCCCCGGAGTTGGCATCCTGGCCGTCCTCTGACCAGGCCCCGCCAGGGCGGGTATCGTGCTGGTTAAGTACGCCTTTAACCATCGTTTTATGCAGCGGCCAGATTGTTTTCGGATCTTCCCAGGGACTGTCCACCCGCACGGCGAGCTTATTGTGTCGCTGCAAAGCATCGCTTATGTCTACCGAGAAGCGCTGAAAATACCCCTCGTGATGGGCAAGATGCCTGCCGTTGAGCGTGACGTCGGCAAAATAGTCCACGCCATCAAAGACCAGGGTGGCCATGGTATCGGGCGCGCGCCTGGGCAGGGTAAATTCGTGCCGATACCAGAGGGCACCCTGATGATCGTATCCGGCGCTGTACCAGTTGGCCGGAACCGCAATCGATCGCCAGTCGCGGTCAGGCGCGCTGGCGCCATCAAAGGTGCTGAGGTTGGCGTCATGCACGCGCCACATTCCGGCCAGTGACCAGGTGACGGGCTGGCTGGCCTGGGCCAGCAGAGGGCTAATTGCCAGCAGCAGAAGAAGCCTGATCATCTTTAACCTCCTGTGCTCTGCGGCGCAGCCAGGCCGCAGAGCGTCTGGCCTCCTCGATAAGCTCGCCATGTAAAACGCTCAGCCCCGTCTGGTTCAGCGAGACCGCCTGACTCTCCAATTGCTGGAGCACTTCTGAAAGACGAATGAAACCGAGGGTGACGGCTTCGCCGCGAAGCTTATGAGCGGCCCGCCGTAGGGCATCGCGGTCATTATGCGCAATGTTCAGCGCCATGGCTGCCACCGCCTCGTCAAGACCTTTGCCGAACAGCGCCAGCAATTCATTAACCAGTTCAGGATCGTCCGCGCACTGTTTTAACAGCTGTGCCTCATCCGGCAGACCCTTATCTTCTCCGGCGAGAACATGGGCTATCTCCTCCCTGAGCGCCTCCTGACTTACCGGCTTGGCAATATAGCCGTCGAAGCCCATTGCCAGACAGCGCGCCTTGTCACCCTGCATGGCATGGGCGGTCATCGCGATGGCGGGCTGGTGGCTACGCCCCCGCGTCAGTGTCTCCTCACGAAGCAGGCGAATGGCCGTTTCACCGTCCATTTCTGGCATTTGCAAGTCAACCAACATCAAATCCCAGGACTGTTCACGCCAGCGTTCGAGGGCCTCCCGGCCATTGGATACCACTTCGCAACGGTGGCCGAGCTGCTCCAGCAGGCGTCTGGCGACTTTCTGATTCACCAGGTTGTCCTCGGCCAGCAGGATACGCAGACTGGCCTGCGCAGTAACGGGCGCAGTAACGGGCGCAGTAACGGGCGCAGAAGCGGGCACAGCCGCGGGAGAGGTAAGGGGAGCGGGTGCCAGGACGCTGGCTATGGTTTGATAGAGTTCACGTTGGGCAACCGGCTTATGCAAATAGTGGGCAACCCCGATGCGCTTGAGCATATTGGCATCGAAATGGCGGCTCA
This sequence comes from Enterobacter sp. MGH 38, assembly GCF_000492855.1. NCBI lineage: Bacteria > Pseudomonadati > Pseudomonadota > Gammaproteobacteria > Enterobacterales > Enterobacteriaceae > Enterobacter > Enterobacter sp. MGH 38. Next base: position 95,586 of record NZ_KI535607.1, on the reverse strand, counting down.
TGGAACTGAGCATAATGATGTGGCTTTGCTCGGCCTGCGGCATAACAGAGAGCTCAATGGCCAGCGATACACCGTCCATATCCGGCATCTGGGCATCCAGCAGGATCAGCGGCCAGTATCCCCTTTTTGCGGTCAGGCTTAACGCTTCCCCGGCGTTGTTAACACAGGTCGGTGTCAGACCCATCTGGCGAAGCATGGTGTCCAGCAGCCGCAGGTTGGTACTGTTGTCGTCTACCACCAGTACCGATTCGCCGTTAAAGCGTGCTACAGGAGCATCGGTTGCTGAGACAGCCAACTGACCTTCCAGTGGCAACGTAAAAGCAAATTCGCTGCCTTCACCCGGCTCGCTCTGAACCGTTAGCTCTCCGCCCATAAGACTTACCAGGCGGGCAGAAATGGTCAGTCCGAGGCCAGTACCGCCGTAGCGGCGGGTGGTAGAGCTATCGGCCTGGCTGAACGCCTCGAAAATGGCTTTTTGTTTCTCCATCGGGATGCCAATGCCGCTGTCGCGTATGCGAAAACGCCAGTGCCCTTCACTTTCTGTAGGCTCTATTGCCAGCATAACCTCACCGTGATGGGTGAACTTCAGCGCGTTGCCCAGGAGATTAGTCAGAATTTGACGTAGTCGGGGACCATCAACGATGAGCACTTCCGGCACCCCCGGAGCGATATCCACCAGCAGTTCAATGCCTTTTTCGCTGGCGGAGGGCATATGCGGGCGGATGAGCGACTGCACAAAGGGGCGGATTTCCAGCGGCTCTGTATCGACGGTCATCTTACCTGACTCAATGCGTGAGAAATCGAGAATGTCATTGATGATATGCAGTAGTGACTGCGCTGAACTCATCACCAGAGAAAGATATTCACGCTGTTCGGGGGTGAGCTGTGTATCGAGGCAGAGCTGAGTCATGCCCAGAATGCCGTTCATCGGGGTGCGAATTTCGTGGCTCATGTTGGCGAGAAATGCACTCTTCGCCTCGTTGGCCTCCCGGGCCACTTTCGCCGCTTCAATGGCTAACAACTCGGCCTCCTTGCGGCGGGTGATGTCCTGTAGGGTGCCGATCACCCGTTCGGCCTGCTGCTGCATACTGAGGGTGACCACCTGTCCCGAAACCAGCATCCAGCGCCAGCCCTGCGTCGCGTGTTGCACGCGAATCTCACTTTCAAACACCGGCATGTGCTCCTGCCTGGAGGCGATCATCGCGTTGCGCAGGACGGCACGATCCTCTTCATGGACCAGATTCAGTAAAAAGCGCAGCGGGTAGTGCAGCTGCGTACGTGACTGACCCACCATCGCCAGCAACGTATCGTTCACCTCCAGGCTGTCGTGAGAGACCTGCCAGTTCCAGATGCCGATCTGAATGGACTCTGCGGTCAGTAAAAAATCATCGTGCAGCTGCTGGCGCGAGCGCTGGGCGTCGTCAAGCTCGGTAATATCGGTATGCAGGCTGAGAATGCCGCCATCGGCGAGACGCTGATGCTGCACGTAGAGCCGCCGGTTTCCCGACTGCCGCACCTCTCGATGGCTTGACTGACGGCAGTTGCGAACGATCGCTTCACGCAGGGTCCGGCGGCGGGTGGAGTCGATGTTATAACCCGCATCAATAAATTTCTCCGCCAGGCTCTCGAGGGAAGCGCCGGCGATCAGCCAGGGGGCGATCACCGGGTAAAAGCGCGATATCTGGTCATTCCAGGCCAGCAGATGCTCGGCGGGATCGTAAATCATCACCCCCACAGGCAGCGCGTTGAGATCGAAACGGGATGTGGCTCGCATGGTTACTCACCTCTGGCCTTATAGTGCAGCTCCGCCTGGCGGCGCAGATACTCCAGCCCGGGGGCAATTGCCATCGCCCAGGCTGTGAGGATCTCTTCATCGCAAAGTGGATCGCAGGCGCGCACGGTCCTGAGCATTGCCTCCCGCCAGAGGCCGAAAAATCGCGGTGGCAGGCCTAGTCCTTCATCACTCTGCTCCCGCGCCAGGCGTTCCAGAAAATCGGGTACAAACAGCGCACCGTCAACGGCAAGCATGGCGAAAAAGCTCTTGAAGATCGTCTGCTGGCCATCTCCGCCCTGGTCCCGGGCAAAGTGCTGTTCTGTCTCCGGTGACATATGGACAAACGTTTCCCAGAACGTTTCAAAAAAGTGCCGTTTATCATTTTCCGGCAGGACGCGGTTCAGGCTGGCGTCAAAGAGATCGCGATAAAATTTCATGGTGCGGCCCTCAAGGCACGTTCGCCGGGCAGACAGAGGCCGGGCGGATTGAAAGGATCCGACGTGCGGCGGGCAAAATAGCCATCATTCTTCACAAGGCCGTTTTCAAACAGCGGTCCGGCGTTGTGTTTGTACAGCAGCGCTTCCAGCACCATGGCGTTCGTCGAGAGGGTTAGCGTCGGGTTGATATCGCCGGTGGCCTCAACGCGGCCCTCAAACCAGCCCTGTTGCGGGTTATTCAGGTGTCGGGTTATAGCCATCAGGGCATCGGTATATTCGTTTTCCCACAGCGTCCAGAGCATGAAGACCGCTTTGGTGGTCACCTGTGCCAGCCGGGGATAGCTTTTACCGTCATCGCCCAACGTATTCCAGGCGTAACCATTTCCCCAGACGGTGTCCTCGACGTGCCATGGCGCCTGAGAGAGGTAAAAATCGGCGCGTGCGGTGAGTATGCCGTCGTGCTCCCAGCGCGTTTTTTGGCTGAGCCATACTCCTTCGCCCCGGGCGCGCAGCCTTTTTTGAATATCGACGGCCACTCCGGGAGCCTGCCAGCCAAACTCCAGACCCGGGAGCATCGCGGGGAGGGTGGAGAGCAGCGATGGCTGCCAGGTTGTTCTTGGATCGCGCGCGTCAACGGCGAGGCTGCGCTGGTACATGATGACGTTCTGGGAAGGCGGGGAAAATGCCTTGCCCGCCGGGAATCCCCACAGCCGAAACGCGCTGGCGGCATATTCGCTTTCACCCAGCCGCAGTTCGTCGCGTACCAACAGCTGTTCGTTCTGCTCGGACGCAGACCACAGCTCCCCGTCTTTATCCACCACCGGACAAAAATTCCAGCGCAGGATGATTTTTTCCAGATATTCGCGGTACTCAGGTGCTCGCTCGGCAGTGAGACGCAGGGCCAGCATCAGCCGCGCCATATCTTTCGCCGACCATCCGCGCTGCGCCGGTTTTCCTGTGAAATCGATGGGCGTGGCCGTACGGCTGGAATAGAGTCTGCCTGGCGTGCGGGTTTCGGTCAGCGTCAGGCGATTGAGTGTTCCGAGCAGGCGCGTCAGCCGTGCATCAAACTCGGCCGCCTGGATCAGACCCAGCTCGCGAGCTGCCAGCAGGGCGATAAGCGTATCGCCCATTTGCCACAGCGTAACGCGTGGCTGTTTATCGCTACCGTTGACCAGCCCTGTCTGAGGCTGTGTGTTATTCTCAAAATAGCGCCAGGCGATACCCGCCCACTCCCGCTCCTGTGGAGTCAGGCTACTGATGCGAGCGGTGGTGTGCCAGCCGCCTTTGGTCAGCCAGCGCCACCCTGCGCTTTCGCAGCTGAACAGGGCGAAGGCGATAATAAGAATGAGGACGGCGGCAGCCAGCCAGCGGGCTAAGGTCTTAAGCATTGTGCGGTCACCGGCGGCAGTTTCACAGGCTCGTCCGTATTACAGGTAGCACATTGACAGGCCTGGCAAGCGGGTTTGGTGCGCAGAGTGGTCCCGGTTTGTTCACACCATGTCTTCACTGCGGGCGTACTGTTCAGGAATGGACGGTTGCGCGAGGCATTATTAGGCTCAAAGAGATCCACCAGCTTTTTTTCCCACAGGGAAGGGGCAAAGTGGGGATCTTTGGGATTATCGCTGTTGAACTGCAACAGCTTGCCCTCTTTTTTGAACAGCAATGCTTCAAGCATGATGCCGTTGTTATTGGCCGTGAATTCTTTGATGGGGCCGTCGCCGTTTTCGTACAGCCCTTCATAGTAGCCTTTGCCCGCCTCGTTGGCGTTTTCAATGGCGTCCAGCAGGCGGTCGGTATAAGGCGAATTCCAGAGAACCCACATCCCGAGCGCCGCTTTCAGAGAGACGGCGGCCGTATTGGGAACGTACACGCCTTTATCGGTGATGGTGTTCCAGTTGAAGCCGTCGCTAAAGACGGTGTCGTAGACGAAGTAGGGTGACTGATCGAGTTGATGCTCAGAGCGAGCAGATAAAATACCGGTGATGGCGTAGCGATTCTCCTGAGCCTGGTAAACCCTGTCGGCGAAGTTTTTCATCCACGGATGGGTGTAGTCACGCGGGCTGTTTTCCCTGTCCGTCGGTTTGTCGAAACCAAATTCGAGGCCGTAAAGCACATAGGATTCGGTTACGACGTAATTATGCTGGCTGGTAAGGCGCGGATCGCGCGAGTCATAAGGCACCATTACGCAGTAGATCTCAGCCAGCTCGTAGGGCTGAGGCTGGCTGGCCTGACAGGTGCCAAAACCCCACAGCGCAAAGCCCGCTGCACCATACTCTTCGTAGCCCAGCCGCCCCTCCTGCACGTACTTTGGCTGGCCATTTTCCAGGTAGGCTCCGTACATCATTCCACAGGGGTTGATGACGTTGGTGAAGTTCCATCCCAGCAGCACGTTATCAATGCTGTTGCCGTATTCCGGATAGCGCTCCTTAATGACCTTCAGCCAGATCAACATCCTGCCGATGTCCAGCGCCGAGAAGCCAATCTCGCCAGGTTTGTTCTGGTAGTTAACCTTCTGACCTGTGATGGTGTTATAGGCTTTATTGGGCAGTTCGTTGCGGAATAAATCCAGTTTGTTCAGGGTAGCGAGTAATTTCAGCATTCTGCGATCGAACTCAGCTTTATCAATAATCCCCAGCTCCCTTGCGGCCGTCATCGCGGCCATATAAGAGGCGCTGTCCCACATAGTGGTTGAGGGGTATTTATTAACGGCATTTACCAGGCCGGTTGTGGGCTGATAGTTAGCAACGAAATATTGCCAGGCGTTTTTGGCAATAGTCATCTCGCGAGGCGTGAGTTCGCCGCTACGCGGTGGGTAATCAGAAGCGGGAAGTCCAGCCGCTGCCTGTGCCGCAGAGAGTGAGAGCCAGCACGCCACAAGCCCGGCCAGAAGAGGAAAAAAGAGTATTGATTTCAGCTTCATGGCTTCGCTCCTGCTGAAGAGGTTTGGGGAGTGGCGGGGCCAGGGCAGGCCAGACAAAGCATCTGACCGTGGGCAATGTACGCCAGGCTTTCGAGGACGACCGCATTGGTATCGGCATCAACGATCTCGTTCACGCTGCTGTTGAGGTTAAGCCCGCGCTGCCAGCCCTTGCCTGGTACCTGTAGCTTTTGCACCTGCTGGCGCAGTGCTTCGCTCCAGCCGTTGCGGAACAGGGCGTACCAGGCAAAGGCGGTGCGGGTCGAAGTCATCGCCGTTTGCTCCGGCGTGGCGTCAAGCAGAGCGCTATTTTGCAGCGGCTGGCGATTGGGCAGATCGTTGACGTAATCCGGCGCGGGCTCGGCGTAATCGGTGCTGATCGGCGGCTTGCGGACCCGAAGGCTATGTCGACGCTGTTGGATCTGCATTATGCGCCATGTGATTTCTGCGCTCTGCGCATCAAAACCCAGCTCAAGCCCCGTTAATAAATAGGGAAGGCTGATAAGCGAAGGTTGGCGACCCCACGGCGTACGCAGCCCCTCGTCGGGCACCATTATTCCGTCGATGTCGATCATCTGCTGCCCTTCTGGTGGATTCGTCACTGCCAGTCCCGCCGCGCTGTCGATCAGCCGAAGCGTATGGCTTGCATAAAGACGATAGCCGAAGCTGTTTCTCGGCTCGTCCGTCGCCAGCGCCCAATGGTGGAGCGGGACCGCGGCCTGGCTGGTGGTGTTATTGGCAATCAGGGCGCCCATCTTCCAGCGATCGAGCAGATTGCGTACGGCGCCAGCGTGCTGAGGATAACGCCACAGCAGCGTTTGCAGGGCGTTAAGCAGGCGGCCCATGCCGATAGCCGAGGCGTCCGGTTTGCCCAGGGTCTCAAGTGTGTCGGCATGGTAATAGGCGGCGGGCAGCCCCTGAGGATTGAGTGGAAGGCTTGCGAGGGCCGCCAGTGCGGCCGCGATGCGTTCATCAAACTCCTCGGAAGTAAGAACGTTGAGCTGCCTGGCGGCTGCAACCGCAAAAAGATAGCTGCCGGTGCTCCACAGGCTGAGCCAGGGTTCGCCGTCGTGCGCGTTGGCCAGGCCATTCGGCTGCGTGTTGTTCACATAATATTGCCAGGCCACCCGCGCCCAGATGGCTTCTTCGAATGTCAGTTCACGCGGAGCGGGCAAGGGTGGGAAATCGTTACTCAGCGATATCCCTGCGCTGCTCTCAACGCGTGTCGGCATCTGTTTTTCAACCCAGACGACAATAGCGAATCCCAGCAGAAAGCCGAGCAGAATGGTGAGGTAGCTGCGGGCTGACAAAAGTGCGTCGCGTTTTCTCATTCGCTCACCTCTTCTTCAGCCGGGGTCCACATGGCGGCGAAGATCAGCGGCAGCATGGCGGCAATGTTGACTGCACCCCAGAAGATATTGATAACGTAGCCGGACGGATCGTCAACCTGCCCACGTGCAACCTGAATACCGCCCCAAATCAGCCCCGCCAGCGTGAGCACGACGATGGCGATTTGCGGTTTCACCAGGTATAGAAACCGTCCCGTCTGCCTCTCTTTGGGGGTAACGTGGAATTTGATCTGCTCTCCGCGCAGGACTGTGTTGAGCGCGCGCAAATTCATGGAGAAGAATGAGAGATACGATGCTCTGCCATCCCAGGCTGATATTCCCCAGGTGCCGAACATAAACGCCAGCTCCGAAACAATAAAAAAGGGCAAAAAATGAAGATAAAAGGGTTCAGACCAGGCTGATACAGGCGGAATGCCGGTAAACAGGTAAACAATGGGCGATATCAGGAAAACAGTGTTCCACACGCAGGCCAGATAGGACCAGAAGGTGGTGGCGTACATCAGCGTTTGCGGCAAAGAGAGCTTAAAACGGCGGCGGCTGAAAATATTGTCATGGAACAGAATATCCAGTGAACCCGCGGCATATTTGAAGCGCTGGATCATCCACGTCAGCATATCCTGCGGTGAGAGCATTTTCGATTCGATCCGCGGGTGCATTACCGAGCGCCAGCGGCGGGCGGCATCGCCGTGGAGCAGGATGGAGGTATAAATATCTTCTGAAACGTGAAATTTATAGGGCGTGAGTTCCGTGTCGAAGGCCACGTGGGGACGCATGGCGTCCTGAAGGGTTTCACGCATGACGGGATCGCGAATGTCCCGCGTGTGGCGATCGATCTCTTCTTCTATCGTCCAGACGTAGCTGCGCAGCGCTGCCTGCATTACCGCTTCGCGCCTGTGTACAGAGGCCGCACCGCAGCAGAAGGCGGCGTTGGCCCAGTTTCGCCGTCGCAGAATGACGTCATAAAACATGCGCGGATCGTTAAAAAAGGGATCGCGGCCGATGGTTACTGGCCCGATGAACTTCTGGGCGAGCCATCCTAGCCCGTATCCCGTTTTGCCTGCTTTTCGCCCAAGCCAGCGCGCGAGGTTTTCCCCCTCCGGCAGGTCGAAGAACCACTGCGGTGTCTGAACCCAGGCCACGTCAGGGTCACGAAAGTAGCCCAGCGTGTGGCTGAGCAGAGTGGGGAAGACCCGGGTATCGGCATCGCAAATGATCAGGAAATCACCGTCGGTTTGCTCAAGTCCGTTTCGCAAGTTACCGGCCTTAAAGCCAATATTGGTCTGGCGGGAGATGTAGTTTGCGCCTTCCTGATCGCAGACGGCTTTCATCTCCGGACGCCGGCCATCATCGAGCACGTGCACCTTGTAGTCCAGCGGGCCGGGGTAATCCATCTTCATGGCGTCCCGAATTGAAAGCCTGACCAGCTCAACATCTTCTGAATAGGTTGCGATAAAAAGATCGACCTTGATGGGTCTTGAGGCTTCCGCGTCTTCGGAGCGCAGGCAATCATTGATCTCAATCGGGGGCGGATTTTGCGGCGGATCGTCTTCTTTCCACAGGTTTATGGTGAATAGCACTGTGCCGATCCAGGCCAGGGTTTCAGCCAGCACTAATGGAATGGCATACCACAGCGCGTCGGTATTTAAGGAAGCTGTCCAGCGCCAGTAAATATAATTAGCGCCTAAAATCAGCGAGGCAACCGCCAATACCTGCCATGTTAACATGACCCATCGCGGTGTCTTAAGCGGTTCAGGCGGCTGGCGATGTTCAAAACGGGTAAAATAAAAATCCATAGAGAAGGATATCCTGTTTCCACGATAGTTATTAATTACAGACCCGTTACTGACAGGGAGCGCAAAACGGAAAATAACGTCCGTAAACAAAAAGTAAAGTAAGTGTAGATGGCGGAGGAAATAATTCCAGAGAGGTTAAAACTCGATTGTTTACACGCGCTAAAATAACTGTTAACTACGCTTAATAATATTTGAAGCGTTATCAAAAATTGCCAGATGCTTTTGTTTACGCTATCTAAATAAAATACAAGAAACTTTTTAGCATGGAGAACGCGACGCCCCATGAGCCAGATTGCGCCTGTGCTTATAAATAAAGACGTTGAAAAACCAACGACATGGCGTTACATCGCGTCGGATAAACGTGATTTACGTATTGATTTTATGCGCGGTATCGCCTTAGTGATGATGGTGGTGGCGCACACGGAAGTGATGTCGATATTTAATATATTTACCTGGGAAAGGTTTGGTCTGGTCACCGGCGCTGAGGGTTTTGTGATCCTTTCAGGATTTATGCTGGGAATGTTAAACCGTGTAAGATTGCAAAAAGCAGTATTGTTGACTATATCCTGGGGGCTTTATCTGCGTGCATGGAAAATATATCGGATAAATATCATCATTATTCTTTCATTTTTACTGTTAGGATATCTGCCGTTTATTAACGTCTTTGAGGTGACCCATTTTACCGATCGTTACTCAGGTACAACCTGGTCACTGTATCCGGTGACGCCGCAAATTAAAGAAACCTGGTTTAACATTGTCCTCTACCTGCAAATTGGCCCTCATCAAACGCAAATCCTTGGGCTCTATATTTTTCTTCTGCTGTTAAGCCCCCTGTTTTTGGGGATGCTCCAGAAAGGATACGTCTACTGGCTGCTGGGTTTATCGTTGCTCGTCTACGGCGGCTGGCAGATGTGGCCGGTACGCGCTACGCCGTCTCAGTTTGAATTCGCGTTTCCGCTGCTGGCCTGGCAGTTTATTTTCGTGCTGGGTATGTGCAGCGGTTGGTACAAAGAGGATTTGATCTCTTTTGCCCGTACGCCCGCCGGTAAGGTCGTGCTCGTGGCGCTGGTGATAATTGCGCTGCTTCTTGGCTTTATCGCCCAGAACCATACCAACCCGTTTATGCCGCCCGCACTGCTAATGCACAGCCTCTCGCCGGAGGACTTCAACGCTTTTTATCATACCTGGGCGGCAAAAAATGGCCTTGGGCCCGTCAGGGTACTTAACGATATCTGTCTGATGGTGACCGTCTATTTGGTGCTGACCTGGCGCTGGCTGCCCCTGTATCGCCTCGCAGGCTGGTTTCTTATCCCGCTGGGTCAACATTCGCTTTATACCTTTATTTTGCATGTCTACGTCGTATTTCTGGTAAGCCAGTTCGTCACGTTCGATCTGTGGCGCCAGGACTGGATAGTGAATACCTTCATTCACGCTGCGGCGCTGGGCGTGCTGTGGCTGATGGCGAAATATAACGTCGCCGCGCGCTGGATACCTAACTAAGGAAGGGCTGATGCGGGATAAATTTTTGCTGACCTGCGCACTGCTGTGCGTTGCCACTGGCGCAGAGTCGGCGCCGAAGGACGATGCGGATTCACTACGTGACAAGAACGGCGAGCCGGTGCAGGCTGGCGTGTTCACCAGCCGCTGGGGTCGCCTGTTCTCCGGTAATGAAGACGTCTTCTCTGGCGCGCTGAGCTTTAGTTCGGGACTAAAAGAGCAGTGGATGACTATCCCTAACAGCTCGGACACCGCAGAGCAGAAACGTAAATACAACCAGACGCTTAATCTCAGCCTGCAATACTCACCCTACAGTTACTGGTTTGCGAACGTGACATCGCGTTTGCCGGTGACGGACACCAGCCGCTACACGGCCGATTTTCGTTACAGTTTTGGCTATGATGACTGGCATGCCAACACTTTCAGCCTGGTGTACAGCAATTACGGGGATAACCGCTTCTGGACGTCAGGAAACCGTCGCCACACCTATTTTGAGCAGGGGGCCGTGACGCTGGCGTATAAATTTTCACTGCCGAAACCGATAGAGAATACGCTCCTGATTAACAAAGGCGATTCTATCATTTGCCAGATGGGCTACAGCTGGGTTCCGCGTTATTACGATCTGGACAGCAACGATATCCGCAAAAACAAGAACGTGGTATTGGGCGGGTGTGGTTATACCTTTAAGCAGCACTTCTTCGTGCGCGCCACGGCGTTCTGGTTTCCGGACAGCAGCCAGCAACAGCCCTGGAACGGCGACTACAGCTATAGTTTTGGCTATGCGGGTTATACGCCAGGTTCATTCTCTGTTCAGTATGCTAACTACTCCGGCACCCGTTACCCCGGTCACCAGAGCGGCAGCGGTAAATTCCGGGAAGGCACCGTCAGCGTCATCTGGTTCTTACCGCTTTAGGAGGGCGTATGTTGTCACAGCACGTCCTGATAGTTGAAGACTCACTGGTTTATCGTCGCCTGCTTAGCCGCATGCTGACGCAGTGGGGGTATACCGTCTACGAGGCGGAGAACGGCGTTGCCGCGCTTGAGATCCTCGAAAACCAGCCAGTCAGCCTGGTGATCAGCGACTGGGATATGCCGGAAATGGATGGCCTGACGTTGTGCCGGGAGGTTCGCAGCCGTCAGTTCGGACATTATGTTTATTTAATTTTGCTTACCGCACGCGAAGAGCCGGGCGATCTGACGGTGGGGTTTGACGCCGGTGCGGATGATTTTCTCAACAAGCCGGTCGAGCAGAGTGAGCTGCGGGCGCGATTGCACGCGGGGGCACGGGTTCTGTCCCTTGAGGCCACGCTTGCTACGCGTAATGCACGCCTCAGTGAGGCGTTAAGGCAGATAGAGCAAGACCTTGAAGTGGCGGCGCGGATCCAGCAGTCGGTTCTGCCTGCGCATCAGTTGCGTTACCGGGATTACTTTGCAGACTGGATTTTTTTGCCGTCAGCCTGGGTGTCCGGCGATATTTTCAATGTCTTCCCGCTGGACAATCACCTGGGATTCTACTGTGTAGATGTGTCGGGGCACGGCGTTGGTGCGGCGATGATGTCACTTGCCGTGGCCCGTCAGTTTCTGCATGGCAGGGCGGTAGAGCGTTTTCTGTTTGCGGACGATAGCGACGTTGCCTCCCCTGCGGAAGTCGTTCGGATCCTGAATGGTCGCTTTTGCAGCGAAGAGGTTGAGATAATGAGTTATTTCACCATGATTTACGGTGTTATCGACCTGACAACAGGTGAAGGCAAGCTTTGCCAGGCCGGGCATCCTACGCCGTTCATTGTGAACCCTGGCGGCGAGGTCAGGACGGTCGGTGAAGGCGGCGCGCCGGTAGGATTGATGCCGGATCTCAGCTGGTCAGACGTAAGCTTCTCGCTGGCGCCGGGTGAGCGCCTCTGCCTGTTTAGCGATGGCATCACCGAGTGTGAAAATCCTGACAACGAACAGTTTGGTCAGGCTCGTTTGCAGCGTCGGCTTCAGGATGACGCCACGCTCGCACTGGAACGGCTCTTACCGCAGTTTGCGCAGCATCTTATACGCTGGCGCAGCGGAAAATGCCGTGAACAGCAGGCCATGGCAGACGATGTTTCCTTATTAGTGATTGAGCGTACAGGAGTAAACGATGAACATTGATACAGACCGACTGGACGACGTAAACATTATGACGCCTTCGGTGCGCCGACTGGACGCCTCGGTGGCGGCGGTATTTAAGGAAACTATTGCCCGGGAGATTGGGGTGGATCGTAAAGCCCTGATAGTCGATTTCAGCAAAATCGATTTTATCGACAGCAGCGGCCTTGGCGCACTGGTTTCCCTGCTGAAGATGATGAACGGTAAAGGTGAAATGATGCTGTGTGCGCTGAACCCCGGTATACGCAACATGTTCACCCTGACCCGTATGGATCGCATATTTCGCATTTGCCCGGATCGCGCTACGGCACTTTCGCATCTATATCAGTGAGTTGACTGTGGCTAACGACATTACTTTTCCCGCCACGTTAACCTCCGTCTCGCCGCTTGCGGCATGGCTTGAGCGTCAGATGGCTTCGCTGTCCGTTAGCGATGACTGGCGCTTTGCGCTCGATCTCGCCGCCTGTGAAACGGCTACCAACATTATTCGTCATGCGCTACATGAGGATCCGGAACGTTGCTTCACCGTGGAGTTCATCGTTACCGTCTCGGACGCGGCGCTGCGTTTTACGGACGATGGCGATAAATTTCCCGCTGAACGTCTCGCGGCGGTGCGTGACGACGCGACGTTCGATGCCTCTCTTTTGGCTGAAAGCGGCAGAGGACTGAAACTCATTTTGTTGTATGTGGATAATTTCACGGTAGAAAATATTGCAGGGAAAAATATCACCGTTCTGGAGAAGAGGATGGTCGGATAATTGTGACGTTTAAGAAGGTCCGATCAGGGCTGTATGTGGGTATTCACAATGGCGCAGTGATCAATCTGCGCCAGTATCGTGATGACGAGCACAAGCCCAGTCAGGCCTCCGCCTGCCATTTTGCCAGTATCGCACCGGCCCGACGGGCCGTAGCTGGCAGGATGTCGGCATCCGCCACGTAGCCATCAGGATCGATACAGCGATTGTGTTCTCTCGCCTCGTGCAGGATCGCCTCGTCCCAGTAGAGGCGCTTACGCTGATCGCCCCGGGTCGTCAGAATAAACTCCACATTGCCATCAACCGCGCGGTAGCGGCGCCAGCTGTTTGCCGGAATGGAGATCACCGAACGTTCCGGGGCGATAATGCTGACTTCCTTACCCGCCTCGTTCCAGGTCACCTCCAGCTGGCCTTTAAAGACCATGATCACCTGAATATCCGGGCAGAGATGGCGACCGACAATGTGGTCGTCAGCAAGACGCAGCCATTCGACGGAAAAACCGTGCGGGCTCAGGATAGCGGGAGCGGAATCCCGATCCTGTGAAATGCCGAAACCGATAACCGGCGCAATTTCGCCGCCGTGTCCCGGCAGCACCGAATCCAGCAGTCCCTGTGCTGACCAGCGGCGGTCATCGCCGGTTACCGCACGCTGGCGCATCTCCTCAACGCTGTAGTCACGCAGACCGGCAATATATTGCTCTGACAGCGGCGTCAGCAGCGCGGCGGGATCGGGCGTTGGTTCACCTGGCTCCTGCGCAATCAGCATATTATCCTTGCTGAGATACATACCGTATTCGCTGGCGGCCGCCAGCACTGACGGGTGCCAGATGATGCCGCCCGTGTTGTCCCCGCCGAGCACGGTAAATACCATGCCGCAGGTATCTTCTTTACTGACGTTGGTGAAACCGCGGAAGATCCAGGTCGGTATTGAGAGGATGGTGGGCGCGCTAAATTCAGCTTCATGCTCGCCGTTGGCGCCCCAGCGAAAACGCCACGTCCCTTCATGGATCAAGAACACTTCTGCGGTGAAATGCAGATGCAGGTTATTCGTCACCCCTTTTGGCATAGCCGCCGCGCCAATGTTAAAGCCGTGCGGCTCGGGAATATTGACGACCTGCTCGCTGGACTGGGTTACACCCGGGCCGATGAAGGAATAGTTTTGTTTGAGATGCGAGCCGGGCAGCTTGCAATCAATAAAAGCAAGATTGCAGGAGACCATATCGTCGGGGGCGATTAACCGTGTTCGTGCCTGGCTCTGGGTAAGATGGATAGTTTTCATCATTTCTCCTTTTAATAACCGGATGCACCGGTGGTAGGGATGGCGTTGCCGCGGGCGAGGGCAATGGCTTCACGTGAGGCGCGACCCAGCTGCATAACGTCGTTTGCAGGGGTAACAAACTGGAAACCCTGAGCAATACGCGCTGCCGCGGCCGCACCGGAAGTGCAGAAAATACCGGCAATCTTTTGCTGCTGGCGGCAGCAGTGAATCACCCGCTCAATAGCAGCAAGCATTTCGGGATGTTGGGATTCGGCGCTGGCACTGCCGGTCAGCGTCAGCGAGAGATCGTTGGGGCCAATAAACACACCGTCCAGCCCTTCGGTATCAAGGATGGCGTCAAGATCCGCCAGCCCTTGGCGGGTTTCGATCATTGCCAGCGTCAGGATCTCGTCGTTGGCGTGCTGTGGATAATCGCTGCCGCCATAGAGTAGACCTCTGGCCGGACCAAAGGAGCGAACCCCCAGCGGTGGATAGCGACAGGCCGCGACAAAACGGCGAGCCTGTTCCGCGCTGGAGATCATCGGGCAGATTACGCCGTAGGCTCCTGCGTCTAATACGCGCATGATTTGCGCCGGATCGTTATCTGCCACCCGCACCAGCGGCACGGCAGGCGTGGCCGATAGCGCCTGTAGCATCGACAACGCGCTGGCAAAATCAATCATGCCGTGCTGCAAATCGACGGTGACGGCGTCGTAACCCTGATGGCCCATAATTTCCGCGCTATACCCGGAGGGGATTGCCAGCCAGCCGTTAACGATCGGGGTATTTTCCAGAAATGCGGTCTTTAAACTGTTTTTGCGCACTGTATGCACTCCGTTATCCACTGACGCAGCAGCGGCGCGATCTCATCCGGGGTTTCCAGCGGAATAAAATGCCCGCCAGCCTCCACCGTATGCCTGGTCACGTTCGCATTGCCTGCTGCCAGTAGTTGATGATGATGAGGCGTGCAGATAACGTCCTGCGCGCCGTTTAGAAGTAATGTGGGGCAGTCGAGGGCGTTAAACGCAGTCCGGTTGTCCTGCCGGTGAATGGCCATTTCAGTTTGCCCGGCAAAGGTCTCAATGCCGCACTCTTGCGCCATTCGGCAAATAGTCTCTTGCAGGATCCGATCGGACAGACGTGACGGGGTGACATAGCTCTGCCACAGCGAGGAGACCAGCCAGTCGGCCAGGCCCCGCGCCTGTGCGGTGTGTACCGCTTCCCGGCGTGAAGCGAGGGTGTCTGGCGCAACGGGCAACGGATTAACGGAAATCAGCGTCAGCCCGTTCACTCTTTCTGGCGCGTCGGCGGCCATTTGCAGCGCGACAATCGCGCCGAGCGAAAAGCCCGCCAGCAGAAAGCGCGGCGGCAGAACCTTTAATAACCGCCGTGACGCCTGCGGCGCGGACTCTGCGCCCGTCAGCGTGATGCACAGCACCGCTGAGATGTTCAGCCTTTCAATAAGGGGCTGCCAGAGCCGGGCGTTACACAGGGTGCCACCAAGCAGCACCAGCGGTAGATCGGTATTGTCCAGAAGCGGATATTCCATTGCATCCCTCACGTAGCCGTCCAGCCGCCGTCAACCATCAGGGCGCTGCCGGTGATCAGCCCGGCGGCCTCAGAGGCGAGGAACACTACCGGCCCCATAATGTCCTCCAGCCTGCCTGGCCGGCGCAGTTTGATGTTGTCCAGCACATAGCGGCGAAATGCCGGGTCGGCGAGTGACGAACGCGTCAGGTCGGTTTCAATGAAGGTCGGGCACAGCGTATTGACGCGGATCCCCGCATCGCCCAGCTCCAGCGCCATCGTTCGGGTTAACCCTTCAAGCGCGAATTTGGAAGCGCAGTACACGCTACGCTCGGGGCCGCCAACGTGTCCCATTTGCGATGAGATGTGAATAATCGCTCCTCCCTTACCGCCCGCCCGCATTCTGCGCGCCACGCGCTGGCTGACAAAAAAGGTGGCGCGCAGGTTAAGCGTCATCACCGCATCGAAATTGTCCTCGTTCACCTCAAGAAACGGCTGGTGGCGGGCCAGCCCGGCACTGTTCACCAGAATGTCGGGCGTGGGCAACGTCGCCAGCACACGCTCCACCTCCTGAGCGTCGGTAATATCCAGTTCCAGCGGGTGGAATGCGAGGCTGTGTTCCGCTGCCAGACCTGCGGCATGCGCAAGCGCCTCGCGGCCCCGGGCGGCAATCCAGACCTCTGACCCTGCCTGTGCGAGGGCGACGGCGGCAGCGAAGCCAATCCCTCTTGACCCGCCGGTCACCAGCGCGCGTTTGCCGTGCAGGGTGAAAGAGGGCGTTTGCAAAAGCGTCATGGCTTACACCTTTTCCCTGACCGGGGCCGGTGTGGCGTAGGGAACTTCCGTCTGGCCATAACGGCGCACGCGAATATTGGCCTGCTCGGCATGTCCGGCGAACCCCTCCAGGAGCGACAGACGCGAACAATAGCTGCCGATTTCGGCGGTGGCTTCGTCGCTGAGGACTTTCTGGAAGGTGCAGGTTTTCATGAACTTGCCCACCCACAGGCCGCCGGTATAACGTGCGGCTTTCTGCGTGGGCAGGGTGTGGTTGGTGCCGATCACCTTATCGCCGTAGGCCACGTTAGTACGTGGTCCAAGGAACAGCGCGCCGTAATTGGTCAGGTTAGCCAGGAACCAGTCGTCCCGGTCGGTCATCACCTGAACATGTTCGGAAGCGATACGATCTGCCTCCAGCAGCATCTCTTCGTAGCTGTCGCAGACGATGATTTCCCCGTAGTCCTGCCACGACTGGCGGGCAATGTCGGCGGTAGGAAGCTTTTCCAGCAGCCGTTCCACTTCGCTGAGCGTCTCTTTGGCAAGCTGGAGCGAGTTCGTCAGCAGGATGGCAGGGGTGGTGACGCCGTGTTCGGCCTGGCCCAGCAGATCCGTTGCGCACATTTCCGCGTCAACCGTGTCATCGGCAATCACCAGCGTTTCCGTCGGACCGGCAAACAGATCGATACCTACCCGGCCGAACAGCTGTCGTTTGGCCTCCGCGACGAAGGCGTTACCGGGGCCGACCAGCATATCGACCGGTGCCAGCGAGTCCGTGCCCAGCGCCATGGCGCCTATCGCCTGAATGCCGCCAAGGGCATAGATTTCCGTTGCGCCAGCCATTTTTTGCGCCGCGACGATCGCCGGGGCGGGCTGACCGTTAAACGGCGGGGCACAGCTGATAATTCTTGAGCACCCCGCCACGCTGGCGGTAATGATCGACATGTGCGCGGAGGCGAGCAGGGGATATTTTCCGCCAGGCACGTAACATCCCACGGCGTTAATCGGAATATTTTTATGCCCGAGAATAACGCCGGGACGCGTTTCAATTTCCAGGTCCCGCAGACATTCTTTCTGCGCGCGGGCAAAATTCGCGACCTGCTGTTGGGCGAATTCAATATCCTGAATATCCTGACGGCTTAACTGTTTTATGCAGCGGTCAATCTCCGCGGACGTCAGACGATAATCCTGACGGTCATAACGATCGAATTTAATGGATAATTCGCGAATGGCTTTATTTCCGCGTTTTTCAATATCTGCAAGTATTTGTTCAACCGTTTCTCTTATTTGCTGGTTGGCTTGCTGGCGCTCTTCGGTAGATTTACCGGTTTTTAATTTCCAGGACACTCGCTTCTCCTTACCTTTTTCAGATGTCAGTTGTCCTCCCGGCGAGCCGGGAAAGGGTATTTACTTCAGAAAGGGTTATTGATCCGGCGCGGCAGCGTACGCACCGTTTTTTAATAATTGGGCTGAGGTTTGCGATTTACGGGCATATACCCATCGAGCGGACAGCGGCGTGGCAATAGCGGCCACAACGGAAAGGGCGGCAATCAATATATAACCGGACGACAGGTTAATATGTTGCATCATTACGCCCATCATTACCGGCCCGACAAACATGCCGCAGGAATAAATGGTCTGGAATAGCCCCATTCGCGTGGATTGTTCATCAGACGAGGTATTCACTACGCTGAGCGACATGAATGCTGCAAAGGCCATACCGAACGAGAACCCCGCCAGCGCCTGCCACAGGTAAATAACATAGATATTGCTGGTGAAGGGAATGCCGAAAGTGGATATCACCTGTAAAACGATGCCGAGCACGGCGGTTTTTACCAGCCCAAGGCGCTGATAAAACACCGAGCTGCACAGGGCGATGGCCAGCCCGTAAAAAAGAAGGTGAATGTTACCCAGCAGCGCGAGGATCCCCGCCCGGGCGCCAAGCTGCTCGGCATAGACCGGCGTCAGCGTGTCGCGGGTGGCGAAGGGCACCAGAATGACGACGGTCGCCAGAATGCCAATCAGCCAGACGGAACGGTCGGCCAGCTGCTGGCGCGCGCCGGTAATGCAGGCTTTAAGCGTGGGGGCCTGAACCGGGTCGTGCACGTCCTGAATGCGGGTCGTCAGGATCAACGCCACCAGGGCGGAGATGCAGGAGACAAAAAAGGCGATGTTATTGGCGAAATAGTGAATCAGCACCGCGCCAATACAGTTGCCGAGAAACACGCCGATGGGCCCTGCAAGCGCCAGCAGCGCGACGGCGGCAGGGGCTTCGTTGCGACCGAAGTAACGCATGAACAGGATGTTGTACAGCACCCAGGTCGCCGCCGTGACGCCGTCTGCCGCTTTCGCCAGATACAGCGTAATGGCATTGGGTTCAAGCCAGGCAATCGGCCAGGCGATAATTGGCAGCAGCAGGCCAATCTGGATGAAGATCCTGCGGCTTTTAACCACGTCGGAAATAATGCCTAACGGGAAGCGTATCAGAAGGGTTGCCAGACCAGACGCGCCCATAATGATGCCCATGATCTGTGGCTCAATGCCCTGGTTGATCATCATGGGGGCCAGGAATGCATCAATGCTATGGATGCAGATAAAGAACAGGATGCTGATGATAAAAAAGAGCCGGGCTTCCCGACGGCGTAACAGTGCTTGAAACATGGTTTTGAACCTCTTGAGAATTAATGGGTTATAACCAGTCAGGGACGACGTTTACCGGTTCAATCCTTTGGGCGACTCCTGTTCTCTCCGGTACCATTGACGGTATGAAAACTCTTTGCATACGTATTCAAGATTTGAAGTTACGAAAAGGTTTCATGTTTGTAAAGTGATCTCGATCTTGTTGTGAGAATTTTAATTTTTTGTGTTGCATACGCATGCAAAGGTGGTGTAAGTATAAAAAACACCCACTTGCTGAGGCGTTTGAAGCACGCGCAAATGGGCAGGACGTTGATAAGGAATCAGGGGTAATGAAACGTAAGACTTTTGCAGCAGTCACATCCCAACAGGTCGCTCAGCTGGCGGGGGTATCGCAATCTGCGGTGTCGCGAACGTTCACGCCGGGGGCCAGCATTTCGCCGGCAACGCGTGAAAAAGTGCTGAAGGCAGCGCGCGAGCTGGGTTATCGCCCGAATGCGATTGCCCGTTCGCTCAACACGGCTCGTTCGCGCATTATCGGTGTCGTCATTTCTTACTTTGATAACCCCTTTTACTCGCAGGTGCTGGAGGCGCTGGCGCAAAAGCTGGATACGCTGAACTATCACCTGCTGCTGTTCGTTGGCGACCGGGAGGGCAACGTTGACCGTATTTTTGACCAGATTATGCAGTACCGGGTGGATGGTATTGTGCTGGCCTCGGTGACGCTGTCGCTGGAGTTATCTGAAGAATGCCTTGCCGCCGGGATCCCGGTAGTGCTGTTTAACCGCAGCGAAGAGAGTGGCATGGCCTCCAGCGTCAACAGTAATAACGAAGCGGCCGCGCGGCAGATTGCCGAGTTTCTGCTGGCGGGGGAGCACAAGCGTTTTGCCTACGTGGGCGGCGTGGCCGATTCCCCGGTCAATATTGCCCGCCAGCGCGGGTTCATCTCCACGCTGGAAGAACATGGCATCACCGATGTGCGGGTGGTGCACGGGAATTACGACGCTCAGCAAACCACCCGGGCAGCCTATACCCTGTTTTCGACGTCGCCAGCGCCGGATGCGGTCTTTGTCGCCAACGATCATATGGCCGTCACGGTAATGGATGTGGCGCGCTATGAGTTTGGTTTGCGCATTCCGGAGGAGGTCTCCGTTGTCGGGTATGACGACATTGGCCCTTCCGGCTGGCCCTCTTATGCGTTGACCTCGGCGTCGCAGCCGGTGGGCGCGATGGTGGATGCCACGGTGGAACTGTTAATGAAACAAATTGACAGCGGAACCATAGAGCCTGAACAGATTACGGTGCCCGGTACGCTGGTGATACGCCACTCGGCGCGTCGCCCACGCAGCGGCGTTATCGAAACCAATGGTTTAACGCTATTCCAGTCTAAGGAGCGCACATGACCAGATTGCGGGGCTTCAGCCCTCAATTCGACTCTATCCAGCAGTTCATTTTGACGCTGACGCACGTGGTGTGGGAGCAGAAAGATATCGGCCAGCTGGCGGATTTTTACGCCACGCCGGTGGTTTTCACTACCCCCGAAAAACAGCTGCATGAGCTTTCCCAGTTTATGCGCCTGACGCTTGAGGCGATGCACAGCTTCCCGCAGCGAGCGGTGCTGACGGAGGATATTCTGTGCAGCCAGAACCCGGGGGATGAGTACTATGCGGCGCAGCGTACCGTAGCCCGCATTCAGCACCAGGGGGAGGGATTTTTTGGCCCGCCGACGGGGAAAAATGTCTGGGTCCGCACCTGGGCCGATCGCATCTGTGTTGATGGTGCCGTACGCCAGGAGTGGCTGCTTCAGGATCGTGCCGCGATTGTGGCGCAACTGGGGCTGGATGTCCGCGACTTTGCTTTTAACCTGGCGACCATGCGCCAGCAGCTTGGGCTGGAATCTGTGTCTGCTGAGACGCTGGACGCCCGCTGGGCGGGCGGGCCCGAGGGCGACGACGTGGAAGGGGCGCTGGCCGGGGTCGTTGAGCGCTACTTAACGATGTGGGCGGGCGGTAACAGCGGCGTGGTGCCCGGTCTCTATCACCCGGCGGCGACGCTGTACGCGCCGGGGCACTGCCTCTGCACCGGCGAACAGGAAATTGGCGCACAGCTTTCCGGTTATCGCGCTTCATTTGCCGACAGCGAAACGCAACTTCATCACCTGATTGTGCGTAAAGATCCTAATGAGCCGATTCGACTTTCATTGCGCTGGTCGTTGTTAACCTGGCATGACGGTTACGGCAAATTTGGTGCGCCGACCCGTAAACCCATATCAATTACCGGTATCAGTCAGCTTGAATTACGTGATGGTTTAATTTTCCGTGAATACCTGGGGATCGATGAATTAGCGATTTGGTCGCAAATATTTAATTAATGGGGCGGCAGCCCCCTTATTCCGGCTGCAAATATTAACCGTGTTTAATTCACCCTCACTTACGGGTGCGGGTTCTTATTGTCTGAAAACAGAGCAGGAGTTTATATGTCTTCCACCGAAGCAACAAATAAAGCACCAGCCGTACCCGAAAAAAGCAGCGTGAAATCTCTGAAAGAGGAACCTGTATTACAGGTGGAGCGTCGTGATTTTGTCGATCTGGTACCGGAAAAAAGACCGCGTGTGCAATCATTACGCGGCTTTGATGACTGCTATACCGATATTGTCGATTATATCGTTCGCTGCACCCATAAAATATGGGATGAGCGCGATGTCGGCTTAATTTATTCTCACTATACCCATAACTGCGTGCTGTATAACGCGCTGGGGACACTCTATAACCGTGAACAGGTGGTACAGGATACGCTGCAACGCTTAATTGCCTTCCCGGAACGGCGCGGAATGGCAACCCAGGTTATCTGGAACGGAAATGATGTTGACGGTTTTTATACCTCTCACCTGGTGACGGGAAGCGGGCGGCATACCCAGCACAGCCATTTAGGCAAGCCGACCAACCGCACCTTCGTTACCCGGACCGTGGCGGATTGCATGATCCACGAGAATAAAATTTATCGGGAGTGGGTGGTCAGCGACAACATGTCGTTAATGAAACAGCTTGGCCTGAACACCGATCAAATCGCATTTAATATGGCAAAAGAGCAGTTCGATAAAGGCTTCCGCGTGATGGACATCGGCGAAAACGGCCGCATGCTGGGGCAATATCCGCCGGAGATGGAGTGCGATGTATCCATTGCGCACACTGATACTGAGGAGCAGTGCCTGCGTTGGCTGCATGAGATCTACAACCGCCGGATGTTTGGCAAGATCAAAGAAGTGTATGCGCCTAACGTACAGTGGCACGGTCCGCTGATGAAAGAGCTGTACGGCACCGCGGCGGTAACCCATCAGACGCTGGCGCTGGTGGGGATGATCCCTGACGGCGCGTGGCTGCCGCAGCATATTTGTTCCAACCCGTGCGATGAAGGCGGCGTCAAAGTGGCCGTTCGCTGGATCATCGAAGGGCATCACCTGGGTTACGGCGAACTGGGCAAGCCGACCGGAGAACGACTGTTTGTGATGGGCATGTCGCACTACCACATCGTCAACGGAAAAATTGTTGATGAGTGGGTGGTTTACGACCATCTGGCGCTGCTGGCGCAAATCAAACTCGGCCAGATGGAGGACGCGTAAATGTTAAATAAGGTGAGCTGGATTAAGCGCCCGCAGGGGCAGGATGCGCAGGCCGATCGTTCCCTGACGGAGAAGGTCAGCGCCATTATCGAGCGCGTGAAAACCGAAGGCGATACGGCGCTAAGAGCCTTTTCGCAGCAGTTTGATAAGGTCGTGCCCGCGCAGTTTGAGGTGAGCGAGCAGGAGATCGCCGAAGCACTGGAGGGGATGGATGCCCAGACGCGCCGCGACAGTGAGTTTGCGATTAATCAGGTGCGTCGTTTTGCGCAGGCGCAGCTGGCGACCATGCAGCCGCTGGAGGTAGAGACGCTGCCTGGCGTGCATCTCGGTCACCGGATCATCCCGGTGCAGACGGTGGGCTGCTACGTGCCGGGCGGTCGGTATCCGATTCTCTCCGCTCCCGTGATGTCGATTGTTCCTGCGACGGTGGCGGGTTGTGAACAGATTATCGCCTGTCTGCCCCCGGGCGCCCATCCGGCGATGATTGCAGTTTGCCATCTGGCAGGCGCGCACCGCATTTTCAAAGTTGGCGGCGCGCAGGCCATTGCGGCTATGGCCTGGGGAACGGAGAGCATTCCGTCGGTGGACAAAATCGTTGGGCCAGGCAACGCCTTCGTTAATGAAGCGAAACGCCAGGTTTTTGGTCGGGTCGGCATTGATGCCCTCGCCGGTCCGAGCGAGATTTTCACTATCGCGGACGACAGCGCCGACCCGCGCATTCTGGCCGCCGATATGCTGGCGCAGGCAGAGCACGATATTCATACCCGCGTCGGGCTGGCGACAACCAGCCGGGATATCGCTGAGCGTACCCTGGCGGAGGTTGAGCGTCAGCTCGCCAGCCTGCCAACGGCGGCAACGGCGGGGGAGGCGTGGCGCCGGCAGGGTGAGATTGTGCTCTGCGAAGATGAAGCGCAGCTGATTGCTTTTGCTGACCATATGGCGACGGAGCATTTGCAGGTGCATACCCGCGATCCGCACGCGACGGCGGCGAAGATCCGCAACTATGGCTCGCTGTTTATTGGTCAGAACGCCAGTGTGGTGTTCTCTGATAAATGCTGCGGCACCAACCACACGTTACCGACGATGGCGGCGGCACGCTATACCGGCGGTCTGTGGGTAGGGGCGTACGTCAAAATCTGTACCCATCAGTGGATTGACGAGCAGGGTATCCCGGCAATCGCAGAACCGGCGATCCGCCAGAGCCGTACCGAGGGGATGCAGGGGCACCGACGGGCGGCGGAAATTCGTCTGCGTCCGCAGGACATTGATGCCATTACTACCGGCATGCGGGACTAAAACGTATCCCGGGCAGCCTTCTGCCCGGTTTTCAGCACGGGGAGCCTGAGATTATGAAGCGCCTGATACCGCCAGACGACTGCCCGGAGGAAATTGCCCGCCGTCTCGACGTCATACAGCAGCACCGGGCGCTCAACGCGATCCTCGGGGTTAACCCTGACGCTATGTCTCAGGCGGAACAGCATCAGCAGCAGCGTCGACGTGGAGAGCCGATCGGCCCCCTGCACGGCGTGCCGCTGATCGTCAAAGATAATATTGCCTGCGCGCCGATGCCGATCACCCTTGGCTGCCGTGCGTTGGCCTCACTTAACGCGACAGCGGATGCACGGGTCGTGCAGCGATTGCGCAGCGCGGGGGCGATTATTCTCGCCAGGGCCAATATGTCCGAGTTCGCGTTCGATGTGCGCTCGCGAAGCTCGCTGGGGGGCGATGTGGCGAATCCACTTTGCCCGACACTCACCGCCGGAGGTTCCAGCGGAGGATGCGCTGCGGCCGTGGCGGCGGGAATGGCGGATGGCGCATTGGGTACCGATACCGGCGGCTCTATCCGCATTCCCTGTAGCTATACCGGGCTGGTGGGGCTACGGCCTGCCTTTCGCCGTTCACAGCTGGACGGTGTAGCGCCGCTCTCGCCCAGCAAAGATACCGTTGGGCCAATGGTACATAGCGTTGAAGATGCCGCCTTGCTGCATGCGGTGATCCATGGCCTGCCGCCGGTTGCGCTTCCTGTGCGTTCGCTGAAAGGCGTTCGCTTTGGTGTGGTGACCGCGTTACAGGGAGAGGATGAGGTACAGCTGGAGGTCTGGCAGTCGGCGCTGCACACGTTGCGCCGTGCCGGAGCGACGCTGGTGGAGGTTTCACTCCCTTTCCTTGAAGAGGTGAGGCAGGCCACCTGCCTCAGTCTGTATGAATTTCGCGTGGCGATTGACGACTGGCTTAGCAAACAGCCTGGCGCTCCCTCCGGACTGACGAGCATTGTGGACTCCGGCGCTTTCCTGCCGGAGTTTGCGCCGTTTCTACGTCAGATGCTGGCGAGTAACACGCTGAAAACCCCGCTCTGGCTGGCGGGGCGTCGCTTTCAGCGCCTGTTGCGGCAGAACCTTTGCCAGGTGGCGGAGGCGCAGCGCATCGACGGATTTGTGTATCCCACCGTACAACGATTACCAGAAAGTATGGCGAAGATGCCGCCAGGCTGCGCGCCGGAACTGGCCGCCATCAGCGGCCTGCCTGCCATTACGTTACCGTGCGGCGTAAGCCGTATCGGTCTGCCGGTGGGGATGGAGATGTTATCGGTGCAGAAGGATGAGGCGGCACTGATGGTGCTGGCGCTGGCGTGTGAGGGGGCGCTGGGCGAGAAGGGATAGATACAAAAAAGCCCGCAGAGCTTGCGCAGTGCGGGCTTTCTGTACTTCACCGGACATATCCGGATCATTATTTGGTGGCTGGCGGAGTCTGAATAAATTTCGCAATGTATTAAATTTAAATGATTTTTCAGTATTCAACTTTCAGTTGTGTACCTAAACGTGTACCAATTATGAAATGTCATAGTAATACGCTCCCTCTTTAGAAATGTGTCGCCTTTTTCATGTGGTCTTTTTTCTCAAACAATAAGCAATGAAAAAAAGTTTTTTTGCATTTAACTATTCACACTGTTCACCTTTTGTTTTTTATCAATAATTTCAGTGCGATATAGGGTGAATATACGGTGAAGGGTGAACAGTGGAGTGTTCACCCTATGGCAATTGCCAGAAAGAAAAAGACCGGCTGTTGCCGGTCTGGAGTTGGTTAAGTCGCTGCGGGTTCGTCGCATTTCGGCAGCCAGTCGCCGTAGCTTTGTTCTTTCAGCGACAGGTTGGTCTGTATCCCCTGCTTTGTGTGCCGCTTTTCATAATTCAGGCCGTACTCTTTCAGCATCATGGGCAGCCCCAGCCCGAACATTTTCAGGCTGAGCACGTTCCTGTATCCGTTAGCCTCCATATAGGCCAGATACGCATGATAGAGATATTTACGGTAATTGCGCGGGACGATGCTGGCATTACCCATAAACATCCCGTTGGTCTGCGGCAGCATTTCCAGATAGCCGCAAAAATCAAACGTCGGGTCAGCATCGCGCTTGATGCAGAGCGCCTCGTCGGAGTTCTGCTGCGACTGGAGCAGTGCGCGCGCGGCCATCGGGTCGCTGAATTTCTGCATAAGCTGGCGCACGATAACAGCCAGCTCGCGCGCAATTTTATCCCTGAGCTGCGGGTCGCGTTCCTCCGGGGCAATCTGCTCCGGGAAATGAATAATCACCCGGCGACGTGACACACCGCCGCTGCGGTCGGTGAAGCGCATTGGGTTATTGTTCACGGCCAGAATCACCGCAGGGATATGCGTTGAGTACGGATTCTGGTATTTCGGGTCAACTGAAACTGCATCGCCGCCGGTGATGGCCTTCAGCCCTGCACCGTCACCGCTCCATTTTTCCTGGTCAGGCAGACGTATCAGCGAGAAGCCAATCAGGGATGCACGCTTGCGCGGGTCTTCCAGCGTATCGATATCGGCCGATGTGGCGTTATCCTCTCCGGCGAGCAGGGTCGCAATTTCGGCCAGAATACTTTTTCCGCTCCCGCCGGGACCGGTGACTTCGAGAAAGAGCTGCCAGTCGTAGCGGTTCGCCAGCACCATAAAAAGCGCAGCCAGTATCACGTCGCGCTTTTGTGGATTTTTACCGGCCGCCCGGTCGAGCCAGCGCCAGAAGTTCGGCGCGTGAGTCTTCAGCGTTTCCCCCTCGACCGGCGGAGTAAAATCCACGTCGCAAAGCGTGCGCAGCCAGTGCGATTTACTGTGCGGGCTGAACAGGCCGCTCTGGGTATCAAGTACCCCGTTGCGAAAACCAATCAGACGCCGTGCCGGTGCGGCCTGCTGCGGAATAATCAGCTTCAGGGTCTCCACCACCGAGGCAATTTTCCCGGATGAGAACGGGGCGCGTAAGCGCTGGAATAAATCTGCCACATTACGTGAAAAAGTGGCGGCAGGAATATTTTTCCAGATGCCGTTTTCATAGCGGGACAGGAGCTGGCCGTTCGCATCCACCGCCAGCGCTTCACCGTAATGCTCATGCACCCGCATTGCCTTGTCACTGGCGCTCATGGCGGTAAATTCCGCCTCGCTCATGGTATCGAACGGACTTTGTACCGGTGGCCGGATGGCATCATAAATCGCTTTTCGGGTGGCCTCCCCGCCGTGCTGCATAAACGCATCATTCCAGTCACCGAACACCGGAGGCAGGGCGACAATGCCCTCACAGGCTCCTGCGGCCGCTGCGGCTTTGTTCTGACCGTCACCGTTAAGGTCACGGTCAGCAGCGAGGACAATCTGACAGGCCGGGTGTTTCTGGCGGACAAGGCTCGCCAGAGAAAGGAGGTTCACGGACGACAGCGCCACCATGACGGTTTCACCGGTCAGGTGATGCACGGTGAGCGCGGTCGCATAGCCCTCCGCTATCCACAGGCGTTTTCCGGCCTGTTTTTTCCCTTCGATGGTATGGCACGCCCCTTTTACCGCCCCACCTTTCAGGGTGCGTTTGAGACCGTCAGAATTGATAAGCTGAAGGTTAACCAGTGCGCCGGTATCGTCATACAGCGGGACAACCACATCACCGGCGCGAAACGTCACGCCGCCGGTTTTGTGTGTGGCCGACAGTATGAGACATTCATGACCGGGGAATCCCTTGCGGTTCAGATAGGCGTTGCCGCTGGCCGTGCGGGTTTTCTCCATCAGTCTGACGGCCAGTGCGGCCGCCGCTTTGCGGTCGGTATCGGTTTCAGCCTCTGCGGCCGCAATCACTTTCGGGGCAACCGGCGGCAGGTTGCCGGTCACGGCGTTCACCTTCCCGGCAGCCTCTGATGCGGTCACGCCGAACACTTTCTCAACCAGCTTAAGCCCGTCACCCGCGCCGCACTGATTACAGAGCCACGTCCCGCGCCCCTCTTTATCGTCAAAGCGGAAACGGTCAGAGCCGCCGCACACCGGACAGGCCTGATGCCGGTTTTTTATGACCTTCACACCCAGCGCCGGGAGAATGCGCGGCCAGTGGCCGCACGCCTGTTTTACCGTCTCTGTTACGTTCATTTTCATCGTTATTTTCTCCCTCAGTGCACAACAGGCGATTGAATGTGACGGGCGCACAGTTCATCCATCACTGCGAGCCCGAGGAAGGACAGTGAGGGCGCGGTCTTGAGTGGTCCGTCTTCCATTAAATCTTCCAGCAGTGCACAGGCAATCTGACGGCCTTTTTCCTCGCCGTGCTGGCGCAGGTAGAACCCCTCCAGCTCGTCGGCAATCGCACTTTCCAGCGCGTCGAGGGTGAGGTTTGGGTAGCGGCGCTGATGTTCGCATACCGTCAGCCATGCACAGGCCACGGCGCGACGATACAGCGCAGCGCGTAATACGTGCGGTAATGGCTTTTTCATACGTTGCCCTCCCCGGTCAGCCAGCGCTGATTGCAGCGCTCTACCACGCCGTCGAGCTGGGCGGTCATAAGGTAAATCACAGAGGTGAGCTGTGACTGCTGCGCAGGGTCACGACGAACGGTGGCGCAGTCCTGCACCTGCATCAGCTCATTGACGAGCTGGCCGACGTTGCGCATATGCTCCAGACATTCGAGGTCACGGGCAGTAATGGTGGTGTGTCTCATGCACGCACCTCCGCAACCGGCAGACGGCCAGCGAATGAGAGGATGTAATCGCGAACAAGGGAACGACGTGCAGCGTGTTCATCACCGGCAACGGTGCGGAGCATACAGATACAGGGTTTACGGTCTGCGCGACGAACGGCGGCAAACACAAAGACAAACTGCGGGTACGACGGGGTGAGGGTAGTAGCCATGATGGCAGCCTCCTTGAAGTAGTTTGAAAAACTACCACCGGAAACGCCAATTTCACTGGTGGCAGCCCGAACGGGGTTGGCGTAACCGGCCTTCAAGGAAACCGGCCAGCCCGAAGGCTGCCCCGCCCGGACTACCATTATCAGAAAAGGACTCGGGTGCACGAATAAACACCACAGCCCTGAAAATGGGTGTGCCTGAGCAACGACATAAAAAAACACGCATGGCGCGTGTCGTGTCGCCTTGAAGTTATTCGGAACGCCAATTCCGGCTGCCGATTTTGCGACAGCGGGAAAACTATACCTGGAAACGGCGAAAAGAAGCAAGCCAGAAAAAGGGGCAGTTTGCTGAACGGTCATCATCATGCGTCATAGCCCCGGTTGCGTTCGGCAATGCGATCCGCCATCCATGCCGTGATTTCAGACTGCGCCCACGCCACGTTTTTGCCGCCGAGGGAGATTTGTTTCGGGAAAGCCTCCCGGCTGATGAGGTCGTAAATGGTCGACCGGGACAGACCGCAAAGATGCATCACTTCAGGCAGGCGGATAAAGCGCTCCTGAACGGCATCAGAAACCGGCATCAGTGGTGCGGCAGGGGCAGAAGACGGGGAAGAAAAAGCGGTGTGCATCGGGCTACCTCATAAAGTCCATACAGGGCCGGTCATGTCCGTCCGGCTTCGGGTAGCTCCTTATTATGTCTATATTTTTCCTCAGGTCATGTGAGATTTTCGGGGAAACAAACATTGACTTTTCGCTCTGGCAAACAAAGACAAACGCAGGCAAAGATATGCAAATCACTGCATTACAATGCAGCAATATTTATTGCTTTTGGTTATATTTTTTTTATTTTTAATCGGAATAAAGTCTAAGTGGTATCGACAGAGCAAAACAGGAGGGTGAACAGTGGTGAACAGACGGTGAACAGTCAGACCCTCAACTGTTCACCCTTTATCTTACTGTATTACTTATATTTTTATTATAGGTGAACAGTGGTGAATAGTTATAAGTAAAAAAACAAACGATGAGTAAGGTTTTGCTGAGACCTTTCCCTGGCAAGCCGGGTTTTGAGTGGTGTTTGTGCCAGAACTGCCACAACTGCAATGAATCGAGATGTTGTGTGATGAAGGGCAGAATCATTTCAGGTTGAATAAACGGAGAGCCTGAAAATGAAACCCGAAACAGTCATTACCGCCCTGCAAGATGTTGCCGCCAGGCAGTCCGCAGAGAACAGCCAGCACATCACCGACAAGCTGAGCGCATTCACTGCGGCCAGAGACACCCACGCGGCCAGCATGCAGGTACTGAAAGAGATTAATAAGTCCATTGAACGCTGTAAGCAGGAGCGGCAGACCGCCCTCGATGAGAGCGCAGAAGCGGAGCAGGACTGGCGCAGCCGCTTTCGCACCCTGCGCGGCAGTCTCACCCCTGAAATGAAAGCTGAGCACAGCAGGCGTATCGCCAGTCGCGAGCTGGCCGACGAGTTCACCGGCCTGATTGCGGAGCTGGAGACTGACCGGACACGCGCCATGCTGAATGCCTGCTCCACCGGCAATAAATACCTTTCAGCGCATGAAGATGCCTTTACCGCTTACGCCGGTGCGGAATGGGCTCAGGCTGTCAATTCGGTTCCTGTCGCCCTCATCCGCGCTTTCCTGCTGCGCATTCGTGCCCTCGAAATGAAGGGGGAGAGCGCCCCGCAGTCCGTGGTCATCAGTGAGCTGCGCGATGCGCTGAGCCGTCAGGGCAGCCTGTATCACTTCGATATGAAGCAGGAGCCGGTGTTGTCCGTGACGGGCATGCACCGGCCGCAGATTACTGACGTTGATACGGAGCTGTTACGCAGCCCTGCGAAGAGAATGATGCTCGCCAGAAAGCTGGCTGAGAATGGCGAGACAAAAGCAGAGGAGTAAGCATGTTTCACTGTCCGTTCTGCAAAACCAGCGCGCATTCCCGCACCAGCCGGTATCTGTCCGATAACGTCAAACAGCGCTATCACCAGTGCATGAACATCGAGTGCTCGGCCACGTTCCGCACGCTTGAATCCATCGACGGGGTTATTCGTTCACCGGTGACAGAGCCGGTTATCCCGCTACCCGCACCGGCGGCCACCGTTAACCGTGCCGGTGCGTAAGCACGGCCAGTCATCAGGAGAAACATACGTGACCACACTGACGCTACAGAAAGCCTTTGAGGCCTGTCAGGCAAATAAATCCGCCTGGCTGCAACGCAGGGAAGAACTGACGCAGGCCGAACAGGCATACCGCGAACAGCTTGCCGGCAGCGGCCACAGCGGCCGGAGCCTGCAAACGCTGCGTGAGATTATCGACGTGAAAAAATGGGAAATTAATCAGGCTGCCGGTCGCTACATCCGCTCACATGAGGAGGTGCAGCGCATCAGCATCCGCGACCGATTAAATGATTTTATGCAGGCGCACGGCGCGGAGTTGGCCGCCGCCCTTGCCCCTGAACTGATGAATTATTCCGGGCAACATTCCGCCGTTCAGCGCTGCGCTATGCAGCACTCACTCGATTATCTGCGCGAGGCGCTACAGCTCTGGCTGGCCGCCGGTGAAAAAATTAATTATTCGGCGCAGGACAATGACATTTTAACGGCCATCGGATTCAGGCCTGATGCGGCTTCGCGAGATGATAATCGTGAAAAATTCACGCCTGCACAGAACCTGAATTACACCCGCCGCCGTGCAGAACTGGTCGTGCAATAGCCCGCTTGAAAATCCCCGAAAATCCCGCCATTTTTACGTATATAAGCCATGCATGCATAGGTGCATGGTGTTGCATGCATTTTAACGACACTGAATCCCCCGCCAGCGCCAGCACTGGCGCGCTCTGAGGCCGTTCATGCACCTGCATTAAAAACGCCCCCTTAAGCGGGCAGGCGTGGCGGGGAGAGCATTGCGCGCGAAGTAATGATACTGAATCAAAGCTGGTTAAATGATCAGCTATGGGCTTAGCGTGTTTTGATAGAGAATGAGACTACTCTGAATAAAATTGACTGACTTATCATGGACAGTGTAGAAAAGCTCAAATCGATAAACTGGAAAGAGTTGATTACGAACAATCACAAATGGATTGAATCAAGGTTGGTTAATCACCCTTGTGAGAGTCAAGCTAAGATAGTTTCAAGGATTTTTACCATCCCATTCAGCGGAGTTATACAAGAGCATCATCACTTAGTTGAGTCTATGGCTGATGCTATTGAACACTACGTTTTTGATAAAGAAGCTCTTGCTAAAATGAAAGCGGATGGCGTTACCCCTTTTAGAAAAGCTGCACAGTTTTTTGGGGATACTAATCCAGTCAAGGATGGTAAGTACGGGGAGTTGCTCCTTTATATCCTATCTGAGGCTATACTTAATACACCGATGGTCTCACATAAAATCACTAATTTAACTAACTTAAACGATCAGGTTAAGGGTGGTGATGGTGTTTTCTTCGGTGTGTATAGAGAAAATCTTTCAATTTTAATTGGTGAGTCGAAAATATATAAGAGTTTTAGTGGCGCGCTGGAAAGCGCATTTGACTCTCTTGACAGATTTACAAAAAGTTATACTAGTGGTGCACTTGGTCATGAACTTTTCATGGCAAGAACTAATATATCAAGTAATTTTGATTTTGAAACTATGGAGTTAATTTATAAAGCATTTACTCCTGGTGATGATATTTACTCTGAGTGTGTTAAAACACACCCCGTTCTGCTTATATTTGAAGATGCAGAAATTAAGAGCATAGAGGAAAAAGCAATAAACAAGGCGGAGGCCGAAAGACTGTTTGATGCATGGCTTACTAAAAAAAAGGAAGCGATAAAGTCAGACATCGATGCAAAGTTAATCAAATACCCTAACGTTAAACCTTGCTTCTTAGACTTTTTCCTAATACCTATGACAGATGTTGGTGAGTTCAAAAAGTCGTTGTATAGAGCTATCCACGGAATAGATTACAAAGAAAATTAATAAAATATCTTTTGGAGTTGCTATGGCTAAAAGTACTGCTACAACAGCATTAAATCATCAAGACTTTACAAGCGTTTTTAATTTATTGATTGAGCATTTGTTTTTGAAAAATAGAGGTAAGGAAGAAAAATATAAAATATCTGATGAAATGATTAGGAGAGCAACTTGGCTTGCATCACTTGGATCATCAGGCAACGAAACCGATAAAAATATTGCAAGTGCATTCGGTACATTGCTCTATTTATACGACACAAGTAATGATCTATATCTCAAAGCTTGTTATATTCTGCAATCTAGAGCTGGTAATATAGTCTCTGCTAAGCATTTAGAAGGTCTTTTTAGTCAAGGGAATATTATTAAACACTTTAGTTCATCATTGGATTTTGAACTCACAAGTCAAAAGTTTCTTCTTGAAAAAAGAGTTTCTGACAATAATTATATTTATTTTACTCATTTTCAAAGAAGTCTGTGGGACAAACTAGAACGCGGTGAAAACGTTGCAGTATCTGCACCAACATCGGCCGGTAAATCATTTGTAATTAAAAGGTATATTTACGATAGTGTTATATCTGCAAATGATGGTTACTTCGTTTACGTTGTACCCTCAAAGGCGCTGATAAACCAAGTCGGCAATGAAATGTCTAGAGAGTTAAAAGACATAGCTACAGTGATGACAACCTATAAGGATTCAGAAAATGATGATTTAAAAATAGTATATGTTCTCACGCCTGAAAGATGTATGCGATTGTTAAATGAGAATGGTAAAAAAGCACCTAAAATAGTTTTTTTTGATGAAATACAAAATTTAGAGGATAAAAGTAGGGGTAATGTTTTTGAGAATGTTATCTATAGAATGACAAGCTTATGGCAGTCAACTCAATTTATTATGGCTGGCCCATACATAATAAATTTACATCATTCACTCAATAAAATTATTGACCTTAATCTAGTTGAGCAAACAACTTCTACAACCCCGGTTTTGCAGTTAAAAGTTGTGCTTACAGTACATAAAAATAAGAAAACCGTTAATTATAAATTAATAAGCCCGGTTGGGGATGCGGTGTTAGGTGAGTACGATATAGGTAAGGCATTGTATAGTAAATTATCTTCATCAAAGGGTGCAGCATTAAAGCATATCACTTCTATTCTAGATGCTGATGAACAAAATATAATATACGCACCTAAGAAGAATTTGGCTGAGGGATGGGCGCTGGCAATTGCTCAAACTAACAATGAAGATTCGGAGCTAGATGAAGATAATACTGATTTAGTGTATGATTCAAGAATAGATAGTTTGTGTTCATTTTTAGAAAATGAGATACATCCTCTGTATTCTCTTGTTAGATGCCTTAAGAAAGGGGTTGCATTTCATCATGGTGGCTTATTGGATGTGGCAAGGCTCGAGGTAGAGGATCTTTTCGCTGATGGTGCGATTAGGAATTTGGTGTGCACCTCAACTTTACTACAGGGCGTAAATCTTCCTGCTGATAGAATGATTGTAATATCCCCAAAGATTGGTGACTATGAGTTATCTCATTTTGATTTTTTAAATCTTATTGGCCGTGCAGGTAGGATTAGTACATCTTTATATGGTGAGATTTTTTGCATTCAGCTTGTTGATGAAGAGTGGGCTGAAGATAAGATTGAGTCGAATGAAACAAAGGAGATACAATCTTCAGTTTTAAGAAAGCTCAATGAATATGGTGAGTCAGTTGTAAGTTACATTGATGTCTACACTAAAGATATTGTTGATACTCAAGGAGAGCTTCATGCTGTCAATCTTGCCTCCTATCTGCGAGGCCAGTTTTTAGTAGATAGAGAGCATTATGAGAAAATAATAAGCAACTCCAATCTTACTCTTAATCAAATTAGAGTGATGACGAATAGATTGGAAGCGTTGGAAGATATTTTAAATGTACCGAAGGATATAATATATAAAAATCCTTTCATCGATCCCCTCTTGATTGATCAGCTTTATTTTTTGGTTGAAAGCGAAGGTGTCAATAAATGGATGATTGATAAATATCCTAGAGTTAAATCTGGAGTGGCAGATCCCAATGCTGAATTTCAGCATATGAATTATTATAACCAATATAAAAGCATAATTTTACGGCTGAATGATATTTTTGAGATAGAGAAAGAGATTAATTATAAAGAAGATGGTGTGTCAAGAAAGTCAAGTCATTTCGTTTCTATCTTTAAGTTAGTAAACGACTCACATAAGTGGATGCAAGGTAGAAATTATAGGTTTTTTATAGATGACATGATTACTAAGAAATTAATAAATAAAGGCATTCCAGTTGATTATAAGAAGGTTGACGGGATTACCAATTTTGTAACTACACACATCAATACTAATTTGACATTCATTTTGGTTAAATATCTCTCGCTTTGGGCTGACGTAGTAAGCTCATTTATGTCTGAGGAAGAGCGTACGTTGAATGCATTTTTCCTCAATCTCTCATCTATGTTAGAAATGGGTAATTATGATCCTCAGGTTTTAGAGGTGATGGCTTATGGAATAAATAGAAGTACTGCAATTGAATTATTGAAAAAACAAAAAATAAACAATGAGCAAACCACTTGGCAATATTTACTGCAATATAATTTGGATAAGCTTTCACCATTGCATAGGAAATATTTGCAAAGAGCGGGCTTTGGGTCTTCAAAGCCTGCATAATGATATTGTAATTTACTTTGCTTTATCGATGAGGTCTCCCCACCAGGCAAGTAAATCTTGCCTTTGTGGGAGATAAATAGAGCGATTATAAGCTCTTCGAACTTCATCTTTATCGCTATGAGCTAAAGCCGCTTCGATAACATCCGCATTGAAACCGGCTTCATTCATAGCCGTACTTGCGATAGAGCGCAGACCATGAGCAACAAGTTTTCCACCATAACCTATACGTTTCAAAGCGGCATTAGCTGTTTGGCTATTCATAGCTTGCTTTGAATCATTCCTGCTCGGGAAAACATATTCTCGGTGAGCACTGATAGGCTTCATCACTTCCAGAATCTCTAATGCCTGAGGAGATAGAGGTACAATGTGTTCACGTTTCGCCTTCATCCGTTCTGCTGGGATCGTCCAGAGTTTGGCATTGAGGTCGATTTCTTCCCAACGAGCGCCAGAAGCCTCAGATGGGCGCACCAGCGTCAGGAGTTGCCATTCAATTAGACAGCGGGTAGAAACTGAGAGATTCGACATCACCAAAGAGCGCATGAGTTTTGGCAATTCTTCTGGTCGAAGCGTCGGCATGTTCTGCTTTTTCGGTTTCTCGAATGCCATCCCAACACCCGATGCTGGATTTGCATCGATAAGACCAGTGTTAACTGCGTAGATCATGATTTCGTTAATACGTTGCACAAGGCGGCGAACCGTCTCTAATGCACCACGCGCTTTGATTGGCTCCAATGCTTCAACAATTGTTCTGGCCTTAATCTCCTGAACAGGTATCGCGCCTATTGCGGGGAACACGTCCTTATCTAAAGAGCGCCAAATATCTTTCGCATAGTCTTCAGTGACGCTTTTTCTCTTCATTTTGAACCAGTTGGCGGCCACAGTTGAGAAAATGCTATCTAGCTCAATCTGACGCTGTTCTGATGCCTGCTCTTGTTGCTGTTGCGGATCCATACCTTGTGCGAGCGCGGTTAAGTGCTGATCGCGTATCTGACGAGCGGCTGCGAGAGTAAGAGCAGGGTATGAGCCGAGACTCAAATTGGTTCGGCTGCCACTGACCGGACGTTGATAGCGGAAGCGCCAGAGTTTTTTACCGGTGGTTTTGACGAGCAAGAACAGGCCGTCACCATCATGAAGAGTGAAGTCTTTTTCCCTAGATTTGGCTTTAAGGATTTCGTTGTTAGTGAGGGGGCGTGTGATGCGCGCCATGCCTAGATCCCTTCCATAATTGGTACACGTTTAATGGACCACAGTATAGCGTGTACCTAAACGTGTACCAATTTTCTCTGGATTTAGCCGGATATTCTCGGACAACGACAGACACAAAAAAGCCCACAGGGCTTGTGCCATGCGGGCTTTATGTACTTCACCGGACGTATCCGGATCATGATTTGGTGGAGCTGGCGGGAGTTGAACCCGCGTCCGAAATTTCTACATCCTCGGTACTACATGCTTAGTTTGTCTTTACATTCGCACGCCAGCTGCGGACAGACACGCCACTAACGAACTAGCCTGATTAGTTTTAACGCTTCAACCCCAGGCAGGGTTTCCACGCGATCTCTTTTGGGTTTGACCTCTCTTTGATCCCCGTCTTAAGAGCGGAAGCTAGGGAGAGAGGGCTCTTAGCAGGTTATTAAGCTGCTAAAGCGTAGTTTTCGTCGTTTGCGACTATTTTTTTGCGGCTTTTAACGAGGCAAACCGCCCCTCGGCATGCACCTTGGGTTTCGCAAATCCCGTCGAATCCAGAATCAGCCCCAATAGTGTTGAACTCAGTATACCAGATTTCACTTCCTCGACACCAGCCCGAAACGCTAACTTATTGAATAGTACAATAAGTGCGCAGAATCAACGTCCTGCGTTTTTCATGATACGTGCTTTGTCGAGCTGCCACTCGCGTGCTTTCAGGTCAGTACGCTTGTCGTGCTGTTTCTTACCTTTCGCCACGCCGATTTTCACTTTGCACCAGGCGTTTTTCCAGTACAAAGAGAGTGCCACCACGGTGAAGCCTTCACGGTTGATGCGTCCGTAGAGGGATTCCAGTTCGCGCTTGTTCAGCAGCAGCTTACGGGTGCGGGTAGGATCGCAAACGTAATGTGAAGAGGCGACGGTCAGCGGCGTAAAGTTCGCGCCGAACAGGAAGGCCTCACCGTCTTTCAGGATCACGTAGCTGTCGCCGATATTGGCTTTCCCGGCACGCAGCGATTTTACTTCCCAGCCCTGCAACGCAAGGCCGGCCTCGAATTCTTCTTCGATGAAATACTCGTGGCGAGCACGCTTGTTAAGCGCAATGGTCGCCGAACCAGGTTTATGTGCTTTTTTCTTCGTCATAAGTGTCGTAAAGCCGTCGGTAATCTGATGTTAAAAAGTCACCTCATTGCGTCCTGTGAGGTCTAACGCGCTATATTAGCACGAGATAAGGCTTAGCGTTTTTTTAACAGGTGATAAATGTTATTATTTGTCTGTTGTGTGACCATGGAAAATGCTATGCCTCAGATTAGCCGTACTGCGCTTGTTCCCTACAGCGCGGAACAAATGTATCAGTTAGTGAACGACGTTCAGTCCTATCCGGAATTTATTCCAGGATGCACCGGTAGCCGGGTGCTGGAATCTGGCCCGACGCAGATGACTGCGGCCGTGGATGTCTCCAAAGCGGGGATCAGCAAAACGTTCACCACGCGCAATATCCTGACGAGCAATCAGAGTATATTGATGCATCTGGTGGATGGTCCGTTTAAAAAACTGATGGGAGGGTGGAAGTTTACGCCACTGAGCGCTGACGCCTGCCGCATTGAGTTTCATCTGGATTTTGAATTTACCAATAAGCTGATCGAACTGGCGTTTGGCCGAATCTTTAAAGAGCTGGCCTCGAATATGGTTCAGGCGTTCACCACGCGCGCCAAAGAGGTTTACAGTGTCGCATAAGATTGCTGTTGAGGTGGTGTATGCGCTGCCGGAGAAGCAGTATTTGCAGCGCGTGACGCTTGAAGAGGGCGCCACCGTTGAGGCGGCTATCCGGGCCTCCGGCATCCTTGAACTTCGCCGTGATATTGACCTGGCGAAGAATAAAGTCGGCATTTATAGCCGTCCGGTTAAACTCGGTGATGTGCTGAAAGAGGGCGACAGGGTTGAAATCTATCGTCCGTTGATTGCCGACCCGAAAGAGTTGCGCCGTCAGCGAGCAGAGAAATCCGGTAAGTAGCCAAATAAATGTACACAAAAAAGGTGCTCATTGAGCACCTTTTTGCGTTGCTGACGCCTGATTATTTGGTCAGGGCAGGCTTGTTGTCGATGTTGGTCAGCACGCCGGCACTGCTGAAGGTCAGCGTCAGGGTTTGCTGGGTTACATCTTCATGACCAGGCTGCTGGCGGAATACATAGAACCAGGTGTTTGTGCCGAAGGGATCGGACATCATCGGGGTTCCCAGGGCATAAGCGACCTGCTGTTGTGTCATACCCACGCGGATTTTGGACACATCGTTAGGGGTAAGGTAGTTCCCCTGGTTGATGTCAGGACGGTAAACCACTTTCTCCAGAGTGGAACAGCCTGCGGTCAACATCAGAAGAACCGCTGCGGCAGCGGTCAGCGTTTTACAGCGCATAGTGATTTGATTCCTTTTCGGGCCCGAGCAGTACGCGGCTCATATGTAATATGCCGATGATAATAGACCTTGCCCCACTTTGAAACCGGTCTGGCGGCGTTTTTGTTGTTCTGTATGACCCTGAGATCCCGAAAAAGTTTATGCCGCCAGCAGTTCTTTCGCATTCGCGAGGGTATTGCGAGTGACTTCACTGCCGCCGAGCAAGCGTGCCAGCTCCTGCAAGCGTGAGCGTTTATCCAGCGGCTTCATGTGCGTTTCCGTCATTTCACCATCGGTTTCCTTGCTGACGATAAAGTGGTGATGACCACATCCGGCGACCTGCGGCAGGTGAGTCACACACATGACCTGCGTCGATTCACCCAACTGACGCAGCAGTTTGCCGACAACGGCCGCGGTCGGGCCGCTGATACCCACATCCACTTCATCGAAAATCAACGCCGGGGTTTCCATTTTACGGGCGGTAATCACCTGAATGGCCAGGGCGATACGCGACAGTTCACCACCGGAAGCCACTTTCGAAATTGCCTGCAAAGGCTGGCCCGGGTTGGTGGTGACGCGGAATTCTACGCGGTCTGCGCCTTCCGCCGTCAGGTGATTCTCTTCAAAGCGAACATCTATGGTGAACACCCCATGCGGCATCGCCAGCGTATGCATGCTGTCGGTAATGTGCTGGCTAAGCTCCTGCGCATAGTGTTGCCGCACGTCGTGCAGCCGTTTCGCCGTTTCCAGCGCCTGCTGATGATGCAGATTAACCGCCAGAGACAAGGTTTCAAGGGAATCGGCCTGATCGTCCAACTGCTGCTGTTCCTCCAGCAGAGACTGATAGTAATTCGGCAGCTCTTCCGGGGTAACGTGATGCTTACGCGCCAGTGAAATCTGACGGGAGATGCGTTGCTCAAGCTCGAACAGACGGTTCGGATCGAGATCCAGACGTTCACAGTAGTGGCGCAGCTCATCCCCGGCTTCTGAAATCTGAATCGCGGCCTCTTCCAGCATTTCCAGTACGCCAGAAAGCTTATTGTCCATGCCGGTCAGTTCGGTCACAAGCTGACGCACGTTGTACAGCTGGCTCTGCAAATTCACGTCTTCGCCATCCGCCAGCATGTTAAGGGCAGTCTGGCTGGTGGAGAGCAGCTGACCGCTGTTGGCCAGACGCTTGTACTCTTCGTCGATTTGCTCAAATTCACCCGTCTGCGGGTTAAATTCGTTCAGCTCTTTCAACTGATATTCCAGCAGCTCGGCGCGCGCGGTACGCTCCTGGCTTTGCTGCTGATGCTGCGCAAGTTCGCGGCAGCTTTGATGCCACTGACGATAGTGCTCCGCCATGAGTTGAGTAAGCGCGTACTCACCTGCGTAGCCATCAAGCAGGGCTTTCTGTTGTTCGGGTTTGATTAACTGCTGGTGCGCATGCTGACCATGGATCTGGATGAGCAGCTGGCCCAGCTCGCGAAGCTGGGAGAGGGGAACCGCTGTACCATTGATAAAACCGCGGGAGCGGCCATCGCTGCTGATGACGCGGCGAAGTAAACACTCACGTCCGTCTTCGAGCTGGTTTGCTTCCAGCCAGCGCAGGGCGGCAGGTGTGTCTTTTAACGAGAAGCGGGCGCAGAGATCGGCACGGGCGGCGCCTGTGCGCACCATATCCCCCTCTGCACGACCACCGAGGCACAAGCCGAGGGCATCAATGGCAATGGATTTACCTGCACCGGTTTCACCGGTAATCGCCGTCATTCCGCTATGGAAGTCGATCTCAAGCTCACGAACAATGGCAAAGTTGCTGATGGTCAGTTGTGCCAGCATAATTGTTTTCCTGTATGAAAAACCATAACTGTGTTTGTATACAGTATAAACTGGTTTTATATACAGTAAAGTGCTGGATGCAAAATCAGAACAATTTTTTTGACCAGCCGAGCTTGGAGCTTAATGTGTTGAAATAGCTGTAATCTTTTGGGTGAATGAGGTTCAGGTGGTAATCGCAGCGGCGAATGAGGACATCTTCACCTTCCTGAATGGGGAGCGCAATCTGACTGTCGCAGCTGATCTCCAGATCGCTGCGGCGATGAGAAAAACGCAGGCGGATGGTGCTGTCGCCGTTGATCACCAGCGGACGCGCCGAGAGCGTATGCGGGAACATCGGCACCAGGGTAATGGCATCCAGCGATGGCGTAAGGATTGGACCTCCGGCTGAAAGCGAGTAGGCGGTGGACCCCGTCGGGGTTGAAATAATCAGCCCGTCAGACCGCTGCGAGAAAGCGAAGATTTCGTCGATATAGACTTCGAATTCGATCATGTGCGCCACTTTACCGGGGTGGAGAACCACCTCGTTAATGGCGGTGCTGATGCGCTTCTGGCAGTCCTGCTGACACACCTGGGCTTCCAGCAAAAACCGTTTTTCACTGATATAGTGGCCTTCCAGCACGTCCGCCAGCTGCTGCTGCGCATTGTCCGGGTCGAGGTCGGTCAGGAAACCGAGATTGCCACGGTTAACACCTATAACCTTAATATCATAGCGAGCCAGCGTTCGCGCCGCGCCCAGCATATTGCCGTCGCCACCGACCACCACGGCGAGATCCGCCTGCTGGCCAATTTCCGCCAGCGTGCCGGTTCTGACGCTTTTAAGCTGCAACTCCTGGGCAATCTGCTGCTCGACCATCACTTCATAGCCTTTACCACACAGCCAGCGATACAACATTTCATGTGTCGTCAATGCGGTAGGGTGACGCGGATGGCCGACGATCCCAATACACCTGAAATGATTATTCATTTTCTGGAGGTCCTTGTGCCTGATGAATGATGACAATCTGCCTTGTTCCCTTGAATCCAGGAAACTGATCCCCATAATAAGCGAAGTTAGCGAGATGAATGCAGAAAAACGCGGAGAAATTCATGAGTAGTAAAGAACAGAAAACGCCTGAGGGGCAAGCCCCTGAAGAAATTATCACGGAACAGCACGATGAAGTTGAGGCAGTAGAGCCAGACACGTCTGCTGAGCAGGTGGACCCGCGCGATGAAAAAATTGCCAACCTGGAAGCTCAGTTGGTAGAAGCGCAGAATCGCGAACGCGATGGCGTACTGCGTATCAAAGCGGAAATGGAAAACCTGCGCCGTCGTACCGAGCTGGACGTTGAAAAGGCGCACAAATTTGCGCTGGAGAAATTCGTCAACGAACTGCTTCCGGTGATCGACAGCCTGGATCGCGCGCTGGAAGTGGCGGATAAAGCTAACCCGGATAACGCGGCGATGATTGAAGGCATTGAGCTGACGCTGAAATCCATGCTGGATGTGGTGCGTAAGTTCGGTGTTGAAGTGATTGCCGATACGGATGTACCGCTGGATCCAAACGTTCACCAGGCCATTGCGATGGTGGAATCCGAAGACGTTGCCGCGGGTAACGTGCTGGGCGTGATGCAGAAAGGGTATACCCTGAACGGCCGTACTATTCGCGCTGCGATGGTGACCGTGGCGAAAGCGAAAGCGTAATTTGCCGACCCGTAGTGCCGGGTGGCGGCTTCGCCTCACCCGGCCTACAACATTACTCGGCGATACTTTCGCGTAAAGGTTTAACGGGCAGGACCTTAACCTGCTTAATCATGTTGTCCTGAACGTCCAGAATATCAATATCATACTGCTCAATACGCACGCGCGTGCCTGCCGCCGGGATCTCTTCCAGCGCTTCCAGGATCATTCCGTTCATCGTCCGCGCTTCGTCTTCCGGCAAATGCCAGTTGAACGCTTTATTGATTTCACGAATGTTGGCGCTGCCGTCGATAAGCACTGACCCGTCATTTTGCGGGGTGACTTCTTCCGCAAGGGAAGGCGACATCGAGGTGGTAAAGTCCCCGACAATCTCTTCCAGAATATCTTCGACCGTCACCAGCCCCTGTATATCGCCGTATTCATCCACCACCAGGCCGACTTTCTTCTTGTTGCGCTGGAACTTCACCAGCTGCGTGCTGAGTGGGGTGCCTTCCGGCACGTAGTAAATTTCGTCGGCGGCGCGCAGCATTACCTCTTTGGTGAACTCGTTTTTCTCAGTCATCAGGCGATAGGCCTCGCGCACGCGCAGCATGCTGATGGCATCGTCGAGAGAATCGCGATAGAGGACGATACGCCCGTGCGGGGAGTGCGTCAGCTGGCGGACAATGGCCTTCCAGTCGTCGTTGATATCAATCCCGACGATTTCATTGCGCGGCACCATGATGTCGTCAACGCTGACCTTTTCCAGATCCAGCACCG
Organism: Enterobacter sp. MGH 38; assembly: GCF_000492855.1. Taxonomy (NCBI): domain Bacteria; kingdom Pseudomonadati; phylum Pseudomonadota; class Gammaproteobacteria; order Enterobacterales; family Enterobacteriaceae; genus Enterobacter; species Enterobacter sp. MGH 38. The sequence continues at coordinate 52,468 of NZ_KI535607.1, read as the reverse complement.
ACAGGAGCATGTCCTGATTGCGGCGGGAGATCTGCGAGCGGGATTCGTTCACTATGGTACGCAGTTCGTCTTTGCTGAGCGCGCTACTGATGGTGACGTCTGCCTTTATACCGACCATGCGCATCAGCACCCGTGTCACCATATTCAGCAGCCAGACCAGCGGCATCATCAGAATAAGCAGCGGTGCTAACAGGAAGCTGCTCGGGTAGGCGACTTTTTCCGGGTAAAGCGCCGCGATGGTTTTGGGCAACACTTCCGCAAACACCAGTACCACAAACGTGAGCACACCTGTGGCAATCGCCACGCCTGCGTTGCCGTACAGACGCATCCCGACGATGGTGCCCAGTGCAGAGGCGAGAATATTGACCAGGTTGTTACCGATAAGCACCAGGCTAATCAGACGGTCCGGCTTACGCAGAAGCTTTTCGACACGACGCGCGGCACGGTTACCCTGCTTGGCGCGATGACGTAACCGGTAGCGGTTCAGCGTCATCATGCCGGTTTCAGAGCCAGAGAAATAAGCGGAGATGACCACCATGATGACCAGAATGACGATCAGCGTGGTGGTAGAGATGTGTTCCAGGGGGAACTCCTTTTGTTACTTAGCCAGCAAATTGCTGTATGAAGCGGCTACCAAAATAGGCAAGCGTGAGAATGCCCGCACCCGCTACGTTGAACCAGACCACGCGACGACCGCGCCAGCCTTCATGATAATGGCCCCATAACAGGACAATATAGACAAACCACGCGATGATGGAGAGCACCGCTTTATCGATATTCTCCACGCTGAACAGGTTCTTCATGTAAAACAGCCCGGTGCAGAGCGTGAGCGTCAGCAGCACCACGCCGACCTGGGTGATGTGGAACATCTTACGCTCAATCACCATCAGCGGCGGCATTTCGTGGTTAAACGCCAGCTTTTTATTTTTCAGCTGGTAGTCAATCCAGGCGAGCTGCATGGCGTAAAGGGCGGCGATGATCAGCGTCGCGTAGGCAAAGAGCGACAGGCCGATATGCACCAGCATCCCCGGCGTGGCTTCCAGGTGAGTAATAAACTCATTGGGCATGAACGTGGCTAACGCCAGATTGATCAGCGCAAAGGCGTAGACTATCGGCAGCAGCAGCCAGCCACGGTTTTTAGACGCGACAATGGTCATGACCGTACAGATCATCAGGCTGACCAGCGAGCCGACGTTCAGTACGCTCAGATTTTGCACGCTGCCGTCGCCGGGGATAATGCGTGATTCCAGCGCAAACGCGTGGCTAATCAGTGCGATCACTGCCGAAAGAATAGCCATGCGCCGCCAGCCGCTGTTTTTTTGCAGCAGGCCAGGAATGATCAGCGCGAGGCTGACAGAGTAGGCAACAAGGGCGATCAGTGCGAAAACAGGCATATAGGCGTCGACAGTTGTCTTAATAAGAAAGAGAAGCAGTATAACGTTACGTGACGCCTGCTCCAACCGTTGCATAACAACAAAGGCGCCTTCATGTTATACTCCGGCAAAATTCTGTGTATGTGTCGCCCAGGCGACCTAACGTTTCTACCCCAGGCGAGAGACAATGTTTGATAATTTAACCGATCGTTTGTCGCGCACGCTGCGCAACATCAGCGGCCGTGGACGCCTCACCGAAGAGAACATCAAGGAAACGCTGCGCGAAGTGCGCATGGCGCTGCTGGAAGCAGACGTCGCGTTGCCGGTCGTGCGTGACTTTATCAACCGCGTGAAAGAGAAAGCGGTTGGCCATGAAGTGAACAAGAGCCTGACTCCGGGTCAGGAGTTCGTCAAAATCGTCCGTAACGAGCTGGTTTCGGCGATGGGCGAAGAGAACCAGGTGCTTAACCTGGCGGCTCAGCCGCCAGCCGTCGTGCTGATGGCGGGTCTGCAAGGTGCGGGTAAAACCACCAGCGTCGGTAAGCTGGGGAAATTCCTGCGCGAAAAGCACAAGAAAAAGGTGCTGGTGGTGTCGGCGGACGTGTATCGCCCGGCGGCGATCAAACAGCTGGAAACGCTGGCCGAGCAGGTTGGCGTGGACTTCTTCCCGTCCGACGTGGCCCAGAAGCCTGTCGACATCGTTAACGCGGCGCTGAAAGAGGCGAAGCTGAAATTCTACGACGTGCTGCTGGTGGATACCGCCGGTCGACTGCACGTTGACGAAGCGATGATGGACGAAATCAAGCAGGTTCATGCCTCTATCAATCCAGTAGAGACCCTGTTTGTTGTTGACGCCATGACCGGTCAGGATGCGGCAAACACCGCAAAAGCGTTTAACGAAGCCCTGCCGTTAACCGGCGTGGTGCTGACCAAAGTCGACGGCGATGCCCGCGGCGGTGCGGCGCTGTCTATTCGTCATATTACCGGTAAGCCAATTAAGTTCCTCGGCGTGGGCGAGAAAACCGAAGCGCTGGAGCCGTTCCATCCGGATCGTATTGCCTCCCGTATCCTCGGCATGGGCGACGTGCTGTCGCTGATCGAAGATATTGAAAGCAAGGTTGACCGCGCCCAGGCGGAAAAACTCGCCAGCAAGCTGAAAAAAGGTGACGGTTTCGATCTGACCGACTTCCTTGAGCAGCTGCGTCAGATGAAAAACATGGGCGGCATGGCAAGCCTGATGGGCAAACTGCCAGGCATGGGCCAGATCCCGGACAACGTCAAATCCCAGATGGATGACAAAGTGCTGGTGCGTATGGAGGCCATCATCAACTCGATGACGCTGAAAGAGCGCGCGAAGCCAGAAATCATCAAAGGTTCCCGTAAACGCCGTATCGCTGCCGGTTGCGGCATGCAGGTGCAGGACGTAAACCGCCTTCTGAAACAGTTCGACGACATGCAGCGCATGATGAAGAAAATGAAGAAAGGCGGCATGGCGAAGATGATGCGCGGCATGAAAGGCATGATGCCGCCCGGTTTTCCTGGGCGATAATCGCTTTTGAGATTGCTTTTTGCCCGAAAATGAGTAAAATTTTCGGGCTTTTAATATGACACCCGGGCTCCGTTCCTCGATGGGGCCCGGTTGTTTTATTCACACAAGAGGATGTTATGGTAACTATTCGTTTAGCACGTCACGGCGCTAAAAAGCGTCCGTTCTACCAGGTTGTTGTGACTGACAGCCGTAATGCACGCAACGGTCGCTTCATCGAGCGCGTTGGTTTCTTCAACCCACTGGCCGCTGGCGCAGAAGAAGAAACCCGTCTGGATCTGGATCGTATCGCTCACTGGGTTGGCCAGGGCGCTACTGTTTCCGATCGCGTTGCTACGCTGATCAAAGCAGCAAACAAAGCAGCTTAATCTGTCACGGTGGTCATGATGAGCAATAAAGCACCTGTTGAACCGATCGTATTGGGAAAAATGGGTTCTTGCTACGGTATCCGTGGTTGGCTCAGAGTGTTTTCCTCCACTGAAGACGCTGATAGCATTTTTGATTACCAGCCCTGGTTTATCCAGAAAGCCGGTAAGTGGGAAGAGGTCGAGCTGGAAAGCTGGCGTCACCACAATCAGGACATCATCATCAAGCTGAAAGGCATTGACGATCGTGATGCCGCGAATGCGCTGACTAATTGTGAGATTGTCGTGGATTCGTCGCAGTTGCCGCAGCTGGAAGAGGGTGACTACTACTGGAAAGACCTTATGGGTTGCCAGGTAGTGACCACTGAAGGCTACAGCCTGGGGAAAGTCATCGACATGATGGAAACCGGGTCAAATGACGTTCTCGTCATTAAGGCAAACCTGAAAGATGCATTTGGCATCAAGGAGCGGTTGGTTCCGTTCCTCGATGGACAGGTTATCAAGAAAGTCGATCTCACTACTCAAACCATTGAAGTAGATTGGGATCCTGGTTTTTAAATTCTCCGGATAAACGGTAAAAGACGGCGCTATGTGGATTGGCATAATTAGCCTGTTTCCTGAAATGTTCCGCGCGATTACCGATTACGGGGTAACTGGCCGGGCAGTAAAGAATGGCCTGCTGAGCATCCAGAGCTGGAGTCCTCGTGACTTCACGCACGACCGGCACCGTACCGTGGACGATCGTCCTTACGGCGGCGGACCGGGGATGTTGATGATGGTGCAACCCTTACGGGACGCCATTCACACAGCAAAAGCCGCGGCAGGTGAAGGCGCGAAGGTGATTTATCTGTCACCTCAGGGACGCAAGCTTGATCAAGCGGGCGTGAGCGAACTGGCGACGAATCAAAAACTGATTCTGGTCTGTGGTCGCTACGAAGGAATAGATGAGCGCGTAATTCAAACCGAGATTGACGAAGAATGGTCTATCGGCGATTACGTTCTCAGCGGTGGTGAGTTACCGGCAATGACGCTGATTGACTCCGTCGCCCGGTTTATTCCGGGGGTTCTGGGCCATGAAGCTTCGGCAACGGAAGATTCCTTTGCCGATGGGTTGCTGGACTGTCCACACTATACTCGTCCTGAAGTGTTAGAAGGGATGGAAGTCCCGGCAGTGTTACTGTCTGGAAACCATGCCGAGATACGTCGCTGGCGTTTGAAGCAGTCGCTGGGCCGAACCTGGCTTAGAAGACCTGAACTTCTGGAAAACCTGGCTCTGACTGAAGAGCAAGCAAAGTTGCTGGCCGAGTTCAAAACTGAACACGCGCACCAGCAGCATGAACATGATGGGAAAGCGTAATACGCTCCCGAATATCAGTTTACCCAGGATAAGAGATTAAATTATGAGCAACATTATTAAGCAACTTGAACAAGAGCAGATGAAGCAGGACGTACCTTCCTTCCGTCCAGGTGACACCGTGGAAGTGAAAGTATGGGTTGTTGAAGGTTCCAAAAAACGTCTGCAGGCATTCGAGGGCGTGGTTATCGCTATTCGTAACCGCGGTCTGCACTCTGCATTCACTGTTCGTAAAATTTCCAACGGCGAAGGCGTTGAGCGTGTCTTCCAGACTCACTCTCCGGTAGTTGACAGCATTGCTGTTAAACGTCGTGGTGCTGTACGTAAAGCTAAACTGTACTACCTGCGTGAGCGTACTGGTAAGTCTGCTCGTATTAAAGAGCGTCTGAACTAAGATTCGCTTAAGCGACATCCTGTTAGAAAGGGCTGGCCGAAAGGCTGGCCCTTTTTTTATCTCATCGCACCTCTCGCGTTAACCCTTCCGTCATAAATCATTTACAATGTTCGCCTCTTGGGTGGAGGGTAAGTGGATAACGTACTGCATCAGCATAGCTGGAAACGCGCAGCGGCATTGACCGCGCTGTTTGCGATCCTGCTGATCGTCGTGGCGCCGCTGATCTCCGTCTCGCTGCAAAAAGATCCCATGAGCACCATGCCGGGCATGCACCACGACATGAGCATGATGTCGGTGGACGAGCATCATGGTGATATGACGCATTCTATGCCAGTTGACCATGCTGAAGCATGCGGCTACTGCGTGCTGTTAGCGCATGTGCCTGGCGTGATGCTGGCGCTTATCGTTCTGCTCAGCGTGGTGTTGCAGCGGCTGTGCGTGAAGCCGCCTCGTCAGGCGGTCAGCCACTGGCACTTCTTCCCCTGGCTTTACCCCGATACCCGCGCGCCGCCGCGTCGGTCTGCTTTCTCCCTTTAAAACAAAATCACTCACTTTTTGCCTTAAAAAGGAAAAGTATGACTACCTGCACTCCGCGCGCGGCATGGGGAAACCTGCTGCGTCGCCTCCATTTCTATATCGGGCTGTTTGTCGGTCCGTTTATCTTCTTCGCAGCGCTGACCGGTACGCTGTATGTCGCCACGCCGCAGCTTGAAAATGCGCTGTACCATTATGCACTCCACACGGATGCCGTTGGTGAGGCGCAGCCTCTTGCTGAACAAATTGCCGTGGCAGAAAAGGCCGTGGGTTCAGCGCTGCGTTTACATGCTGTTCGTCCGGGGCTGGAAGAGGGTGAAACGACCCGCGTGATGTTTGCCGACCCGGCGCTGGGTCCCTCCGAGCATCGGGCTATTTTTATTGATCCCGCCAGCCTTGAGGTTCGAGGGGATATGACTGTGTACGGCACCAGCGGGATTTTACCGCTGCGTCAGACTATCGATTATCTGCATACCTCGCTGATGCTGGGCAACATCGGACGCCTCTATAGCGAGTTAGCCGCCTCGTGGATGTGGGTTGCTGCCCTGGGCGGGATCGCGCTGTGGTTCTACACCCGACCGAAGCGCCGTATTAACAATCGTTTCCAGAATCGTCGTCGCCTGCATGTGATCTTAGGCTGGACGTTACTGACGGGAATGCTGCTGTTCTCAGTCACCGGGTTAACCTGGTCACAATGGGCCGGTGGCAACGTCGATAAGCTGCGTGCAGAGATGAACTGGCTGACGCCGCAGGTAAATACCACCCTTTCCGGTGCGCCGGAAATGAGGGATGAACACGCCGAACATCGTGGTCATCACGGGGGAATGACGATGCCTGAAATGCCTGTTGAACTGTCGCTTTTTGACAGCGTATTGCAGGCCGCCCGCCAGTCAGGAATTGATGCGAAAAAGGTTGAGATCCGCCCGGCAAGCAGGGACGACCAGGCCTGGACGGTGACGGAAATCGATCGCCGCTGGCCGACGCAGGTTGATGCCGTTGCCGTGGATCCCCACTCACTGAAGGTGCTGGACAGCACTCGCTTCGGGGATTTCCCGCTGATGGCTAAACTCACCCGCTGGGGCGTGGATTTCCATATGGGGATCCTGTTTGGTCTGGCAAATCAGCTGCTGCTCATCGCGTTTGGCGTTGCGCTGTGCGTGTTGATTATCTGGGGATACCGGATGTGGTGGATGCGTCGCCCTGCAACGTCAGCCGCGAACCCGGTACAGACGCTCTGTCAAAGCTGGCTGGCATTGCCGCTGTGGGGAAGGGGAGTGACGTTCCTGATAAGCCTCCTGCTGGGGCTGGCGTTGCCAGTAATGGGCGTCAGTCTGGTGGTCTTTATTGTGATTGACTGGCTGCGCTGGCGAGCGGTTTCAGGCGTGTCGCTCGCCGGAACATCCGTTAAATAGCCTTAAGGCGTGCTGATGACTACCGCAACCCGGCGGTTTTCAGCGCGCCCCTGTGCAGTGCGGTTGCTGCTGACAGGGTATTTTTTGCCTAAGCCCCGCGTGGTGAGGTTGCTGCGCGGGATGTTCGCGCCCTTCGCCCAGGCATCCGCCACAACATTGGCACGTTTTAACGAAAGCGCTTCGTTGTAGCTCTCTTCGCCATAGTTATCCGTATGGCCATCCATCCGGGCGTGGTTCAGGCCGGTTGCCGCCAGGCGTGAGGCCATAGTCTGGATCTGCGTTTCACTTTCCGGGCGCAGCCTGGCGTCATTTTTATCAAACAGGATCTTATCTGACAGGCCCAGAGACCAGTCGCCATTCAGTTCGTTAAAGCCATAGGATTTCATGGCCGCGATTTGCTCTGGCGTGAATTTCCCTTCAGGGGATGACTGGCATCCGGACATTGCCAGTGATGCCAGTAACAACGGCGCAAAATATCGCTTTAACATATCGTCTTCCTTTCAGGATATTGTTTTCGAACGCTGGTTTTTGACCAGATACATATTGCGATCGGCTTGCTCCAGTAAGGCCTCAACGGAGGCATTTTCCCATGCCAGAGCAAAGCCAATGCTGAGTGACATTGATGCTGTGTGCCCGTTATGCAGATCAAACGGACGGATAAATTGCTGCGACAGCGCAGCGCAAATATATTCGACCTCACGCGCGGTGTGGACGCCGTAAAGGATCATGGCAAATTCGTCGCCGCCAAGACGGTAAGACTGATGACGTTTTTCGCCAAATTCGACCATCCTTTTTGCGGCTTCGATCAGAACGCAGTCACCCGCGGCATGACCCCAGGTGTCATTGATAAACTTGAAGTTATCACCGTCCAGAAATAGCAGGGCGGAATTGGTTTTTGCCGAAGCGTCATTCATTAATGCTGCAATGTTGTTGCGAAACGCGGCGCGGTTTGCAAGCCCCGTGAGCGGATCGTGCATGGCGGTACGCAACAGTTGAGCGTTTTTCGCCTGTAGTTTGAGCTGCCACTCTTCCATTTCATCCAGCAGGCTGTTGAAGTCTTCTCCAAACTGGTGGAACTCTTCAATGCGGCCTTCCGTTACCCGGCGAGAAAAGTTGCGGTTGGTGCGAACGTCATGCACAACGTCAGTGATGTTTTGCATTTCAACAACCATGCCATGATGTAGCGAGCGGGTGATGGTCAATGCGACGGCAGAAGCAAAAAGAATGCACCCGGTGAGGACTGCAAACGAGAGCCAGATAAAGTGGCTAATCAGGCTGTCGCGTGCGGTCAGACGAATTTCGCCAATCACATTGCCGTTATGTATGATGGGCTGTGCGACAGGAACAGGGAACAGCCACCGGTTGACCAGCGCGCCCAGCGTGTCGGTATTATCCGCCGGGTTCCACGACCACCAGGCAAACCGTTTATGATGTGCATTAAGCACTTCCGCCACGGCAAACTGCCCCTGCTTGCCGAGGGTCGCCAGCGTTTCATTTGCTGCCATGGCATCGTTGAACACCAGAGAGGCTTCAAGGCTGTGGCTCATGGTGGCGCCGGTAAGTTCGAGGTTTTTTTGCGCGTATTGCTTTAATGTCACCACGGAAGCGAAACACAGCAGCAACCATATAAACGTCATCGTTATAATGACGCTTATCATGCTGATTCGCCGCAACGTTCTTTTAAACGTCGGACGCGGTGTTGGTACGACTTCCTTATTCATGCTTCTTATTCCGTGCGAGCATTAATACATCCGGATTGACTCTTACGCCACTGCGCGCCAGCGCATCCAGATTTACGGAAAACCTGACCTGGTTGTGCTCTATTATCAGACAAAATGCGCTGCCAATAACGCATTCAGGATTTTGTTCTGACATTAATAGCAACGCCTGGTCCTGATATTGATTTATTATTTCCTGTTGTTTTGCTGGCGACTCGCTCCCGAAATAGAGGGCATCGCACCTTGCTGTGAGTGCTTCCCGATCGCTATGCACAATGACAGGACTATAGGGCAACGGGTTGTGTTCATCTTCACTGCTGAGCGCCTGTCTGTAATGGGAAGAGGCATAAATACAGAGCTTAGGCTGGCCAGACAGTGCTGGCCATCGGGTGTAGCTCACAATACCAGAAACAATCGAACGTACTGATTTATCCGTTTCAGTGAACGAGCCTGCCTTTGCAGGGGCCACTAAAATGAACAGCATTAGCGCCAGGGGGAGTCGGAGCAAAGCGATCAAGATTGCATTTCTCATCAGAATCCGCCAAACCGCCCCGGAAATAGATGTCCTTAAGAATTGTCGGCAGAATACCATTGTTTATCAAAGCCGTCATTATGTCAGAAATATCCCTGTTTTGACCTAAGCTAAATCTTACAGTGAGCTATATTCAATGGAATTCAGGCAGGCTCAATTCAGCCTGCTGGAACGCATACTTTCATCCATTCCTTGTTGCCAGGATTCATACAGTTTTACTGCATTTTCAGTTGTATCGCAGCTGGCAGGAAATGATTTTCCCGCTAATCCCCAGGCGTGAATAAAGCCCTCTTCGCATATTTTTTTCTGTCCGTCAGCGTAGCCACGAAGATATTCCCCTCGATCAACCTGGGGGTCATTAAAACTATCGGCCAGCGCCTGGTTATCTTTAACCGGAACACCATTCATAGCGTCTTCTTTACCGGCAGTGAACCAGTCCGGGCTGGTCCAGCCAGGCTGAAAAGCATAAGGATTGATCTGGCAACCCGACAAAATCAGCGACAATAACATGAGAGTAATTGAACGCATGGCTATTCTCCTTTTTGTGAGCATAGCCTGGCTTACAAGTGTGCGTGTGTAATTTTAAATTTACGGTTTTAGGCCATTAATTTTGCAATTAAAGGGCTTCTGTAAAGTAATGTGTACGTATTTTGGATTGAAATCTTTACTTGATGTGATATCGTTGTGTCACCTCTTCGAGGAAAACCACTATCGCAAACGAGTTTGACAGGATCGCAATCATGCAAAAAGACGCGCTGAACAACGTACATATCACTGACGAACAGGTGTTAATCACCCCGGATCAACTGAAGGCGGAATTCCCGCTGAGCGTCGCGCAGGAAGCTCAGATTGAGCACTCGCGCCAGACCATTTCTGACATTATCGCAGGCCGCGATCCGCGCCTGCTGGTGGTATGTGGTCCTTGCTCCATTCACGATCCTGAAACCGCCATTGAGTACGCTCGTCGATTTAAAGCATTAGCGGAGGAGGTCAGCGATAGCCTCTATCTGGTGATGCGCGTCTATTTTGAAAAGCCACGTACTACGGTTGGCTGGAAAGGGTTGATTAACGATCCGCACATGGATGGCTCGTTTGATGTGGAAGCGGGCCTGAAGATTGCGCGTCGCCTGCTGGTGGAGCTGGTCAGCATGGGGCTGCCGCTGGCAACCGAAGCGCTGGATCCGAACAGCCCGCAGTACCTCGGCGATCTGTTTAGCTGGTCTGCGATTGGGGCGCGCACCACCGAGTCGCAAACCCACCGCGAGATGGCGTCTGGCCTGTCTATGCCGGTTGGTTTTAAAAACGGTACCGACGGCAGCCTGGCTACGGCGATTAACGCCATGCGCGCCGCCGCTATGCCCCATCGTTTTGTCGGGATCAACCAGGCGGGCCAGGTATGCCTGCTGCAAACTCAGGGCAACCCGGACGGGCATGTGATCCTGCGCGGCGGTAAAGCGCCAAACTACAGCCCGGCGGATGTCGCGCAGTGTGAAAAAGAGATGGAACAGGCGGGACTGCGTCCGGCGCTGATGGTAGATTGCAGTCATGGTAATTCGAATAAAGATTACCGTCGCCAGCCTGCGGTTGCAGAATCTGTGATTGCACAGATTAAAGATGGTAACCGTTCAATTATCGGCCTGATGATTGAAAGTAATATTCATGAAGGCAATCAGTCATCGGAACAGCCGCGTAGCGCGATGAAGCCCGGCGTCTCCGTCACGGATGCTTGCATCAGCTGGGAAACCACTGATGCGCTACTGCGTGAGATCCACAAAGATTTGAACGGCCAGCTGGCGACGCGTCTGGCATAAGAGGATAGTTATGGTTGCTGAATTGACCGCATTACGCGATCAAATTGATGAAGTGGATAAGGCGTTGCTGGATCTGCTGGCGCGCCGCATGGCACTGGTTGCTGAGGTCGGCGAAGTTAAAAGCAAATACGGCCTGCCAATTTACGTTCCGGAGCGTGAGGCCTCTATGCTCGCCTCCCGCCGTAAAGAGGCACAGGCGCTGGGCGTTTCACCGGACTTAATTGAAGATGTCCTGCGTCGTGTGATGCGGGAATCCTATTCCAGCGAAAACGACAAGGGCTTCAAAACCCTCTGTCCGTCGCTGCGTCCGGTGGTGATTGTCGGTGGCGGCGGCCAGATGGGGCGTCTGTTTGAAAAAATGCTGACGCTTTCTGGCTATCAGGTGCGCATCCTGGAAAAAGAGGACTGGCCGCATGCACCGGAACTCATGAAGGATGCCGGAATGGTTATCGTCAGCGTACCGATTCATGTGACGGAGCAGATTATCGCGAAACTTCCTCCGCTGCCGGAAGATTGCATTCTGGTGGATCTGGCGTCCGTTAAAAATGGTCCTCTACAGGCAATGCTGGCGGCGCACACCGGGCCCGTGCTTGGGTTACACCCGATGTTTGGCCCGGACAGCGGCAGCCTGGCGAAGCAGGTAGTGGTTTACTGCGACGGTCGTCAGCCGGAAGCGTATCAGTGGTTCCTGGAACAGATTCAGGTCTGGGGGGCACGTTTGCACCGTATCAGTGCGGTTGAGCACGATCAGAACATGGCGTTTATTCAGGCGCTGCGCCACTTTGCAACCTTCGCCTATGGTCTGCACCTGGCGGAAGAGAACGTTCAGCTTGAACAATTGCTGGCGCTTTCCTCGCCAATCTATCGTCTGGAGCTGGCGATGGTGGGGCGACTGTTTGCCCAGGATCCACAGCTTTACGCCGACATCATCATGTCGTCTGAAAATAACCTGGCGCTGATCAAGCGCTACTATCAGCGTTTTGGCGAAGCGATCACCTTGCTGGAACACGGCGATAAACAAGCGTTTATCGACAGTTTCCGTAAAGTGGAGCACTGGTTCGGTGATTACGCCACGCGATTCCAGAGTGAAAGCCGCACGCTGTTGCGCCAGGCAAATGACAGTCGCCAGTAATGTAATGATGTATATACTGAAAGCCAGCATTGCTGGCTTTTACCATATATTGGGTGGATATGGTTTATCAACCACTTACATTAATACGTTAATAAAAACAATAAGTTAAAAAAAGCTGTAACCATCTGGAACCGTTTCTAATACCCCGAAGTGTGGACGCAATGTGGACACTCCGGGGGGAGCAGAATCTACAGCGATATCCCTCCTGAAAGCGGATTCAATGCAACGGCATTTTGCAGGTACTCCGGTGACAAATGCGCATAAGTCATCGTCTGCTGGATGTTTGCATGACCCAGTATTTGCTGTAATGCAATGATGTTACCCCCGTTCATCATGAAATGACTTGCGAAGGTATGACGCAAAATATGCGTTGCCTGATTTGCAGGAATATCGGGTTTAACCATTTTCAGCACCTTGCAAAAACTCACGTAATCGACGTTGAACAGATTCCCGCTGGCATTCTTCTTTATCAGCGATTCAAGCTCAGAAGAAATCGGTACAGTGCGCTTTTTTCCGTTTTTGGTTTTCAGGAATGTCACACGTCCGTTTACTATCTGTGCCGGTTTGAGTGTTGCCAGCTCTGACCACCGCCCGCCGGTACTAATCCCCAGCAGGGCAACCAGCAGATCATCACCTGTAAATGACTTAAGCAGCAGCGCAATTTCTGCTTTGTTAAGGAAAGCCATTTCAGGGTTAGCCTCTGCCAATGGTGGCAAACCATGAACGGGGTGCACCCCAGCAAACTCTTCAAGCTGAATCAGCTTCGTGAACATGCCTGATAAGCGGTACATGTCACGGTTTATCGTCGATGCGCTGACGCCCTCACTAAGCCGCTTTGAACGGTAATCCATAAGTGTTCTTTTGCTTAACCTTGTAACTGGCATGTCTCCCATATCACCAATGGTTTTAAGCAAATGGTTAAACTCCTTCGTTCCGCGCTCATGATTCTGTCCGTAATACTTCCACCATACGTCCAGCAATTCTGAAAGCGTTCTACGATCCGCTCGCTTCCCAGCCCATTCTTTGGTCTGTGCGTTCGCCAGCGTGTAGCGCTCAAAAGCCAGTGCTTCGGCTTTCCTGTCAAACTTCCGGCGAATGCGACGTCCTTCGCGTCCGCGCGGTCTAATGTCCACTTCGTAACGTCCATCATCGAGCTTCTTAATTGACATAAGAAAGCCCTCCGGTGGGGTTAAGACTATCTTGGTAACAAATAGTGAAAATGTAATGCTTATAAAGAGTTAACCAATCTTTTTCTCGGAGTGGTCTGATTTTGTTGGCTCTTGCCCATTGTGCGCGAAAGCCGGTGCGATCTGACCAGCTTGCGGGGCGGTTTTATCCGTCATTAACCAAAGGGTGTATTTCTGAAAAAGAGGAGCGTTGGTCACTCGAAGCACAACACTTAACCCTGGCTCCTTTTGTCCACTTTCGTAATTCTTGATCGTACCTAAAGCTATTCCGCTCATTTCACTGAATTTTGTCTGAGTTAACCCTTCGGCTTTCCTGATGGCTTTTAATTTTTCAAATGTCTGCATTTGACAGTAACCTATTGGTGACTTATATTCCCCATCGAGGTAATAAATGGATTACCTTTTTGGGCGTGAGTCCAGCGCCTCAGGAAGCATCCTGAACCGTTCTAAACCCGCTGGATCTGACAAGGTTAGCATGTAACCACATGAGAATGGAGTGTGTTATGGAAGCAAACGACTACGTTATCCAGTATCCGCTTGACGCGGTACACCCTGATAAATTCGCGGAATTGCTGGGAAAACCTCGCACCGCAGTAGTAGCAATGATTGAAAAAAACAAACTGCCGGTCATTGAGTTTCGCGACCCGGCAAAACCAAAAGCGCGTGCCGGTGACAAGCTTGTTTTCATTCCTGAGTTCAATCGCGGCGTGCGTGAGGCGTTTTATAACCGCCCGGCTGAACAACGTGATGCATGGTTGTTGTGGATGGGGTTATGACTATGAATGAACCACGTTGCATAGCTCAGTTACTCCGTAACGAGAGCCCGACCCCGATTAACTTCACCATCACCCACGGCCGGGGACGTAAAGGCATCATTATCCGTACCCGTAAGCCTGGTATTTTGACCGCTGTTGTTAAGCGCATTATGAAAATCAGAGAGGTGTCAAAATGGCTGTGATGACTCTTGATTTGGTACAAAAACAACCTGCCGCACTGCGCGTTGTCATCGGCAAACATCTTGCAGAAGCTCGCTGGCAGGACTCTTGCGATTTTTACAATCAGATGATGGAACGCGACCGCCTGACGGTCTGTTTTCATGCTCAGCTTAAACAGCGTCACGCGACCATGCGTTTTGAAGAAATGAACGATGTAGACCGTGAGCGTCTGGCCTGCGCGATTGACGAGCTGCGCGGTGCGTTTTCTAAACGGCGTCAGGTCGGAGCCAGTGAGTCGGCGTATATAAGTTTTCTGACAGTAAGCCAGCGCCGCACTTTATTCCTTCACGCAGGTTTAACTGAAAAGGAATTTAATCAGCCTTACTGGCGAGTTAATGAAGAGTCATGTTATTGGCGTGAGAAATTATTTCGTGCTCTACGTGAGTTATTCAGCCTCTTTGAATATGCCCCAACTATTTTGACCTCGGTTAAGCCCGAGCAATATTTGCATTAACTTAATAAAAGAAATTTTTACGCGCTTGAATGCGTGGGACATCTTTTTGTCTGGAGCCGGGTAAATGGAAAAAGAAATATCAGTTCCTCGCAGCCATATGAAAGAGCTGTTAGCGCAGGCCACCTTTGAGGCTCAGGTAGTCACCGCGACACGTTTTGCGTCTGCGCTCGATTCTCTGATAGCGCACATTTGTAAGTCTGAAATGAACCGCACGGAAATCATTGAGCTGTTGGGGAAGGAATCCGAAAAGATTCATAACTCTATTTTAAATCAACGTTAAATTAGTAAGGGGCTGTATGAGCATTAATATCGTCATTGATAATAAATTTGTAATTACCAGCGACCCATTCCAGTTTATTTTGCAGGAAAAGAAAGTCGCTAAGTCTGGCAAAAATGCCGGTAAAGAGTGGCTCGATACCATTGGCTTTTATCCAACTATCAGCAAGCTGGTTTCCGCTTTAGTGCTGCACAACATTTTAACCGGCGAAGCTCGTCAGTTTTCTGAATTAGAGAAGCAAGTCGAGCAGTTAGGTCTAAAATGTCTCGAAGCATTCACTGCTAATGGCCGTTGAGACCCGGGGGCGCGTTGCCCCCTCGCCACCCCCGCCACTACCAAAAAGCACCGGTGAGACTTTCGTCGGTGCTTATCCGTGGAACAAATCTCGCGAGGCCATTGGCCGCGACAGACCCCTTACACGTGCCGAACTCCGTCAGGTGCAAGGTGTTTTAAACCGGATTGACCGCCTGCCGTTTTTTCTGCAAACGCTGTTTACCTCGCGTTATAACTTCATCCGCCGCACAAAGAGCCCTTTGGGTGGGTTGTATTTCCTCAAAAACACGTTTGAGCGCAAGCTGTTACCGCGTCTTGAGCGTGTTAATGAGCTGTGCGGGATGAATGAATCCGCCTCGATAGGTTTTTTATCTGCGCGTGATGAATATGCACGCCTGCCGGATATGAACGACAAAGAGCTCAGGAAATTTGCGGCCAGAATAGCCTCGCAGCTCTGGAGCAGATACGAAGAATTAAGCGATGCATGGGCGCACGCTCACGGCGGCAGAGAGACCCTCTTCACTGATGAGGCGCAGGCGCATTTATATGGGAAGGTTGCCGGAGTTGCGCGCGCTTTTAACTTTACCCCGATGTACTGGAAAAAATACCGTAAGGGTCAGATGACGATCCGCATGGCATTTTCCGCTATTTCACGTCTGATTAAGGATGAGTGGTGGGTTAACCAGCTCAAGGCGCAGCGTATGCGCTGGCGCGAGGCGCTGCTCATCGCTGCCGGTGAGGTCAACAAAGACCGCTCCCCCTACGCCAGCAAAATGGCGATCCGCGATGTTCATGCGCGCCGCCTGGCTAATCTCGAATATCTGAAATCCTGCGAGCTCGAAAACAAAGTCACTGGCGAGCGTGTCGACCTCATCAGTAAGGTCATGGGGAGTATTTCTAACCCTGAAATCCGCCGCATGGAGCTGATGAACACTATCGCCGGCATTGAGCGCTATGCGGCCAGCGTTGGTGATGTTGGGATGTTTATCACGCTGACCACGCCATCGAAGTATCACCCGACGCGTCAGGTCGGCAAAGGTGAAAGCAAAACGGTACAGCTTAATCATGGCTGGAACGAAACCGCATTCACCCCGAAAGACGGGCAGCGCTATCTGTGTCGAATCTGGAGCCTGATGCGCACCGCGTTCAAAGATAACGATTTAGAGGTCTACGGGATGCGAGTTGTCGAACCGCACCACGACGGCACGCCGCACTGGCACATGATGCTGTTTTGCAAACCCGGTCAGCGTAAAGCCATTAACGAAATTATGCGTCGTTATGCCCTCAAAGAGGACGGTCATGAAAAGGGTGCGGCAAAACAGCGCTTTGAGTCACGTCATCTTAATCAGGGCGGCGCGGCGGGTTATATCGCTAAATACATTGCCAAAAATATCGACGGTTACGCGCTCGACGGCCAGCTCGACCACGACACCGGCAAGCCTCTGAAAGATACGGCCGCCGCCGTCACCGCATGGGCGTCTACATGGCGCATCCCGCAGTTTAAACCGATTGGTCTCCCTACGATGGGCGCTTACCGCGAACTGCGCAAGCTGCCGCGAGGCGTGAGTATCGCCAGTGAGTTTGACGACCGTGTCGAGGCTGTCCGGGCTGCTGCTGATGAAGGTGAATTTGACCTGTATATCATCGCGCAGGGAGGAGCAAACATTAAGCGTGATGCTCAGGCCGTCAGGGTCGCCCGTAAGGTGACGGATGAGGTCAACGAATACGAGGAAAATATCGAGAGGGTGGTCGGTATTTACGCTCCTCACCTTGGGGCTGACCGTGTGCGTGTAACCCGTACAGCCGAATGGCGCATCGTTCCAAAGGTTTTGGCCGTTGAGCCTTTGACCTTAAAAAGCGGCTTCGCCGCGCCTCGGAGTCCTGTCAATAACTGTGGAAAGCTCACCGGCGGTGAGGATCCAGTTATGACTCCCAGACCGTCTGAGCAAGCCGCAGCGGTGTTAAATCTGATTGAGCGCGGGGTAATCGGCTGGAATGAGCCGGACGTCGTGAAGGTGCTTAACGGCGCATTAAAAGCTGGCGCACCGCGCAAAAATCGACAGCAAAGAAGCAATGCGCCGCTCAAAACGAGCGAGCTTGCGCCATCAGCCAGGATGACGAAACCCGAAAGGGATCGCATCGCAAAAATTCGTTTCGATTTAGCTCAGGAGGGTATTACCCCGGAACGGTGGGAGCTCGACGCTCTGGCGCGTGGGGCAACGGTAATTTATGGCGATAAAAAATTCAGATATCCGGTGGCTGATGAGTGGCCGGGAAATTTAACTCAACAGGAGTGGACTTTATGAAAACTTATTTGATTCATACAGATAATTATTGGTGTGCATTCGATTTAGGTCTTCCGAAAGGGGACAAATCTGTCGGGATTATATCCCGCGTTGATGACGAAACAGGGATAACAGCGGTTTTGGCAACGATTGATGAGCACGGTATCGGTTTGGTTGCTGAGCTGGCAGATAAGCTGGTCAAAGCTGAAAAACGCAAGTCTGATGTTGAGGCGATGCTGTCGCGGCTCCATGCCGAATGTGATACGGGCGAGGGGGCCCATAATTCCGCCGCCACGTCGACGATAAGCAAACGCCACCGGTGCTGAAACTTGCTTTCAGTGCCGGTGGTGTTGAACAACGAGCCTGGCGAGGCGTTAGCATTTACCCCGGATATCTGCTAAAAGACTGTATGTGCATACAGTCTTTTGCGGGGGGGGTTATATGGGTGTCAGTGACTCGAAATTTCAGGTTGTCTATCGTGGTGAGGTTTTAGAGCACTTTAAACCGGGCGGGTGGGTGTTCTTTCAACGTCCAAAAGAGTGCGGCGGTGGGTACTGGTTAGGACGAACATACCACGATGTTTTTATGATTGAGTACGAACGACCGGTTTCGCTGAGCGAGGGAATGATTTACTTAACCTCGCTGATTAAGGTCGAGGCCATAAGTAACGATTTTGACGAGAATTTTTCGTTGTTTTGATAGGATGTTAAATATTTCGGTGTTCTAAATACACAAAGGATTCTCTATGGGATGGCGACTGGTTGGAGTGATTTTGTTATGCATATTGACGTTTATTGCGGGATTGATGGTTGGTGGAATTGATTCATCTTGGATGAACAGCGGCCATTCCTCCGAGGTTGCGTTCTGGTCTATGTTGGGTGGGTGGGTTTCAGGTATAGCTACTGTAGCGGCTGTCATAGTTTCGCTTTTCATGGCTTATCTTGCATCGCAGGCCAATGTTGAAAAGATAAAAATGATTTTCACGCCTAAAGGACATAATCAGTTTGGAGATTATGTTTTCAAAAATTCATTAACAATAAAGAATTTAAGCGCGGTAAACACTCCGATTATGAAGTTTTTTATTCAAATAGATGGCGCTTATGCTGATTTGTACCCGACTCAGATGGGGATTTTTCAGTTACCCTACACACTTCAACAGCAAGGAGAAAGTTGGGTGTACGAAACTCATTTGGTGCCCTCAGCAGGTTGGTTGTCAGTATTTTCCTCGCTGGCGGAGCAAAAAAAAATCAAGTTCAAAAGTGGCTACTTCATAGTTGAGACTGCATTAAAACAACATCGCTTGAAAATCCCTAAAGAGATGCTTTCGGATATTAAAGAACTCAAAGAAAAAATAGATAGAATAAGTTAATTACGGATTAATAGCTTGGCATGCATTGGGTGCATGAATTTGCATTCCTTCTTTTATTGAGATTTTGCCAGCAAGCGCCAGCGCTGGCGCGGCTCGGGGCTGATGATGCATCTGCATTAAAAGCGCCCCGTTAAGCGCGCAGGCGAGGCGGGGATAGCACTGCGCGCCAGATGTGGTGACAGGATTTATTTTACGCGTCTGTGCGCGTCGTGGTGGCGCGCTGTTATGTGCGGTCTGTTAACGAGGTGCTGGCGTGGTTGCGCCGCGTGTGCGGCGTCTGGCTCGCTCTGAGAGGATGCCGCCCGGAGGCGGCATTTAGGCGGGGGTTACTCAGTTTCGATGTTGTAATCCTTAAAGCGGATCACCTCTAAACCGAGCCATTCATTGATTTCCTTGAAACGCTCCTGCAACGGCGTCAGTTCGTTACGCACAAACACCCGCGCCACCTTCTCGATATCACCCATTGAGCCGATATTCTCGGGCTTGCCGCCCATAAGCTGGAACGGTACGCGGTGCGCATCGAGCAGGTCGGCGGCGCTCACCTTTTTGATGTTGAAAAAATCGTCCTTTGTGGCGACTTCACTCAGCGGCACTATCTTGATGCCGTCCGGTTTCCCGTTCGGGGCATAGAAAAACAGGTTTTTGAAATTCCCGAGCCCTTTCGAGTCTCGCATCGCGGAGCGCAGCGCCTCGACGTCTGTGCTGCTCTGCGCCGCGTCGGTGACGTACATGATGTAACCCGCGTGCGCGCCGTTCTGGTAATACTTGCGACGAAACAGCGTGGCGGATTCATTCAGCCAGGCTGAATTAAGCGCGCTAAGGTATTCCGGCATCCCGTAGAGCTCCTGATTGATGTCGGGCTCAAGCAGATGACAGACTGAGCCGGGGGCGAACTGGTGCGGGTGCGTGAAGTCCGACACGTACCAGTAAACCCCATCCTCGACACCCCGGCGGGTGTATTTGGCCGGAGAGGTTTCAAGCTTCATGAGCTGGCCGGTCACGCTCATGCGCTTCTCAAGATAGCCGTTAGCAAAAACCAGATAATCGAGCACAAGGCGGCTGAAATCCTGCCGTGAAAGCAACGGATGCGGGATGTAGGTGCTCGTCAGGATGTTACGCTTCACGTAAATAGGGGAGCTGTGATGCACGGCGGCGCGCAGGCTTTTCGCCAGCCCGGAGAAGTTGACCGGCGGCTCGTACCATTTGCCGTTATTGATGCACTCGACATAGTCGAGGATATCGCGGCGATCCAGAACGGGTGACGGCTCGCCAAAGGTAAACGCCTCCATTTTCTGCGGTGCGCTGGGGGTCATGTTGGTCTGTTTTGGCTGTTTCTTTTGGCGTTTGTTCATCTTAGTTGATATCCAGAATCGAGGTTGAATGCATACCGCTACCGGCGGAAAGTGGCTCGTTTAACAGGGCGTGCATGGTCGCCCATGCGATATCCGCGTGGCTGGCTTCCTCACTGCGGCTGGCTTCATAGGTGGCACTGCGGCCACTGCTGGTCATGGTTTTGCGGATAGCCATGAATGACTGCGTGATGTCGGTCGCACCGGCGTCATACTCCAGACACCCGCGTCGGATGGTGTCTTTCGCTTTCAGCACCATTGCGGTTTTCATTTCCGGTGTGTAGCGGATAGCGCGCGCTGCCGGGAAGAATGAACGCACGAGCTGGTAAACACCCTGGCCGATGCCGGTCGCATCGATGCCGATATAGTCGACGGTGTATTTCTCGGTCAGCGCACGGATGGCCTCGGCCTGCGCGGCAAAATCCATGCCTTTCCACTGGTGACGCTCAAGGATGCGGAACTTGCCACCGGCAACCAGTGGCGGAGCCAGCACCGCACAGCCTGCGCTGTCGCCGGTGTGTGACGGGTCGTAGCCAATCCAGACCGGACGCCAGTTAAACGGACGGTCAGCGAATGGCTCGAAGTCCTCCCATTCTTCCATCGCATCGACCATGCAACGCTGGAGCTCTTCGAACGGGAATACCGACGCTTTATCGTCAACGAACTCGCACATAAACAGGTTACGGAAGTCATCCGCGCTGTTTTCCTGTCTGAGCTGGTCGAGGTTAAACAGGGTACAGCCCCCGGCGAGCGCGTCCTCAATGGTGACAATCTGCCGCCACTGGCCGTCCCCGCATAACATGCCCCCGGCAAGCGCCTGATGACTGATATCGATGTCGACACGTTCGTCGCGGTTACTGCGGCCACGGTTAAACAGCTCCCCTGACCAGAACGGGTACGCGCCGTGCGCCAGCGTCGACGGCGTCGAAAAATAGGTGGTGCGCAGGTGCGACTGTGAGGCCATACCGGAGGCGACTTTTCGCAGCTTCTGGAAATTGGGTATCCAGAAAATCTCATCGACATAGAGGTCGCCGTTGTGACTCTGCGCGGTATTGGAGTTGGTCCCGAGGAAAATCAGCTCTGCGCCGTTGTTGCCGATGACAATCGGGTCGCCTGACAGGTCGACGTCGACCAGACGCGCAAAGGCGATGATGTACTTACGGAAAACGTAAGCCTGCGTTTTACTGGCGGATAAAAAAATCTGGTTTTGCCCGGTCTTAAGGGCGCGCAGGAGCGCCTCACGCGCGAAGTAGAACGTTGCGCCAATCTGGCGCGATTTGAGGATGTGGCGGATGCGGTGCTCTAACCCGGCTTTATGCCACCTGAGCTGATACTCAAACGACTGGTCAAAGAAAATCTCTTCCAGCTTTTCAATCGCTTCTTCACTGAAGAAATTGCGTTTCGGCTTTTTGCGATCCCCTTTGTTGCGGCTGGCAATGTTGGGGTTTAAATCCACCTCGTTTCCGGTCTGGCCGTAGCGGTTCACGCGCGCGAGGCGCTCCATCTGGCGCGACAGAAAATCGGCGACCTTAAAGTCGTGCGGCGTCAGGTCGGGCTTGGCGTAAAGCTGGATGAGGCGCGCCTCTAACGTCGACTCAACGCGGTTAATCGGCGCGGTTTCCTCCCATCCATCACGCTGTTTCCAGCTCTGCACCGTGGGGCGCTTGAGTTGCAGCATGTCGCAGATTTGCGGCACGGCGAACCCCTGCCAGTACAACAGCCGCGCCTGTCGTCGCGGGTCATTGAGTAGTGAAAGGTCAGTTGAAATGGTCATGCTTACCTCGTTTTGATGTTACGAGGCAAGGCTAAAGAAATGACCGTGCTTAATCGCTAAACCCCTGTTGTGTCAGGGATTGCACTTCCGCAACAGGTGGCTGATGAGGGGCTGAGTCGGGAAACTAACCCCGACCCGAAAACCCAACATCAGGACACCTGAACAATGGCAAAGAAAGTTTCTAAATGGTTTCGCATCGGCGTCGAGGGTGACACCTGCGATGGCCGCGTCATCAGCGCTGATGACATTCAGGAAATGGCCGACACGTTCGACCCGCGCGTCTACGGTTGCCGCATTAACCTCGAACATATCAAAAGCCTCATCCCTGACAGCCCCTTTAAGCGCTATGGCGATGTGACCGCGCTTAAAGCGGAGATTATCAGCGATGACTCTGCGCTCAATGGCAAAAAGGCGCTGTTTGCCAAAATTGCCCCACTCGATGAGCTGGTCAGCATGGTACGTGCCGGGCAGAAGGTTTACACCTCAATGGAGATCCGCCCGAATTTCTCTAACAGCGGCAAATGCTATCTCATCGGGCTCGCCGTCACCGATGACCCGGCAAGCCTCGGCACCGAATACCTCGAATTCTGTAGCCGCGCCACACAAAACCCGCTCGCCGGTAAAAAAGACCAGCCGGGCGATCTCTTCTCTGTGGCCTCACTGGCTGAGCTGGAATTTGAGGACGTTCCCGACACCATGCTCAACAGCCTGACCGACAAGGTTAAGGCTATTTTCAGCCGCAAACAGGCCAGCGATGACGCCCGTCTTGCAGATGTGCATGAGGCTGTGACGACCGTTACCGAGCTGGTGCAAACCAACCTCACCGCCACCAACCAGCGCGTCACCGAGCTTGAGACCGAACTGGCGCAGCTTAAGCAGGACGTGACCAGCAAGGCCGAAGAAAGCGCGCAGGCGTTTAACGACCTCAAAAACTCCCTCGATAACACCGAAAGCCAGCGCCAGCCGCGCCGCGAGCTTTCAAAAGGTGGTACGGGCGACGAGCTGCTGACCAACTGCTGAAAACCCGCCGGGCGCGCTGCCCGGCCTGATACCTATTACCCGAACAGGAAAAACCATGCGTAAACAAACCCGCTTTAAATTCAATGCCTACCTGACCCGCGTCGCGGAGCTGAACGACATTTCCACCGATGACGTGGCGAAGAAATTCACCGTCGAGCCGTCGGTCACGCAAACCATGATGGACACCGTGCAGGAATCGTCCTCATTCCTGACGAAAATCAACATCGTGCCGGTCGACGAGCTGAAAGGCGAAAAGGTCGGTGTGGGCGTTAACGGCACAATCGCGAGCACCGCCGATACTGACGGCGATGGCGAGCGTGAAACCGCTGATTTTACTGCGCTGGAGTCCAATAAATACGAGTGCGCGCAGATTAACTTTGACTTCCATATCCGCTACAAACAGCTCGACCTGTGGGCGCGATTCCAGGACTTCCAGACCCGTATCCGTAACGCCATTATCAAGCGTCAGGCGCTCGATTTAATCATGGCCGGTTTCAACGGCATTGAGCGCGCCGCAAAATCTGACCGCAAAAAAAATCCGATGCTTCAGGATGTGGCGGTGGGCTGGTTGCAGAAGTACCGCAATGAAGCGCCAGCGCGCGTGATGTCAAAAATCACCGACGAGGACGGCGCGGTCATTTCCGATGTGATCCGCGTGGGTAAAAACGGCGACTATGCGAACCTCGACGCGCTGGTCATGGATGCCACCGGCAACCTGATTGATGAGATTTATCAGGATGACCCGGAGCTGGTTGTCATCACCGGTCGCAAGCTGATGGCGGATAAATACTTCCCTATCGTCAACAAAGAGCAGGAAAACAGCGAGTCGCTGGCCGCTGACATCATCATCAGCCAGAAGCGAATCGGCAACCTGCCAGCCGTGCGCGTGCCTTACTTCCCGGCGAATGCCCTGATGGTGACGCGTCTCGATAACCTGTCTATCTACTTCATGGATGACGCGCATCGCCGCAGCATCATCGAAAACCCGAAAAAAGACCGCATCGAAAACTACGAGTCAATGAATACCGACTACGTGGTCGAGGCATACGCTGCCGGATGCCTGATTGAAAATATCAAGCTCGGTGAGTTTGCCGCGCCTGCTGCACCGGAAAGCGCTTCCGCTCCAGTAGATAACGAAGGCGGAGAGTAAGCCATGACGAGTCCCGCAGCGCGTCACATGATGCGGGTCTCGGCCTCTGAAACAGCGCGGCGGGCTGCTGTCCCGCTGCGCAATGCAACTGCCTATGAGCAGATGCTCGTTAAGCTGGCCGCAGACAACCGCACGCTAAAACAAATCCGATCCAATGAGCGCAAGGCAGATAAAAAGCGTGAGCTGCTGCCGTTCTATCTGCCATGGGTGGCTGGCGTCCTCGCAAACGGCAAGGGCGCGCAGGATGACATCGTCATGACGGTCATGCTGTGGCGTCTCGATGCTGACGATATCGCCGGGGCGCTGGAAATTGCCCGTTACGCCATGACCTATGGCCTGACCATGCCGACCGGTCGACGTCCGACGCCTTACCTGCTGGCCGAAGAGGTGGCACTGGCCGCGCAGCGCCTGCTCGCTGCAAAACAGCCGGTCGAACTGGCGAACCTGCTCGACACCATTGCGCTGACTGAACGCGCTGACATGCCCGATATCGTGCGCGCGAAGCTGCACAAAATCACCGGCTATGTCCTGCGTGATGCGAATCAACTGCCCGAGGCGCTGGCGCACCTGCAACGTGCGATCCAGTTAGAACGCACCATCGGTGTGAAAAAGGATATCGAGCAGTTAGAGCGCCAGCTCAGGCCAAAACCCGAACCGGCACCGAAAACCAAAACGACTAAACCGCGCACGCGCAAACCTGCCGCTAAACCGGCGGCACGGCGCGGGCGACCACCAAAGGCGGCAAAAGCCGCAGGTTAACCGAGCGCTCCCCGAGCCGGGCGGCACGCCGGTCAATGCGGGTATCAATTGCCCTGACTGCGACCGGCGTCCACCGCCCACCTATTACCCGAGGTTGTCATGACGACGCTGATTATTGAGCAAAACAAAGAGCCGCAGGATGTGCCGGGCGTGGTGATACCGCCGCCGGGCGTGAGCGAGCCGGTAATCAAAAACACCCCGTTTTTTCCTGATGTTGACCCGAAGCGCGTGCGTGAGGATATGCGTTTAGAGCAGACCGTTTCCCCTGTGCGCCTGCGCCGGGCAATTAAGACCGCCATCGCAGAGACGAACGCGGAGCTGGGCGAATGGCGCGAGCGTCAGCTCGATGCCGGTTACGCCACGCTGGCGGATGTCCCGACCGACAGGCTCGATGGCGAAAGTGTGCGCGTATTCCATTACTTCAACGCCGTGTGTGCCATGACGACCGCCACGCTTTACGAGCGTTTTCGCGGCGTGGATGCGACCGCCAAAGGTGACAAAAAGGCCGACAGCATCGACAGCACTATCGATGAAATGTGGCGGGATATGCGCTGGTCTGTGGCGCGCATCCAGGACAAAGCGCGCTGCATTGTGGGGCAAATCTGATGAAAGCGTATGCGCTACAGGGCGACACCCTCGACGCGATTTGTGTGCGGTACTACGGGCGCACCGAGGGCGTGGTCGAAACCGTCTTAGAAGCGAATCCCGGCCTGTCTGAGCTCGGCGTCATCCTGCCGCACGGCACGGCAATTGAACTGCCCGAGATCGACAGCGCGGCCAGAACCGAAACGGTGAATCTATGGGACTGAGTATGGAGAAAATCACCACGTTTATCGCCTACTGGCTGGCCGTCGCGCTGGCGTACCTCGGCGCAATATCGCCCGAAAAGATGGCGCTTTACGTGGGCGGCGGATGCGCCATTTTTACCGCGCTTACGAATTACTGGTTTAAGCGCAAAACGTACCTCTATCTGACGTCACTCGGACTCGACAAGGGGGCTATTCGTGAAATCAATCGTTAAACGTTGCAGTGTGGCCGCAGTGCTGGCGCTGGCGGCGCTGATGCCTGACTTTCGTCTGCTTAACACCTCGCCCGAGGGGCTGGCGCTGATTGCCGACCTCGAAGGTTGTCGCCTGACGCCTTACCAGTGCAGCGCGGGAGTGTGGACGTCAGGCATCGGCCACACTGCCGGGGTCGTCCCGAAAGGGGAAATCACAGAACGTCAGGCGGCGGCGAACCTCGTCGCGGATGTGATGAACGTCGAGAAGCGTCTTGCAGTCTGCGTGCCGGTAGAAATGCCGCAGCACATTTACGACGCACTGGTGAGCTTCTCATTCAATGTGGGAACCGGCGCGGCCTGCCGGTCGACGCTGGTCTCATACCTCAAGCGCCACCAATGGTGGCAGGCGTGCGACCAGCTTACCCGCTGGGTTTATGTGAATGGCTCAATCAATAAAGGGCTGGAAAATCGCCGCGCGCGTGAGCGTGCTTATTGTCTGAAAGGAGTTTCTCAATGAAAAAGTTTTTACGTTCACTGATTCTAGATGCCCTGCTGGCTGTATTCCTGCTATGGGGGCTGGCTTCGCCGCAAAGTGCAGCACTTAATTTTGTTGCAGCGTGGGCGCTGTTTGGCTGTGTTGTCTGTATTGCGGCGAGCCTTGCCGGTGTGGCTGTTTTTGACCACTGGCTACGAAATGCGGGGAAAGGTATTCCGGTAAAACCCGGAATAATGAAAATCTTCCGCGCTGTTTTCTGCAACAAGCCCTCAAAGGCGCGTCGCGCATGGTCTCTTATTATTTTTGTCGTAACCACAGGGTGTCTGCTCGGTGCTGGCTGGATCTTTACCGCGCTGCTTTACCTGATTTGCGTCCTGACCTTTACGGGGGTGCGCACCTCATACCGTCAGCGCATTGAGGAGGCGGGGCTGTGTCCAGATTCATTGTGATGTTGATTGCCGCAGGTCTGGCGCTGGCGGCTGTGCTCTGGTTAAGGCATGAGAATGGTAATCTACGGCGCTCTTTTGACCGGGCAAATAAGGTCGCGACCGAACAGAAAAACGTGATCGGGATGCTGAAAAATCAGCTTTCCGTTTCGCAGGGAATCGCCAGGCGAAATGAAACCGCACAGGTCAGTTTACGTGGTGAGCTGATTGCTGCCGGTGCGATGGCCGTGCGCCGGGAAGAAACCATTACGAGGCTGATGAATGAAAATGAAACGTTACGCCGCTGGTACAGCGCTGAGCTGCCTGATGTTGTGCGCAGGATGCACACCCGCGCCGGTTGCGCCTCCGCCGGTCATTGTTTACAGCGCCTGCCCGAAAGTGAGCTATTGCCCGATGCCGGGAAGCGACCCGGCCACTAATGGCGACCTGAGTGCAGATATCCGCAGGCTTGAGCACGCGCTCGCCGCCTGCGCGTTACAGATTGAAACCGTCAAAGCCTGTCAGGATAAACTCGATGAAGAAAGCAATCAGCCTGCGAAAAGCGCTAACTGACGCCATCCCGCAGCTTAAAACCAACCCCGAGATGATGCGCATTTTTGCCGACGAGGGGAATATCGATGCACGGCTCGCGGCCTCCCTGTCCCACGAGAAAATTTACACCCTGAATGTGATCGTGTGCGATTTCGTAGGTGACCCTGATTTGATTTTCGTGCCGGTAGCCGCGTGGCTCAGGGAAAACCAGCCGGATATCTGCACGCTCGATGAGGGGCATAAAAAGGGCTACCGCTTCCAGATGGATTTAAACGACGGTGATACGGTTGATATCAGCATTAGCCTCCAGCTCACCGAGCGCACCATCATCAGGGAGGAAAACGGCGCGCTGCATGTGAGCTATGCCCCGGAGCCGCCACCGCCTGAACCCGTCACGCGTCCAAAAGAGCTCTATATCAACGGTGAACTGGTGAGCAAGTGGGATGAGTGACTTTAAACCCTTTGATAACCAGCTCGCGGGGCTGCTTGCTGCCCTGTCACCCGCAGGGCGTCGGAAGCTTGCCGGTGAGATTGCGAAGCAACTCAGAACGGCGCAACAGCAACGTATCAAACAGCAAAAAGCCCCGGATGGCTCACCGTATCAGGCGCGAAAGCGCCAGCCGCTGAGAGCCAAAAAAGGTCGAATTAAACGGGCGATGTTTCAAAAACTGCGCACTAACCGGTACATGAAAGCCAGTGGCCGTGAAAACGGTGCTGTGGTGGAATTTACCGGAAAAGTTCAGCGCATTGCGCGTGTCCATCAGTACGGCCTCAAAGACCGGCCAAATGCACACGCTCAGGAAGTGCAATATGCTCAACGTCAATTATTGGGGTTAAACGAAATCAACATAAAAGAAATAGAGTTGCTGATTGGTGAGTATATTTCAAATTGAAATATGCTCAATATTTCAGACACTTAATGGGTGTGTTGTTGAGTTAAAAAAATGAATCGGTCGTCCAGCAAGTTGTCGGGCCAATCTTGCTTCCATTTCATTTATATTTAAAATGGGTTGTTCTGGGTAAATACTTATTGCTATCTCGGTTATATTGCTATTGTTTTTCAAGGCTTCAACAATGTGGTTGTCAAACTCTTCACTGAGTGAATGCCCAAAAATAAGTATTTTTCCGCTAATTTTCTTTAATTGATTGTAACAAAATGACAGGTAATCATTAGAACCTATTTTTCTGATTTTCTGTTCGCTTTTGCCTTCGGTGATGAAAAGAGGGTAAAGCCCATGTCTTGCACTGAATGAGCTAGATAACACTTCTATTTCCTCGGCTAATGTATCCTGTATACTTCTCTTTTGAGCTAGACCAGTTTCAGTTACTTCTAAATGTAACGCTCCGTGTAGATAAAATAGTTGAGTGTAATTTCCAACAAAAACCTCTGTATTAGTTTTGTCAAATGTAGGTTTGATGCCAGGCCCCCAGAAGAAATCACGAAGCCCATCAATATTGATGTCAACAAAACTCCAGTACGGAATAAGGTCGTAATTTGTTGTGAATACTTTTTTGAACTTGGCGAGTTCATGGAAAATTAATGCGGTTGGGGTTTCGTTTCTTGATACATGAATATCTCTAACTGTTGAGAATAAGCCTTCTTGTAGTTTCCTGTAAGCTGTTTCGATCGCTGGCTTGTTAAAAGTGTGAACGAGATGTGCGTGATGATAAACTTTCAATACTTCTTCGAAGTTAGTGGTTTGTAACTGGTCAAAAAGTCTAAGAGTTTCTGGGTAAATATTAATTAATCCAGCCTGGACCCTGTGTTTTGCTTCATTTAAAAGATTCCAATAATTGAACTTAGGGCTGACACCGATACTAAAGCCGTTTCCTAGTAAGAGATTTTTATACGTGTCGTTATTCGGTACATCTTCCCAATTGAGCATTAATTTATCCTTAAAACCCATCTGCATGATTTGTTGTGTTAGAGACGTCACTAACAGGATTAATATCTTTTGAAAGAATACCACGGCATTCTTTCAGTATGAACACACTCTCTAATATTCAGGAAATCGCTCGTGCGATCCGGAACCTAATTCGCACCGGCATCGTGACCGACGTCGACCTCGACGAGGGGCTGTGTCGTGTCCAGACCGGCGGCATGCAAACCACCTGGCTTAACTGGCTCACCTGTCGCGCCGGTCGCTCTCGCGTGTGGTGGGCTCCATCCGTTGGCGAGCAGGTGTTATTGATGGCCATCGGCGGTGAGCTCGATACGGCCTTTGTGCTGCCGGGCATTTTCTCAGATGACAATCCCGCGCCGTCAGCCTCACCCGATGCGCTTCACGTTACCTTCCCTGATGGCGCGGTCATTGAGTACGAACCCGAAAACAGTGCGCTCACCGTGTCAGGTATCAAAACCGCCAACGTCACCGCGTCGGATTCCATCACGGCCTCAGTGCCGGTGGTGCTGGTGAAAGCCTCGACCCGTATCACGCTCGATTCACCCGAGGTGTTGTGTACCAACAAGCTGACGACCGGCACGCTCGAAGTGCAGAAAGGCGGGAAGATGTCCGGGAACATCGAGCACACCGGCGGGAAACTGACCTCAAACGGCGTGCAGGTGGATGACCATGCACACGGCAACGTACAGAGCGGCGGAAGCTGGACTAAGGGGACGCAATGACGGTGCGTTATCTGGGAATGAACAGCCAGACCGGCCTCAGTATCTCTGAGGTCGAGCATATCAGGCAAAGCGTGCGCGACATTCTCGTCACGCCGGTTGGCTCGCGTGTCATGCGCCGTGAATACGGCTCGCTTCTGTCTGCACTGATTGACCAGCCGCAGACACCTGCACTGCGATTGCAGATTATGGCCGCGTGCTATTCCGCGATCCAGAAGTGGGAGCCGCGCGTCAGTCTGACAACCATCACCTTTGAGCGGTCGGAGACCGACGGCGGGCTGTATGTCGATATCACCGGCACGCGCTCGGCTAACGGCCAGCCCTTTTCCCTCACCATTCCACTGAGTTAAACGCTATGGCAATTGTTGACCTTAACCAGCTCGCCGCGCCTGATGTCGTGGAAGTGCTGGACTATGAGACCATCCTCGCAGAGCGCAAGGCGACGCTCGTCTCGTTATACCCGGAGGAACAACAGGAGGCAGTCGCGCGCACGCTGACCCTCGAATCAGAGCCGATTGTTAAGCTGCTGGAGGAAAACGCCTATCGGGAGGTTATCTGGCGACAGCGCGTCAACGAGGCCGCGCGTGCGGTCATGCTGGCGTATGCAGAAGATGCCGACCTTGACCAGATAGGCGGAAATTATAACGTCGAGCGCCTCGTCATCACCCCGGCAGACGACACGACGTTTCCGCCCACGCCAGCCGTAATGGAGTCGAATACAGACTACCGTCTGCGCATCCAACAGGCTTTTGAAGGACTGAGTACCGCAGGCTCAACCGGTGCATATCAGTTTCATGGCCGCAGCGCCGACGGGCGTGTCGCGGATATTTCCGTCATCAGTCCTGAGCCTGCGTGTGTGACCGTGTCCGTGCTGTCGCGTGAAAATAACGGCGTGGCCTCTGACGAGCTGCTCGCTATCGTGCGCGATGCCCTGAACGACGAGGACGTCAGGCCGGTGGCCGACCGCGTGACCGTGCAGTCAGCGAAAATCGTCGACTACAAAATCACTGCATCGCTTTACCTTTACCCCGGCCCCGAAAGCGAGCCTGTGCTCAGTGCGGCAAAAGCAAAGTTACAGGCGTATATCACCGCGCAGCACCGGCTCGGGCGTGACATCCGTAAATCGGCCATCTATGCGGCGCTCCACGTCGAGGGCGTGCAGCGTGTCGAGCTGGCCGCGCCGGTGGCTGACATCGTTCTCGATGAAACGCAGGCGTCATGGTGCAGTGAGTACAGCGTCACCATAGGGGGTAATGATGAATGACACCCGACTGTTGCCGGTTGGCTCCTCGCCGCTTGAGGTGGCGGCGGCGCGCGCCTGCGCTGAAATCGAAAATACCCCCGTCCCCCTGCGCCGACTCTGGAGCCCGGACGACTGCCCGGCAAACCTCCTGCCGTGGCTGGCGTGGGCGTTTTCCGTTGACCGCTGGGATGAGAACTGGCCGGAGGCCACCAAACGGGATGTGATCCGCAATGCCTGGTATATCCACGCACACAAAGGAACGATTGGGGCAGTGCGCCGCGTCGTGGAGCCGCTCGGCTACCTGATAAACGTGTCTGAGTGGTGGCAGACAAACGATCCGCCCGGCACGTTTCGCCTCGATATCGGTGTGCTGGAGACCGGCATCACCGAGGGAATGTATTACGAAATGGAGCGGCTTATTGCCGATGCAAAGCCAGCCAGCCGCCATCTTATCGGCCTCAATATTATTCAGGACATTCCCGGCTATCTGTACACCGGCGCCCTGAGCTATGACGGCGACATCATCACGGTTTACCCCGGATAAGTGAGAGCACAATGACAGTGAAATATAAAACGGTCATCACCAAAGCCGGTGCCGAAAAACTCGCGGCGGCGACCGTCCCGAACGGGAAAAAGGTGAATTTTACGGCGATGGCCGTCGGTGACGGCGGCGGTACGCTGCCGGTGCCTGATCCGAACCAGACAAAGCTGGTCAAAGAGGTCTGGCGTCACTCGCTGAACAAAATCAGCCAGGACAAGAAAAATAAAAATTATGTCGTGGCGGAGCTGCTCATCCCGCCTGAGACCGGCGGTTTCTGGATGCGTGAGCTCGGACTTTATGACGACACCGGCACGCTGATAGCGGTCGGTAATATGGCCGAAAGCTACAAGCCAGCGCTGGCGGAGGGGTCAGGCCGTGCGCAGACCGTGCGCATGGTCATTATGGTGAGCGACATCGAGTCAGTCGAGCTGACCATCGACACCTCAACGGTGATGGCAACGCAGGACTACGTCGACGACAAGCTCGCTGAGCATGAGAAGTCCCGCCGCCATCCAGACGCCACGCTCACCGATAAGGGGTTCACTCAGTTAAGCAGTGCGACCGACAGCGCGTCTGAGAGCGTCGCAGCGACGCCTAAAGCAGTTAAGGCGGCGTATGACCTTGCGAAAGGGAAATATACGGCTCAGGACGCCACCACGGCGCAAAAGGGTATCGTCCAGCTCAGTAGCGCGACCGACAGCACGTCTGAGAGCGTCGCAGCGACGCCGAAAGCGGTTAAGGCGGCGTATGACCTTGCGAAAGGGAAATATACGGCTCGGGACGCCACCACGGCGCAAAAGGGTATCGTCCAGCTCAGTAGCGCAACCGACAGCACGTCTGAGAGCGTCGCAGCGACGCCGAAAGCCGTTAAGGCCGCGAATGATAACGCCAACGGACGCGTGCCATCAGGACGAAAGATTAATGGTCATGCGCTGACTGATGATTTTAATATCAGCGTGCAGGATATTTTCAACGGGCAGGCCGTGGCGATTGGCAACGCTATGGATTTGAACGCCTACACCACTGCGGGATTGTATTTCCAGCCGATGACTGCTTATGCGCAATCAGGCAGGAATTACCCGGAGGCGCTTGCCGGGTCGCTTGAGGTTTACAAGCACGCCGGGATTACGCAGGTTTACCGGATTTATCATAATTCGCGATCTTATATTCGCACGCAATACAGCGGTTCGTGGTCAGCGTGGGTAAAGCAATATGACGCGGCAAATAAACCGTCCCCGGCTGATATTGGCGCGGTGAATAAAGCCGGCGACACCATGAGTGGCGTACTCAAGGCGGGTGCAGAGGTTCAGAGTACCATCGCAAACAATTTCCGCATTGCTTATGGTAACTACGGCTCATTCTGGCGAAATGACGGCAGCAACCTGTATCTCATGCTGACCAATAAGGGAGACGCTTACGGAGCCTATAACGCGCTTCGGCCATTGCGTGTAAGCCTTGAAACAGGAGCACTACAATCTGAAACGCCACTTACCGTCAGTAATACGATCTATGCCACTAAAGAGATTACGGCGGGTTATAGCGGTGCGTTTGCGTGGGTAGAGCAATATAAAACGAAAGCGCCATTTTTTAATTCATATTCCACAACCGGCGCGAGTGAATACCATCCGGTTATCAAGCAACAGGCGACAATTGCCAGCAAAAACTCCTGGGCTTTTTCGTTTGGGTCACTGGTCGCTGGCGATGAGCTTTCATGGCATCTGCACATGAAAGGCAGTGGCGGGTCAGAGGTTAATTTTAAGTGGGACACTAAAGGAAACTTCA
The DNA here is from genome assembly GCF_000492855.1 of Enterobacter sp. MGH 38. Lineage (NCBI taxonomy): Bacteria > Pseudomonadati > Pseudomonadota > Gammaproteobacteria > Enterobacterales > Enterobacteriaceae > Enterobacter > Enterobacter sp. MGH 38. The sequence goes on along the minus strand of NZ_KI535607.1, from coordinate 18,743 downwards.
CCATACCGGGGCAGGTGAATCCGGGCAGCTATGCGAATTTTGATAACCGTTATTACACCAAAGCGCAATCCGATGCGGGTTATATGGCGAAAACTGGCGCTTATACCAAAGCTGAGAGTGACGGGCGGTTCCAGCCAAAAGGCAATTACACCCCGGCGGGTCAGGCCTATACCAAAGCGGAGTCGGATGCGCGTTATGGGGTGGGTAAAACGACAACAGGCAATAACAGCGCTTACTACACGCACGGCAACGGTGCTGTATTTATGCAGTCTGTAAGAAATATTTCAGTCGGCAACAATGCCACTGTAACAGTGACACTGCCTACGTCGTTCCCTAACGGGATACTTGGTATCGGTTCGAGTTATTACGGTGCAGGGGGTAATAACTCCGCATCATTCTTTAACTGCACGCCTGTCGGTAAAAATCAGGTGAAAATTGAAACCCACAACTGCAACGGAACATTCTTTTTAAACGTAACAGGTTACTGATATGCAGAAATATTTCAGCAATACAGATAAAAGCTTTTACCTTGAGGAAACTGTCAGAACCTATGAAGAACAGGGTATTCCCGTTCCATCAGACCTGATGGCAATATCCGATGCCGAATATGAAACCTTTATGGTTTCACCTGACCGGAAAGCGCCTCAGTACAATGTTGAATCAGAATGTATGGAATGGGTCGACATCGAACCGCCTACCCGCGAGGAAGCTATCGAAAATGCTGAGGCATTAAAGGCGCAGCTCTTGTCTGTTGCAGCTCAGGCCATAGCCCCTTTGCAGGATGCGGTCGATTTGTCGATGGCGACAGATGACGAAATGGCGAGCCTGTCGGCGTGGAAGAAATACCGGGTTTTACTTAACCGGGTTGATACCAGTGAGCCTGACGAAATTGAATGGCCTGAATCACCGTTAACAGAGTAATAAAAAACCCGCGTTAAGCGGGTTTAGTCATAGGGGCATTCTTCATAGTCTTTTTCTGTTTCGTCACCGACAAACAGTCTGAGCCAGCAAAACCCAAAGAGCCACCATGCAGCCAGACCACCAACAATCCAGAGTAAAATCGTCATTATCGCTTCCTCGTTAATGGCGAAACGATAGCGACAATACCCATTTATTGATAATGGTTATCAGCGATCAATTAACCGTGATTGATCGCTGATAACGATCAATGATACTTTCCGCACACCTCAACCGGTCACTGCGCGTTGTGCTGCCACTCCCCCAACGGGCTTTCGTTTCTCACACCTCACACACAACAGAAAATAGTCGCACCCCTTAACCACGGAGTTAAACGGATGAGCGATTATCATCACGGCGTCGAGGTCATCGAGATTAACGATGGCACGCGCACCATTTCCACCGTTTCGACGGCTATCATCGGCATGGTCTGCACCGCCAGCGATGCTGACGATTCCACATTCCCGCTAAATGAGCCGGTGCTGATTACCAGCGTGCAGAACGCTATCGGTAAAGCCGGTAAGCTCGGCACCCTGTCAAAATCCCTGCAAGCCATTGCCGACCAGTGCAAGCCGGTCGTTGTGGTTGTGCGCGTTGCCGAAGGTATTGAAGACCCGGACGACCCGGAAGCAGCGCAGAAAGAGACCATTTCCAACATCATCGGCACGACCGACGAAAACGGCAAATACACGGGGCTTAAAGCGCTGTTGACCGCCAAAACCGTCACCGGCGTCAAGCCGCGCATTCTCGGCGTGCCGGGGCTGGATTCTCTGGAAGTGGCGACCGCGCTCGCGGCGACCTGTCAGAGCCTGCGCGCGTTTGGCTATATCAGCGCGTGGGGCTGCAAGACCATTTCCGAAGCCATCGCCTACCGTGAGAATTTCAGCCAGCGCGAGCTGATGGTCATTCACCCTGATTTTCTGGCGTGGGACACCACGGCGAATCAGACCGATATTGCATGGGCGACCGCCCGCGCGCTCGGCCTGCGTGCCAAAATCGACCAGGAGACGGGCTGGCACAAAACGCTGTCTAACGTCGGCGTGAATGGCGTCACCGGCGTCAGTGCCTCGGTCTCGTGGGACTTGCAGGAGAAGGCCACCGACGCGAACCTGTTGAATCAGGCCGGTGTCACGACGTTGATCCGTAACGACGGATTTAAATTCTGGGGCAACCGTACCTGTTCCGACGATCCATTATTCCTCTTTGAAAACTACACCCGCACGGCGCAGGTGCTGGCCGACACGATGGCGGAGGCGCACGCCTGGGCGATTGATAAACCCGTCACCGCAACGCTTATCCGCGACATCGTCGCCGGTATCAATGCGAAATTCCGCGAGCTGAAAAACAACGGCTATATCGTTGATGGCTCCTGCTGGTACGACCCGGAGTCAAACAGCGTGGAAACGCTCAAGGTGGGGAAACTGTATATCGATTACGACTACACCCCCGTCCCGCCGCTGGAAAACCTGACCCTGCGCCAGCGCATCACTGATACCTATTTGGCGAACCTGTCAGAGTCGGTCAACAGCTAAGGAGCTGAGAGCATGGCATTACCACGCAAACTGAAATACCTGAACATGTTCAACGATGGCCTGAGCTACATGGGCGTTGTTGAATCCGTCACCCTGCCAAAGCTGACCCGTAAGCTTGAGAAATACCGCGGCGGCGGGATGCCGGGCTCGGTATCGATTGACCTCGGTCTCGATGACGATGCGCTGTCGTGCGAGTGGACGCTCGGCGGTCTGCCTGACGTCGAGCTGTGGGCACAGTACGCCTCACCGGGCGCGGACAGCGTACCGTTGCGCTTTACCGGCTCATACCAGCGCGATGACACCGGCGCGATTTCTGCCGTTGAGGTGGTCATGCGTGGCCGTCACAAAGAGTACGACGGCGGCGAAAACAAACAGGGCGAAAGCGGCACGACCAAAATCTCGACCGAATGCGCGTACTACCAGCTCACGATTGACGGCAAGGAGGTCATCGAGATTGACGTCATCAACATGGTGCTGAAAGTCGACGGCGTCGACCGTCTGGCAGAGCATCGCAAGGCCATTGGCCTGTAACCCTCTTTACAGGTCAGTCAGGCTGGCCGGTCACTAAACTTAGACGAGAGCAACATTATGGAAAACAACATCGAAACCGGCGTTACAGAAATTGAAGTCACCGAAACCAAAAAGCCACACGTCGTGATCCTCGACAACCCTCTGATGCGCGGCGAGCAAAAAATCGGAGAGGTGACGGTTTCAAAACCTAACGCGGGAACCCTTCGCGGGGTGTCGCTGGCCTCGCTGGCAAACTCTGACGTTGACGCGCTGATTAAGGTGCTGCCGCGTATGACTTACCCGGCACTCACCGAGCATGAAATTGCCCGTCTCGATGCCTCAGACCTGATGCAGTTCGCCGCTGAGGTGATTGGTTTTTTGTCGCCATCTTCGGCTCGCTGACGTTCCCCGCAAAACTTTCGGTCGATGACCTGATGGCGGATATCGCGGTGATTTTTCACTGGCCGCCATCAGAGCTGTATTCCCTGAGCGTGACCGAGCTCCTCACATGGCGCGACAAGGCGCTACAGCGAAGCGGAAACCACTATGAGCAATAACGTCAGGATCGAGGTGCTGCTTAATGCAGTAGACCGGGCAAGCCGACCGCTAAAAGCTATCCAGAACGCCAGCAAATCCCTCGCTGGCGATATCCGCAACTCACAGACGACCCTGCGCGACCTTAACGCGCAGGCGTCCCGAATTGACGGATTCAGGAAAGCGAGCGCACAGCTTGCCGTGACCGGTCAGTCGCTTAACAAAGCGAAACAGGAGGCCGCAGCGCTGGCCGTCCAGTTTAAAAACACGGAAAACCCCACCAACGCGCAGGCGCGCGCGATGGAGGCAGCAAAAAAATCCGCCGCTGACCTGCAACTCAAATATAACGGACTCAGGCAATCGGTACAGCGCCAGCGCACCGAGCTTGCACAGGCCGGGATAAACACCCGCACGCTGTCGGCTGACGAGCGTCGCCTTAAAACCAGCATCAGTGAGACAACGGCGCAGCTTAACCGGCAACGTGAGGCGCTGGCGCGGGTCAGTCAGCAACAGGCGAAGCTGAGCCGGGTTAAGGAGCGCTATCAGGCCGGAAAGAATATGGCCGGTAGCATGGCGGCGGCTGGCGCGGCGGGTACAGGTATAGCCACGGCTGGCACCATGGCCGGGGTAAAATTGCTGATGCCTGGCTATTCGTTTGCACAGAAAAACTCTGAGCTGCAAGCCGTGCTCGGGGTAGACAAACAGTCGCCCGAAATGGAGGCGTTACGCAAACAGGCCAGACAGCTCGGAGACAATACCGCCGCATCTGCGGACGACGCAGCGAGTGCACAAATCATCATTGCCAAAAGTGGCGGGGATGCTGATGCCATTCAGGCGGCGACGCCGGTCACGCTGAATATGGCGCTGTCGAATCAGCGCTCAATGGAGGAAAACGCCGCCCTGCTGACAGGGATGAAATCTGCGTTTCAGCTTTCCAACGACCAGATCGCGCACATTGGCGACGTGCTGTCGATGACGATGAACAAAACCGCCGCCGACTTTGACGGGCTGAGTGATGCGCTGACCTATGCCGCACCGGTGGCGAAAAATGCCGGGGTCAGTATCGAGCAAACCGCTGCGATGGTCGGTGCGTTGCACGATGCGAAAATTACCGGCTCGATGGCGGGAACGGGTAGCCGTGCAATCCTGAGCCGCCTACAGGCGCCGACCGGTAAAGCCTTTGAGGCTATCAAAGAGCTCGGTGTCAAAACCTCTGATGCCAGAGGAAACACACGCCCGATATTTTCCATCCTGAAGGAAATGCAGCGCAGTTTTGAGAAAAACAATCTCGGTACCAGCCAGCGCGGCGAGTACATGAAAACCATCTTCGGTGAAGAGGCCAGCTCGGCGGCGGCGGTGCTGATGACCGCAGCGTCGACCGGCAAGCTCGACAAACTCACCGCAGCGTTTAAAGCCTCGGACGGTAAAACCGGGGAGCTGGTCAAAATCATGCAGGACAATCTCGGCGGCGACTTTAAAGAGTTTCAGTCTGCTTATGAGGCCGTGGGCACTGACCTGTTTGACCAGCAAAACGACGCTCTGCGAAAACTGACGCAGACGGCCACGCGATATGTTCTGAAACTTGATGGCTGGATCACCCGCAATAAATCACTGGCGACCACTATCGGTGTAGTAGCCGGTGGCGCGCTGGCGCTCATTGGTGTGATTGGCGGGATTGGCCTGATTGCGTGGCCGGTGGTGATGGGGATTAACGCCATTATCGCCGCCGCAGGTCTGCTGGGAACGGTCTTTACCGTCGCCGGTGGCGCAATAGTCACTGCTGTCGGTGCAATCAGTCTGCCGGTGGTCGCGGTCGCCGGTGCGGTGGTGGCCGGGGCACTCCTGATTCGTAAATACTGGGAGCCCATCAGCGCATTCTTTTCGGGCGTGGTGGAGGGGCTTAAAACGGCATTTGCGCCAGTCGCTGAAATCTTCTCACCGTTGACGCCGGTGTTTGATTCCATCATCGAGAAATTGCGCGGGGTCTGGCAGTGGTTCACTGACCTGATAGCACCGGTTAAGGCGACTCAGGAAACACTGGACCGCTGCAAAAATGTCGGCGTGGCGTTTGGCAAGGCGCTGGCCGAAGCGTTAACGGCTCCCCTGAATGTCTTTAACAGACTGAGCGGAAAAGTCGGCTGGCTGCTGGAAAAATTCGGGGTCATCAAAAAAGAGTCGGACGGTCTCGACCAGACGGCCGCTAAAGCCAGTGCCGCAGCCGGTGCGCAAAACGGGTCTTATATCCCGCAGACCTCCGTTTATGGCGGTTATCAGATGTACCAGCCAGTGACGGCGCCTGCTGGCCGGTCCTATGTCGACCAGAGCAAGCGGGAATACAACATTACTCTGTCGGGTGGCGTTGCGCCGGGAACTGACCTTGACCGGCGGCTCCGGGACGCTGTCGATAAACTCGACCGGGAAGAAAGAGCGCGCCAGCGCTCAAGTATGCGCCATGATGGATGAGGACTAAAACATGTTAATGGTACTGGGTTTATTTGTATTTGAGCGCCGCACGCTGCCGCATCAGTCCATGCAGTACTCAAAGGACTACCGCTGGGCGTCAAATGACCGCATCGGCAAACCCCCGGCTTATCAGTATCTCGGCGAGGGGGAAACCTCGCGCACGCTCTCGGGCGTGCTGTACCCCGAAATCACCGGCGGACGCCTGTCGCTGACGGCCATCGAACTGATGGCCGACGAGGGCAGAGCGTGGCCGCTGATTGACGGGACGGGCATGATCCACGGTATGTATGTCATCGAAAAAGTGACCCACACGCACACCGAATTATTCAGCGACGGCGCGGCCAGAAAAATTGAGTTTAGCCTCTCGCTGAAACGGGTCGATGACTCGCTCGCGGCCATTTATGGAGACCTGAAAACGCAGGCCGACAATCTGGTGACATCTGCCGGTAACTGGATTGGAGGGCTGGCGGGATGATTACGGGTCTGAATGTTCAGGCCGGGGCGCAGATTGCTCCGGCGTTTATGCTCACGCTTGATGGCGATGATATCACGCAGAATTTCAGCGACCGGCTAATCAGTCTGACCATGACGGACAATCGCGGATTCGAGGCTGACCAGCTCGACATCGAGCTTGACGACACCGACGGGCTTGTCGAGCTGCCGCCGCGCGGTGCAAAACTGACGCTGTGGCTGGGCTGGCAGGGCTCAGCCTTGCTGAATAAGGGCAGTTTCACGGTCGACGAAATCGAGCACCGTGGCGCGCCTGATACGCTGACCATCAGGGGGCGCAGCGCTGATTTTCGCGGCACGCTGAACTCCCGCCGGGAACAGTCATGGCATGACACCACGCTCGGTGTCATTGTTGAGACCATCGCAGCGCGTAACAAACTCACGGCCAGCGTGGCTGACACGCTGAAAGCGATCCCCGTGCCTCATATTGACCAGGCGCAGGAATCCGACGCGGTGTTTCTGTCCCGCCTGGCTGACCGTAACGGTGCATCAGTGTCGGTGAAAGCGGGGAAACTGCTGTTCCTGAAAGCCGGTACCGGCAGGACGGCCAGTGGCAAGCCCATCCCGCAAATGACCATCGAACGCGGCGACGGCGACCGTCATCAGTTTGCGATTGCTGACCGCGAAGCCTACACCGGCGTAACGGCGAAATGGCTGCACACAAAAGACCCGAAGCCGCAAAAGCAAAAGGTGAAGCTCAAGCGCAAGCCGAAGGAGCAGCACCTGCGCGCGCTGCAACATCCAAAAGCGACAAAAACCACGTCAAAGGCCAGAGCCAAAAAAGAGCAGGAGGCGCGCGAGGGCGAGTATATGGTCGGTGAGTCTGAGAACGTGCTGGAGCTGACGACCATCTACGCGACAAAAGCGCAGGCCATGCGCGCCGCTCAGGCTAAGTGGGACAAGTTACAGCGCGGAGTGGCGGAGTTTTCAATCTCGCTGGCTATTGGTCGGGCAGATTTATTTCCTGAAACGCCAATCGCGGTGAAAGGCTTTAAGCGCGTTATAGACGAGCAGGCTTGGATAATCAGCCGGGTGGTGCACTACCTTAACGGGAACGGCTACACGACGGGCTTAGAGCTTGAGGTTAAGGTTTCGGATGTAGAGTATGAAAGCGAAGAATTAACGCAATAAATGAATTTTATGTATTTGATATATAAGGATTTAATGGTTAAAATTGGTTCATCAATAACGCTCTGAGGTGTTCGCCATGTTCCACTGCCCTAAATGCCATTACGCCGCCCACGCTCGCACAAGTCGCTATTTCTCCGATACGACAAAAGAGCGGTATCATCAGTGCACAAACATCAATTGCAGTTGCACGTTCGTCACCACTGAGACGGTCGAGCGCTTTATCGTTTCGCCGGGTGAAGTGGTACCAGCGCCGCCGCACCCTACGCAGTCAGGCCAGCAACAAATCCACTGGATGTGACCAAAAGAAAACCCCGCAGATGCGGGGCTTTTTATATGCGATTAGTCAAAAAAGATGAGTGTTTGCAAGCATTATAACTTTGGCTCTTTCGGGTTGCTCTTTACCCATTTCATTACAGGTGTTTAGCGGTTTCTCCAAAACATAGCCCTGAGCTTTATGCTTATTGAGAATACGAAGCTCCTTAACCGTTTGAAGATATTTTTTAGGGACGTCTTTTGTCCAAATATCCATACAGGCACCTGAGCTGATAACAGTTTCATACACATCAGATGTTATCTGGTTCTCATTTAAAACAACCGTCAATGTGTCGCCACTTTTCGAGACCTCTACGGGTTGCCATGGCTTAAGGGACTTTTTCAAGGTAGAAGTATCATTTGCTAGTGCGGTGAAGGAAGTCAGGGTAAGGGCTAACAAAACTACCGTTTTGAAGGGTTTCAAATTAATTTCCTTATTAAACATATTGTTGAGACTTATTCTTGCACCGCTTAAAACAAAAAGTAAAGCCCCGCACATGGCAGGGCTTTTTTCGATGTGTGGACGACGTGTGGACATCGTCAGAAACAAATCCTTTTGTTTCAGTCTTTTGCGTCTAAAATTAAACCAGCATTGCTGGCTTTTTTCATTTTGGGGAACTGTCATGGCTGAACCGCAGCTGCTGTTGAACTATACCGGGCATCTGCCTGAATGCCCGACGTGGAGTGCAGAAGAGAAGGCGCTCTACTGGGCGGATATCCTGGAAGGGGAGATCCATCGGTACCATCTGCCCACCGCGGAACACTCGGTGCTCTCATTCCATGAAGAAGTTGGGTGTTTTGCCCTGCGTGAACGCGGCGGATTTATCGTCGCGATGCGAAACGCCATCTGGCTGACCGATAAACACGGCCTGCTCCAGCGTAAGGTTTGCGATAACCCGTCCAACCCGCAGCTTGCACGCTTTAACGATGGAGGCACCGACCATCAGGGACGGTTTTATGCGGGCACGTTCTGGGGGCCGGGAGATTATAACGGCGCCATGCTGATGCGTATCGACAACGACCTGACGCCGAAAGTGATCCAGTGCGATATTCACGGACATAACGGTTTAGCGTTTAGTCCTGACAAACGGTGGATGTTTACTTCTGATACGCCGAACGGTGTGATTTACCGTACGCCGCTTGATGAGCAGGGGGAACCCGGTAAGCGCGAAGAGTTTCGCCGGTTTAGCGAGGGAGACGGTATTCCCGACGGTGCGGCAATGGATGAGGAAGGCTGTTACTGGAGCGCACTGTTTGACGGCTGGCGTATCGCACGGTTTTCACCGCAAGGCGAACAGCTGGAAGAGCACCGGCTGCCGGTACGCTGCCCGACAATGGTCTGCTTTGGCGGCGACGATATGAAAACGCTGTTTATCACCACCACGCGGGAAAATATGGAGGCGGAGGAGCTGGCGAAATACCCGCTTTCCGGTGCCATCTTCACCCTGCCAGTAAATGTGGCAGGGATGAAGAAAAGCCGCTTTATCGAACATTAAGCCGGATCGACCGGGACCACGGTTTCGCTCGGATAGCAGCCCAGCACTTTCATGGAGCGTGTGATCTCGCCCAGTTCGCGCAGGGCTTTCTGCATGGATGCAGACTCCAGGTTGGCCTGAACGTCGAGATAGAACATCTCTTCCCACGGGTTGCCATGGATTGGACGGGATTCCAGCTTCGTCATGATCAGGTTGTGATTACGCAGCACCAGCAGCGCTTCAACCAGCGCACCCGCCTGCTGGCCGGTCGCCATCAGCAGGGTGGTTTTCGCCGGGACCTGATCCGATACGTTGATGGCCTTGCGGGCCAGAACCACGAAACGGGTGATGTTCTGCGTCTGGTTGGCCAGATTGCGTTCCAGCACCTGTAAGCCATACAGCGCGCCGCCCGCTTCGCTACCGAGAGCCGCGACGGCAGGAGAGTTTGCCTGCGCCACTTTTTCCATCGCCGCCGAGGTGCTTTCGGTGTACTCAATTTTCCAGTGCGGATAACGGTTCAGGAACTGGCTGCACTGCTGGAACGGCTGCGGGTGGCTGTACACCGTTTCGATCTGATTCAGATCGGTTGAGCCAGAGACCAGCACGCAGTGATCGATAGGGATGGTCAACTCGCCGACTAATGACAGGCTGGTGTGCTGGAGCAGATCGTAAACATCGTTGATGGCGCCGGAACTGGTGTTCTCAATAGGCACCACGGCGTAATCGGCCTGGCCGGTTTCGACCTGGTTGAAAATGTCTGCAAATTTCGCGCAACCGCTCTCAATAAACTCTTCGAAATGGCGGGCTGCGTACTGGCGGGCCGCCAGATGAGAATAGGAGCCTTTCGGACCGAGGAAAGCGATACGAGCAGAGTGCGGGTTGGTTTTGTTCAGATGCTGCTGGAGCAGGGCTTGTTGCGTCAGAACGGAATCTTCGATGATGAGCTGGAACAGACGGGTGATGTAGTGGGCATCCAGATGATGCGCTTTGCCGAGTTGAATCAACCGTTCCAGCAAATCACGTTCGCGATCGATATCGCGCACCGGCCGATGGGACTCGAGCTTGGCTTTGCCCACTTCAACGGCGAGCGCGCGGCGTTCTGCCAGCAGGGCCAGTAATTTTTCGTCGAGTGCACTGATTTTTACGCGTAAATCCAGGAGCGGGTTTTCCGGTGTCATAGTGTTGTCTGTCTCATTTTATCGTTATCAATAAAAAAGGCCTCCCGGTGTGGGAGGCCTTGTTGTTCGTCTTCGCATTCTTTATCACACGACGAAACGCCTCCCGGTCAGGGGAAGGTAAAAAAGAATGCGAAGAAAAACGGCGTCTGTTTCATAAGGTCATCCTGAAATTGATAGGGTTAAAGTACCTGCACTGTTTTGATTCTGTCAATAAAAAACGCGCCCGAAGGCGCGTTGTCGGTACACTCAATTTTAGAGGATTACTCTTCTTCAACTTCTTCCGCGAAGCTGGCGTCTTTCACCGAGGTTGCGGCGCGACGTGCTTCACCTTTGTGTTGCACTTTATTGAGCTGCCGTTCCAGCTTGTTGATCAAATCGTTAATTGCGGTGTACATATCCTCGTGTTTTGCGCTGGCGACCAGATGGCCGTTTGGAGTATTGATAGTTGCATCAGCGATGAAACCCTGCGGCTCCTTGGACAGGATGATATGTGGATTAATCAAATGTGTTTGCCATTTATCCAGTTTGGCGAGACGGTCTGCGACGTGCTGGCGGATTGCCGGAGTAATTTCCATTTGTTTACTGGTAATGTTCATTGTCATAAATTTTACCTCTTGTCTTTCCGTCTTGGTGATTCCAGCATACCCGACCTAATGTCAAAATGTGTGATTTAGATCACGTTATTTTGTCGGTTTTTGTCAGGGAATCTTTTTTGTGAGGCAGGGCAGGAAGAGGTGAGATTTACCTTGTCGAAGCAAACAATTGCGGTCATAGTTGAATGGATGTGTTGAAGCTAAACCGCTTCAGCGTAAGTCTGAAAGAATAAAAAAACGGCAGCCCGCGGGCTGCCGTTATGCGTTGTAGCGGTATCAGGTGTTGCTGCTGTTCGCGGCGATGATTTTCGCCACTTTGTCAGCCTGAGCCGTCATCTGCATCTGGCGATACGCATTTTCCATCAGCTTCAGGCCATCACGCGTGGCTTGGGTATCCGGATAATCACGCAGCATGCCTTCTACACGGTTAACCACGGCAACCCATGCGCCACGGCGGGTGTAGTATTCCGCAACGGAGTACTCATATTTCGCCAGACGATCTTTCAGGAACACCAGACGCTTAGTGGCATCGGTAATGTACTGGCTGTTCGGGTAGCTACGCACCAGTTTGGAGAAGTCATTGAAAGCATCACGCGCATGTTGCGGGTCACGGTCTGAACGATCCACCCCGAAGAAGCCCTGCAATGCACTGTCATCCAGCGCCATGTTAGTCAGGCCGCGCATGTACATCACGTAATCGATGTTAGGATGGGTAGGGTTCAGACGCATGAAACGATCGATCGTTGCCTGAGCCAGCGGCAGATCGGCATTTTTGTAGTAGGCGTAGATAAGATCTAACTGTACCTGCTGCGAATACGGACCAAACGGATAGCGATTATCCAACGCTTCCAGTTGCGTTATCGCCTGTTTCCAGTTACCGTCCTGCAACTTTTGTTGTGCAGTCGCATAGATTTCATTCGGCGGATTGTCAGGGACCTGTTCATTCGAACCGGAGCAGCCCACCAAAGCCAGGCTCAACGTGGCCGCTGCCACCAGATATTTCATGCGCGTCATGACGTTTTGACTTTCCTCAAATGTTTGTCCGGGAGAAACTCAGTTCCTGCTCCCGATTAAGACCAGCTACAATAGCACACTATATTAAACGGCAAAGCCGTAAAACCCAACGTTAAACGAAGAAGCAGTTTATGGCACAACGAGTAGAACTCACCGCAACAGTCTCCGAAAATCAGCTCGGTCAACGCTTAGATCAGGCTTTGGCCGAATTGTTCCCTGATTATTCGCGTTCACGCATAAAAGAATGGATCCTTGACCAGCGCGTGCTGGTAAACGGCAAGATCTGGGACAAACCAAAAGAGAAAGTGTTTGGTGGGGAAGCTGTCGCCATCAATGCTGAAATCGAAGAGGAAATCCGCTTCGAGCCGCAGGATATCCCGCTGGATATCGTCTACGAAGATGACGACATTCTGGTCATCAACAAGCCGCGCGACTTTGTTGTTCACCCGGGCGCGGGCAATCCTGACGGTACGGTACTTAACGCACTCCTTCATTATTATCCGCCGATTGCCGACGTACCGCGTGCCGGTATTGTTCACCGTCTGGATAAAGACACCACGGGTCTGATGGTGGTGGCGAAGACGGTTCCCGCCCAGACTCGCCTGGTGGAATCGTTGCAACTGCGCGAAATCACCCGTGAGTATGAAGCGGTGGCGATTGGTCATATGACCTCTGGCGGCACGGTGGAAGAGCCTATCAGCCGTCACCCAACCAAGCGTACGCATATGTCCGTACACCCGATGGGTAAACCGGCGGTAACCCATTACCGCATCATGGAACATTTCCGTATTCATACCCGCCTGCGTCTGCGCCTGGAAACCGGGCGTACTCACCAGATCCGCGTGCACATGGCGCATATTACCCATCCGCTGGTGGGTGACCCGGTTTACGGCGGTCGTCCGCGTCCACCAAAGGGCGCATCGGATGAATTCATCTCCGTGCTGCGTAAATTCGATCGCCAGGCGCTGCATGCGACGATGCTGCGTCTTTACCACCCAATCACCGGAATTCAGATGGAATGGCATGCGCCGATCCCACAGGATATGGTGGAACTTATCGACGCGATGCGCGCAGATTTCGAAGAACATAAGGATCACGTGGACTGGTTATGACCAAACTGATTGTCCCGGAGTGGCCACTGCCTGAAGGCGTGGCCGCCTGTAGTTCAACCCGTATCGGTGGCGTGAGCCAGGGCGCGTGGGAGTCTTTGAACCTCGGTGCGCACTGTGGCGATAACCTGGAGCACGTTGAAGAGAACCGTAAACGCCTCTTTGCTGCGGGAAACCTTCCTTCAAAACCGGTCTGGCTTGAGCAGGTGCACGGTAAAGCGGTGCTGAAGCTGACGGGTGAGCCCTATGCGTCTAAACGCGCCGATGCTTCGTACAGCAATACGCCGGGAACGGTTTGCGCGGTGATGACTGCTGATTGCCTGCCGGTGTTGTTCTGCAATCAGGCAGGAACTGAAGTGGCTGCTGCCCACGCCGGATGGCGAGGCCTGTGCGAAGGCGTGCTGGAAGAGACCGTCGCCTGCTTTCAGGACGATTCTGCAAATCTTATCGCCTGGCTTGGCCCGGCGATTGGCCCGCAGGCATTTGAGGTCGGGCCCGAAGTGCGCGATGCCTTTATGGAAAAAGATCCGCAAGCGGTCGAAGCGTTTGTGGCTTCCGGAGATAAATATCTGGCCGATATTTACCAGCTTGCCCGCCAGCGCCTGAATAACGTCGGTGTGACTCAAATCTTCGGCGGAGATCGCTGTACCTTCACCGAAAAGGGTGATTTTTTCTCCTATCGCCGCGACAAGACGACAGGCCGTATGGCAAGTTTCATTTGGCTGATATAACCTAAACAATCAAGACGATCCGGTACGCGCCGTTTTCTTTTCACATAATTCAGGTTATTAACCTTGAATAATTGAGGGATGACCTCATTTAATCTCCAGTAGCAAATTTGACCTGTTATGGGAGGAGTTATGCGTCTGGATCGTCTTACTAATAAATTCCAGCTTGCTCTCGCCGATGCCCAGTCCCTCGCACTGGGGCACGACAACCAATTTATCGAACCTCTTCATTTAATGAGCGCCTTGCTGAATCAGGAAGGGGGATCGGTACGTCCGTTATTAACGTCCGCTGGCATTAATGCCGGCCAGTTACGCACCGCCATCGATCAGGCGCTGAGCCGTTTACCGCAGGTCGAAGGTACCGGCGGCGACGTGCAGCCGTCGCAGGATCTGGTGCGCGTGCTGAACCTTTGCGACAAGCTGGCGCAAAAACGTGGGGACAACTTTATTTCGTCAGAGCTGTTTGTTCTGGCGGCGCTTGAATCACGCGGTACCTTAACCGACCTGCTGAAATCCGCCGGTGCAACCACCGCTAATGTGACCCAGGCGATTGAGAAAATGCGCGGAGGTGAAAGCGTGAACGACCAGGGAGCCGAAGACCAACGTCAGGCTTTGAAGAAATTTACGGTCGACCTGACCGAACGTGCCGAGCAGGGCAAACTTGACCCGGTGATCGGCCGCGACGAAGAAATCCGCCGGACAATCCAGGTACTGCAACGTCGTACCAAAAACAACCCGGTGCTGATTGGTGAGCCAGGCGTCGGTAAAACCGCCATTGTTGAAGGGCTGGCGCAGCGTATCGTTAATGGCGAAGTGCCCGAAGGGCTGAAAGGCCGTCGCGTACTGGCGCTGGATATGGGCGCGCTGGTGGCCGGGGCGAAATACCGCGGTGAATTTGAAGAGCGTCTGAAAGGCGTGCTGAACGATCTGGCGAAGCAGGAAGGTAACGTCATCCTGTTTATCGACGAACTGCACACCATGGTGGGGGCGGGTAAAGCTGACGGCGCAATGGATGCCGGGAACATGCTGAAACCTGCTCTGGCGCGCGGTGAACTTCACTGTGTCGGCGCCACTACGCTTGACGAGTATCGTCAGTACATTGAGAAAGATGCCGCGCTGGAGCGTCGTTTCCAGAAGGTGTTTGTCGCTGAACCAAGCGTTGAAGATACCATCGCCATTTTGCGTGGTCTGAAAGAGCGTTATGAGCTGCACCATCACGTGCAGATCACCGACCCGGCCATCGTTGCGGCGGCGACGCTTTCGCATCGTTACATTGCCGACCGTCAGTTGCCGGATAAAGCCATTGACCTTATCGATGAAGCGGCGTCCAGCATCCGTATGCAGATTGACTCGAAACCGGAAGAGCTTGACCGACTCGATCGCCGTATTATCCAGCTCAAGCTGGAACAGCAGGCGCTGAACAAAGAGTCTGATGAAGCGAGCAAGAAACGCCTTGATATGCTCAACGAAGAACTGGACGAGAAAGAGCGTCAGTATTCTGAGCTGGAAGAAGAGTGGAAAGCTGAGAAAGCCTCCCTCTCTGGCACCCAGACAATCAAGGCGGAGCTGGAGCAGGCTAAAATTGCCATTGAGCAGGCGCGTCGCGTAGGGGATCTGGCACGGATGTCCGAACTACAGTACGGCAAGATCCCTGAGCTGGAAAAACAACTCGAGATCGCCACGCAATCAGAAGGCAAAACCATGCGTCTGTTGCGTAATAAAGTGACGGATGCCGAGATTGCCGAAGTGCTGGCGCGCTGGACGGGTATTCCTGTGGCTCGCATGATGGAAAGCGAACGCGAGAAACTGCTGCGTATGGAGCAGGATCTGCATCAGCGCGTCATTGGACAGAACGAAGCGGTCGAAGCGGTATCTAACGCCATTCGTCGTAGCCGTGCGGGGCTGTCCGATCCGAATCGTCCAATCGGCTCGTTCCTGTTCCTGGGGCCAACCGGTGTCGGTAAAACTGAGCTGTGTAAAGCGCTGGCTAACTTTATGTTCGACAGCGATGACGCGATGGTGCGTATCGATATGTCCGAGTTTATGGAGAAACACGCCGTCTCGCGTCTGGTCGGTGCGCCTCCGGGATATGTCGGTTATGAAGAGGGCGGTTATCTGACGGAAGCGGTTCGCCGTCGTCCTTATTCCGTCATCCTGCTGGATGAAGTAGAAAAGGCACATCCTGACGTGTTTAACATTCTGTTGCAGGTGCTGGATGATGGGCGTCTGACGGATGGGCAGGGAAGAACGGTCGACTTCCGTAACACGGTGGTGATCATGACCTCGAACCTGGGTTCCGATTTGATTCAGGAACGCTTCGGTGAGCTGGATTACAGCCATATGAAAGATCTGGTGCTGGGTGTGGTCAGCCAAAACTTCCGTCCGGAGTTCATCAACCGTATTGATGAAGTGGTCGTGTTCCATCCGCTGGGTGAGAAACACATTGCGTCGATTGCGCAGATCCAGTTGCAGCGTCTGTACAAACGTCTGGAAGAGCGTGGGTATGAAATCCACATCTCGGATGATGCGCTGAAACTGCTGAGCGAGAATGGTTACGATCCTGTTTATGGCGCGCGTCCGTTAAAACGTGCTATCCAGCAGCAGATCGAAAACCCGCTGGCACAGCAAATCCTCTCTGGGGAGCTGGTTCCGGGCAAAGTTATCCGTCTGGAAGCCAACGAAGACCGAATTGTGGCAGTGCAGTAAGTCACAAAACGCAAAAACGGGCCGCTTGCGGCTCGTTTTTGTTTAAAAACCAGGCAAGAATTAATGTCTGAGATGTGTTTTGCCTGGAAAGTGAGCAGTCGGTAAATAATTTTCACTTTGCACTTGCAGCCTCAGAATAACTCCCTATAATGCGCCTCCACTGACACGGAACAACGGCACGCAAGCCGCCGGGTCAGCAGAGAAAAGCAAAACAAACGCTTGACTCTGAAGCGGGAAAGCGTAATATGCACACCCCGCGCCGCAGCGAAAACGAAGCGGCACTGCTCTTTAACAATTTATCAGACAATCTGTGTGGGCACTCAAAGTGACATGGATTCTTAACGTCCTCGGACGATAAATGAATACCAAGTCTCAACGAGTGAACACGTAATTCATTACGAAGTTTAATTCATTGAGCATCAAACTTTTAAATTGAAGAGTTTGATCATGGCTCAGATTGAACGCTGGCGGCAGGCCTAACACATGCAAGTCGAACGGTAACAGGAAGCAGCTTGCTGCTTCGCTGACGAGTGGCGGACGGGTGAGTAATGTCTGGGAAACTGCCTGATGGAGGGGGATAACTACTGGAAACGGTAGCTAATACCGCATAACGTCGCAAGACCAAAGAGGGGGACCTTCGGGCCTCTTGCCATCGGATGTGCCCAGATGGGATTAGCTAGTAGGTGGGGTAACGGCTCACCTAGGCGACGATCCCTAGCTGGTCTGAGAGGATGACCAGCCACACTGGAACTGAGACACGGTCCAGACTCCTACGGGAGGCAGCAGTGGGGAATATTGCACAATGGGCGCAAGCCTGATGCAGCCATGCCGCGTGTATGAAGAAGGCCTTCGGGTTGTAAAGTACTTTCAGCGGGGAGGAAGGCGATAAGGTTAATAACCTTGTCGATTGACGTTACCCGCAGAAGAAGCACCGGCTAACTCCGTGCCAGCAGCCGCGGTAATACGGAGGGTGCAAGCGTTAATCGGAATTACTGGGCGTAAAGCGCACGCAGGCGGTCTGTCAAGTCGGATGTGAAATCCCCGGGCTCAACCTGGGAACTGCATTCGAAACTGGCAGGCTAGAGTCTTGTAGAGGGGGGTAGAATTCCAGGTGTAGCGGTGAAATGCGTAGAGATCTGGAGGAATACCGGTGGCGAAGGCGGCCCCCTGGACAAAGACTGACGCTCAGGTGCGAAAGCGTGGGGAGCAAACAGGATTAGATACCCTGGTAGTCCACGCCGTAAACGATGTCGACTTGGAGGTTGTGCCCTTGAGGCGTGGCTTCCGGAGCTAACGCGTTAAGTCGACCGCCTGGGGAGTACGGCCGCAAGGTTAAAACTCAAATGAATTGACGGGGGCCCGCACAAGCGGTGGAGCATGTGGTTTAATTCGATGCAACGCGAAGAACCTTACCTACTCTTGACATCCAGAGAACTTTCCAGAGATGGATTGGTGCCTTCGGGAACTCTGAGACAGGTGCTGCATGGCTGTCGTCAGCTCGTGTTGTGAAATGTTGGGTTAAGTCCCGCAACGAGCGCAACCCTTATCCTTTGTTGCCAGCGGTTAGGCCGGGAACTCAAAGGAGACTGCCAGTGATAAACTGGAGGAAGGTGGGGATGACGTCAAGTCATCATGGCCCTTACGAGTAGGGCTACACACGTGCTACAATGGCGCATACAAAGAGAAGCGACCTCGCGAGAGCAAGCGGACCTCATAAAGTGCGTCGTAGTCCGGATTGGAGTCTGCAACTCGACTCCATGAAGTCGGAATCGCTAGTAATCGTGGATCAGAATGCCACGGTGAATACGTTCCCGGGCCTTGTACACACCGCCCGTCACACCATGGGAGTGGGTTGCAAAAGAAGTAGGTAGCTTAACCTTCGGGAGGGCGCTTACCACTTTGTGATTCATGACTGGGGTGAAGTCGTAACAAGGTAACCGTAGGGGAACCTGCGGTTGGATCACCTCCTTACCTTAAAGAACCTGCCTTTG